>NZ_JBIUVC010000005.1:0-532704 GCF_044742755.1 Streptomyces sp. NPDC087845
TCAGACTCTTTCGTGTCCGATTCCCGGTCGAAGCGGGGTTGCTTTCCAGTTCTTCGCTTTCGCGTTTCCCTTTCCGGCGAGTCCGACTCTATCAGGCCTTTTCATTCCCCTTGACCAACCTCCTGCAGGCATGCAGGTGCCGATCCGAGTTAGGGTCAGGGCTTAAAAGTCGCCGCCGACCCCCGACGTGAAGTCGTACTGGGGCCAGGCAGGGGTATGACAGTACAGGCAGCCGAGAGTCGAGGCAAATCGTTTCCGGTGCTCCTCCGATGGTCACGAACCGCCAGGACTCGGGCGGAACCGGAACTTCTTATGACTTACTCTGCTGAACAGCACGCTGTCGTCTGCAAGCCGTGACGGCGCCATTCGAGCTCCACCCCTGGGAGGTTCCCCATGACCACTGTGACGTCCCCCCTTGCCGGACGTGCCATCGGGCTCGCCGCCGTGCCGGACCCGGTCTTCTCCGGCGCGATGGTGGGTCCTGGAACCGCCATCGATCCCGTGCGCGAGCCGTCCGAGGCCGTATCACCGGTCGACGGCATCGTTGTCTCCCTGCACCCGCACGCGTTCGTCGTCGTCGACGGGCAGGGACACGGCGTGCTCGTCCACCTCGGCATCGACACCGTCCAGCTCAATGGCGAGGGCTTCGAGCTACTCGTGAACAAGGGGGACACGGTCACCCGCGGCCAGGGGATCGTGCGGTGGGACCCTGCGGGCGTCGAGGCCACCGGCAAGTCGCCCGTGTGCCCGATCGTGGCGCTGGAGGCGACTGCTGACTCCCTCTCCGATGTCCGGGAGGACGGCGACGTCAAGATTGGCGACACGTTGTTCGGTTGGCAGTGACGGACTCGGCGCGATGACGGCCGACTGGATATCCACCGCGGAGGCACGGACCGCCGCACAACCGGGGACGGGTGAAATGGAGACAACGCTGCGAGGCGTCGGCGTGAGTCACGGAGTGGCGATCGGCGAGGTGCGTCATATGGGTACGGCGGTGCTCGAACCGCCGGCGAAGCAGATCCCGGCCGAGGAGGCGGAGCGCGAACAGGGGCGCGCCCGCCAGGCGGTGGAAGCCGTGGCGGCCGATCTGATCGCGCGCGGCAACCTTGCCGGCGGCGAGGCCCAGCATGTGCTCGAGGCTCAGGCCATGATGGCGCAGGACCCCGAGCTGATCGCCGATGTGGATCGGCGCATCGCCGTCGGCAGCACCGCCGAACGCGGCGTCTACGACGCGTTCGCCGCCTATCGGGCGCTGCTCGCCAACGCCGGTGAGTACCTCGCGGGGCGGGTCGCCGACCTCGACGATGTCCGCAATCGGATCGTGGCACGTCTGCTCGGTGTGCCGATGCCCGGTGTACCGGACAGCGACGAGCCCTATGTGCTGATCGCCAGGGACCTGGCGCCCGCCGACACGGCGCTGCTCGACCCTGCCCTGGTGCTCGGCTTCGTGACCGAGGAGGGTGGGCCCACCAGTCACAGCGCGATCCTGGCGCGGGCACTCGGTGTGCCTGCCGTGGTGGCGCTTCCGGGGGCCGGTGAGCTGGCCGAGGGCACGGTCGTCGCGGTGGACGGCAGCACCGGTGAGATCTTCGTCGAGCCCAGCGCCGAGAAGCGTGCGGAGCTGGAGAGCGCCGCTGCCGCTCGCAAGGCCGTGCTGTCCGCTTCGACCGGTCCTGGGGCGACCTCCGACGGTCACAAGGTCCCGCTGCTCGCCAATGTGGGCGGGCCGGGCGATGTACCGGCTGCCGTCGAGGCCGGTGCGGAGGGTGTGGGGCTGTTCCGTACCGAGTTCCTGTTCCTGGACGACAGCAAGCGGGCGCCGTCCGAGGAGAAGCAGGTCGCGGCGTACCGGGCGGTGCTCGAGGCGTTCCCCGAGGGGCGTGTCGTGGTGCGGGTGCTGGATGCCGGTGCCGACAAGCCGCTGGACTTCCTGACGCCGGCGGACGAGCCCAACCCGGCACTGGGTGTGCGTGGGCTGCGGAGCCTGCTGGACCACCCCGAGGTGCTGCGGACCCAGTTGACCGCGCTGGCGAAGGCGGCCGAGGGTCTGCCTGTCCATCTTGAGGTCATGGCTCCGATGGTGGCGGACCGTGCGGACGCGAAGGCCTTCGCCGACGCCTGCCGCGAGGCCGGGCTGGCGGCGAAATTCGGTGCGATGGTGGAGATTCCGTCAGCCGCGCTGCGGGCACGCTCGATCCTGCAGGAGGTCGAGTTCCTCTCGCTGGGTACCAACGACCTGGCGCAGTACACCTTTGCCGCCGACCGTCAGGTGGGCGCGGTGTCGCGGCTGCAGGATCCTTGGCAGCCTGCGCTGCTCGATCTGGTCGCGCTGTCGGCGGAGGCGGCCGGGGCCGAGGGCAAGAGCTGCGGTGTCTGTGGTGAAGCCGCCTCCGATCCTCTGCTCGCCTGTGTCCTGACGGGGCTGGGTGTGACGTCGCTGTCGATGGGTGCCGCGTCCATTCCTTATGTCCGCGCCACGCTGGCGAAGTACACGCTCGCGCAGTGCGAGCGTGCCGCTTCTGCCGCGCGGGCGGCCGACTCCGCCGAAGAGGCGCGGGTGGCGGCTCAGGCCGTGCTGTCGGGCGAGTAGCCCTGCGGTGTCTGTGGCGAAGGGGCTCCCTGCCGATGGCGGGGAGCCCCTTCGGCCTGTCAGTGGTGCGTCTCCGGCTCGTCCGCCCCGATGTCGAAGCCGGCGCAGTACTCCACGTGCGACTCCGGAGCGACGGGTTCGCCGGTGTCGGCGTCGGTGCAGTAGGCGCTGAAGACCTCGCCGGCGGTGAGCGGGACCAGGCTGCCGCGGGCCAGCCGCCAGCCGTGGACCCGGTCCTGGGTCCCGGGGCTGCTCGTCCGGAGTACGACTCCTCCGGGCTTTTCGAGGGCGATGCCTACGGCGAGCACCGTGACGAATTCGGCTCCTTCCGCTGTTTCGAGGCGGGCGGGCCCCGTGGTGTCGCGCTCGGTGTGCAGGACCGCGAGCAGGTGCTCGGTCTCGGTGGGAGTGCTGCAGACGAGGTGGTGGGTGCCCGGGCCGGCCGTCTCCAGCATGCGCAGCAGGAGGTGGGAGGCCCGGTCGAAGGCGGCGCGGCCGATGTCCTGTCCGCAGTCGGCGCATGCTCCGAGGCCGGCCAGGGTCATCGTGGCGTATTCCCAGGTGGCCCGGCGGACGGCTCGACCGACCAGGAGTGGGATCAGGGTGTCGATGGGTTGCCCGGTGTACGCGACGGTGGCGCCGATCGAGGCGATTTCGGCGGTGAAGCGGCTGCGGCTGGCAGGGGTGTCGGGAGCGATTCCGGACTCGGTGCAGAACTCCGCGTACTCCTCGGGGTCGAAGAGGGCGACCGTGGCGTGCACGCCCTGTGCGGCGAGGGCCTTCAGCAGGCCTTCGACCTGCTGGAGGTAGACGGTGTGGTCGTCGAAGGTGAAGGTGCGATAGCGCTGCATCGCCGCGAAGTCCTGCTCGTCGGCCAGGAGGCCGACGGTGCTGGGTGCTTCGCGGCGCAGCGTGCGTCGCATGGATGTCCGGGACCGCCCGTACTCGCCGGTCCCGATGGTCTTGTCCTGCTTGGTGTTCCTGGTGTGCGCCATGACTCCCCCAGTGCGCTGTCGATCATTGCTCACTCAGAGTAATCAGGGGCACTGACAGTGCGGGGGTCAGCGCCGCTTGCGGGCGAGGTCCTCGTAGAAGTGGAGGAGTTCGAGGTTGTCGATCGAGCCGGGATTGACCGCCTTGGCCAGGGCTGTGCCTTGCAGGAGGCGTTTGACCGGAACCTCGATGCGCTTGCCGGTGAGGGTGTGCGGGATACCGGGAACCTCGATGATCTCGTCCGGGACGTGGCGCGGGGAGAGGTTCGCGCGGATGGTCTGCTTGATGCTGTCGCGCAGGTCGTCGTCGAGCGAGGCACCGTCGGCGAGGTGGACGAAGAGCGGCATCCAGTACCCGCCGTCGGGCTCTTCGAGGCCGATGACGAGGGACTCGCGGATCTCGGGGAGCCGTTCGACGGCTTCGTAGATGTCAGAGGAGCCCATCCGGACACCCTGGCGGTTGAGGGTGGAGTCGGAGCGGCCGTGGATGACGACGGAGCCGTGTTCGGTGATCGTGATCCAGTCGCCGTGGCGCCAGACTCCGGGGTACATGTCGAAGTAGCTGTCGTGGTAGCGGCTGCCGTCGGGGTCATTCCAGAAGCGGATCGGCATGGAGGGCAGGGGTGCGGCGACGACGAGCTCGCCGACCTCGCCGATGAGTGGCTTGCCCGCGGGGTCCCAGGCCTGGAGGTCCGTGCCGAGGCACGGTGCCTGGAGCTCGCCGATGTGCACGGGGAGGGTGGGGACCGCGCCGGCGAAGCAGCTGCAGACGTCGGTGCCGCCGCTGACGGAGGCGATCCACAGGTTGTCGTCCACCTCGTCGTGGAGCCAGCGGAATCCGTCGGGCGGGAGCGGGGAGCCGGTGGTGGCGACGCACTGGACGCGGGAGAGGTCGAAGTCGCGGCCCGGGTGGACGCCGGCTTTGCGGCAGGCCATGACATAGGCGGCGGAGGTGCCGAAGAGGGTTGCTCCGGTCTGTTCGGCGACGCGCCACTGGGCGCTGACGTCCGGGTAGCCGGGGCTTCCGTCGTACAGCACGAGTGTCGTCCCGGTCAGCAGGCCGGAGACGAGGAAGTTCCACATCATCCAGCCGGTGGAGGTGTACCAGAAGAAGCGGTCGTCGGGGCCGAGGTCGCAGTGCAGTCCGACCTGCTTGAAGTGTTCCAGCAGGATGCCGCCCTGGGACTGGACGATCGCCTTGGGGAGTCCGGTGGTGCCGGAGGAGTAGAGCACCCACAGCGGATGGTCGAAGGGGACCTGTTCGAAGACGGGCTCGGTGTCCGCCGACGTGAGGGCGGACCAGTCGAGGGCGCCCTCCGGGGCCTCGGTGCCCAGCAGCGGGATGTGGACGACGGCGCGCAGGGTGGGGAGTTCGCGGCGCAGCTCGGCGACCGTGTCGGTGCGGTCGTGCTCCTTGCCGCCGTAGCGGTAGCCGTCGACGGTGAAGAGGACGACCGGTTCGACCTGCTGGAAGCGGTCGAGGACGCTGCGGGCGCCGAAGTCGGGGGCGCAGGAGGTCCAGACGCCGCCGACGGCCGCGGTGGCGAGGAAGGCGACGACCGCCTGGGGGATGTTGGGGACGTAGGCGCTGACGCGGTCGCCCGGTGCGACGCCGAGGGCGCGGAGTTCGGCGGCGAGCGATCCGACCTGTCGGCGGAGTCCGGACCAGGAGAGGGGGACCTGGGTGTGGGTCTCGTCGACGTGGATCAGGGCGGGGGCGTCGGCGCGCAGGGGGTCGTCGGCGGTGCGCAGCGCGTGTTCCGCGTAGTTGAGGGTGGCGCCGGGAAACCACTGGGCGCCGGGCATGGTGCGGTCGCCGATGACGGATTCGTACGGGGTGGAGAAC
This sequence comes from Streptomyces sp. NPDC087845, assembly GCF_044742755.1. NCBI lineage: Bacteria > Bacillati > Actinomycetota > Actinomycetes > Kitasatosporales > Streptomycetaceae > Streptomyces > Streptomyces sp. NPDC087845. The sequence goes on from NZ_JBIUVC010000005.1 coordinate 5,429, forward strand.
CGTACGTCGAACCAGTCGGCGACGGCCCGCCAGAAGGTGTCGAGCTCGTCGACCGACCAGCGGTGCAGCGCCTGGTAGCCGCCTTCGGCCGGTGCTCCGTAGCGCTCGGCCGCCCAGTTCTGGAAGCGGGTGACGGCGGCGGCCGCGATGCGGTCGGGGCCGGGCTGCCAGAGGGGGGCGTCGTTGGCTGCTGCGGTCATGGCGGCTCCCTGACTGTACGGGTACGCGGGGTGGGCGTGGGTCGCGCGCACACGTGCTGGGGTGTGCGCGTGAGGCGGCTTTTACGGACGATGCCACGTGATCGTCTTTCGCACCAGGGTTCGTCGCCCATGGTCGCGTGTCCGGACATGTGGTCCGGCCACGGGTGAACGGAAGTTGAACGGCGCCCGCACCCGCCCTGTCGGGTGGCAGGGTGAGCTGCATGAACGGTCGTGACCTGGTGCGCTCGGTGAAGATGGTCGGTTCGGTGCGGGGGCTGCGCACGATGCGCTCCTCCTGGCGGCGCCGGAATGCGGATGCGCGGGCGCTGCCCCGGCGCGGTGCGGAGCGGGCGAGGGTGCCGGGCCTCGTGGTGGGGGCGGAGCCGGGGCCGGGCGGGGGTGTGGTGCGGTTCGCGCGTTCGGAGTTGCGGGTCCGGGTGGCAGTGGGCGGGGCGGTGTTCTGGGGCTGGGACGGGGCGGACCCGCTGCCGTCGTACGCGTTGCCCGGCGCGGCGCCGGAGGCGGATCCGCGGGCCGAGCTGGAGCCGGACAAGGACGGCGGCTGGCAGGTCGTCTCGGAGCGGCTGACCGTCGCGGTGTCGCGGCACGGGGCCGTGGAGCTGCGTACGCCGGGCGGGGTGGTGCTCCGGCGCGAGCTGCCGCCGCGCTGGTGGGAGCCGGTCGCGGGCGGTGCCGCTCGCTGGGTGCAGCGGTCCGAGGTGCCGGCGGATGCCCGGTTCTTCGGGCTCGGCGGGCGGGCGTCCGGGCCGCGGTTGCGGGACGGTGTGTACCGGCTGTGGAACACCGATCCGGGTGGGCGCTTCGGGCCGGATGACGATCCGCTGTACCTGACGATGCCGGTGCAGCTGGTGGTCTCCGATGCGGGGACGCATCTGCTGTTCCACGACAATTCCTGGTCGGGGCGGGTGACGCTGCGCGAGGGCGAGGAGGGCGCGGGATCCGGCCACGACCGCCCGGGGATGTGCGAGGTACGGATGGACGGGGGGCCGCTGCGCTGCTGGGTGATGGCCGGTACGCCGGCCCGCGTGTTGCAGGGCTGGACGGCGCTGACGGGTGCGCCCGCGCTGCCGCCGTCCTGGGCGCTGGGTCCGCAGCATGCCCGTTGGGGGTTCGGGAGCGAGCGGGAGGTGCGACGGGTCGTCGCCGGTTACCGGGAGCGGGGGTTGCCCCTGTCGGTGCTGCATCTGGACATCGACCACTACGACGCGCACCGGGTGTTCACCGTCGACCGCGGGCGCTTTCCCGATCTTCCGGGGCTGGCGAAGGAGTTGCGGGAGGACGGGGTGCGGCTGGTGTCGATCGTCGATCCCGCGGTGAAGGCGGAGCCGGGGAACGCGGTGTTCGACTCGGGCGCGGCGGTCGGGAGCCGCGGGGCGTTCGTCCGGGACGCGCGCGGGCGGTTGGTGCGCGGGGAGGTGTGGCCGGGTGAGTGCGTGTATCCGGACTTCACCGATCCGCAGGTGCGGGACTGGTGGGGCGGGCTGTACGAGGAGCGGTTCACGCAGGGGTTCTCCGGTGTGTGGCACGACATGAACGAGCCGGTGTCGTTCGCGGCGTTCGGGGATCCGACGCTGCCGCGGTCGGCGCGGCACTGCCTGGAGGGCCGCGGGGGTGATCATCGCGAGGCCCACAATGTGTACGGGCTCGCGATGGCGCGTGCCGGGTACGAAGGGCTCCGTCGGCTGCGGCCGGAGACACGTCCGTTTCTGTTCTCGCGTTCCGGTTGGGCGGGGATGCAGCGGTACGGGGGGACCTGGTCCGGGGATGTGGAGACCGGCTGGCCCGGGCTGCGGGCCTCGCTGGCGCTGGTGCTGGGGCTGGGGCTGTGCGGGGTTCCGTATTCGGGGCCTGATGTGGGCGGGTTCGACGGGGCGCCGTCGCCGGAGCTGTATCTGCGGTGGTTCCAGCTGGGTGCGTACCTGCCCTTGTTCCGTACCCACAGCGCCGTCGACGCGGGGCGGCGGGAGCCGTGGGAGTTCGGGCCGGGGGTGCTTGAGCACGCGCGGGCCGCGCTGAAGGAACGGGAGCGGCTCCACCCCTACTTCGTGACGCTGGCGCAACTGTCCGGGCTGACCGGTGCACCGTATGTGCGACCGCTCTGGTGGGGTACGCCGGGTGAGCGGTCGTTGCGGGATTGCGAAGACGCGTTCTTGCTGGGTGACGCCCTGCTGGTGGCGCCTGTGCTGGAGCGTGGCGCGGACCGCCGGGCGGTGCGGCTGCCGCGGGGGCGTTGGTACGACACGGCGACGGGTGAGGCGTACGAGGGGCCCGGTCAGGTGTTGCTCGATGCTCCGTTGTCGCGGGTTCCGGTGTTGGCGCGGGCGGGTTCGGTGCTGCCCGTGCGGGGCGCCGACGGGGGTGTGGAGCTGGAGGTGTGGGCTCCGGCCGCGGGGCGCAGTGGTGGTGGTCTGGTGGTCCGGGACGCGGGTGACGGCTGGGAGCGGGCGGAGGTCGAGCGGTATACGTCGCGGCTGGTGGACGGGGAGGTTGTGGTGGAGCGGGAGGGTGAGGAGGGGCCGGTGAACGGTCCGGTGCGCGTCCGCGGGTTGTAGGCCGCGCGCCGTGTTCCGGAAGTGGCCTCGGGCCGGTCAGGGGTAGCCCCCGTCGAACCAGGTGCGGACGGCCCGGGTGTGCAGGGGGAAAGCGAGCTCGGTGGGTGTGCGGAGCAGGTGGAAGCCGGAGGTCTCGTCGGTGGGCACGGAGGGCGGGAGGCTGTCGGCGGGGCGTTCCGGGAGCAGGCCGAAGAGGAGCAGATGGCCGTCCGGGGCGCTGAGGGCATCGGCCAGGCGCACGTCCTCAGCGCCGGCTTCGATGCCGGTCTCCTCGCGCAGTTCGCGTACGACGGCGTGCTTCCAGTCCTCGTCGTGGTCGATGAAGCCGCCGGGGAGCGCGAGGCCGCCGCGGTGGGGCGGGACGGTGCGGGTGATGACGACGAGGCCGGTGCCGTCCCGGTCGGTGGCGGGGAGCAGCGCCACGGCGACCGGCAGCGGGTTGCGGTAGGCCTTTTCTCCGCAGGCGGCGCAGGTGCGGGGCCAGGCGGCGGAGGTCGCCGACGCGGCGAACAGCGCTCCGCAGCTGCCGCAGTGGGAGTCCTTGGCCGGCTTCTCGGGGTCGCTCATGGGGGCGGACACGCGCGGACTGTATCCGATCGCCCGCCGGGCGTGCCGTTCTGCTGGATTATGTGCTCATGACAGGTATCGCTTCCGCTCTCCGTGTCCTGGCCACTGCCGCTGCCGCCGCCCTGCTCGCCGTCACCGCCACCGCCCCCGTGGCGCAGGCGGGGCCCGAGCCGAAGGCCCCTGAGGAGTTCGTCGCGCTGCGTTCGGTGGATCCGACGATCATCCAGGAGATGCGCTACCCCACCGCGCACAACTTCATGGGCGTGCCGGTGGACGGCTACCGTCAGCCGCTCTGCATCCTGACCCGGCCGGCGGCCCTGGCCCTGCACCGCGCGCAGACCCGGCTGCTGGCGCAGGGCTACTCACTGAAGGTGTACGACTGCTACCGGCCGCAGCGGGCGGTCGACCACTTCGTACGGTGGGCGAAGGATCTCGGTGACGAGACCATGAAGGGCGAGTTCTATCCGCGCGTCGACAAGGCACGGCTGTTCGCCGACGGCTACATCGCGGAGAAATCCGGACACAGCCGCGGCAGCACGGTGGATCTGACGCTGGTGGAACTGCCGGCCGCACCGACCGGACCGTACCTGCCGGGCGGGCAGCAGGTGCCCTGCTACGCGCCCCGCTCCGACCGCTTCCCCGACAACTCCCTGGACATGGGCACGGGGTTCGACTGCTTCGACACGCTCTCCCACACGGACGACCCCCGTATCCAGGGAGCTCAGCGTGCCCATCGGCAGTTCCTGCGGAAGACGCTCGCCAATGCCGGTTTCGTGAATCTGGCCGAGGAATGGTGGCACTACACGTTCAAGCCCGAGCTGTTCCCGGACACCTACTTCGACTTCCCGGTGGCCAGGAGGTCCGTCGCGGGGCACTGACACACGTGCGGAGAAAGAGCGGCCGGGACCACCCCCGTGGGTCCCGGCCGCCCGCTCTTCCTCTCGGACGCGAACCGACCGTTTCCGGTTGCCACCCCAGCCGTTACGGTGCCCGTATGCCACAGCAGACGTTCGATTCCTACGAAGAGTTCTGGCCCTACTACGTCGCGATGCACTCCCGGGCCGCGACCCGCTGGGTCCATCTGACGGGCACCCTCACCGGGCTCGCGGTCACCGCGTACGGCCTGGCGCGCGGCCGCAAGAGGTACGCGGCCGCGTTGCCCCTGATCGGGTACGGGACCGCCTGGCCCGCGCACTTCCTCATCGAGAAGAACAATCCGGCCACCTTCGGGCACCCGGCCTGGTCGCTGCGTGGCGACGTGCAGATGATCCGGATGATGCTGGCGGGCCGCGACCGGGAGCTGGCGGAGATCGCGGCCAAGTGGCTCGCCGACAACCGCTGACCGCTCCCGCCGGCAGCCTTGACGGCCCCTCACGCCGGGTGAAAAATCCTTGCGCGGTCAGGCAGTGACGCGCGGCCCGTACCCCGGTCGGCGGGGGTGCGGGCCGCGTTGTCCGTACCGCGGTCGCCGTACGGGCCGCTACGTCGTGGCGGGCTCGCGGGGGCGCTCCGCACGGGCCACCGCATGCTCGACGACCGTCACCAGCACGTCCCGCGCGGAGGAGCGGTCGCGCGCGTCGCACATCAGGACCGGCACCTCGGGATCGAGGTCCAGCGCCGCCTGCACCGTCTCGGTGGCGAACTTGTCCGCTCCCTCGAAGCAGTTGACGGCGACGGTGAAGGGAATCCTGCGGCGCTCGAAGTAGTCGACCGCCGCGAAGCAGTCCTGGAGCCGCCGGGTGTCCGCGATCACGACCGCGCCCAGCGCGCCCTGGGCCAGTTCGTCCCACAGGAACCAGAAGCGGTCCTGCCCCGGGGTGCCGAACAGGTACAGCACCAGGTCCTCGCGGAGGGTGATCCGGCCGAAGTCCATGGCCACGGTGGTGGTGGTCTTGGCCTCCACGCCCGCCACGTCGTCCACCGGGCGGCCCGCCTCGCTGAGTCTCTCCTCCGTACGCAGCGGCCTGATCTCGCTGACCGCGCCGACCAGAGTCGTCTTGCCCACTCCGAAGCCGCCCGCCACCAGGATTTTCAGGGTAACGGGCTCCACGGGCCGCCTGTTGCGGCTAGAGCGCCCGAAGGCCATTGATCACCTCGCGAAGAATGTTCACATCCGGCAGCTCCGCCGGCGGAACGGGACGGGTTACGTGCACCAGCTCGTCCTCGACGAGATCACCGACCAGCACCCGGACCACCCCTACGGGGAGGTCCAGGCCGGCCGCGAGCTCGGCGATCGACTGGGGCATGTCACTGCAGAGTTCGACGATCTCCACATGTTCCGGGGAGAGCGTCTGGTCCCGGCCGGGGTCGTCGGCCGCGGGTTCGGGGACGACGACCGCGATCAGGTCGAGGCGATGGCGGGAGGCGCTGCTGGTACGGCCCCGGGTCATCGCGTACGGACGGACCACGGGTCCCGCATCGGCGTCGTACCAGCGCGATGCCTGCGGGTCCGCGGGCACGGCCGGAGATCTGGAGAAGTCAGCGCTCATGCCGTCCCCTCACCCCCCGGCGGACAGACCGGTCGTCCGGGGAGCGTTGGCCAGGTGGGCGCCGACGCGCTTGACCATCAGCGTCATCTCGTACGCCACCTGGCCGACGTCGGAGTCGGCATCGGCCAGCACGGCGAGACAGCTGCCGTCACCGGCCGCCGTGACGAAGAGGAACGCCTCGTCGAGTTCGACGACGGTCTGGCGCACCCGGCCCGCGTCGAAGTGGCGCCCCACCCCCTTGGCGAGGCTGTGGAATCCGGAGGCGACGGCCGCCAGATGTTCGCTGTCCTCGCGGGTCAGATCCTTGGACGTGCCGGTGGCGAGGCCGTCGCTGGAGAGCACCAGCGCCTTGTGGATGCTGGCGACGCGCTCGACGAGTTCGTCGAGGAGCCAGTTCAGCTGGCCGGAGCCCTGGCGTGCGGTGTTGGGTGCTGCGGCGTTCGGTGCGGTCATCGACCGTCCCCTCCCGAAGTGGTTCCTTGTGCTGTGTCACCGGGACCGGTCACGTCCTCGGCGTTCTGCCTCCGGCCGCGCTGCCAGCCGCGCTGGAGCGAAGCCATGCGGCTGCGCACCTCGTCCGCATCGCGCTCGAAGTCCTGGTCCGGTTCCGTACGGACCGGCTCCGCATCGCGGCCGCCGGAGACTTCGCGAAGCTGCGGGGCGAGGCTTGCCTGCCTGATGCGCCGGGGCAGGCCGCCCACCGTCTCGGGGGCCGCGCCCGGGGCTGCCGGGGGCGCGGTTTCAGTCGGCGCGACGGGTTCGGTGGGCGCGGCAGGACCGGTGGGTTTCCGGAAGCCGGCGGGCTGCCGGATTTCGGTGGGCTGCCGCGGCTCGGAGGGCCCGCCGGTGTCGGCGGCGGAGAGCCGCGGGCCGGCGGCCGGCGGCCTGAACCCGGCGTCACGGGTGGGACCGTCGGGGCCGGAAGCGGGGTCGTGCTCGGCGGCCGCGGGGTGGGCGCGGCCCGCCTCGTCGACCCGGCGGCCGTTGTCGGTGACCAGGATCGGCGGTTTGCGGCGGGGCAGCGGCACCGGGCCGCCGGGACGTCTCGCCCGTACACCGGCCGCGGACTGTCCCGCCTGGTCGGACGCCTGCTGGTGCTGTTCGCGGTCACCGTCGCGCCGGAGGTCGCGGGAGCGGAAGATGCCTCCGCGTTCGCTCTCGGTGTCGTCGATGTCGGACACGCCGCCGGGCAGGGGGTCGAGCAGGGGATCGAGTACGGGGTCGTTCTCGAAGCCCAGTGCTTCCACGGGTCCTTCGAGCTCCACCGGTCCGTCCAGGAGGGCCGGGTCCACGAGGCCGGTGGGGACGGGGGCCAGGCCGGAGGACCTGCCGGTGGCCCGGCGGTCGGGCGCGCCGTCCCTGCGGTCCTTGTCGCCGCCCGGTACCTGTCCGGCCGCCTTTGCGCTGCCGATCGCCTTCTCGGACCGGCGGTCGAGCCGGAATCCGGTGCCGTGCGTGTCCGGTGCGTCGGTGAGGAGCGCCGCGGGAATGAAGACGACCGCGGTCGTGCCACCGTACGGAGAGGTCTGCAACGAGACCCGGACGTTCTGCCGCTGGGCGAGACGGCTGACCACGAAGAGACCGAGCCGGTCGGTGTCGGAGAGCTCGAACTCCGGGGTCTCGGCGAGCCTCAGATTGGCGTCGAGGAGGACATCCGGGGCCATGCCGAGGCCCCGGTCGTGGATTTCGAGCGTGAAACCGTTGGCGACGCGTTCGCCGAGCACCTGCACCGCGGTGTGCGGGGGCGAGAACACGGTGGCGTTCTCCAGGAGTTCGGCGATCAGATGGGTGAGGTCGGCGACAGCGGGGCCGCCCACACCGAAGCGGGGCAGCCTGCGGACCTCGATCCGCTCGTAGTCCTCGACCTCGGCGACCGCCGCCCGTACCACGTCCATCAACTGGATCGGCTTGCGCCACTGACGGGACGGCGCGGCACCGGAGAGGATCACCAGGCCCTCGGCATGGCGTCGCATGCGCGTGGTGAGGTGGTCGAGGCGGAAGAGGTCCGCGAGTTCATCGGTGTTCTCGGTGCGGCGCTCCATGGTGTCCAGGAGCGTCAACTGCCGGTGCAGCAGCACCTGGTTGCGGCGGGCGAGATTGACGAAGACCTCGGACACCCCGCGTCGCATGTCCGCCTGCCTGACCGCGGCTTCGACGGCCGCCCGTTGCAGGGTGTTGAGAGCCTGTCCGACCTGTCCGATCTCGTCCCGTTCGTACTGGAGGCGCGGTGCCTCGGTCTCGACATCGACCTGTTCACCGGCGGCGAGGCGGCGCATCACGCTCGGCAGCCGTATGCCGGAGACCTCGTGGGCGTCCTTGCGGAGCCGGGAGAGGTCACGGATGAGCTCACGGCCGATGCGTACGGAGACGAACACCGAGGCGAGCAGGGCGAGGAAGCCGAGGACGCCCGCGACGCCCGCCTTGATCAGGACGCTGTAGCCGGCGGGCTTGCCGCGGTCCTGGAAGCGGTTGTTCATCTCGGTGGAGTCGCTGGCCAGCCGGTCCAGGACGGGCGGAGCGACCTCCTGCCAGCGCTCGGCGTCGACCGCTCGCGGGTCCTGGGTGGGACCACCGTTGAGGAGCGTGCTCTCGGCCGTTCTCAGTGCTTCGCTGTCCGGGCTCGCCCAGTACTGCTCGACGCGTTGGCGTTCCGACGAGGGAAGCATCTCGCCATTTGTCTCGTAGAGCAGCTTCCGATTGGCGACGAGGTCGGAGATCTGGCGCAGTTCGGCGGCGGAGAGCCGGCCGGCGACGAGCGCCGAGGCCACCAGGGCGTCTTCGCGGGAGAGCATTTCGCGGGCTCGTGAGATACCGGCCAGGGCGCGGACCTGCTTGTCCATCGACACGTTCTCGATCGTGCGGAGACCGTTCAGAAAGCGGTAGCAGGGATCTATGAGACGGTCGTAGAACTCCATCGCCTTCAGACGGTCGATGGTGCGTTTCTCGACCGAATCGCGGAGCGCGCCAAGGCCCTCGACCGTGCGGAGGACCGCATTCAGCTGGGTCTCGTCCTCGGGCCTCAGTGCGTCGCGAATGCCCTTCTGCCGTGCACTGTCCTGGACGTCCGCGACGACGCGGTCGGTGGCCGCTCGTTGGCGCCGCAGAAGGGGAAGGGCATTGGATGCTCTGGGGTCGGCGAGAAAGACCACGGTCTGGCGGCGCTCGTCCTGGATCGCGCGGACGGTGTCCTCCAGAGGATGGCCCACCTTCTCCACGATGGTGCTCGCACTCAGCAGGTGGCTTGCCTCGCGCCCCGTCAGGAACGTGGCGAAACCCCAGAGTCCGGTGAGGGAGACGAGCGGCACCAGCAGCAGGGCCACGATCTTCCTGCGGATGGACTTCCCGCGAAAGCGCATGGCCTCCCCCAGACCGACCCCACGGGTCGGGGATCGTGTTCCGTCAACAAACGGCGCGAGCCTACTACTGACAGCCAGGCAACTCGAAGAGATGTCCGTGATGTTTTTCAGCCGGACTCCCCGTTGTTGATCATGAGTTGTCCGGGTATTCCGGGCTATTAAATTCGCGAAAGCGGCAGAAGAGACCGGTCGGAGCAGCATACGATCCGTCAGGGCAGTTGGCTTGAATTCTTCGTTCGATGACGGTTCGAGGGAATCTTCACAGCTGGTCACTCGTCTCTCTGTACGGGGCAGGGAGAACACGGGGAGCGCTCGGGGCAGACGGTCCGATCCGCCCGCGTAGACACGGCGTACGCCGGGCAACAACCCTGAAGTCGGACAGCGGTGGGGAGTTGAGGGTCCTTGGATACGGAAGAGCGTCGGAGCCCGGTGCCGCCGGCACCGGTCGCGACGGCGGCCTCGGCAGCGACCGGCGGGGCGAGGATCCCACGCCAGGAGCGTCGGCAGCTCTGGGTGGAGGAGCCGGCGACACGTCGGCGGATGCCGGATCCGGTGCGTACGGCCGCTGTGCGTGCCGTGCTCATCATGTCGTTGACGATCATCCAGGCCGTGGTCGCGTTCCTGTGCACATTGGCGGGGTCCTGGCTGGCCTTTCCGATGGTGCTGAGCGGTGTGGGCAGCACCGTGGTCGCGACCTGGTCGGTGCTGGACGTCTGGGTCACCCGGCAGGTCTGGAATCAGCGCAACGGCGTGGTGTCCGTGCCGAGCAGTTCGGCGCGGCAGTTGCGCCGTGAGCGGCGCAGAGCACGACGAGCAGCGCGGACCGCGCGGCGGGACGATGCCCGGATACGCCGCCGGGGCGCGGGCAGCCTCTCGCAGGCCTGAGCGGCGCCGGTCCACCGGGCGGTGCAGAGTCCGCCCGGTGGACCGGGTTCGGGAGTCGGGCCCGGTCCGCCGCCCCGCCCCCGGTCCAGGAGCCTCGTCCTCGCTGCTCCGTCCCTGGTGCTCGCCGTTGTCCGACGTTGTTCGCTGTTGTCCGACGTTGTTCGCTGTTGTTCGCTGTTACTCGCTGGACGAGTCCGCAGAGGGTGTCCGGGCGGTGTCGGGCGGTGTCGTGGTGCGCTTGAACATGCGGGTGGCGGTGATCTCGCCGTGCACCGTCCCACCGTTCGGGTCCTGCTGCGGCAGCCCGGGACGAAGGTGCTCCTCCACGCTGATGTACTTCAGCCCGGCCCGCAGGTCCGCGTCGTTGCGCAACCGGATCACCAGCGGGAATTCGGCGAGCGCCGTGGTGTCGAACAGACCGGTCGTGTAAAGCAGCTGCACACCGAGGGCGTCCGACACCGCGCGCTGGAGTTCCAGGAGATAGGTGGCGTTGGCGCGGCCGATGGGGTTGTCCAGGAAGAGCGTGCCCGCGTGCCGGTGCTGATGGCGGTCACGGCCGCGGTCGTTGCTGCGCAGTGCGGCCATCGTGCAGTAGAGGGCGATGGCCGCGGTGAGCAGCTGGCCCCCGGAGAAGACATCGCCCATCTGGCCGACCGGGACGCGTTCGGCACGGAGCACCGCGTCCGGCTTGAGGATCTCCACGGCGATGCCCTTGGGCTCCAGCGCCGCCTGCACGCCGCGCAGCAGGAGGGACATGCCGTCCCTGCGCAGGTCGGAGTTCTTCTTCAGGGCGGCGCGGGTGGCCTCGTCGATGACGTCGCCGAGCCGCTCGGTGAGCGTCGCCTGGTCCGGTTCCTCGAAACGGATCCGGAGGAACTCCTGGCCGGACCACTCCCCCAGCCCTTCGGGGAGCTGGGAGAGCCGCTGGGCGGAGCGAAGGGTGGTGAGCGCGGACTCCACGAGGCCGCGGAGCCGGTCGACGATGGAGTCGCGGTTGCGCTCCAGCTGGGCCAGCTCGTCGGTGAGGACCCGGAGCCGGGGCGCGAAAGCGGCGGCCCACTTCTCCGCGTGCTCGGGCAGCGCCGCGGCCGGCAGCTCGCGGATCTGCTGGCGGGCGGGGGTGCGGACCTGTTCGTAGCGGGTGGAGTTGGCGTGCCGTACGAGGACGTCGCTCGCTTCGCGTACGGCGCTCTCGGCGGCGGACAGGTCGGCGGCGCAGCCACGCAGTGAACGGCGGGCCTCGGCGGCGGACTGCCGGGCCTCGTCGAGGCTGCCCGGGTACGGCTCGGGGGCCTCCGTGTCGTCGTCCGCGCCGTGGTCCCGGAGGAGGTCGCGCAGGAGTGCCGCGGTCTCGTCGAAGCCGCCCGCCGAGTCCTCGGCGGTGCGGTGGGCGTGCAGCAGTTCGGCGTGGGCGGCCCGTGCGGTGTCCAGGGTCGCGGTGGCGGCGGCCAGTTCGGCCGTGGCGCTGCGCAGGAGAGTCTGGGCCTGCTCGGCGTCGGCCGGGACCAGCTCGTCGGGGAGTTCGGTGTGGTGGGTCTCGCCGTCGACCGGTGCCAGGCGCTCGGCCTCGCCCCGCAGCCGGCCCAGTTGCTCGCTCGCGGCGGAGGCGCGGGTCTCCAGGAGCTGGACCAGGGACTCGGCGCGGGCGGCGGCCGCCTGCCGGGAGGGGCCGTCGGCGCCGTCGGTGCTTTCGAGGAGCTGGGCGGCCCGGGTGCGGACCTTGTTGGTGAGCCGGTCCAGTTCGGCCAGAGCGGCGCTCTCGTCGCTCTCCGCGCGGGCCTGTTCGGCGCGCAGGTCGGCGCCGACGCCCACCTTCTCGTACAGCTGGGACGCGGCCCGGTATGCCTCCCGCAGCGCGGGGAGCGCGCGGCGCGGGGCGTCGGGCGCGGGCTCCGGGAGGTGCTCGGGCGCACCCGCGATCTCGGCACGTTCGGCACGCAGGGCGCGGGCCGTGCGGCGGGCGTCGTCCGCGGCGCGCTGGGCGGCCCTGCGGTCCTCGTCGGCGGCGCGGGCCCGCTCCAGGCAGACGGTGGCGCGGGCCTCGGACTCGGCCGCCTCGTCGATCAGTTCGCGCAGCTTCGCCTGCCAGCCCGCGCGTTCGCGGAGCCGGAAGGCGAGGCCCGCGAGCGCGTCGGCGGCCCGTCGGGCACGCTGAGCGGCCTCCTGGCGTTCGTCGCGGACACGGGCGGTGTCCGCGGCGGCCTCGTCGGCCTCGGCGCGCACGGTACGGGCTTCGGCGAGCGCGGCTTCCGCTGTCTGGGCGGCCGTACGGGCGGTGCGCGCGGCTTCGGCGAGCTCGGCCAGCCTGCCGGGCGGGCAGTCGGCGCGCCAGGAGCCGATGCGGGCGGCGAGGGAGCGGTCGGCCGTGAGGCGGGCCGCGAGCGTGCGGATGTCCTCGTCGCGGGCGGCGGCCCTGCTCCTGAGGGCCTGCCGCTCCTCGTCGGCGGCGTGTTCGTCGTGCATCGCCGGGTTCGGCGGGACGAGGAAGACTCCTTCCGTGCTCGCGGCCGAGCCCGTGCCGGTGGCCGGGACGGGGGCGAGCAGCGCGGCGGCGGTACCCACGGCGACGGCGGAGCGCGGCAGCAGGGCGGCGCCGCTCAGGACCTCGCGGGCGCGGGCGTGCGAGTCGGGGTCGGTGATGACCACGCCGTCGACCAGTTCGGGACGGGCGGCGAGTACGGACGCGTGATCGGCGGGGTCGACGGCCTGGGCGAGGTAGCGCCAGCCGGGCAGGGCCGGGATGCCGTGTTCGCCGAGGTATTCGACGGTGGCGAGGACGTCGGGGCCGGGCGGCAGCAGTCCGCCGTCGCCGAGCGCGCCGAGGATGCGGGAGTCGTCGGCGGCCGCGGTCCGCAGTTCGAAGAGGCGGCGTTCGGCGGCGGCGATGCCCTGGTCGAGCAGCTCCCGCAGTTCGTCGGCGCTGCGGTCGAACTCCTCGGCGGTGAGCGGCTGTTCGCAGGCGTCGGGCTGTTCGGCCGTGCCGGTGTGCGCGGCCTGGCCCTGATCCGCGCGGTCGGTGGGGTTCTGGTGGTCCGCGCCGTGCGGGGCGTCGGGGTCCGTCTCCGTGCCCGCCGGTCCGCGGCGGGGCCGGGGCACGCCGGCGTCCTGCGCGGCGGGCAGGCCGAGCAGGTCGGCCAGGCGGCGGTCGGCGGCGATCGACTCGGCGGCCCTGAGCTCGGCCTCGTACGAGTGTTCCGCGGCCTGCGCGGCGTCGGCGGCGCGCGCCGCGGCCAGTTCGGCGCGGCTCTCTGCGGCCGCGGCTTCCCTGGCCCGGTCGGCTGCCGAGCGGGCGGCCTCCCTCGCGGTGTCCCACGCGGCGACGGCGGACTGCTCGGCGTCGCTGGCGGCGAGGGCGGCGCGCGCCGGGTCCGCGTCCGGTGCGGTGTTGTCGAGCCAGCCGGCCCGTACCGCCTCGGCCGTCTCCTGCTCGACCTCGGCGAGGCGCTGGCGCAGGTGTCCGGCCTCGCTGCGGGCGCGCTGGGCCTCGGTCGCCGCGGTGGTGGCGTCGCGGTGAGCGGTCTCGCCCGCTGTCTGGAGCGTGTCGGAGCGCTCCTCCTCCTCGTTGGCCAGCGTCTCGCCGGCCTCCGCCGCGGTGTGCAGGGCCCGTACGAGATCGGCGGCCGCGTCCGCGCGGGCGGCGAGCGCGGGTGCGGCGTCGCGCTCGGCCTCGCGGATGGCGACGGCGACCCGTGCGGAGCGGTCGGCGGCGGCGCGGTGGCGCAGTACGGCCTCGGCGGCCTGCCAGGCGGAGTGCAGGGTGCGGGCATCGCCCAGTTCGCGGCGCTGGGCGGCCGCGCTCTTCTCCGCCGCGGTGAGGGCCAGGGAGGCGTGCCGGTAGGCCAGTTCCGCCGCGATCAGCGCGCTGCGGCTGCGGGCCTCCTCGGCCGCGGTGACGGTGTGAGCCGCGCCCGTGACCTGCTGGGCCAGTTCGGCGGCCCGGCCGCGCTCCTGGCCGGCGCGGGCGGAGAGCCTGCGGGCGAGCGTACGGGTGCGGCGCTCGGCGCCCGCGTGGATGTCCCGGGCGTGGGAACGGGTGCCGGTGGCCTCCACGATCCGGCCGAGCAGATCGACCGAGCCGGCGGTGAAGTCGCGCTCCGCGGTCAGCTCGGCGCGGCGGCCCAGCTTGTTGCCGAAGCCGCTGACCAGGTCGGCGAGGCCGTCCGTGTCGCGGGTGTCCGTGACGGCGCGCAGGAGCAGGTCGGTGAAGTCGGAGTCCTTCTTGACGGCGAAGAGGCCGGCCGCCTCGCCCTCGTCGGCGTTCATCTCGCGCTGGTAGCGGAAGAGTTCCGGGTCGAGGCCGAGGTCGCCGAGGTGCTCGTTCCAGCGGTCGTGGATCTCTTCCCAGTGCACATCGAGGTGCTGGTAGAACTTGCCCGCCTCGGTCAGGGCGTCGCGGAAGCCCTTCATCGTGCGCCGTCGGCCCTGCGCGCCGGAGGCGCCCTCGACGGGGCGGTGCACGGAGGTGGCCTCGGCGACCGGCAGGGAGTCCAGGCTGAGCCCGGGGCCGGGGCGGAAGGAGTACCACGCCTCGGTGAACTTCCGCGGGTCGTTGGAGACCTGCCGGCCGCGCCACTCGCTGACCTTGCCGACGACCACGCACTCGCCGGTGAGGGTGTGCTGCCACTCCAGGGCGACATGCCCGCAGTCGTCGGCGAGCAGGAACTTGCGCAGCACCCCGGAGCTGGCGCCGCCGAGGGTGTTGCGGTGGCCGGGCAGCATCACCGAGAAGATCAGCTTCAGCAGCACCGACTTGCCGCCGCCGTTCTCCAGGAAGAGCACCCCGGCGGGGGCGGGGCGGCGCGGCGGGCCGACCGGTTCCTCCTCGAAGAACTCCGCCTGGGCCGGGGCGGGACGGGGCACGGGTTCGCCCACTCCGCGCAGGTCAAGCACGGTGTCGGCGTAGCGCGCACCGGCAGGCCCGATGGAGTAGAGGCGGACCCGGGACAGCTCGTACATGGCGGCGGACTCTCGTCGTTCAGACAGCGGGAGGGAGAGGGCGGTGGTGGGGCGGCGATGGTGGGGGGACGGCGATGGTTGTGGGGACGGCGGTGGTGGGGCGGGGGTCAGGCGTGGAAGGGCAGACCGGCGTCGGCGGCCAGCTCCAGGTCGTCGGAGTCGGGCGGCGGCAGGAGCGTCGCCGTGCCGTCGCTGACCGGCACGACTCCGAGTTCCAGGAGTTCGGCCATGGCGGCGCTGCCGGCCATGTCGCGGACCTGGAGCTGGTAGCGGGCGGTGGTACGGAAGGCGCCTCCGGCGTCGTCCCCGGTGCGCTGGAGGAAGCCGGAGTCGGTGAGGAAGGCGACGGCCTTGCCGACGATGCCGGTGGTGGAGCCGGCCAGCCTCCGGGCGTCCTTCGTCGCCCCGGTGGAGCTGCGCCGGGCGTAGATCCGCCAGGCCGCTTCCAGCCCGGGGTGGTCGGTGGCCGGGTCGGTGTTGTCGCCGTGCTCCTCGGCGCGCTCCTCCAGGCGGTGGCAGGCCTGGCGTACGAACGAGTCGACGCCGTTGACGGTGATCCGGCCGATGTACGCGTCGTCGGCGAGGTCCTCGGGGCGGGGGAACGCCATCGCGGCGACGGCGAGGTGGGCGAGCCCGTGCAGGAAGCGGTCGGCGGAGTCGGAGGAGGCGCGGCGGGCGTAGTCGCCCATGCGGACGGCGAAGACCGAGTCCTCACCGGCGGTCACGGCCATGCCCGCGCGGGTGGACACCTCCAGAACGACCAGGCCGAGTCCGGTCGCCACGGCGTCGGCGAGCCGGGCGAAAGCGGGCTCCTCCCGGTAGCGGCGCAGGAGTTCGGCGTATTCGGCATCGCGTGCGGGCAGCAGTTTGGGCTGCAGTCCGAAGGCGACGAGCCGGGCCGCGTCGGCTGTGTCGGCCGGGGTGACGGGTGCGGTCGCGGCGGGGCCGGCCGGGTCGGCGGGCGCCGTGCTCTCGGTCGCGTACGCGGCGGTCGGCTCGCTCCACGCGTCGGCGTGCTGTGCGCGGTGGTCGCTCACGACGGTCGCTCCTTGCTGCGGAAGATCTTCGGTACGGGGTGGACGGAAGCGGTTCTCGCGGCATCCGTCCCGAGCGGTGCGGTGCCGGCCGGTCCGCCGGCGGGGCGGCGGTGCCCACGGCCGGGGTGCGGCGGCCGGATCGGCGACCGGTGTGCCTCCCGCGGCACGCCGCTCATGATGCCTCCGAGCGGTCTGCGGCCATTCCGGCCGCGTCCAGCAGGGCTGTGCCCACTATCAGGTCGGCGCCGCCGAACTCCGGGTCGTCGAGCTGCGTTCCGTCGTCGACGGAGAACAACAGGCGCTGCTCGCCCTGCCGGTAGGCGGTGCCGACCGGCGGGCTGGCGGCGTGCACCGCGAGCAGGGCTACCAGATAGGGCAGTTCGGGGTCGCGGCGGCGGGCCTCCGCGAGGAGTCCGGAGAGCCGGCGCGGGGCGTCGTGCTCCAGGTCGAGGAGTTCCATGGCGCTCGCGAGCTGTTCCTCGCTGAACCTGCTGTCGTCCGGGGTGGCGATGAGATCGGGTTCGGGCATCTCGGCGCCCAGGTGTTCCCGTTCCAGGGGCGGGGTGAGCAGCATGTCGACGAGGTCGCCCACCCGTACCGAGGTGGGGGTGCGCAGTCCGGTGCCGTGGGCGAAGAACGCGTCGGTGACGCGGATGGCCTCTTCCACGGGGAGCGGCAGCAGAGGGGCGACGAGCTGGCCGTACAGGTCGAGGCCGCTGCGGGCCATGGGGGCGGCGAACGCCTGCCGGTCCTGTTCGGCGCGGAACAGCGGCCCGGCTTCCAGCAGTCGGGACTGGAGCTGGGTGTGGCGGCGGATGCAGTCCTTGACGATGTCGACGAGTTCGGCGGCGCGTCGCTTGTGCTCGGGCTCCTCGGCCTCGTCGCGCGCCTTGCGGATGTTGGTGAGGATCGCGTTCTCGTGGCGGTAACGGTCGGCGACGTGATCGAGCGCCTCGGCGATCATGTCGGGGACGGCGTTGAGCCAGTCGACGGCCCGGACGTTGCGCCGGGTGGCCTCCAGCGTCTTGCGGAGGGTCTCGGCGTACTGCACGGTGCGGTAGCGGGCCTGTTCGGCGGCGAGCTGGGCATCCGCGAGGCGGCCCCGGCTGATGAGGACCTCCAGCTTCACCTCGGCGGCGATCTGGGCGCTGGTGACGTCGGTGTCGAGGGCGCCGACCAGGACGTTGACCGCTTCGTCGGTGGCCCGGAGGTAGACGGTGCCGCCGTATCCCGGGACCTCTTCGATCAGCTTGAAGTCGTAATCGCGACGGACATACACCCCATCGGGGCCGAAAGTGCCGTACACCGCACGGAATCCGCGGTCGACGCTGCCGACGTTGATGAGGTTCTCCAGCACCCAGCGGGCGACCCGCTCGTGCTCGGCGGCCGGGCGGTCCGGAGCCTGGGCGGCGACGCGGGGAAGGAGCCTGGTCACTATCTGGTCGTGGTCGGCACCGGTGTCGAAGTCCATGTTGAGGGTGACGAGGTCGATCGCGGCGAGCGCGACCTCGGCCATCGCGTAGACCGTGTACTCACCGGCCAGATTCGCCTTGCGCACATCGAGGTCGTGCAGCGGCGCCGTGCAGGCGAGCGCGCGCAGCCGCCGCGAGAGCCCCTCGTCGGCGGCGGGGCCCGGGGCGGGCCGCGGCGCCGCGCTGAGCTGGGGCGCAGCGTTGTCCGTGTAGGCAGGCGAAGTCACGCTGCACAGATTAGGTCCTCAGACTGACAACGGTCGAAACGGCGCAGAAGCGACCCGTTGCCCGGAGCCGGCCGGCCGCGGCATCACGGCTGTTCGCCGGTGCGCTCCGTACCGCCGCCGCGGCCCGGTTCCGGGGCTCCGTAGCCCCCGCCGCCCGGCGTGCGGAGCACCAGGACGTCCCCCCGCTCCAGGTCGGCGGTGTCGCAGCCGCGCAGCGGTGCGACCGTCCGGCCGTCCGCCCGCTCGATGTGCTGCTCGCCCAGCGCGCCGGGCTCTCCACCCGCCATGCCGTACGGCCTCACCCGGCGGTGGCCGGAGAGCAGCGCCACGGTGACGGGTTCGAGGAAGCGGATGCGCCGCTCCACGCCGCGGCCGCCGTGCCAGCGCCCCGCGCCCCCGCTGCCGTCCCGTACCCGGAAGCTCTCCAGCAGCACGGGGTAGCGCCATTCGAGGACTTCGGGGTCGGTGAGGCGGGAGTTGGTCATGTGGGTCTGGACGGCGTCGGCGCCGTCGAAACCGTCGCCGGCGCCCGAACCGCTCGCCACCGTCTCGTAGTACTGGACCCGTTCGTTGCCGAAGGTGAGGTTGTTCATGGTGCCCGAACCCTCGGCCTGGATGCCGAGCGCCGCGTACAGGGCGCCGGTGACGGCCTGGGACGTCTCCACGTTCCCCGCGACGGTGGCGGCCGGATGGACGGGGGCCAGCATGGAGCCCTCCGGAATTCTGACCTCCAGGGGTGCGAGGCAGCCGCTGTTGAGGGGGATGTCGTCGGCGACCAGGGTCCGGAAGACGTACAGCACGGCCGCCATGACCACGGATTTCGGTGCGTTGAAGTTCCCCGGCTGCTGCGGCGAGGTGCCGGTGAAGTCGACGACCGCGCTGCGGGCGGCCGTGTCCACGGTGAGGGCGACCTCGATGACCGCGCCGTTGTCGGTCTCGTAGCGGTAGGTGCCGTCGTGCAGTGAGGCGATGATCCGGCGGACGGACTCCTCGGCGTTGTCCTGTACGTGTCCCATGTACGCGGCAACGGTCTCGGGCCCGAACTGCTCCACCATGCGCCGGAGTTCGACGATGCCCTTCTCGTTGGCGGCGATCTGGGCGCGGAGGTCGGCGAGGTTGGTCTCCGGGTCGCGGGAGGGGTACGCGGCGGTGGTGAGCAGTTCGCGTGTCTCGGCCTCGCGGAGTCTGCCGTCCCGTACCAGGAGCCAGTTGTCGAACAGCACTCCTTCCTCGTGGATGGTGCGGCTGAAGGCGGGCATGGAGCCGGGGGTGATGCCGCCGATCTCGGCGTGGTGTCCACGCGAGGCGACGAGGAACCGCAGCCGCGGCCCCTCGCCGGCGGCCCCGTCGGGGGCGAACACCGGTGTCACCACGGTCACGTCGGGCAGGTGTGTGCCGCCGTGGTACGGGTCGTTGATGGCGTACACGTCGCCCGGCCGCATCGCTCCGCCGTTGCGCCGCAGCACCTCCTTGATGGACTCCCCCATCGAGCCGAGGTGGACGGGGATGTGCGGGGCGTTGGCGATGAGATTGCCGTCCGCGTCGAAGAGGGCGCAGGAGAAGTCGAGCCGTTCCTTGATGTTGACGGAGTGGGCCGTGTTCTCCAGGCGCACGCCCATCTGTTCGGCGATCGACATGAAGAGGTTGTTGAAGACCTCCAGCATGACGGGGTCGACCCGGGTGCCGACGGCGGTGCGGCCGGGGCGCGGGCGGACCCGGGTGAGCAGCAGGTGGCCGGTGGCGGCGAGAGCGGCCTGCCAGCCCGGGTCGACGACGGTGGTGGCATCCGCCTCGGCGATCACGGCGGGGCCGGTCACGGTGTCCGCGGGGTGCAGTTCCTCGCGCCGGTGGAGCGGGGTGTCCTGCCATCGGCCCTCGGCGAACATGCGTACGGTGTCGTGTGGTTGAGGCTCGGTGCTCTCGCGGGGCGCGCGGTCGGCGGGGCGCGGCCGGTGCTGTCCCGCCGTCCCGGTCGCCTCGACCGACACCGCTTCGACGACCAGGGGTTTGTCCATATTGAACGCGTAGCGGGCGCGGTGCTCGGCGGTGAACGCCTCGGCCATGGCGGACACGGTGTCCAGGTCCACGGGCAGGCTGGAGTCCGTGCCGGCGTAGCGCAGCAGTACGCGGGCGCGCGTGCTGATCGCGCTGTCGGGGACGGCGTCGGCGCGCAGTTCGGCGCGGGTGCGGCCGGCGAGTGCGTCGCAGAGTTCGCCGACCGCGGCGCGGGTCTCCTCGTTCAGTTCCGCCTCGACGGACTGCTCGCGCATCGCGGTGGCGTCGGCGAGACCGATGCCGTACGCGGACAGCACACCGGCCAGGGGCGGTACGAGGACGGTGTCGATGCCCAGGGCGTCGGCGACGGCGCAGACGTGCTGGCCCCCGGCTCCGCCGAAGCCGGTCAGGGCGTAGCGGGTGATGTCGTGTCCGCGTTGCACGGAGACCTTCTTGACCGCGTTCGCCATGTTCAGCACGGCGATCTCCAGGAAACCCGCGGCGACCTCGGCCGCCGTGCGCCGTGTTCCGGTGGCGCGCGCCACGTCGTCGGCGAGGATGTCGAAGCGTTCGCGGACGAGGTCCGCGTCGAGCGGGAGGTCGCCGTCCGGTCCGAAGACGGCCGGGAAGTGGGCGGGCTGGACCCGGCCGAGCATCACATTGGCGTCGGTGACGGTCAGCGGGCCGCCGCGGCGGTAGCAGGCCGGGCCGGGGATCGCGCCCGCCGAATCGGGGCCGACGCGGTAGCGGTGACCGTCGAAGTGCAGCACGGAGCCGCCGCCGGCCGCGACGGTGTGGATGTTCATCATGGGGGCGCGCATCCGCACCCCCGCCACCTGGGTGCCGAGCTCGCGCTCGAACTCGCCCGCGTAGTGCGACACGTCGGTGGAGGTGCCGCCCATGTCGAAGCCGATGACGCGGTCGTATCCGGCCTGTCCGGACGTACGGGCCATGCCGACCACGCCGCCGGCGGGTCCGGAGAGCACCGCGTCCTTGCCCCGG
Organism: Streptomyces sp. NPDC087845; assembly: GCF_044742755.1. Lineage (NCBI taxonomy): Bacteria > Bacillati > Actinomycetota > Actinomycetes > Kitasatosporales > Streptomycetaceae > Streptomyces > Streptomyces sp. NPDC087845. The sequence continues at coordinate 26,188 of NZ_JBIUVC010000005.1, forward strand.
AAGTGGGAGGCCTCGCGCAGCCCGCCGTTGGACTGCATGAACATCAGCCGGACGCCGTCGAGTTCCCGGGAGACCTCGTCGACGTACCGGCGCAGGATCGGTGAGAGGTAGGCGTCGACGACGGTGGTGTCGCCGCGTGGCACGAGCTTGATCAGCGGGCTCACCTCGTGCGAGCAGCTGATCTGGGTGAAGCCGGCCTCGCGGGCCGCGGCGGCCACGGCTTTCTCGTGTGCGGGGTGGCGGTAGCCGTGCATCAGGACGACGGCCGCGCTGCGCAGGCCGTCGACCCGGGCGGCCCGCAGCCGCTCGGCCACCGCGTCCCGGTCCAGCGGCGTCACGACCCGGCCGTGGGCGTCGGTCCGTTCGGGGACCTCGATCACCCGCTCGTACACGGCTTCGGGCAGCAGGATGCGGCGGTCGAAGAGCCTCGGCCGGTTCTGGTACGCGATGCGCAGGGCGTCCCGGAAGCCTTCCGTGATGACCAGCACGGTCGGCTCGCCGCGCCGCTCCAGCAGGGCGTTGGTGGCGACCGTCGTGCCGATCTTCACCGTGCCGATCCGGTCGGCGGGGACGGGGTCGGCCGGACCGAGTCCCAGCAGCCCGCGGATTCCCGCCACGGCGGCGTCGCGGTAGCGGTCCGGGTCGTGGGAGAGCAGCTTTCGGGTGACCAGGTACCCGTCGGGGTCCCGGCCCACGACGTCGGTGAACGTCCCGCCACGGTCGATCCAGAACTCCCAGCGTCCGGTCATCTCTCCATACTGGCCCGCGGCACCGGGCGACGGCCCTGCCGGCACGGCCTGTTTTCCGGTGGTCGGCGCACACCGCGGGGGGCGGCCGACGGCCACGACCCGGCCCCCGGGGGCCGCGCAGGCCCCCGCGGGGAGTTCGATGTGCTTCTCCGGGGCGAGCCCGTCCGACGTACCCGACGATCACCTCCCGACGGGCGCGAGACGGCGGCGCAGTGCCCCGTCCCGCAGTCCGGGCCCGAAACGCCGGACGTGACCGGGCCGGCTCGGATCTTTCCGCCGGGGGAACGCCCCATGAGCGTTTGAGCCGCGCACGCGCCCGACGCACTGCTGGGCCGCACGGCGTGCTGCGGGGCTTCGCGGGCACGGCCCCCGTGCCCGGTCGCGCCGCGCGCACCCGGCGCGCGCCGCTGGGTGCGCCCCGGTCAGACCGCGGGGGTGTCGGGCCCGATCCTGCTGCGTACCGCTGTCTGCACCTCTGCCTCCTCCGCCGGGTCCGCGGCGAGTCGGCGCAGCCGCTCGGCGACCCTGATGTCGCCGGTCTCGGCGTGGAGTGCGGCGACCTCGCGGGTGGTCTCCTCGCAGTCCCACAGGCATTCGACGGCGAATCCGGTGGGGAAGGAGGGGTCGGTCGCGGCCAGTGCGCGGGCCGCTCGGCCGCGCAGGTGCGAGGAGGACGTCTCCCGGTAGACATGGCGCAGTACGGGGGCGGCACAGGCGATGCCCAGTCGGCCCGCGCCGTCGACGAGGGTCCACAGGCGTGGCGCGTCAGGGCCTTCGCCCCGTACGGCTTCGCGGAGTGAGCCGAGGACCAGTGGGGCGTCCTGGGCGCCTCCCCGGCAGGCGAGCACACCGGCCGCGGAGGCGCCGAGGGCGTCGGGACGCCGGGCCCAGCGCCGGGCGCGCTCCACCGCCGCGTCGCCGCACATCCGCTCGAAGGCGGCGACGGCCGCGTCGGCGACGGTGCGCGAGGCGCTGACCGCGGCGTCCTCGATCAGATCGAGGACGGCCGGGTCCCTGGTCTCGGCCAGGTGGTGCAGGGCGGCGCAGCGCGCGCCCTCCGGACCGCTGCGGGCGGCCCCGATGATCGCGGACCGGTCGTCGGGACCGGCGACGGCCGTGAGGCAGCGAGCGGCCGGTACGTGGAGGACGCTGCCCCGTTCGAGTCCCTGCTGGGCCCAGTCGAACACGGCCTGGACGCTCCATCCGGGGCGGGGGCCGCCGGGCCGCATCTGTCGCTGCCAGCGGTCGAAGGAGCCCTGTTCCGAGGCGGCCCTGATCCGGGCGCCGACCTCTTCGCGGGGGTCGTCGGCCCAGAGCCGCCAGGGGCGTGGTTCGAACGCGTCCCGCACGGCGGCGGCCAGCTCGGCGGTGCCCTCCTCGGTGGCCGGGAACCGGCCGAGCACGGGTACGGCGAGGGCGCGGAGTCCCGCGTCGTCGTCGCGCAGGGCGAGCTCGTCGAGGGCCCAGGCCCAGTTGGCCCCGGTCGCGGCGTACCGCCGCAGCAGGGCCAGGGCGTCGTCCCGTCCGTACGAGGCGAGGTGGCCGAGTACGGCGAGGGCCAGCCCGGTGCGTGAGTCGTCGGTGTCGAGGTGGTCGTCGGGATCGCACAGGTGGCGCTCGATCTCTTCGATGCCGCCGTCGAGGTCGAGATACAGGCGTGCGTAGTAGAGCGAGCGGTTCTCCACCTGCCAGTCGTGGCGCGGATCGCTCAGGACGCAGTGGTTGAGAGCCGCCAGGGCCTCGGGGCGTGGTGCGGCGAGCGCGTGGAGCGTGCCGTCGCCACGGCCCCTCTGCAGCAGGCCGAGCAGAGTGCCGCTCGGCGCTATGAACGGATCAAACATGAAAAAAGCCTCACATCAAGCTGTCGACGCAACCGGGACTGTGCAGTTCCAAGTGCCGGGTGGGGCACTACGCCGCGCAGCGACATGATCGGCCGACCGCCGTCTTCTGCTTGGTGTAGACCATCTTCCTCTGCCTCTCGTCGGTGGCCCGAATCGGGCCCGCGACGTCATGATGACCCAGCCATTTCGCCACCGCGACCACATTTACGACGTACCCGGTCAGTGGGCGCCGAAGAGTTCCAGCAGGTCGGCCTTGCCGAACATGCGCGCGGTATCCAGCGCGGAGGGCGTTCCGGCCGCCGGGTCGGCCCCCGCGGTGAGCAGCGCCGCGATCACCGCGTCCTCACCCTTGAAGACGGCTCCGGCGAGGGGGGTCTGCCCGCGGTCGTTGGCCCGGTCCGGGTCGGCGCCACGGGCGACGAGGGCGGTGACCGCGGCGGCATGGCCGTGATAGGCGGCGAGCATCAGCAGCGAATCACCCCGGTCGTTGGTGAGGTTCGCGGGAACACCCGCGTCGACGTACGCGGCGAGCGTGTCGGTCTCACCGCGGCGAGCCAGGTCGAAGACCTTCGTCGCCAGCTCGACCACCTCGGGATCGGGGGCTTCGCTCATCGGACGGACCGCCTTCCATTAACCGGTTTCACCACTGTTGACCTGCTGGGCCGTACGTCCCGGGGGCCGTACGAGTGAACCGACAGGGTACTGCCCAACCGCGCACATACCCCGTGCCGCCCGCGGCAAAAGATCACACCCGGTGACGACGGAACGGTGCGCGGCATCGGATGTTCCGCCCCCACCGGCACCCATCGGCACCCGATCCGCCAATCAAGTGAAAATACAGACTTTTCACTCGAATGCAGCTTTTATCGTATAGATACTTCCGGTGAACCTGGAAGGACTCATGGTGACTGTCCCCCCAACCAGGAGAATTCCTCATGATCCTGTCCATGTCAGGCGTCGTCATCCTCGGCATCATCGTCTTCCTGTTCTTCAGGAAGGACGGCCTCAAGGCATCGCACGCACTCGTCACTGCCCTGTTCGGTTTCTATCTGGCAGGCACCGCCATCGCACCGAGCATCACCGCGGGCGGCGCGAGTCTCGCCGGCCTCTTGGGCGGGATCAAGTTCTGACCCCCCACGACCGCTCCCACCCCTTCAGGAGACCGACGTGGCCCGGCGACCACTCCCCCGCATTCTGAGCAGCGGCACCGCATCGATCACTCGCAGCCGCGAGTTCGCGCGCACGGCCACCGACAACGCCACCGACGTCCTCACTCCGCTGATGACGATCGCTCGGGGTCTGCGGCTGCTGGCCGGAGCCGGACGGCAGAAGTGGGCCGCGACACCCAAGGACAAGCGCGGCCCGGTGCTGTGCTCCGTCGCGGCCTGCGTACTGGTGGTCGCGCTCATGCCGTACGGGTCCGTGCTCACCCTGGTCACGGTGATGGGCGCCGCCGCCTGGAAGGGGCGGGAGCGGACGCCGGAGAAGACCGGCCCGGACGAGGCGGAGACCGGGCGGCTGCGATCCCTCTACGAGGCGCTCGTGCCGTACTTCTCCGTGGCCGACGACCCCAGTCCGCTGTTCGCCCGCGGCGGCGACTGGGACAAGACCTTCAGCGGCTACGAGTTCGACTCCGACGGGCGCCTGACGCGTCTCCAGTTGACGTACCCCGCCTACTTCACCGACAGCGAGGCCGATTCCCGCGCCCGGATCGAGCAGCTGCTGCACGCCAAGTCGGGCCGCGGCCGCGAGTACCACTTCGCCTGGGACGAGGAGAGCAACCGGCTCGTCATGAGCGTGCTCGGCGCCCTGCCCACCTCGATCGGCGCCCAGCGCTTCGTCACCGCTCCCGGCGAGACCGTGCTCGGCTTCACCGACGGCGACGCGGTGCAGCGCACCGTTCCCGTGAACGACGACGGCACGACCCGCGACGCGCCTCCGGTCGTCTGGCGGACCGGCTCCCGCTCCACCGAGCCCCATCTGCTGGCCGTGGGGCAGCCCGGCAGCGGCACCACCACGCTGATGCGCTCCATCGCCCTGCAGGCGCTCCAGCACGGCGACATCCTGGTCGTCGAAGGGGGCGGCACCGGCGAGTACGCCTGCCTGGCCGGGCGCGACGGAGTACTGGCCGTGGAGTGCGGCCTGGCCGGCGCGCTGGCGACCCTGGAGTGGGCGGCCCACGAGACGGAGCGGCGGCTGATCGCCGCGAACCGGGCCCGGCAGTCCGGTCACCCCGCCCCCGACGACACCAAGCGCCCCCTCTGGGTGCTGCTGGACCGCCCCAGCGTCCTCGGACACCTGGCGGCCGCCGACGGCAGACCCGATCCCCAGGAACTGCTCCAGGTACCACTGCGGCACGGCAGGGCGGCGAACGTCACCGTGGTCATCACCGATCAGTTCGACAGCCTGGACATGCTCGGCGAGACCGTCAGGACCCACACCCGGGCCCGGGTCGTGCTCGGCGACTGCTCCCGCGACCGGATCGAGTCGGTGCTCGGCACGGAGCCGCACACCACCCCGACGCCGAATGTCCCGCCGGGCCGCGGGTACGCGCGGCTCGGCACCGGCCCCGTGCTGCGGCTCCAGGTCCCGGCCACACCCGATCCCTACGACGAGGCGACCAGCGAGGCGCAGCGGCAGGCGGTACTCGGCCTGCTCCCGGAACGGCAGGCGGAGGCCGGGGCGACGCCCCCGGTCGAGGCGGCCGAGGGGCCCGCGCCCGTCGGGGCGGACGTCCCGGATCCGGTGATGCCGCACCCCCTGACCGCGGCCGTGGCCGTCGAGGGCTTGAGGGTCGGCGACTGAAGCGGACCGGTGCGGGGGCGGTGTACCGGCCGATCCGCCACCCCCGCGCCGTTGTCCGGTCAGGCGACGAACGTGCGCGGCGCCTCCATCCCCGCACCCGCCCCCGAACCCACCAGCTGCGCCGCCGCCGCGAGCCGTACCGCCGCCTCGTCCGCGACCGGCCCCGCAACCGTGAACGGCAGCCGTACGTACCCTTCGAAGGCGCCGTCGACACCGAACCGTGGGCCGGAGGGAACGCGTACGCCGACCCGCTCCCCCGCCACCGCGAGCCGCGAACCCGAGAGGCCGCCGGTACGCACCCAGAGGGTCAGCCCCCCGCGCGGAACCGAGAACTCCCAGTCCGGCAGCTCCCGGCGAACGGCGGCGACGAGCGAGTCCCGGTTCTCCCGCGCCTGTTCGCGCCGGACCTGGACCGCCTGCTCCCAGCCGCCGGTGCGCATCAGCCAGTTGACGGCGAGCTGCTCCAGGACGGGCGTACCCATGTCGGCGTAGGCGCGGGCGGCCACCAGGCTGCGGATCACGTCCGGGGCGGCGCGCACCCAGCCGATCCGCATGCCGGCCCAGAAGGCCTTGCTCGCCGAACCGACCGTGATCACGGTGGAGCCCGCCGGATCGAAGGCGCAGACCCGGCGCGGCATCCGGACGTCGTCGTCGAGGTACAGCTCGTTCATGGTCTCGTCGACGACGACGACCGTACCGGCGGAACGGGCGGCGTCCACCAGCTCCCGCCGCCGGTCCTCGTCGGCCAGCGCGCCGGTCGGATTGTGGAAGTCGGCGACGACGTAGGCGAGCCGCGGCGCCGCGTCGCGCAGCACCTGCCGCCACCGGTTCATGTCCCAGCCGCCGAGCCCCTCCTCCATCGCCACCGGCACCAGCCGGGCACCCGCCTCCCGCATCAGCTGCAGGATGTTGGCGTAGCTCGGGGACTCCACCGCGATCCGCTCGCCGCGCCCCGCGAACAAGTGGCAGATGGCGTCGATCGCGCCCATCGCCCCGGTGGTCACCATGATCTGCTCGGGCATGGTCGGGATGCCGCGCCCGGTGTAGCGGTCGGCGATCATCTGGCGCAGCGCGGGCAGACCGGCCGGGTAGTCGCCGTGCGTATGGGCGTACGGAGCCAGCTCCTCCAGGGCGCCCTGGACCGCCCGGGTCAGCCACGGCTCGGGGGCCGGCAGCGAGGCGCAGCCCAGGTCGATCATCGAACCGAGCGACTCCGGAGGAAGCGGCTCCAGGCCGCGCGCGGGCAGCGGATTGCCCGCGGGAACGGCCGTCCAGCTGCCGGCGCCGCGGCGGGACTCCAGGAACCCCTCGGCCCGCAGCGCCTCGTAGGCGGCGGCGACGGTGGTGCGGCTGACGGACAGGGCGAGCGCCAGTTCGCGCTCCGCGGGGAGCCGGGCGGCCACCGGCACCCGGCCTTCGAGGACGAGCAGACGGACGCCGTCGGCCAGCGCCCGATAGGCGGGCGGCCTGCGGGTGCCCGGTCCGGCGGGCCGGGGCTGCTGGGCATGGAGCTGCCGGGCGAGCTGTGCCGCACCGACTGCCGAAGTCCACTGCGCCATGGAAATCAGTCCACCTTCCTCGGATTGGCCATAGTTGGCGGCCAATCCCCTGCCACAGAGTGACATGCGGCAGTCCACCACCACCACTCCAGGGGGCATCTCTTGTCCATCACCAGCGCCCCTCGCGGGGCACATCTCACCCGAAGGCTGATGCAGCTGTACGTCGGCCTCGTGCTGTACGGAGCCAGTTCGGCGCTCCTGGTCCGTGCCGGTCTCGGCCTCGAACCCTGGGGGGTGCTGCATCAGGGGCTCTCGGAGCGCACCGGGCTGTCCATCGGGGTCGTCTCCATCGTCGTCGGCGCCGCCGTTCTGCTGCTGTGGATACCGATCAGGCAGCGTCCGGGCCTCGGCACCGTCTCCAACGTCTTCGCCGTCGGCATCGCCATGGACGGGACACTGGCGCTCGTGCCCGGGGTGCACGGCCTCGCCGCCCGGATCGCCGTGATGGTCGCGGGGGTCGTGGTCAACGGTGTCGCGACGGGGCTGTACATAGCGGCGCGGTTCGGCCCGGGACCGCGCGACGGACTCATGACCGGCCTGCACCTGCGGACCGGCCGCTCCATCCGGCTGGTCCGCACCCTGATCGAGGTGGCGGTCGTGGCGACCGGTTTCGCGCTCGGCGGTTCCCTCGGCGCGGGCACGGTCCTCTACGCCCTGTCCATCGGCCCGCTCGCCCAGTTCTTCCTGCGCTTCTTCGCGATCGTCGGGAAGCCGGCCGAGGAGGCGGCCGCCGGGCCGGGCGAGGAGGCGGCCGTCGCACCCGCGCCCGGCGGCACCACCACCGTCACCACCCGGACACCGGAGCAGGCCATACTGCCGAAGTGACCTCCGTACGCCACCCCTATCTGGACCATCCCGCGACGATTCCCTTCGCCCATCGGGGCGGTGCCGCCGACGGGATCGAGAACACGACGGCGGCGTTCCGCCGGGCCGCCGAGGCCGGATACCGCTACTTCGAGACCGATGTGCACACCACGGCGGACGGCCGGCTGGTGGCCTTCCACGACGCCACCCTGGACCGGGTGACGGACGCCCGGGGCCGGATAGCCGAGCTGCCGTGGAGCGAGGTGCGGCGGGCCAGGGTGGCGGGCCGGGAGCCGCTCCCGCTGTTCGAAGAACTGCTGGAGACGTTTCCCGGAGCCCGCTGGAACGTCGACGTCAAGACCGGGTCCGCCCTGGTCCCGCTGATCGACCTGATCCGCCGGGCGAATGCCTGGGACCGGGTGTGCGTCGGCTCGTTCTCCGAGAGCCGGGTCGCCGCGGCCCACCGCCTCGCGGGGCCCCGGCTCGCCACCTCCTACGGAGTCCGCGGCGTGCTGGGCCTGCGGCTGCGCTCGTACGGCGTTCCGGCGGCGCTGCGGGCCGGTGCGGTGTGCGCCCAGGTGCCGGAGAGCCAGAACGGCGTCCGGGTCGTCGACCGGCGCTTCGTGCGCGAGGCGCACGCGCGCGGACTCCAGGTGCACGTCTGGACGGTGAACGAACCCGAACGGATGGCAGCACTCCTCGACCTCGGCGTGGATGGCATCATGACCGATCACATCGAGACGCTGCGTACGGTGCTGAGCGAGCGGGGGGCCTGGGCCTGACGCCGGTCGTGCGAGGTCTCCACGGGGAGAGACGAGGGGGTGCGCCGTGAGCGCCGAGACCGCTGAGCCGACGGAGCTCGTGACCGGTTCCGCAGACGCCGCGAGCCGCAGACGGGAACAGCGCGGCTGGTATTTCTACGATTTCGCCTGCTCCGTCTACTCGACGAGCGTCCTGACGGTATTCCTCGGCCCCTATCTGACATCGGTCGCCAAGGCGGCCGCCGACGCCGACGGTTTCGTGCACCCGCTGGGCATACCGGTGCGCGCCGGGTCGCTCTTCGCCTACGCGGTCTCCGTGTCGGTGGTGGTCGCGGTGGTCGTGATGCCGGTCGTGGGTGCCGCCGCGGACCGTACGGGGCGGAAGAAACCGCTGCTCGCGGCCGCCGCGTACGTGGGGGCCGCCGCCACCACCGGCATGTTCTTCCTGGACGGCCACCGCTATCTGCTGGGCGCGTTCCTGCTGATCGTGGCGAACGCCTCGATCTCGGTGTCGATGGTGCTCTACAACGCCTATCTGCCGCAGATCGCCGAACCGGACGAGCGGGACGCGGTCTCCTCGCGCGGCTGGGCGTTCGGATACACCTCGGGCGCGTTCGTCCTCGTCCTGAACCTGGTCCTGTACACGGGCCACGACTCCTTCGGCCTCTCCGAGTCCGACGCGGTGCGGATCTGTCTCGCGTCGGCCGGCGTCTGGTGGGGCGCCTTCACGCTCGTCCCGCTGCGACGGCTCCGCGACCGGCGGGTGGCACCGGGCGGCGAGGGGACCGTCGGTTCGGGGTGGCGGCAGTTGGCGAACACCCTGCGCGACATGCGCCGCCATCCGCTGACGCTCTCCTTCCTGCTGGCGTACCTGGTCTACAACGACGGCGTGCAGACGGTGATCTCCCAGGCCTCGGTGTACGGCTCCGAGGAACTGGGCCTGGACCAGACGACGCTGATCACGGCCGTGCTGCTGGTGCAGGTGCTCGCGGTGGCCGGAGCCCTGGGCATGGGCCGACTCGCCCGGGTGCACGGTGCCAAGCGCACGATCCTCGGCTCGCTCGTCGTCTGGACGCTGATTCTCGTCGCCGGCTATTTTCTGCCTTCCGAAGCGCCGGTCTTCTTCTATGTGCTGGCCTCGGCGATCGGCCTGGTGCTCGGCGGCAGCCAGGCACTGTCGCGCTCGCTGTTCTCGCATCTAGTGCCCCGCGGCAAGGAGGCCGAGTACTTCTCCGCGTACGAGATGAGCGACCGCGGGCTGAGCTGGCTGGGGCCACTGGTGTTCGGGCTCGCGTATCAGCTGACCGGCAGTTACCGGGATGCGATCATCTCGTTGGTGATCTTCTTCGTGGTCGGTTCCGTACTGCTCGCGAGGGTGCCGATCAGGCGGGCCGTGGCCGCCGCGGGCAATCCTGTTCCGGAACGGATTTAGACGTTGAAGTGAAAGGCCGGTAGTGTACGCCTTTGGCCTGCCCGGAGGACCGTTACTGCGAGTGGAAGAAGCCAAACCGTTGGGTGACAACTTCTGCCAGATGTGACAAACCGGGCATTGGCGGGTACCCCAACCCTGAAGAAGCAGCGGCACGACGGGCGACGCATGACCGGCAACGGGAATCTTTACCGCCGACCGGACGTTGACCGGATGACGACGACAGCGACACCTGTCCTGTGGGCGACAAGCCCGGGAGGCACGATTCATGAGTGAGCGAGCTCTCCGCGGCACGCGACTCGTGGTTACCAGCTACGAGACGGACCGCGGCATCGATCTGGCCCCGCGCCAGGCGGTGGAGTACGCATGCCAGAACGGACATCGATTTGAGATGCCGTTCTCGGTAGAGGCGGAAATTCCGCCGGAGTGGGAGTGCAAGGCGTGCGGCGCCATGGCACTCCTGGTGGACGGGGATGGCCCCGAGGAGAAGAAGGGCAAGCCTGCGCGTACGCACTGGGACATGCTCATGGAGCGGCGCACACGCGAGGAGCTGGAGGAGGTGCTGGCCGAGAGGCTGGCGGTTCTGCGCTCCGGAGCCATGAATATCGCCGTGCATCCGCGGGACAGCAGGAAGTCTGCCTGACCGCCCGACACCGCCGTACGACGGAGCCGCGGGGGGGGGGGGGCCCCCCCCGGGGGGGCGCCCCCCCCCGGGGGGGGGGGGGGGGGGGGGGGGGGGGGGGGGGGGGGGGGGGAAGGGGTGGTTTTTGATGGGGACCCCCGCCCCCCCGCCCGCCCCCCCCCCCCCCCCCCCCACCCCGCCCCCCCCCCCCCCCCCCCCCCCCCCCCCCGGGCGGGGGGGGCCCCCCCCCCGGGGGCCCCCCCCCCCCCGCGGCTCTGTCGCGTCACGGACCCGCTACCGGGCCGCGCGCGCAGCCCCGGCACCGGGTCCGGCGTCCTGCGCCCGGAGGGCTCAGGGGGTCAGCGGCGGGCGGGGGCCCTCGTCGGGGCGGGAGTCCGGCTGCGCGCCGTCCTGACGGATGACCTCACCCTGCACGACCTTTCCGTCCGGCCGGTGAATACGGGCCTGCTGGAAGGCGTCGGAGAGGCTGCCGGGATCCGCGGCACGCATCCGGCGCTCCAGCGACCGCTCCGCGTACCGGCCCAGCATCGAACGGACCGGCGGCACGAGCAGCAGAAGCCCCGCCACGTCCGAGATCACCCCCGGGATGATCAGCAACAGCCCGCCGAGCATCAGGAAGCCGTTGCCCTCGCTTCCCGGGGACGCGGCCTGCGGGGCCTCGGCCGCCCCGGGCTGCCCCGGCATCCGCTGGAGCGTCTCGGTGAGGTTGCGGAAGGCCCGGCGGCCGGCCCGCTTCATCACTGCGGCCCCGAGCACGATCCCCGCCACCAGGAGCAGCAGCACGGTGAACCCGCCCGCCGCGTTCGCCACGACGGTGAGCAGCCAGATCTCCAGCACCGCCCAGGCGGCGATGGCGAGAGGAACGAAGGTACGGGCGCGTGAGCGCCCGGGGGCGGTCGGGGGCGGTGTGCCGGTCGTCATGCTCCCCAGTGTGCCCGTACGGGCGTCCAAGCGGCGTAAGGGGGTGATCATGGGCGACGGACCGGTGCCCGCCGCCCGCGGCGGATCAGATCGCCTTGCGGCCGAGGACCCGGTTCGTACGGGAGGCGACGCCCCAGGAGGTGACCCGCCAGAGCGCCTCGACCAGGATGTCGCGGCTCATCTTCGAGTCGCCGATCTCGCGGTCCACAAAAGTGATCGGGACCTCGACGACGTGGTATCCGGCGTCGACGGCGCGGCGGGCCAGGTCGACCTGGAAGCAGTAGCCCTGGGAGGCGACCCGGTCGAGGCCGATCCCCTCCAGGGTCTCGGCGCGGAAGGCCCGGTAGCCGCCCGTGACGTCCCTGGTCCGCAGCCCGAGGAGGAGCCGGGAGTACGTGCTGCCGCCGCGGGAGATCATTTCCCGCGTCTTGGGCCAGTTGACCACCCGTCCGCCCGGCACCCAGCGGGAGCCGAGCACCAGGTCGGCACCCTTGAGCGCGGTGAGCAGCCGGGGCAGTTCCTCGGGCTGGTGGGAGCCGTCGGCGTCCATCTCCACGAGCACGCCGTAACCGTGTTCGATCCCCCAGCGGAAGCCCGCGAGGTAGGCGGCGCCCAGCCCCTCCTTGCCCTTGCGGTGCAGCACCTGGACCTGGTCGTCGGCGGAGGCGAGCTCGTCCGCGACCTTGCCGGTGCCGTCGGGGCTGTTGTCGTCGGCGACCAGGATGTCGGCTTCCGGCACAGCCGCGCGCACCCGGCTGACGATCGGCTTGATGTTCTCGGCCTCGTTGTAGGTCGGAATGATCACCAAGGTTCTGCCGAGCGGGCCGTACCGCCTCTGACCGCCGTCGTTCACTTACTGCCCCTTAAGTCCGTACGCAGATGCACACCATATCCAGCGGACGGGGGGCCGATGGCGACGCGGTCGGGCGGGGGCGGGCACCGCCACGGACAGAAGGAGGGAAGTACGGACAGATTCCCTGACCGGAACCGACGGGAACTGCGGATGGGGGCCCGGCGCCCTTCGGGCCGACCTGGGACCCGCCGGCTGCGGGTCGACCTAGAGCCGTTGTCTACTGAACGTCCGGGCCCCACCCGGGTCACACCTACCGTCCGGCTGAAACCTTCCCTCGCCCCGAGGCGCGGGCGCTGAACCTGGCTGTCAGAAGTGGTGTGCCGGTGCGGCACACCACCCCATGACCCAGCGGCGTTCGACGACTGCGTGGAGGTTTAACCGGTCGGACGTCCTGTGGTGGACTCGGCCGAACCTACCGGCCGGTGGGCGCGTTCTGTCAATAGCCGCCTGGCCTGCAATGTTTACGGAACTTGCCTGGTCAGTAGCGAAGATCCGCAGGTCGCGACGGAGCGGCGGCGTCTTCGATCGGCGGTACGAAATGTCCGGACGTCACTCGTTCGGCCGTACGTAGACAGTTTGTCCGAAGACCACGGTTCGCAGGCAGACCGGGAGCTCGGCGCCCGGGGTGAGATCCGGCAGGCCGGGCGTTCCCGACCTCGGGTCGGTCGACCAGCGGGCGACCCGGTCGTCCGGAGCCTGGACCACCAGGTCAGCGGTGCGCCAGACCGCGTAGTCGGCCGGGGCACCGGGCACCAGGGTCCCCGCGTCGTCACGCCCGACGGCCCGCCAGCCGCCCCTGGTGTGAGCCGTGAATCCGGCCCGCACGGAGATCCGGTGTTCGGGCGTGCGGTGGAAGGCGGCGGCCCGTACGGTCCCCCAGGGGTCCAGCGGGGTCACCGGGCTGTCCGAGCCGAAGGCCAGGGGCACACCGGCCCGCAGGAGCGCCGCGTACGGGTTGAGGATCCTGGCCCGCCCGGCACCGAGCCGCTGGGCGTACATGCCCTCCTCACCGCCCCAGGCCGCGTCGAAGGCGGGCTGGACGGAGGCGGTCAGGCCCAGTTCGGCGAAGGCGGCGACGGTCTCGGGAGTGAGCATCTCGGCATGCTCGACCCGGTGCCGGGCGGCCCGGATCCGGGCCGGGCCGAGCGTCTCGCAGGCGGCCCGGACGCCCTCCACCACGGCGGATACCGCCGCGTCGCCGATGGCGTGGAAGCCGGCCTGCAGCCCGGCCTCGGTGCAGGCGGTGACATGGGCGGCGATCCGCGCCGCGTCCAGATGGGCGGTGCCGGTGTGTCCGGCGGGACCGTCGGCGTACGGCTCGTGCAGACAGGCGGTGTGCGAGCCGAGCGAGCCGTCGACGAAGAGGTCCCCGGCCGCGCCGACCGCGCCGAGTTCCCGGATGCGGCGGGCGTCCTTCTCGTCGGCGACCTGCTCGGCCCAGTAACCGAAGACCCGCGGACCGCTCTCCGCGGCGGCAAGCTTCAGCAGCGCGACGAAGTCCTCCTCGTCGGAGATGTCCGGGCCGCCGCACTCGTGGACGGTGCCGATGCCGAGCGAAGCGGCGTGGCGCAGGGCGGCGCGCTGGGCGTCGGCACGCTGCCGCGGCGCGACGGCGCCGTGGGCCGCGGAGCGCACCGCGTGATGGGCGGCGCCGGTCAGCGGGGCGTCGGGGTGGTACCCGGTCAGTCCGGTGACGCCCGGGACCAGATCGAGCAGGGCGGTGGTGACGGCCGCGGAGTGCACATCGACACGGGGCAGGTAGACCGGCCGGCCGGGCGCGGCCGCGTCGAGCTCGCCGCGCGAGGGGGGACGCCCCTCGGGCCAGCGTGCGGCGTCCCAGCCGTGGCCGAGGACGACCCGGTCCTCGGGGTGCGCCACCGCGTACGCGCGCAGGAGACCGAGCGCCTCGCCGAGCGTCCGGGCACCGGAGAGGTCGAGGCCGGTGAGGGCCAGGCCGGTCGAGGTGGTGTGGACGTGGGCGTCGGTGAACGCGGGGGTGACCAGCGCGCCTTCGAGGTCGATCACCTCGTCGACGCCGCTCGCGAAGGCGTCGGCGGCCCCTTCCGAGCCCACCCAGGCGACATGGCCGCGCTCGACGACCATGGCGGTGGCGAAGGGATCGGCGGGGCTGTGGACGTCTCCACCGCGCAGCAGCACGGTGCGGTGTTCGCTCTGGGGGGCGGTGCTCTCGGTCATGGGACCAGTCTCGCGCCTGTCCGGACCCGCGCGGTCCGCGACCCCCTCAGATCTGCGGCGGCCGGGCCTCGTACGGCGTGGAGAGGACCACGGTCGTCCGGGTGGAGACACCGGCCAGCGAGCGGATCCGGGTGAGCAGGTGCTCCAGCTCCAGCGGGGTCGCGACCCGCACCTTGAGGATGTAGTTCTCGTCACCCGCGACGCTGTGGCAGGCCTCCAGCTCCGGGACGTCCGCAAGGCGCTCCGCGATGTCGTCCGGTGCACTCGGGTCGAAGGGTTTCACCGAGATGAAGGCGGTGAGCGGCAGCCCGACGGCCTCGGGGTCGACGACCGCCGCATAGCCCCGGATCACCCCGCGCTGCTCCAGCCTGCGGACACGCTGATGAACGGCCGAGGTGGACAGGCCCGTGGCCTTGCCCAGGTCGGTGTAGCTCATCCGCCCGTCCTTGACGAGCAACTCCACGATCTGTCGGTCCAGCTCCTCCATACGGATCAACCTATTGCCCCAGGCCCCTTCGGGCACAGTGGCGAGGGCCCCGGAAGGGCACCTGCGGCAGGCATGTGACGAATGCCACAGGTTTACGGGCGGGTAGCCACTCGCCCGGCGGTTACGGCCGATGCGCGACGGGAAGTGCTTGCTGTGGTCGAGGCCGTGGCGCCTTGTCGGCCCACCCGAGGGGGGAATTTCCCATGCAGAGCCTGAAGCTGACCGGACGCGTCGAACCGGAACCCGCTGATCCGGTCGAGGACACCGGTCCCGACCCGTACGACATGTTCGAGATGTACCGGGTGATCTGCCCGGACTGCGCGCAGCCGATCGCGCTGCTGGCGGACGAGGACGTACTGCCGGAGCACGCGCTGTGCCCGACGCCGTGGAACCCGTTCGTCCTGACGGTCTGTGCCGGTACGGGGCGCGCGGCGTCGCAGACGCGGCCCGCCGACGAGTCGCTCGACCTCCAGGAGCAGGAGACGGCCCTGCTGTTGACGCTCCCTCAGGGGCTCGACTGGAGAATGCAGCCGTTCTCGCACGCCGGCGGCCCCGGCTCGCGCCCGCTGCGGATGCCGCAGATGCGGCGCGACGCCGCCTGAGAGAGCCCCCGCCCGCACGGGGCCGGCCCGGACGCGTCCGGGCCCGTCGCACCATTGCGCCGCACCACGACGGCCCGGCCGACGTGGTGCCCGCACCCGAAAGACTCCGCCGCCCGGGAACCGGGCGAACGGGCTCGCGAATCGGCCCGGCAGTGACCCCGGCCCACCCCGCACCGTTGGCCAGGCATGACCCTGCTGCATTCAACGGCCGGTCCCGGTCGTCGCCGTCTCGCCGCTCCGACCGCCGAAGAATCGGTTCCGCAGCCCGGTTCGCAGCCCGCACCTCCCCGCTCCACGCCGCGGCCGGTGCCGCACTCCACCGATCCGCCCATCTACCGGGCCCTGCTGCGTCATTGGGAGGGCGCCGGACGGACCCTGCCGGGCCGCCACGACCAGGAGTGGAACCGGATCATGGCGACGCCCGTGTGGTCGGCGCGACCGCTGCGGATCAGCGCGTCTCAGGACCCGCGAGGTGGCGCGCGATGACCATCCGCTGGATCTGATTGGTGCCTTCGACGATCTGCAGCACCTTGGCCTCGCGCATCAGCCGCTCGACGGGGAAGTCGAGGGTGTAGCCGTATCCGCCGAGGACCTGGACGGCGTCGACGGTGACCCGCATGGCCGCGTCCGTGCAGAACAGCTTGGCCATGGCCGCCTGGCGCGAGAAGGGCTTGCCCTCGTCGCGCAGCCGGGCCGCCTCCAGGTAGAGCGCCCGGCCCGCCTCGATCTGGGTGGCCATGTCGGCGAGCATGAAGCGCAGCCCCTGGAAGTCGGCG
This sequence comes from Streptomyces sp. NPDC087845, assembly GCF_044742755.1. Classification (NCBI taxonomy): domain Bacteria; kingdom Bacillati; phylum Actinomycetota; class Actinomycetes; order Kitasatosporales; family Streptomycetaceae; genus Streptomyces; species Streptomyces sp. NPDC087845. Next base: position 42,614 of record NZ_JBIUVC010000005.1, read on the forward strand.
ATGGGGCGGCCGAACTGCTGCCGCCCGGTGGCGTAGGCGACGGCCTCGCTCAGGGCGGCCTGGGCGACACCGATCGCGCAGGCGGCGATGCCCAGGCGGCCGGAGTCGAGTGCGGACAGGGCGATCGCGAAGCCCTGGCCCTCCTCACCGATCCGGCGCGCGTCGGCGACCCGTACGCCGTCGAAGTTCAACTGGGCGGTGGGCGAACCCTTCATGCCCATCTTCTTCTCGGGGGCCGCGGCGTTCAGCCCCTCGGCGTCGCCGGGGACCAGGAAGGCCGTGATGCCGCGGGCACCCTCGGCCCCGGTGCGGGCCAGGACCGTGTAGAAGTCGGCGATGCCGCCGTGGGTGATCCACGCCTTGGTGCCGGTGACGACCCATTCGTCGCCGTCCCGTACGGCCTTCGTGCGGAGCGAGGCGGCATCGGAGCCCGAGGCGGGCTCGGAGAGGCAGTAGGCGCCCAGCAGGCCCCCTCCCAGCATCGCCGGGAGGTGTTCGGCCTGCTGCTCCTTGGTGCCGAATCCGGCGAGCGCGTGGCAGGCGAGGGAGTGGACACTGACGCCGAGACCGACGGTGAGCCGGGCGGCCGCGAGTTCTTCGAGTACCTGGAGGTAGACCTCGTACGGCTGGTCCCCGCCGCCGTGGGCGGAGTCGTAGGGCAGTCCGAGCAGTCCGGACTCGGAGAGCAGCGTGAAGACTTCACGCGGGAAGCGGCCCGCTTCCTCCTCCTCGGCCGCGCGCGGCATGATCTCTCGCTGGGCGATGTCGCGGACGAGCGCGACGAGCTGCCTGGACTCCTCGGTGGGCAGACGGCGTTCCACCAATTGCGGGGCACGGTCGGACATGACGGCGCTCTCCTCCCTGTCGGGCGTTGCGACGGTCGCGCGCGCGGGGTGTGGACGGCGCCGCCGGGGGACTTCCGGGCAGGGCCCGGAAGAGCACTACTACCCAGCCGGTGCCGGCCCCTCGGATTACGAGAGCTGCTGGCCAGCGGCTGTGGCGGCTTGAGTATGCCCGATCGGACGATATCCGTCACGGGGTGCCGGAGCGACTCGGCTGCGGGCGGGACGATCACCGGAATTGGTCCGAACCATTGACCCAACTGGTCTAGTCCATCTACGGTTCCACCCGAACCGGCCTTTCCGCGTTCATGCCAAGTCCACGGGACAGCCGGCAGCACGCCCCCCACTCGCGAGTTCCCTCCCCCACGAGGAGACAAGATGTTTGGACCGCATCGTCCCCGCGCCCGCTTCCGGGCGCTCGCCGCAGCCGTCTGCACCACCGCCCTCGGAGCCGCCCTGCTGGGCGTCGCGGGCGCCTCATCGGCCGGCGCGGCCCCCACCACCACGCGGGCCGCGGCCCCCGCAGCCGACGGGGCCGCCCCCACAGCGGCCGGCGACAAGGTGGTCGGGTACTTCACCAACTGGGGTGTCTACCAGCGCAATTACCACGTCCGGAACATCGAGACCTCGGGTTCCGCCGACAAGCTCACGCACATCAACTACGCCTTCGGCAACGTCACCGGCGGCAAGTGCGCGATCGGCGACTCGTACGCCGACTACGAGAAGGCGTACACGGCCGACCAGTCGGTCGACGGTGTGGCGGACACCTGGGACCAGGACCTGCGCGGCAACTTCAACCAGCTGCGCAAGCTGAAGAAGCTGCACCCGAACCTCAAGGTCGTCTGGTCGTTCGGCGGCTGGACCTGGTCCGGCGGCTTCGGAGAGGCGGCGAAGAACCCGGCCGCGTTCGCCGAGTCCTGCTACAACCTGGTGGAGGACCCCCGCTGGGCCGATGTCTTCGACGGCATCGACATCGACTGGGAGTACCCCAACGCCTGCGGCCTGACCTGCGACACCAGCGGGCGTGACGCCTACGGCAACCTGCTGGCTGCGCTGCGCTCCAAGTTCGGCGCGGACAACCTGGTCACCTCGGCGATCTCCGCCGACGGCTCCGACGGCGGCAAGCTCGACGCCGTCGACTACGGCGGCGCGGCGAAGTACGTCGACTGGTACAACCCGATGACGTACGACTTCTTCGGCGCCTGGGACGCGAAGGGGCCGACCGCCCCGCACTCCCCGCTGACCTCCTACGAGGGCATCCCGAAGGAGGGCTTCAACAGCGAGGCCGCCATCGACAAGCTGAAGGCGCAGGGTGTTCCCGCCTCGAAGCTGCTGCTCGGCATCGGCTTCTACGGCCGCGGCTGGACCGGCGTCACCCAGGACGCTCCCGGCGGCACCGCCACCGGCGCTGCCCCCGGCACGTACGAGGCGGGCATCGAGGACTACAAGGTCCTCAAGAACAGCTGCCCCGTCACCGGCACCGTCGCCGGTACGGCGTACGCGCACTGCGGCACCAACTGGTGGAGCTACGACACCCCGGCCACCATCGCCACCAAGATGGACTACAAGAACCAGCAGGGGCTGGGCGGCACCTTCTTCTGGGAGCTCAGCGGTGACACCACCAACGGCGAGCTGATCAAGGCGATCAGCTAGTCACGACCGGTCGGGGCCGGTCACGGCGGTCACGGCTGTCACGGCAGAAGGAGCGGGGCGGTGGGCCGATCGGCCGGCCGCCCCGTTCCGTCCGTGCCGAGGCGATCCGCGCGGGGGCCGGCTTCTCACATGAGGCCGGCCCGGGTGACGAACACGGCGATCACCACGACGAGGATCCAGCCCAGCACGGTCTCCAGGAGCTTCGGCCCGTCCCCGGGACCGCCGGTCCGCGTATGGCGGCGGGCGACAGGGGTGGTGGCGGTTTCGGCAGCAGTCGCGGTCATGGCATCTCGCCCGGTCGGCCGGCGGTGGGTGTCCCCCGAGGACCCGACCACGGTGCCACCACGACAGGGCCCCGGGGGCAGAGACGTCCGTCACTGCTCCCGGGGCCCCGCTCCGCGTCAGCGGATGCCGACGGCCGCCAGAGCCCGCTTCTGCGCGGGTGTCGGGTGCGCCGGGAAGTACAGGTAGCAGACGCCGCCTGTGCCGGAAACCACATTGCCGGCGGCGTTGCGGCGCTTGGTGCGGAGCCAGATCGTCTCCCACTCCTCGCGCTTGTAGACCCGGCGCACGGCCTCGTCGCTCGGCGAGGCGGGGTCGTTCGCGATCACATCGCCGTCCTCGGTGAACCCGATCACGGTCATCAGATGACCCGAGGTCCCGTATCCCGCGCCGGTCAGCTCTTCCTTGAGGAAGGACTGCGACGTTATGGCCGGGATGCCCGCCCGGATCAGCGTCTCCAGGTCCGTCAGCGAGCCGAGCCGGGTCACGACCGCGCTCATGCCGTCGTACGTCGCGGCGTAGGCGGCGTTGAACGGCCAGTTGCCGCAGCCCTCGTACTGGTAGTCGTACGTGAACCGGGCGGCGTGGCAGACCTGCGGGTCGGCCAGGCCCGGCTCGACCCAGGCGAGCTCCTCGGCGGTGGGCCTGCGCCCCCAGTACTCGATGATCATCTGCGAGGAGGTGGGGCTGCACCAGGCCTCGCCGCCGTTGTCGTACTCCGGGTACTGCCCCACGTGGACGTTCTGCGAGTAGCGCGGCACCGGCAGTTCCCGGGCGAGGCCGGGGGTGCTGGCGGGCACGGTGAAGCGGTCCGGGATATCGGACGCCATCGCGCCGAGCCGCCACACGGTGGGCGTGAGGCGCGTACCGGGGGTTCGGTGGAGGGTGAGCCGCAACCGGTACGAGACCAGCCGCAACCCGCTCGCCGCGTCGTCCACCGAGAAGGTGTCGGTCCAGACGGAGCTCCTGCCGTCGCCCTGGTCGTCGACGGAGGTCCGGCGGATGTCGCCGTCACCCGCGGCCCAGCGGCCCATCACGTACCAGGGTGTCGGGGTGGCGTCCGAGTAGCGGCCCTGCAGCTCGATCTGGATCCAGGTGCCCGCCGGGGTGTCGGCGTTCCAGGAGGCGATCACCTCGGTCGCCGGGACGGCGGACCGGTGGACCGGTGAGGTCCAGGTCGCGTACTCCCAGGCGGCGGTCCGGCCGGTGTGCGGGTCGGTGTAGTCGGTACGCCCCTCGGCGTGGCCGATCACCAGACCGGGCCGGCGGCCCGCGACGGCGCGGGTCCCGGCGCCGCAACCGCTGCGCCAGTCGGTGTACGTGTGCCAGGAGTGGTTGTCCACGGCAGAGGCGGCTGCCGAGGGCGTGGGGGACGGAGCCGAGGAGCGGGCGGCGGCGGTCGCGGGGCCGGCGGACGACACCGTGCCGGCGGTGGCCGCTGCCGCGAGCGCGGCGGTCAGCACGGTTCTGCGCGAGGTCGGTCTGTTCATGGGCGAGACCCCCGGTCGTAAGCGGAATGGGGCTGCAGGTGCACGACAGTGCGCCAACTATCGCGGGTCGTGGCCGGATTCGGCCAGCGATTCGACTCGCGCCGATAAACCAATATTGGTCTGGTCCACTGACGTGACCTGCGATTGCTTCGGACCTGCTCGTAGGCTGGGACGCATGAACGACCTCTCGCCCCTCGCCGCGCGGCTGCGCGCCCTGGCGCCGTCCTGCGGACCGGTGCGCCTGGTCGCCGTCGACGGGCACGCCGGATCGGGGAAGAGCACCTTCGCGTCCCGCCTCGCCGCCGCGCTCGACGGCGCTCCTGTCCTGCATCTGGACGACCTGGCCACCCATGAGTCCTTCTTCACCTGGACGGAGCGGCTGCGGGAGCAGGTGATCGAGCCGCTGTCGCGCGGGGAGTGCGCGCACTACGCGCCGTACGACTGGACCGCGCGGACGTTCGCGACGCCGCGCGCCCTGAAGCCCGCGCCGGTGGTCCTGATCGAGGGGGTCGGGGCGGGCCGCCGGGCGCTGCGGCCCCGCCTGGCGCGGCTGTTGTGGATGGATCTCGCGGCGGCGGAGTCCTGGGAACGGGGCCGCCGCCGGGACGGTCCGGCTCTTTCGGCCTTCTGGGACGGGTGGACGGCGGCCGAGACGGAGCATTTCTCGGCCGATCCCTCGCGCTCCCACGCGGACACTCTGGTACGGCAGTTGCCGGTGGGGTACGAGTGGCTGGAGGGGCCTCTCGCGGCAGCAGGAACGAACCATTCCGTCACGGACCGTGAGCACATCGCCCCACCGTCCTGAGTGGTGAGAAAACGCCCCGGAAGTACCTCAACTCCGCTTGACCCGAGGGCGGTACAGGTCTTACGTTCTCAATGTGCGGCTTTTCGGAGCCCCCACAGACACGAAGCCCCCGGTTGTTCCCCCGTGATCGGGGGCTTCGTTCTGCCCTCGCACCCTCGTTCCCACGCCGGTTCGGCGGATTCCGCTCACCCTCGGTCACGGTCTCCCTTCTGCCTGCGGCGCTCTTAGTCGCACACTCCCTGCGCAGGTACGATGCCTCTCAGTGCGGTCAATTCCCGTCCGTGGCACAGCGATTCAGCGCGCCTCGGCGGGCAGGTCGTGCGGCGGGACATCCTGGGGGCACGGTTTGTGGGGGACCAGATGGACATCGGCACGCAGGGCGCACAGGCCCCGGCCGACCTCGCCTGGCTGCGCGGCGTGGACGCCTACACCATGGGCGCCTACCCCCAGGCCGAAGAGGAGTTCAAGGCTGCGGTACGGATCGATCCCGGCATGGCGGACGGCTGGCTGGGCCTCCATGCGCTGAGGGTCGACACCACGACGGCGCTGCTGCGCATGTACCGCCATCGCGAACGCTTCGGCGAGCAGCGTGCCCGCCATCGGCGCACGCTCAACTCCTGGTATTGGCTGGGCTGGTGGGTGCAGCCGGTGCTGGAGAGCCCGCGCGACCTGCTGCTCGCGCACGCCTCGCACTGGCTGGACGGGCGCCATGTCCCCGAGCTGGACCGCGCGCTGGCCGGCCTGCCGCCGGTGGACGCGGACCCGCAGGTGCGCTTCCTGCACGCCTGCCGCTCCTATCTCGTCAAGGACTGGGATCAGCTCGTACGCAACACCGAACAGCTCGTCGACGATCCGATGCTCGGCATCGAGGCGGGGCTGTTCGGCGGGATGGCACGGGTGCGGCTGGAGATGTACGGGCAGGCCGAGCCGCTGCTCTCCACCGCGCTGATGCGCTGCCGCAGCGAGCAGCCGCAGCGCAAGGAGCTGCGCTACTGGCTGGCCCGCGCGCACGAGGGCACCGGGCGCAGCGCGGCCGCCCTGCCGCTCTACCGGGCGGTGCACCGGATCGACCCGGCGTTCATGGACACCTCGGCGCGGCTCGCCGCGATCGCGGACTACGACGGCCTCGACGGCGCCGACGAGGCCGCCGGTATCACCGCCGTCTCGCTGGCCGGGCCGGGCACGGACGCCGTGGCGGAGGCGCAGCCGGACGGGGATTCGCTGCTCGGCACCGATCTGGTGGACGGCCGCGAGCTCCGGCCGGGCGGCGAGCCCCCGGGCCTCGTGGGCATCGGGGTGCCGCCGCCGTCCGACGGAGCGCGTCGCAAGACGGCGGTGCCCGGCCAGCCGCCGTCCCCCTTCCCGGCCGGGCCCAGCGATCCGGTGCTGCTCGCCGAGGCGCTGGCGGAGCTGGAGCGGATGGTCGGCCTGGAGCCCGTCAAACGCCAGGTCAACGCCTTGTCCGCGCAGTTGAACATGGCGCGGTTGCGGGCCGGTCAGGGGCTGCCTGTACAGCCGCCGAAGCGCCATTTCGTCTTCTCGGGGCCTTCCGGCACCGGCAAGACCACGGTGGCCCGCATCCTGGGCCGGGTCTTCTACGCCCTCGGCCTGCTCGGCGGTGACCATCTCGTCGAGGCCCAACGGGCCGATCTGGTGGGCGAGTTCCTCGGCCAGACCGCTGTGAAGGCCAATGAGCTGATCGATTCGGCACTCGGCGGGGTGCTGTTCGTCGACGAGGCGTACAGCCTCTCCAACACCGGCTACAGCAAGGGCGACGCGTACGGCGACGAGGCGCTCCAGGTCCTCCTCAAGCGGGCGGAGGACAACCGGGACCACCTCGTCGTCATCCTCGCGGGCTATCCGGAGGGCATGGACCGGCTGCTGGCCACCAATCCGGGGCTCTCCTCACGCTTCACCACCCGGGTGGACTTCCCGAGCTACCGGCCGCTGGAGCTCACCTCGATCGGTGAGGTGCTGGCCGCGGAGAACGGCGATGCATGGGACGAGGAGTCCCTGGAGGAGCTGCGCTCCATCAGCGGTCATGTCGTCGACCAGGGCTGGATCGACGAGCTGGGCAACGGGCGGTTCCTGCGCACCCTGTACGAGAAGAGCTGCGCCTACCGGGATCTGCGGCTCTCCGGCTACGCGGCCCTGCCGAGCCGGGACGATCTGGCCACACTGCGGCTGCCGGATCTGATGCAGGCGTACGGCGAGGTGCTGTCCGGCCGGGGGCCGGTGGACCGCGGCCCGCAGGAACCGCCGGTGTTGTGAGGGCGGTCCGCCGGGGGCCCGGCGGCCGTTGTCCTCGATCGCCGGGCGGGCCGAAGAGCGCGCATCGGCCCGCCCGGCGGTCGGGAACTCAGTGGACCGACGCGGTGAGTTCGCCGGTGCCGGTCGTCGTCTCCGCCGCCCGGCGCGGTACCGAGACCCGGTGGGCCGGGTCGCGCACCTCGCCGACCAGCATCTCCAGGACGTCCTCCATGGCGACCAGGCCGAGGATCCGGCCCGACGCGTCGGCGACCTGCGCCAGATGTGTGGCCGCGCGGCGCATCACGGTCAGGGCGTCGTCCAGGGGCAGCTCCGCCCGTACGGTCGCCATCGGGCGCCAGACGTGCTGGGGGACGGCCCGCTCGCCGTCCTCCAGGTCGAGGACGTCCTTGACGTGCAGATAGCCCATGAACGGGCCGCCGCCCTCCGCACACACGGGAAAGCGCGAGTAGCCGGTCCGTACGGTCAGCTCCTCGATCCGGTGCGGGGTGACGGAGGGGTCCACCGTCACCAGGGAGGCCCGGCTGAGCAGCACATCGGTGACGGGCCTGCTGCCCAGCTCCAATGCATCCTCCAGCCTCTCCTGCGCCTCCGGCTCCAGCAGTCCCGCCTGGCCGGAGTCCTCGACGAGCCGGTTGAGCTGCTCGCTGGTGAAGACGGCCTCCACCTCGTCCTTCGGTTCGACGCCGAAGAGCCGGAGCACCAGCCGGGCGCAGGCGCCCAGCGCGGAGGTGACCGGCCGGCAGACGCGGGCGAAGCCCACGAGGCCGGGGCTGAGCCAGAGCGCGGTCTTCTCCGGCGCCGCCATCGCGAGGTTCTTCGGGACCATTTCGCCGATGACGAGATGGAGGAAGACCACGAAGACCAGCGCGAGGACGTAGCCGAGCGGGTGGATGAGCCCCTCGGGCAGGTGAACCGCGTGGAAGACCGGCTCCAGCAGCCGGGCGACGGTCGGTTCGGCGACCGCGCCGAGGGTCAGCGAGCAGACGGTGATGCCGAACTGGGCGGCGGCCATCATCTGCGGCAGGTTCTCCAGGCCGTACAGCACCTGGCGGGCCCGTCCCGACCCGGCCGCCGCGAGCGGCTCGACCTGGCTGCGCCGTACGGAGACGAGGGCGAACTCGGCGCCGACGAAGAAGCCGTTCGCCAGCACGAGGAGCCCGGCGAAGATCAGCTGGACCAGGCTCATCGCACGGCCTCCAGGGCGTCCTGGGTCAGCGGCGCCGCGGTGACGGGATCGGTCGCCTCCACCGTGCGGACGAAGCGGACCTTCTCGGCACGGTAGTGGCCGACCTGGCGGACGGAGATCCGCCAGCCCGGCAGCTCGGCCCGGTCACCGGGGGCGGGGATGCGTCCCAGCAGATCGGCGACGAGTCCGGCGACGGTCTCGTACGGGCCGTCGGGGACGTCGAGCCCTATCCGGCGCAGGGTCAGGACCCGGCAGCTGCCTTCGGCGTCCCAGGCCGGGCGGCCGTCCTCCGCAGCGGCGGGGGCCAGTTCGGGGCGGTCGGCGCCCTCGGCGTCGTGCTCGTCCCTGACCTCACCGACGAGTTCCTCGATGATGTCCTCAAGGGTGACGACTCCGGCGGTGCCGCCGTACTCGTCGACCACGACGGCGATCGGCTGCTCGTTGCGCAGCCGCTGGAGCAGCTGTTCGACGGGCAGGGACTCCGGCACCAGCAGTGGCGGTACGGCGATCCGGCCGGCCGGGGTGCGCAGCCGGTCCTGGGCGGGCACGGCGAGCGCGTCCTTGAGGTGGATCATGCCGACGACCTCGTCGATGCGCTCCCGGTAGACCGGGAAGCGGGAGAGGCCGGTGGCGCGGGTGAGGTTGAGGACGTCCTCCGCGGTCGCCGAGGACTGCAGGGCACTGACCTTCACCCGCGGGGTCATGACGTGCTGGGCGGTGAGTCCGGCGAGCGACAGGGTCCGTACGAAGAGATCCGCGGTGTCCTGTTCGAGGGTGCCGGCCTCGGCCGAGTGCCGGGCCAGGGAGACCAGTTCTCCCGGGGTGCGGGCGGAGGCCAGCTCGTCGGTGGGCTCGACGCCCAGCAGCCGTACCAACCGGTTGGCGACGGTGTTCAGCAGGCTGATCACCGGCCGGAGAGCGGCGGAGAAACGGTGCTGGGGACCGGCGACGAACCGGGCGACCTGGAGCGGCCGGGAGACCGCCCAGTTCTTCGGCACGAGCTCGCCGATGACCATCTGGACGGCGGAGGCGACCAGCATCCCGATCACCACGCTGATGCCGGGTACGGCGCCGTCGGGCAGACCGGTCGCGGTGAGTGGGCCGTCCAGCAGCTGGGCCAGCGCCGGTTCGGCGAGCATGCCGACGACCAGTGAGGTGATGGTGATGCCCAGCTGGGTGCCGGAGAGCTGGAAGGAGAGTTCGCGCAGGGCTTCGACGACGGTGCGGGCCCGCCGGTCGCCCTCGGCGGCGGCGCGCTCGGCGTCCGGCCGCTCCACCGTGACGAGCCCGAATTCGGCCGCCACGAAGAATCCGTTGGCGAGGATGAGAAGGAACGCTGCGCAGAGAAGCAGCAGGGGGGTGGTCATGCCGCCGCCTCCGGGGAAGGGGCGGCGCAGGTACTACCGGACGATCCGTCCATTGCTGGAAGGAGTCACTCCTTGGGTCGCAGGAAAGCCCCGCCGGCCTCGTGGACCTTCTCGTGCGGGGCGGGGCGCACAGGGCGCCGCCGCCCTCCAGAGTAATCAAGAAGAGGCCGTACGGGGCAGGGGGCTCAGCCGATGTCCGTACCGGTGCCGTGGTTCTCGGCGAGGGCGCGGAGCGCACGGGCGTCGCGGATGGCCTGTTGCTTGGCGATTCCCGGCTGGATTCCGAGGGCGGGCATGCTGGTCCCGTCGCTCAGGTCCAAAAAGACCCAGGGATCGCCGACCCGCAGGTTGACGCGGAGAATCTCCGCCCAGGAGAGTTGGCGCGTCCGGGTGAGATTGACCACGGTCACGCCGTCCTCGTTCGCGACGATCTTCGGACGGCTGAGCAGCGCGAGCACGCCGAAGAACAGCAGCGCGGTGAAGATGAAGCTGGACCGCTCCCCCGCGCTCAGCTGCTCCAGGGTCAGGGCGATGACGGTGATGACGACGAACATCGCCGCCCCCACGGTCAGCAGGACCACTCTGGTTCGGGTCGGCCGGAACGTGACCGGGAGTGTGGGGAGTTCGGACCGGGGCGCGGGGGCGGACATGGTGTTCTTCAGTCTTCCGGGTGGTCGCCGGGCCGTCAGAGGCGGCAGGCGTGGATGGCGGTGGTGAGGATGGCGCGGGCGCCGAGGTCGTACAGATCGTCCATGATCCGCTGGGCCTCCCGGGCGGCGACCATGGAACGGACGGCGACCCAGCCCTCGTGGTGCAGCGGGGAGATGGTCGGCGACTCCAGGCCCGGGGTGAGGGCGACCGCGCGCTCCAGGTGCTCGACGCGGCAGTCGTAGTCCATCATCACGTAGGAGCGGGCGACCAGGACGCCCTGGAGGCGGCGGAGGAACTGCTGGACCTTGGGGTCGTCCTCCGGTGCGCCGGTGCGGCGGATGACGACGGCTTCCGACTTCATGATCGGCTCGCCGATGACTTCGAGTCCGGCGTTGCGCAGGCTGGTGCCGGTCTCCACGACATCGGCGATGACCTGGGCGACTCCGAGTTCGATGGCGGTCTCGACCGCGCCGTCGAGGTGGACGACGGAGGCGTTGACGCCGAGATCGGCGAGGTGCTTGGCGACGATGCCCTCGTAGGAGGTGGCGATCGTCTTGCCGTCGAAGTCCTGCGGGCCCTGGGCCGTGCCGGGCTTGGTGGCGTAGCGGAAGGTGGAGCGGGCGAAGCCGAGCTGGAGGATCTCCTCGGCGTCGGCGCCGGAGTCCAGCAGCAGGTCACGGCCGGTGATGCCGATGTCGAGGCGGCCGGAGCTGACGTAGATCGCGATGTCGCGGGGCCGCAGGTAGAAGAACTCGACCTGGTTCTCGGGGTCGACGAGGACGAGTTCCTTGGACTCCTTGCGCTGCTGGTAGCCGGCCTCATGGAGCATCGCCATCGCAGGCCCGGAGAGTGAACCCTTGTTGGGAACGGCGATGCGCAGCATGAGGTCGGGTTTCCTTTGCGAGGAGGGGGTCTGTGCGGTCTGCGGTGTGCGGGTGTACGTGGGTCGTGCTCAGAGGTGGGCGTAGACGTCGTCGAGGGAGATCCCGCGGGCGACCATCATCACCTGGACGTGGTACAGCAGCTGGGAGATCTCCTCGGCGGCGGCGTCCTTGCTCTCGTGCTCGGCGGCCATCCAGACTTCGGCGGCCTCCTCGACGACCTTCTTGCCGATGGCATGGACCCCCTTGTCCACCAGCTCGGCGGTGCGGGAGGTGGAGGGATCGCCGTCGGCGGCCTTGAGCTGCAGCTCGGCGAAGAGCTCTTCGAAGGTTTTGTTCGCCATGATGGTCCTTAGAGTACGGGGTCCGGGCCCTTTGATCAGCGCCAGGGCTCGCTGACGGTGCGCAGTGTGGCGGCGGTGGCGACGGCCGCGGTGACCGCTTCGTGCCCCTTGTCCTCGTTGGAGCCCTCCAGTCCGGCCCGGTCGAGCGCCTGCTCCTCGGTGTCGCACGTGAGTACGCCGAAGCCGACCGGGACGCCGGTGTCGACGGCGACCTGGGTGAGGCCGTTGGTGACGCCGTGGGAGACGTACTCGAAGTGCGGGGTGCCGCCGCGGATGATCACGCCGAGGGCGACGATCGCGTCGTAGCCGCGGCCGGCGAGGACCTTGGCGACCACCGGGAGCTCGAAGCTGCCGGGCACCCGGAGCAGGGTCGGCTCGTCGATGCCGAGCTCGTGCAGGGCGCGCAGCGCGCCGTCGACGAGTCCGTCCATGACCTTCTCGTGCCACTGGGCGGCGACGACCGCCACGCGCAGGTCACCGCAGTTGCGTACGGACAGTTCGGGTGCGCCCTTGCCGCTCATGTGTCTCCTACCGCTCGTTTCCGTGATCGTTCACTGGTTGCCGCAGGTCGACGCCGTGGTGGCGTCGAGCCAGGGAAGGTCGTGCCCCATGCGGTCGCGCTTGGTGCGCAGGTAGCGCAGATTGTGTTCGCCGGCCTGGACGGGCATCGGCTCGCGGCCGGTGACGGCCAGACCGTGCCGCAGGACCGCGGTCGTCTTGTCGGGGTTGTTGGTCATCAGCCTGAGGCTCCGGACGCCGAGGTCCTTGAGGATCTGGGCGCCCGCCGCGTAGTCCCGGGCGTCGGCGGGCAGGCCGAGCTCCAGGTTGGCGTCGAGGGTGTCGCTGCCGCGCTCCTGGAGTTCGTAGGCGCGCAGCTTGGACAGCAGGCCGATGCCCCGGCCCTCGTGGCCGCGCAGGTAGACGACGACGCCGCGGCCCTCCTCGGTGATCCGGCGCATGGAGGCGTGCAGCTGGGGCCCGCAGTCGCAGCGCTGGGACTGGAAGATGTCGCCGGTCAGGCACTCGGAGTGGATCCGCACCAGGGTGTCGTCGCCGTCCCCGATGTCGCCGTGGACGAGCGCGACGTGCTCGACGCCGTCGGCCGTGGAGCGGTAACCGTACGCGGTGAACGCGCCGAAGCTCGTCGGCAGCCGCACCTCGGCCTCGCGGCGGACGGTCGGCTCCGAGGTGCGGCGGTAGGCGATCAGGTCCTCGATGGAGATGATCGTGAGGCCGTGCTTGCGGGCGAACGGGACGAGCTGGGGCAGGCGCAGCATCACGCCGTCCTCGCCGGCGATCTCGACGATCGCCCCGGCGGGCCGCAGTCCGGCGAGCCGGGCGAGGTCGACGGCGGCCTCGGTGTGGCCGTTGCGGACCAGCACGCCGCCGGAGCGGGCGCGGAGCGGGAAGATGTGGCCGGGCCGTACGAAGTCGCCGGGGCCCGCCTCGCCGCCCGCCAGCAGCCGGAGCGTGGCGGCCCGGTCGGCGGCGGAGATGCCGGTGCTCACGCCGTGCGCCGCCGAGGCGTCGACGGAGACGGTGAACGCGGTGCGCATCGACTCGGTGTTGTGGGAGACCATCTGCGGCAGTTCGAGCCGCTCCAGCTCGTCGTTCTCCATGGGCGCGCAGATCAGGCCGCGGCACTCGCTCATCATGAACGCGACGATCTCGGGGGTCGCCTTCTCGGCCGCGACGACGAGGTCGCCCTCGTTCTCGCGGTCCTCGTCGTCGACGACCACCACGGGCCGTCCGGCGGCGATGTCGCGGATCGCCTGCTCCACGGGGTCGAGCGCGAGGTCCTCGACGGCGTCCTCGTGTTCCCGGTGCAACCAGGTGGGCTGGGCAGTCATGCCGTGGCTCCTTCCAGAGCGGGTGTCCGCGAACGCAGCCACCAGTCGCGCATGCCCCACAGGACGAGGGCGCCGTACACGACGTAGATGAGACCGGAGAAGGCGAGGCCGCTGTGGAAGTTCAGCGGCACGCCGACCAGGTCGACGAGGAGCCAGGCGAACCAGAACTCGACCATGCCGCGGGCCTGGGCGAACATCGCGACGAGCGTGCCGGCGAATATGTACGCGTCCGCCCACGGGCTCCAGGAGAGCGAAGGGAACGCGGTGAACAGGCCGCCGACCGCGAGGGTGCCGAGTGCGGCGCCGCCCAGCAGGCAGCCGCGCTCGCGCCAGGTGGCGAACCGTACGGCGATGGAGCCGTCCTGGGCCCGCTGCCTGCCCCGGGTCCACTGCTGCCAGCCCCAGACGGCCACGGCGATGACCACGAGCTGCTTGCCCACGCTGCCGGCCTGGTGCACGGAGACATTGGCGGCGACCAGGACGACGCCGGACAGGAGCTGGGCGGGCCAGGTCCAGATGGAGCGGAGCCAGCCCAGCGTCAGCGCGATCAGACCGACCGTGTTGCCGATCATGTCGGACCAGATGATGTGCTGCCCGAAAGCGCTGAACGCCTCCGAGTTCAGCCAGTTCAGCGCGGTCACTTCGCCGGCTCCCCGGGCTCCCGCGCGGTGTCGCCGAGCAGCCGCTCGACATACTTCGCGATGACGTCCACCTCCAGGTTGACCGGGTCGCCGGGCTCCTTGATGCCGAGCGTGGTCAGGGCGAGGGTGGTGGGGATGAGGCTGATGGTGAAGTAGTCGGGTCCGGCGTCCACGACGGTCAGGCTGACGCCGTCGACGGTGATCGACCCCTTCTCCACCACGTAGCGGGTCAGGTCCGCGGGGAGGGAGATCTTCACGACCTCCCAGTTCTCGGAGATCTTGCGCTCGACGATGCGGCCGGTTCCGTCGACATGGCCCTGGACGATGTGGCCGCCCAGCCTGCCGCCGACCGCCATGGGCCGTTCCAGGTTGACCCGGGAGCCGGTCTCCAGGGCGCCGAGGCTGGACCGGTTCAGGGTCTCGGCCATCACATCGGCGGTGAACTCGCCGTCGCCGAGGTCGACGACGGTGAGGCAGACGCCGTTGACGGCGATGGAGTCGCCGTGCTTCGCGCCTTCGGTGACCACGGGACCGCGCAGGCGGAAGCGGGAGGCGTCGCCGAGTTCCTCGACGGCGGTGACTTCACCCAGTTCTTCGACAATTCCGGTGAACACTCAGTTTCCCTTCCGGGCAGGGCCGGGGACGGCGGTGATGCGCAGATCGGGGCCGATACGGACGGTCTCGGTCACATCGAGGCGCAACGCCTCGGCGATGGTGGAGATTCCGGCGTCGGCGAGGGCCACGGGGCCGGCGCCGAGGAGCACGGGGGCGAGATAGCCGACGACCTTGTCGACCGTTCCCGCGGCGACGAAGGCCCCGGCCAGGGTCGGGCCGCCTTCGAGGAGTACGGAGCGAATGCCCCGCCCGTACAGGGCGGTGAGCAGGGCGGGGATGTCCAGGCCGGGGCCGGTGGCGGCGCGCGGCAGCCTGAGGACGGCCCCTTCGGGGAGGTGGCGGGCGTCGGCGTCCTCGGCGACGGCGACCAGGGTGGGCGCGGTGCCGTCGAGGACGCGGGCGCCCGGACGTACGGCGGTGGCGCCGGTGTCCACGACCACCCGCAGGGGCTGTACGGCGCCGTCGGCGCCCCGTACACCGAGCTGCGGGTCGTCGGTGCGGGCTGTGCCGGAGCCGACCACGACGGCGTCGGCCTCGGCGCGCAGGCGGTGGACGTCGGCGCGGGACTCGGCAGAGGTGATCCAGCGGCTGGTGGCGTCGGCGGCCGCGATCCGGCCGTCGAGCGTCGCCGCGTACTTCCACAGGACGTACGGGCGGCCGAGGCGCACCGAGGTCAGCCAGGCCGCGTTGCCCGCCCCGGCCTCGTCCGCGAGAAGCCCCTGCTCGGCCTTGATCCCGGCCGCGCGCAGGGTGTCCGCACCGCCGGTGGCCTGCGGGTTCGGGTCGCCGACCGCGTAGACGACCCGGGCGACCCCGGCCTCGATCAGCGCCTGGGCACAGGGACCTGTGCGGCCGGTGTGGTTGCAGGGTTCGAGGGTGACGTAGGCGGTGCCGCCCCGGGCCCGGTCGCCCGCGGCGCGCAGGGCGTGTATCTCGGCGTGCGGTCCGCCGGCGCGCTGGTGGAAGCCTTCGCCGGCCCGATGGCCCGCGGCGTCGAGGACGACGCAGCCGACGACCGGGTTGGGGCTGGTGGAGCCGAGACCGCGGGCGGCGAGCGCGATCGCTCGGCGCATGGCGGTGATGTCGGCTGCGGTGTCCACCGGGTCCTCCTGCCTCTTAGGGCACGGACTCCGGGGCCTGTCGACGACGACAGATGAAGCGGGAACGCGACAGGGGAACGCCGAATGCCGGAATGCACGGATGGGATCGGTTGCCCGAAGACCATCCGCCGACGGCGGCGTACCCGTGAAACGGCCCGCCGCGCACTGCCTCCCATCCGGACTTTAACCGTCGGTCCAGGAATTTCACCTGGTCAACCGGCCGCTGGCTGCGGACGGGTCGCGGACTATAACCGCCGGTTCGGAATTGCACCGACCCCGGAGTGCGCTGCTACTGGTACACGGTCAGTGTGCCATGCCCGCCGAGAGGCCATATGAGTGAGTGTGTGTGGAGTGGCTCACAGCGGCCGGCAGTGGCAGGCGGGTGGACTCCGGCGGCTTCCACTCGATGGCGACCAAGGCCGACGGGTCGGTGAATCGGGCGGGCATCGACACCTTCGCCGACTCGGCCGTCGCCTTCGTCAAGAAGTACGGATTCAGCGGCGTCGACATCGACTGCGCGCACCCGACGGCCATGAGGGCCGGCCGCCCGGACAGGGGCGGTCCGGAGACCGGGGCGCTTCCCGATCCGCCCCGCGCCCGTCTGCGGGCGACCGGACCGGGACGGCCCCCGCCGTCCGTACGGCCGCCGGGCAGCGGCGCGGAGACCCCTTGAGCCCCGAACGGGCCGCGGGCACGGCGGCGCCCGAGGAACGTCTCGCCGCGCGGTTCAGCCGGCCGGAGTGAACAACTCGTCCTGAGCCGCTTCCCGGGCCGCCAGCAGCGCGCCGCGGAGCACCGCGACGCCGCCCAGCCGCCCCGCCCTGACCTCGGTGCGCAGCGGAGACATCCCGGCGAGCCGTTCCTCGACCCGCGCCGCGAGCGCGTCGCCGCCCGCGTGACCGACCTCGCCCGCGAGCAGCACACAGCCCGGGTCGAGGACCGAGGCGATGGCGGCGGCGCCGAGCGCGAGACGTTCGGCGAGGGCGTCCAGGAACGCCTCGCTGTCCCCCTCCCCCGCCAGCGCGGCCCGTACGGCGACCGCGGCACCCGGCTCCTTGTCCCCCTCGGCCGCTCCCGGGGGCACGTGGATCCCGTGGGCGGCGGCCAGTTCGCAGACCGGCGCGGAGCCTGCCAGCGAGTGGAACCCGCCGTCGCAGTTGACGGCCGACGGAGTGCCGGTGGTGCCGGGCACCGGCAGGAAGCCGATCTCGCCCGCGCCGCCCGAGGCCCCGCGGCGGAGCTTCCCGTCCAGCATGACGGCGGCACCGACGCCGTGGCCGAGCCAGAAGAAGACGAAGGTGTCGCGGTCGCGGGCCGCGCCGATGCGGTGCTCGGCGACGGCGGCGAGATTGGTCTCGTTCTCGACCAGCACGGTGGCGGGCAGCCGCTGCTGGAGCACCCGGACCAGCCGCCGGTGCCAGGCGGGCAGCCCGGTGGTGTCGCGCAGCTCGCCGGTGACCGGGTCGATCAGCCCGGGTGCGCCGATGCCGACGCTGTGCAGCGGGGCGGCGCCCGCCTCGCGCGCGGTGCGTTCCAGCAGTGCCGCGGCCTGCTCGGCGGCGGCCTCGGTCCCGGTGTCGCTGCCGATGGGCAGGGTGGCCTCGGCCAGCGTGGCGCCCAGGAGATCGGCGACGACCACGTCGACGCTGCCGGTGCGTACGTCGAGCGCGGCGAGATGGGCGCGGTCGGCGGCGATCCCGTACAGCCGGGCGTTGGGGCCGCGGCGCTCGGCGCCCGCCTCACCGACCACCCGGACCAGGCCGGCCCCCTGGAGCCGTTCGACGAGGTCGGCGACGGTGGGGCGGGAGAGTCCGGTCAGGGTCTTCAACTGCGTGGCCGTCAACGGGCCGTCCTGCTGGAGCAGTCGCAGGGCGAGCCGGTCGTTGATGGCCCGAGCGGTGCTCGGTGATGCGGGCATGCCGGGATCCTTCCAGATCGCTGCCGCACGGGACGGAGGGGCGAGCCTGAGCAAACGCACTATTTATCAGGCAGGGTTCCTGATAGTTTACGGCCCGCAGCGTGGAGACGGACGCCGGGGTCGCCGGCGGCAGAGGATTCCCAAGGGAGGGCACGGCGGTATGACAACGGATTCCACCGAGGCGGTCTTCGGCATGGAGCAGGTGAGACGGGCCAGGTTCGCCGTCGCCGCGGTCTTCACCGTGCACGGCGCGGTGACCGGCAGCTTCGCCACCCGGGTGCCCTGGATCCAGGACCACGCCGGGATCAGCGCCGGGCAGCTCGGACTGGCCCTCGCCTTCCCCGCGATCGGCGCCTCGCTCGCGATGCCGCTGGCCGGCGCGATCAGCCATCGCTTCGGCGCCAGGACCACGCTGCGCGGACTGCTGGCCCTGTGGACGCTGGCGCTGGTCCTGCCGGCGATGGCGCCCAACCTGCTGACGCTGTGCGCGGCGCTCTTCGCGTACGGGGCGTCGGCCGGCATGTCGGACGTGGCGATGAACGCCCTCGGCGTGGAGGTGGAGAACCGCCTCGACAAGTCGATCATGTCCGGGCTGCACGGCATGTGGAGCGTGGGCGCCCTGATCGGTTCGGCGGCCGGCACGGTGGCCGCGCATCTGGGCACGGACGCCCGGCTGCACCACTGCGTCGCCGCCCTCGCCCTCACCGCACTGGGCCTGCTCGCCTGCCGGGGCGTACTGGACCTGCGCAGCGAACCGGACGAGGAGCCGCCGCCGCGCTTCACGCTGCCGCCGAAGTCGGCGCTGATCATCGGCGCGGTGGGCTTCTGCGCGGTGTTCGCGGAGGGGGCCAGCCTGGACTGGTCGGCGGTCTATCTGCGGGACATCATGGACACCTCCGCGGGGCTCGCCGCGGCGTCCACGACGGCGTTCGCGCTCACCATGGCGGTGGCCCGGATCGTCGGCGACAAGGTCGTCGACCGCTTCGGTGCGGTCAGGACGGTACGGGTGGGCGGCGTCCTCGCGACGGTGGGCGGGCTGCTCGTGGTCGCGTCGCCGAGCGCGGCACCGGCCATGTGCGGTTTCGCGCTCCTCGGTCTCGGCGTCGCCGTGGTCGTGCCGCTCGCCTTCGCGGCGGCCGGGCGCAGCGGCCCGAACCCGAGTCAGGCGATCGCGGGCGTCGCCACCATCACGTACACCTCCGGGCTCATCGCCCCGTCCGCGATCGGCTCACTGGCCGAGGCGACGTCGCTGGTGGTGTCGTTCGGCCTGGTGACGGTGCTGGCGTTCGGCCTGGTGCTGGGGGCCGGGGTGCTGCGGGCGGGCGACCGCAGGGCCGTGCCGTCCTCGGACACCGGTGCTCCGAGTGCGGCGGCGGCCGAGCCGCGCCCCTGAGCCGCCGGCCCGGCGGGGCGCGGGCCTCCGCCCGTACAGCGGACCGCGCTTCCGCGTCCACGGCCCGACCGCGGGCGCACCGCGATCCGGCATTACCATGGCGCTGATCATTTTTCGCGGTGTGCACCATGCCGGGCGAGGCACTGGACTCCGCACCTACACACTAGGGAGCGACCATGGGCCTCGGCGTGCGCTGGACCTTGCACGGCGACGGGAAGACTCCCGCACCGGGGGCCGTGGTCCGGCCGGACGAACGGCTTTCATGGCCTCGTACGTTCGGGCTCGGCGCCCAGCACGTGGTCGCGATGTTCGGCGCGTCGTTCGTCGCTCCGGTGCTCATGGGTCTGGACCCGAACCTGGCGATCATGATGTCGGGTGTCGCGACGGCCATCTTCCTGCTGGCCACGCGCGGCCAGGTACCCAGTTACCTCGGCTGTTCGCTCTCCTTCGTCGGGGTCGCCGCGACGATCCGGGCGAGCGGCGGCTCCAGCGCCGTGGTCACCGGTGCGGTCTTCGCCGTCGGTGTGGTGCTCTTCCTCGCCGGTCTCGCGGTGCAGCGGTTCGGCGCGCGGATCATCCACGCGGCGATGCCGCCGGTGGTCACCGGCGCCGTCGTCATGCTGATCGGCTTCAACCTGGCCCCGGTGACCGCGTCGACGTACTGGCCGCAGGATCAGTGGACGGCGCTGCTGGTGATGCTGTTCACCGGATTGGCCGTGGTGTGCCTGCGGGGATTCTTCTCACGTATCGCGATCTTCCTGGGTCTGGTCTTCGGGTACGTGCTGTCCTGGGTCCTCGACCGGGTCTTCGGGAAGATCCACTCCCCGGCGGGCGGCGCCGGGGCCGTCGACCACTGGCGGCTCGATCTGTCGGGTGTCGCCAAGGCCGACTGGATCGGCCTCCCGTCCTTCCACGCGCCGAGCTTCGAGTGGTCGGCGATCCTGGTCGCCCTGCCGGTGGTCATCGCGCTGATCGCCGAGAACGCCGGACATGTGAAGGCCGTCGGCGAGATGACCGGCGCCTCGCTGGACGACAAGCTGGGCACGGCGATCGCCGCCGACGGTGCCGCCTCGATGCTGTCGACCGCGGTGGGCGGCCCGCCGAACACCACGTACTCGGAGAACATCGGCGTCATGGCCGCGACCCGTGTCTACTCCACCGCCGCGTACTGGGCCGCCGCCTGCTTCGCTCTGCTCTTCGGGCTCTGCCCCAAGTTCGGCGCGGTCGTCGCCGCCATCCCCGGGGGCGTGCTCGGCGGCATCACCGTCATCCTGTACGGCATGATCGGCCTCCTCGGCGCCCAGATCTGGCTGCACGCCGGGGTCGATCTGCGCAACCCGCTGAACCTGGTCCCGGCCGCCGCGGGCATCATCATCGGCGTCGGCGGGGTCAGTCTGAAGATCTCCGACAACTTCGAGCTGAGCGGGATCGCGCTCGGCACCATCGTGGTGATCACCGGCTACCACGTGCTGCGGGCCTTCGCCCCCGCCCACCTCAAGACCCAGGAGCCCCTGCTGGACTCGGGGACGTCCGCGTACGACGAACAGCACCCGGACGACAGGCCGTAGTACCGCGCCCCTGCGCCGGTCGGCAGATCTGCCCCGGCGCCGCGGCCCCGCCGGGTGACGGCGTCCTCGCCGCGCCGGTGGCCGCCGTACGGGAGAAGCGTCCGTCGGCGGGACCACTCCGCGACCGGCCGCGGAAGCCGGGCCGGGCGCGGGTCTCACGCGGTGGACAGGACGCGGTGCAGGACCTCCGCGAGGGCGGTGCGCGAGGAGCCGGAAGCGCACCAGGCGACATGCCCGTCGGGGCGTACGAGGACGGCGTCGTCCGACTCCGCGCCGCCGCAGTGTCGGGCCCACTGCCCGGGGACGGCTTCGCGCTGCGTGCCGGTGTCGAGCGGGCGGACGACGACCGGGATTCCCGTCCCGCGGACGATGTCGGCCTGCTGACGCCATGCCGGGCTGTCGGTCCTCGTGAGGAGCGTGAAGCCGGGGCCGATGAGGTCGAGGGTGGAGGTGACTCCCGGCGGCCCGCCGGCCAGGCCCACGTGGGGCGCACGCCGCCCGGGGGCGCAGCCCGGGTGGCAGCCCGTGGGGTCCAGTGCCTCGTGGCCGGCCGTTCCGGTAGGGGGGACGACGGCGGTGGAACGGTAGTCGGCGGTCAGCAGGAGTTCGTCGTCGATGCGGTAGCCCGCGCGGCTGCGGGCGTTGTCGGTGGAGATGCCGAGGACCCGGCGGGCGACCGGCCGCCGTTCGGCCTCGTAGCTGTCGAGCAGGGCGTCGGCGGCGTACCCGGCGACGACGGCTGCGAGCTTCCAGGCGAGGTTGTCCGCGTCGCCGATGCCGGTGTTCATTCCGTGCCCGCCCGTCGGCGGGATCGCGTGAGCCGCGTCGCCCGCGAGAAGGACGCGCGAGCTGCGGTAGGCGGCGGCGAGCCGGGCGTCCATCCGCCAGGTCATCGTGTCGCGCACGGTCACGTCCAGGTCCGGGAGGCCTGCCGCTGTGCGGATGAGACCGGCCAGGTGTCCGTGGTCGGAGAGGCCCTGCGGCTGATCCGTCTCCGGATCCAGCGGGTACTGGTAGATCCAGTGCCGGTCGTTGTCGACGGCCATGAAGCCGCCGCGTCCCGGCACCGTGAGGAAGTACGAGGCGCTCGCACGGTCGGCCACGACATCGCCCAGGGGCGCCTCGAAGCGGACGCTGAGGTACCGGCCCAGACCGGTGGGGCCTTCCATCGCGATTCCCGCCCCGGCGCGTACCGTACTGGCGGCGCCGTCACAGCCGATGGCCCAGTCCGCGCGCACGGGGTGCCGGGTCCCGGTGGCGGTGTCCTCGACGACGGCTTCCACACCGCGGCCGTCGTCGTCCAGGGACACCAGCCGCGTGCCGAACCGGATCCGCGAGCCGGCCAGATCCTCGGCGCGCCGCAGCAGGATGGGTTCCAGGACGTCCTGGGAGCAGATCAGACCCGGTGACGGGGTGTGCTCCTCCCCGCTGTCGGGAGACCCGTGCGCCGGCTCGGTACGGACGAAATCCGGATCCACGAGGTCGCGCCCGCGGTAGAAGAAGACCTGGGACGCGGGGAGACCGGCCTCCCGGACGGCAGCCTCCAGGCCCATCCGCCGGAAGATCTCCATGGAACGGGCCGACAGGCCGCGCGCCTTCGGATGACGGGAGGTCTTCGGGCGGGCCTCGACCAGCAGGTGGTCGACCCCGTATCCGGACAGCAGGGCCGACAGGGTCAGGCCGACCGGGCCGCCCCCGGCAATCAGTACGGACACTTTCGAAGGAACAGACATGACCCTCCCCATGCGCATGACCCGCCAGTCAAGTAACGACTAATTCTCAATTTGACGTTACCATGGGGTGGGGAAGGACGGCGCGAACCAATAAGGAGACGCGATGAGCGGCAGCAGCCTCGGTGACGGCAATCCACGTGGTCTGTATTTCCTGACCGACCTGGTCAACACGGTCCAGGACGGCGGCCCGGCGAACGCGGCCGATCTCCGAGCCGTGGTGGAACGCCACGGCGGACCGCCGATCGCACTGACCGACACCACCGCGCGGGAACTGCGCGACGCGGCCGTCTCCCTCATCCGGATCCTGGACCTGGACGACGAGGACCGGGCGGCCGACGCCATCAACACCCTGCTCGACCGGTACCCCGCCCGGCCGCGGCTGGCCCGCCTGCCCGAACGCCCCTGGTCACTCCACGCCCAGGCGCCCCACGACGCGGAACCCGCCCACTGGCTCCTGTCCACGGCCGCCCTCGCCCTCGCGCTCTGGCTCGGCGAACGCGGCTACTGCGCCTGGGGCCGATGCGCGGCACCGGGATGCCACCGCTACTTCATCGACACCGGCCGCCGCTCACCGCAGCGCTACTGCACGCCCCGCTGCGGCACCCGCGTACGCGTCGCCGCACACCGCGCCCAGCGCGACCAGTGAGCCGATTGGGGCCGCCGACGCCACGGCACCCGCCCCGGCACACGGGGCGCGGCCGCTCCCCCGCCCCGATGCCTCCGGCCGGCCGGTGCCGTGGCGGGGGCGCCGGCCCACGGCGCGGTTCGCGCCGGAACGCGCGGACCCGCCCGCCCCCGGCCCTTCTAGAAGCAGTCGCCGTACCAGTGCACCGCGCCGGGCGCCGTGACCGTGGCCCGGACGGTTTCGGCGGTGGCGTGCAGCGGGCGCGCCATGCCCACGTGCTCCTCGACCGACCGGGGGTCCGCCAGCAGGGCCGGCAGGGCCGCCCGGACCCCGGGGCCGTCGGGGATCCGGACCCGGGCCCGGCTCAGCCCCGCCTCCCGGCCCTGTTCACCGACGGCGGCGAACAGTTCGCCCAGGCACTCGGGCGCGCCCGCGAACTCCCGCACCTCCACGTACTCCCCCGCGTGCTGGGCCACGATCCAGCCGAGGAGAGCCCCCGACGCGGGGTCCTCCGCCACGAGCGACCGCGCGACCGGGCCGTACCAGGCGGGTACCCGCACCGCCCAGTCCTCGGGTGCCCGCAGCGAACTGAGTGCCCTGTTCGCGTTGTACGCGTGGTGCAGGGCGACCACCTCCGCACCGTCCTGAGCGGTGGCCGCACGGACCCGGAACGCCCCGGGGGCGGCCCGGGTCGCCAGGGTCCCCTCGGTGTACGTGCTGCCGAACTCCTGCCATCCCGAGCCCCGGTAGACGCCGGGCGTGCCGGTGAACAGCAGGGACCAGGCGCACTGTTCGGCCCTCATGGTGCGCTCCGCCTCCACCAGCAGCCGTCGCACCAGGCCCTGGCCCCGGGCCTCGGGGCGGGTGGCCACGCTACCGATGCCGCCGACCCGCTGCGGGGTGCCGTGCGCGTCGCGGATCAGCCGGGGTACGTAGACGACGACCGCGTCGATCCCGCCTCCGGGACCGTTCTGCGCGACGAACGTGTGCCGGTGCCGGTCCGGGTCGAGGGCGTGCAGGGCGGCGATGTGCGGGGCGTCGAAGCACCGTTGCCACAGGGCGGCCAGGGCCGGATCGTCGGCCGCGGTCGCGGTCCGCAGGACGGCGGTCACAGGGTCAGGTTCCCGTCCGTGCGGACCGAGTCGCCGTTCGCGGGCATCGCGGCGCGCTTCGTACCGTCCTCCACGCACGCCGTGTGCAGGACCGAGTCCAGGGCCTCCGGGGCGAGATGGAGCGTGCCGCCGGTGAAGCGGCTGCCGGTCGCCGCGTAGTGGTTCGTGCCGTCGGTGATGCGCACATGGGCGGTGTCCGGTCCGGAGGCGGCGCTGCTGAGCGCGGTGATGTCCCAGGTCACCTTCCCCGGGCCGGCCGCCCGGCCGAGCAGCGCCTTGGCCTTGTTGCTGCCGGTGAGGCGGGCCCCGCCGGTGACGGTGAGCCGCTGGTCGCGCACGGCGCTGAGTTCGATGCCGGTGTTGTCGTAACTGCCGCCGTCGATCCGCAGATCGGCCGATCCGACCGAGAGCGGGGCGGCGTTCTCGGCGCCGGTGACGGTGCAGTCGGTGAAGTGGACGGGCCCCGCACCGCGCAGGATCGCGCCGTCGACACCCTTGAAGGTGCAGCGTATGAAGTGGACGGGAGCGGTGACCGGCGTCTGGACGAGGACGGCACCCGCGGGCAGCTCGAAGGAGCAGTCGCTGATGGTGGTCGGCCGGGTGGAACGGGCGGAGCGCTGGGCGACCGCGAAGGTCTTGGCGGTGCAGCCGCGGACCTGGGCGCCGTCGGCGTTGACGGTGAGGGTGCCGGCCTGGTCGAAGGTGGGGCGCGCGATCACCGTGATGTCTTCGAGGGTCAGATCGGTGATCTTGGTGTTGGCGGTGAACCAGGAGCAGACGTGTCTGCGTACGGTGATCCGCTTGGCGGAAATGCCCCACTGCGCACCGGAGTTGGCGATGTCCATCAGCCCGGAGTTGCCGTCGAAGAGCAGGTCGTGCTCGTACTGCCCGTGGGTCGTGAAGGGGTTGCCGCCCGCGTCGTCGCCGTCGCCGTGGCAGTTCACGACGGTGCAGTAGGCGGAGGCGGTGAGGTCGTTGAGGTGGCGGACGTTGCTGGTCGTGCAGTCCGCGACCCGTCCGTACAGGCAGTAGATCTGCTGGGTGAGGTAGCCCGCACCGCCGTACTCGACGGTGGGCGGGTTCTTCAGGCTGCACTCCTCGGTGCGGAACCGGGTGCACCAGCGGCGCATGATGACCGGCCAGAAGGATCCGGTGGCGTGGATCCCGGAGACGTCGCAACCGACGGCGTACTCGAAGCTGACGGGGTGGGAGCCGGTGTACTCGTCGGGCCCCGCGCCCTCGAAGGCGATGTTGCGGATGTGGGTGTTGCGGACCGGCTCGACGCGGGTCCAGGTGAGGGTGCGGCCCGCGGCGAGTTCCCAGCCGTTGAGGTAGCCGATCCGGATGTGGTCCACGTCGATGATCTCGGTGATCTCGACCAGCTTCTGCAGCTCGCGTTCGTCACCGCCGCCGCCCGCGACCGGGTCGACCTGCACGGCCCACCACTGGCCGACCTCGAACGCCTTGGCGTCGGGGACCGGGAAGGTGTCGGTGAGTTCGATGACCTTGCCGGAGAGTGCGTGCTTGACGGTGGTGTCGGTGACGGTGCCGCGGAAGGAGAGGACGGCGCCGAAGGGGTTGTCGTGGGTGTTCTTCTCGATGCCTTCGGTGCGCATGCGGTGGCCGCCGAAGTCGAGTTCGATGTGGGAGCGGTCGAAGAGGTGGCGTTTGGTGAAGAGGAGGTCGGTGTGGGCTTCGATGCGGTGGACGCTCCGGTCGGCGATCATCGCGTCGAGGGCGGCGTCGGCGGGGGTCTTGGCGTCGAAGTGTCCGAAGGCGCGGAAGTCGAGGGTTCCGGTGTGGAGCTGGAGCCAGCGGCCGGTCTTGGTGCCTTCGGGGGCGAGGACCGTTCCGCCGTTGTGTGCGGCGGTGGACTTCGGGTCCCAGCGCACGGCCATCGCGCCGCCGTCGCCGGGGGTGTGGTAGCCGGCGATCAGGACCTGGGTGCCGTGGTCGAGCGGCTTGGTGTTCAGCTTGCGCAGCTCGGCGACGGTGTCGACACGCAGCACGTCGCCCGCGTGCGCGGGTGCGGCCTGTGCCGAGCCGGTGGCCACGGCCGAACCGGCCATGACCAGGCCGGCCAGTCCCGAAGCCCGCAGCAGAGCACGACGGGACGAAGCGGAGGAAGAGGCTGAGGAGGCTGGGGACGATGCATGGACGGACATGGCGGAGGTGCTCCTCGCGGTGTCGATGCGTGCTCGATGAGGACCGACTGCCGGTCGGTCGCGGTCAGATCGTTTTGCGGTACGGCGGCATGAAGCGCATACGCGGCATCTGGTCGGCCAGCACTCCCCCGTCGACGACGATGCGTGCCCCGGTGAGGTACGCCCCGGCGTCCGAGGCGAGCAGCAGCAGTGCGCCCACGCACTCGTCGGGCTGTGCGTACCGGCCGAGCGGGATGCGCTCGCGGTACGCGGATTCGAAGGCCTCCCGGTCGAAGGGGAATTCACCGTCGATGGGTGTCTCGACCATGCCGGGAGCGAGGGTGTTGGCGGTGATGCCGTGCGGGGCGAGTTCGACTGCCAGGGTCTCGGTGAGCAGTTGGGCAGCGGCCTTGGAGGCGTTGTAGTGGGCCAGGCCCGCCTCCGCCACCAGGGCGTTCTTCGATGTGATGGTGATGATGCGGCCGGCGACGGAGTCCGCCGTCATGTGCTCGGCGATGCGCTGGCTGAGGAAGAAGACGGCGTCGACGTTGACCCGCATGATGTGCGACCAGCTCGCGGGGGTGATCTCGTTGAAGCGCTCCAGCGCCGCCGTTCCCGCGTTGTTGACCAGGATGTGCAGCGGTCCGGCCTCGGCGCGCACGGCGTCGACGAAGCCGGGCAGCGCGTCGATGTCCGCGAGGTCCTGTCCGTAGGTGCGGACCCGGCGGCCGAGCGCCTCGACGGCCGCCGCGGTCTCGGCGACGCCGTCGGCGCCGGGCAGGTCGACGAGGACCAGATCGGCGCCCGCTTCGGCGAGTCCGACGGCGAAGGACCGGCCGAGGCCCCTGGCGGCTCCGGTCACGACCGCGGTGCGGCCGGTCAGGTCGAAGCGTTCGGTTCCGCGGGGCGGGACGGCTGCGGTCATGGCGGGGGTTCCTCCAGGCGGAGAGGTACGGAGAAGGGTGCGGCGGGTCGGGCCCTGATGCGCCGGAGAAGTCCGGGCCGCCGCGCAGGGACACTGGGGTGGGAGCGCGGCGGCCCGGCTGCCGGCCGGCGCCCTCGGACAGGGGGTTGACCCGGGCGCGGGCCGGCAGGTTCGTGGGGAACGGCCCGGTCAGCCGTTCAGGCCCAGCAGGTCCAGCGACGGGCGGTGGATGATCTCCTCCACCGCGTCCGCGTCGAGCGGCGGCAGTCCGGGGATGCCGGGGATGCGGGCGATCTCCCGCAGCCCCTTCACCGAGTCGTCGACCGTCGTGAACGGGTAGTCGCTGCCGAACATCAGCTTGTCGAAGACCCCGTAGTCCTGGACGAGCCGGAGGCTGTGCCAGAGCTGGAAGGGCCGGTAGTGCAGGGCGCTGATGTCCGCGTACACATGCGGGTGCTTGCGGATGACCGCGATGCACTCGCCCTCGAAGGGGTGGCCGAGGTGGGCGAGGACCATCCGCAGTTCCGGGTGGCGGATGGCGACCGCGTCCAGGTGGCGGGGCATCGCCCACTCCAGCGGCGCCTTCGACACGAAGGTCGTCCCGGTGTGCACGAGGAGCGGGAGGCCGTGCCGTTCGGCGTAGCCGTACAGCTCGTCGTACTCCTCGGCGGCCGGGTCGAAGCCCGCGTACATCGGCATCAGTTTGATGCCGCGCAGGCCCAGTTCCTGGTGGCCGTAGCGGAGTTCGTCCTGCCAGCCGGGCTGGGTGGGGTCGAGGGAGAGGTAGCCGATCAGCCGGTCGGGGTGCTGTCCGACGTACGAGGCGACGGCCGCGTCGTCGACCCAGAGCCCGCTGCGCCGGGCCTTGCCCCCGACGACGATCGTGCGGGTGCCCTCGGGTGCGGTGGCGGCGTACTCCTCCCACTTCACCGTGAGGTCGACCTCGCCCGCGTGGGCGCGGGCGGAGTCGGACTTGAACGGGTCGGTGAAGTCGTGGCTGTGCCGGAAGAGGTGCGAGTGGACGTCGACGATCATGTCCGGTTCCGCTTCTCCCAGCCGTCCGCGAACATGTTCCAGAAGCGGTGGCTGGGCGGGTGCTCCTCGAAGACCTCGTCGACGAGCTCGACGCCCAGACCCGGGGCGGTCGGCAGGCCGATGCGGCCGTCGACGATCGGGAGGGTGCCCTTGAGCGCGTCGAAGACGTAGTCCTCCAGGAGTCCGTCGAAGGTTTCGAGGATCTTGAAGTTGGGGATGCCGAGCGTCGCGTGCACCGAGACGGTGGTGCAGAGCGGCGAGTTGGAGTTGTGCGGGGCCACGAGCATGCCGTGGGT
Organism: Streptomyces sp. NPDC087845; assembly: GCF_044742755.1. NCBI lineage: Bacteria > Bacillati > Actinomycetota > Actinomycetes > Kitasatosporales > Streptomycetaceae > Streptomyces > Streptomyces sp. NPDC087845. Next base: position 71,341 of record NZ_JBIUVC010000005.1, read on the forward strand.
GTCGGCGATCGCGGCGAGTTTCCTGACCTCGGTGAAGCCGCCGGCCATCGAGAGGTCGGGCTGGATGATGTCGACCGCGTTGGTGGCGAAGAGCTGCTTGTACTCGTAGCGGTTGTGGAAGTGCTCACCGCCGGAGATCGGGAACGCGGCGCGCTGCCGCAGTTCCGCGTACCGCTCGATGTGGGTCCAGGGCATCGGCTCCTCGAACCAGCCGATGTCGAAGGGCTCCAGCTCGCGCACCAGCCGGGCCGCGGTCGGCATGGCGAATCGCGCGTGGCCCTCGATGAAGAGATCCACATCCGGTCCGATGGCCTCGCGGACGGCGGCCACGAGGTCGACGGAGCGGCGCAGTTCGGCGCGCTCCAGCTCGTGCAGGCCGGGGCCGAAGGGGTCGAACTTGAGGGCGGTGAAGCCCTTCGCCACGGTCTCCTTCGCCTTGGCGGCGAAGGTCTCGGGCTCGCGTTCGCCGGTGTACCAGCCGTTGGCGTACACGCGCACGTCGTCCCGGCAGGCACCGCCGGTCAGCCGGTACGCGGGAACGCCGAGCGCCTTGCCCATCAGGTCGTACATCGCCTGGTCGAGGCCGGACAGGACGATGCCGCCCATGTCTCCGCCGCGCAGGAAGTCGCCCTGGTAGACGCGGAGCCAGAGCTCCTCGATGTCGAAGGGGTCGGCGCCGATGAGGTGCCGCTGGGCCAGCGCCTCGGTGAGCGCGCAGACCTCGCGGACCCGGTAGGGGTGGGTGATCTCGCCGATGCCGGAGAGGCCCTCGTCGGTGTGGACCCGGACGTAGCCGAAGTCGCGCCACGAGGTGCCGAGCATCAGCGTCTCGACCCGGGTGATCCGTCCGGCGGGGCCCGCCGGGCGGGTGCGGTTGACGGTAAGCATCAGCGGGTCGCTCCACCCATGGTCGAGGTGTTCTCCAGGTCACGGGCGCCGCCGTCGGCGAGGACCGCCGTGACGGCGGCCTCGGTGCCCTCGATCAGGCGGTCCACGTCGGCGTCGGTGTGGGCGTAGCTGATGTGGCTGCGCTTGAGGTTGAGCGGCAGCTCGAACAGGCCGTGGTCCAGGAGCCTGCGGCGGTAGCCGACGAAGAGCGAGGCGTCGTTGTTCAGCAGGTCCGCGTAGGTGCGGGGGGCCTCGCCCGGCATGAAGTAGCTGACGAAGACGGAGCCGTAGCCGGTGACGACGGCGGGGATGCCGAGGCGCTCGTACAGCCCGGTCAGCTCGGTACGGACACGCTCGCCGAGCCGGAAGACGTGCTCGTGGACCGGCTCCTCGCGGAGCTTGCGCAGAGTGGCGAGGGCGGCGGCGACGACGGACGGGTGGCCGTTGTACGTACCGGCGAAGAAGGCGGGGGCGCCGGGGCGGGTGGAGAAGAGGTCCATCAGGTCGGCGCGGCCGCCGATCGCGCCGACGGGGGCGCCGTTGGCGATGGCCTTGCCGAGGGTGGTGAGGTCGGGGGTGACGCCCGAGATCTTCTGCCAGCCGCCGATGTCGTGGCGGAAGCCGGTGATGACCTCGTCGAAGATCAGGACGCTGCCGGCCTTGGTGGTCTCCTCCCGCAGGGTGGTGAGGAACTCCTGGTACGGCAGGAGCGCGCCCACGTTGTGCGGGACGGGTTCGACGATGACGGCGGCGATGTCGGAGCCGTGCTCGGCGAAGGTGCGGCGGACGGCCTCGCTGTCGTTGAAGGGCAGGACGAGGGTGGCTTCGAGGACCTCGGGCAGGATGCCGGTGGAGATCGGGTCGTGGCCGCCGACCTTTTCCGGGGCGGAGATGACATTGAGGCTGACCGCGTCGTGCCAGCCGTGGTAGCAGCCCTGGAACTTGACGACCAGGCGGCGGCCGGTGGCGGCGCGGGAGACGCGCAGCGCGTGGAACGTGGCCTCGCTGCCGGTGCTGGTGAGCAGCACCTTCTCGATCGACGGGATGAGCTCGGTGAGCTGTTCGGCGAGGAGGACCTCGCCCTCGGTGACACCGACGCCCATGTGGCCGAGGGTGGCACCGGCCTCGGCGGTGGCGCGGGCGACGTCGGGGTCGTTGTGGCCGAGCAGCGGCGGGCCGAACGCCGAGTGGAAGTCGGTGTACTCGCGTCCGTCGGCGGTACGGAACCGTGCGCCGTCGGTCCCGGTGACGACCAGGTCGGTCAGTCCGGGAACGCTGCGCTGACCGCTGTTCACGCCGCCGGGTACGACCTGGCGGGCGCGCTCGGCGAGTCGGGCTCCGGATTCGTTGCCTACCGGGCCTGAACTCATATCGCTTGCTCCTTGCGTCGAGAGTCGTCGGTTTTCGCAGGCCCTGCCCGGCCTGTGAGTCCCTGGCGCCATCCGCCCGGCAGTCGCCGCAGGAAGAGGGTGATCCGTGGTGCTTGGGTGGTGCGTTTCGCTTTTTCTGAACGCTGTTCTGTAGAGCAGAACAGTGCCTGGATATTACGTGCGCCATCAGGGTCGGTCAACCCCTTTCGGGACGCAATAAGGCCGGTTCTCAGGCTTTCTTGGCGGAGAAAGCACCTTCCGACCTCCCGAGAGGCACTAGGCTGTTCTGCTATGACGAACAGTGCTGCCCCAGAAGAACCGAAGTACTGGGTCAAGAGCGTGGCCAGGGCAGCGGACATCCTCGAAGCGCTCGCCGCCCCCGCGCAGGGGAACGGCCTGAGTGTCACGGAGGTCGGCCAGGCCTGCTCCATCTCCAAGAGCGCCGCCTTCGGCATGCTCCAGACCCTGCGCGCCTACGGCCTCGTCTCGGACGACGGCGAGGGCATGAACCGCCGCTACCGGCTCGGCATGAGCCTGGCCCGGCTCGGCGACCGGGCCCGCTCCCAGGTGTCCCTGCGCGGAGTGGCCCACCCCGTCCTGAGCGAGCTCACCCGGACCACCGGCATGGCGTCCAGACTCGCCGTGCCCGAGGACGGCCACGCGGTCGTCGTGGACCAGGTCGAGCTCGACCAGCGCGTCCGGCTCGATCTGCGGATGGGCCAGCGCGAGCTGCCGCACTGCACGGGCCTGGGCAAGGCGCTGCTGTCCGCGGTGCCGCCGAGCGAGGCCGCCGCGGTCGTCGAACGGTTCGGGCTGCCCCGGCGCACGTCCCGCACGATCACCGACCCGGCCACCTTCCTGTCGCATCTGCGCGACATCGCCCGGGTCGGCTACGCCCTGGACGACGAGGAGGACGCCGAGGGCATCATCTGCATCGGCGCGCCGGTCTTCGACGACCGCGCGGTGTGCGCCGGAGCGGTCTCCATCACCGGCCTCAAACTCGGTCTGCCGGCCTGGCGCTACCAGGAGCTGGGCGGCCAGGTACGGGACGCGGCCCGGCGGATCAGCCTCTCGCTGGGCTGGGTCGACGACACCGAGGACACCGCACCCGACACCGACACCTCGCATTCCGACGGATTCGGGTCTTGACCAATCGGCTCAACCCACCGTAGGTTCCCTGCCAACCTCAGTGACACTCGCACGTCACCGGCGATTTACCCCTTCCGGTCCCCTTCCGACGCCTGCCCATCGCGTCGTGAACATCCGACGACCGGACCCTTTTCAGCCATCCGCCTATGGCAGTCCACCGCAGGAACGCTCCCTCTTTCTCGGCACTTCTCGGAAGGCGAAGTCCGCATGAGCGTTCCGCACCACCCCTCCTCCGCTTCGTCCCGTCGTGCTCTGCTGCGGGCTTCGGGACTGGCCGGCCTGGTCATGGCCGGTTCGGCCGTGGCCACCGGCTCGGCACAGGCCGCACCCGCGCACGCGGGCGACGTGCTGCGTGTCGACACCGTCGCCGAGCTGCGCAAGCTGAACACCAAGCCGCTCGACCACGGCACCCAGGTCCTGATCGCCGGCTACCACACCCCCGGCGACGGCGGCGCGATGGCCGTGCGCTGGGACCCGAAGTCCACCGCCGCACACAACGGCGGAACGGTCCTCGCCCCCGAAGGCACCAAGACCGGCCGCTGGCTCCAGCTCCACACCGGAACCCTCGACTTCCGCACCTTCGGACACTTCGACGCCAAGACCCCCGCCGACGCCGCCCTCGACGCGATGATCGCCGACCGGAGCGTCCACCGCATCGAAGCCCACACCGACCTCCTCTTCACCAAACGCCACCTCTTCGACCGCTCCCACATCGAACTCGACTTCGGCGGCCACCGCATGCGCACCGAAGGCATCGAGAAGAACACCCACGACAACCCCTTCGGCGCCGTCCTCTCCTTCCGCGGCACCGTCACCGACACCACCGTCAAGCACACGCTGAGCGCGGCGATGCCGGATCTCTCGGACCTCTTCGAGGTCGGCGACTCCGCGAAGTTCTCCGTCGGCCAGTGGTGGGCCGTGGAGATCAACGCCCTGTCGGGGCAGTACGAGAAGGAGATCCAGCGTCTCGTCCAGGTCACCGATGTCGTCGACTCGACGCACATCCGGGTCAACTACCAGACCGGCTGGGACCTGGCCGCCGGCCGCACCCTCACCTGGACCCGCGTCGAGCCCGTCGACCGCGCCCACGTCCGCAACCTCGTCTTCGAGGGCTGGGGCGAGGACGAGATGACCGGCTCGCACCCGGTCGCGTACGAGTACGCGGTGCGCTGCGACGTCTCCGGGATCGAGGCCATCGGCACCTTCTGGCCGGTCGTGATGCGCCGCTGGTGCACGTACTACCGCACCGAGCAGTGCTCACTGACCAACCCCAAGTCCGTCACGTACGGCGGCGCGGGCTACCTCACCCAGCAGATCTACTGCCTGTACGGGCACGTCGAGGACTGCCACACCTCCAACGCCCGCCACCTCAACGACTTCACGGCCTCCGCCTACTGCTACGTCACCAACTGCCACGGCGACGGTGACGACGAGGGCCCGTTCGTGACGCACGGGCAGTTCGAGCACGACCTCGTCTACACCGGCAACTCCGGCCTGATGACGTTCGCCAACTCCGGTGCCGCCTGGGGCGGCAGGGCCAAGCGGATCACCGTCCGCCGGCACGCCTGCTCCTGGTTCGTGGCCCGCGTCAAGATCACCGATCTGACGCTGGAGGACGTCCTGGTCATCGGCAAGAAGTCCCTGGCCGGCTCCGGCATGCTCTGGGTCAACGCCGACGGTGTGCAGATGCGCGGTTGCACGGCCTCCGGTCCGCTGATCGTCTCGCGGGCCTCCGACCTCTCCGCCCGCCCCAATGTGATCGCCGACTCCTCGTTCGCCTTCGCGGCGGGCGCGGAGATAACCCAGGCCAATGTGACCGTCCCGCTCACCCTGCAGCGCAACACCCTGAAGGGCGTCGACGGCGCGGTCCTCAACGGCACCGGACCGCTCGTCCTGGACCAGTGCACCCTGACCGGCTCCAAGGACACCGCCCCGGTCTCGCTCGCGCACGCCGACATCACCGTCCTCGGCGGCGAACTCCGCGACACCGGCCTGAAGCTGACCTCGTCCAAGGACCAGCGCCTGCGCATCGACGGAACGCGGCTGACCGGAACCAACAAGGACGGCGCCCTGCTGGCCCGTACCGGCTCCGGACGGACCGTCGACTGGCAGCTGGCCGGCCTCGACTCGACCGCGCCCGAGGGCACCGCCCATGTGCTGGTCACCGAGGGCCCCAACCGCTACCGGGCCACCGGCTCCACCTTCGCCGGCGGCCGGCTCGAACTGCGGCCCGCGGCCTTCGGCGGCACCTCCAGCCATCTGCTGCACACCGGTTGTGTCGAGGACGGCACCGAGCGCACCGCGATGCCCGACGAGGGCGACCGCGTCGCCCACACCGCGGCCACGCTGCGCTTCTGACCACCCTGGGGACTCTCGTCCGGATCAGGCCGGGCTCGCGGGGTCTGGCACCCACGCTCTCCGGTCCGGCCTGATCCGAACGAACAGCCCCACCCCCCAATCCATCGAGTACCAGGGATTCCCGTGTCCACGCATACCCCGATCACCGGCCGGCCCGTACGGGTCGCGCTCGTCGGCGCCGGCAACCGCGGTCTGACGTACGCCGAGTGGATCAAGGCGCACCCCGAGCGCGCCGAGCTCGTCGCCGTCGCCGATCCGCGCCCCGCGGCGCGGGCCGCCGCCGGTGCGCCCGTCGAGTTCGACGACTGGCGGCCGCTCGTCGAGAACCGCATCGCCGACGCCGTCATCGTCGCCACCCAGGACCGCTTCCATGTGGAGCCGGTACTGGCCCTGGCCGAGGCCGGATACGCGATCCTCGCCGAGAAGCCCCTCGCCCCGACCGAGGACGAGACCCGGCGCATCGTCGAGGGCGTGGAGCGGGCCGGGGTCCTGTTCGCGGTGTGCCACGTCATGCGGTACACCCCGTACACCGACCTGGTGAAGGAGGTCGTGGACTCCGGCGTGCTCGGTCAGCTGGTCTCCCTCGACCATCTGGAGCCGGTCGGCTGGTGGCACTACGCCCACAGCTATGTGCGCGGGCCGTGGCGCAGCGAGAAGGACTCCTCCCCGATGCTGCTCGCCAAGTCCTGCCACGACCTGGACTGGATCACGTACGTCATGGGCGGCCGGATCGAACAGGTCACGAGTTTCGGCGGGCTGAAGCACTTCCGGCCGCAGAACGCTCCGGCCGGGTCCGCCGACCGCTGCCTCGACTGTGCGGTCGAGTCCGACTGCCCGTACAGCGCGCTGAAGCTGTACATGCCGACGCTGCGCGAGAAGGGCGCGGTCTGGCCGGTCACCCATGTCACCGAGGCGACCGACGAGGCCGGGCTGGTGCAGGCGCTGCGCGAGGGGCCGTACGGCGTCTGCGCGTACCGCAGCGACAACGACGTGGTCGACCACCAGGTGCTGGCGATGCAGCTGACGGACGGGGTGACCGCGACCTTCCAGATGGTCGCGTTCACCGAGCAGACGCATCGCCAGACCCGGATCTTCGGCTCGCACGGCTGGCTGATCGGTGACGGTGAACGGGTCACGGTGCAGGACTTCCGGACCGGCGAGTCCACCGTCCATGAACTCGGCGCGTCCGGTTCGAACGCGGCCGACGGGCACGGCGGCGGGGACGCCGCGCTCGTCGAGGCGTTCGTCGCCGCTGTCGCCACCGGTGACGCCGGGGCCGTCCGCTCCGGTCCCGCCACCTCGCTCGGCAGTCATCTCGCGGCGTTCGCCGCCGAACGTGCCCGGCACACCGGCACCGTCCAGACGGTCCCGGCCAAGTGACACCCCCTCTTCCCCGCCCCACCCTCACGTCCTCGGAGGACCACCTCATGTCCCGTCTTCTCACCCGCCGTTCCAGAGTCCGCGCCGTCGCCGCCCCCGTCCTGGCCACCGCGCTCGCCGCCGGTGTGCTGGCCGGCTGTTCCAGCAGCGGCGACGACAACACCGTCACCATGTGGACCTACCCGGTCATCTTCGACGAGGCCAAGAACAAGGCGTACTGGGACGGCCTGGTCAAGGCGTTCGAGAAGGAGCACTCGGGCGTCAAGGTGAAGGTGGAGACCTTCCCGTGGGCCAACCGCGACACCGCGCTGGCCACCGCGATCGCCTCCGGCAAGGGCCCGGACGCGGTCTACCTGATCCCGGACCAGCTGCCGAAGTACGCCAAGAGCATCGTCCCGGCCGACGACTACATGGCGGCCGACGCCAAGTCGGACTACACGGACTTCGCGCTGAAGTCCGTCACGATCGACGGCAAGGCGCTCGGCACCCCGGTCCTGACCAGCGCCAACCCGCTGATCTGCGACAAGCGGGTGTTCGCCGCGATCGGTGAGAAGAACTACCCGACGAGCTGGGCGGACCTGGAGGCACTGGCTCCGAAGCTGAAGGAGAAGGGCTACTACGCCACCACCTACTACGGCGACACCCAGCAGACCCTCAACATGACCTTCTACCCGCTGCTGTGGCAGGCCGGCGGCGACGTCTTCTCCGAGGACGGCAAGACCGTCACCTTCAACGACGCGGCGGGCGTCAAGGCCCTGACGTACCTGAAGAAGCTCGTCGACGGCGGCTACACCGACAAGGACCTGGTCACGACCACGCCCAAGCTGGAGCAGACCCCGACCGCCAAGGGCAAGGTGGCCTGCACCTGGCAGAACACCCCGACGGACGTCGAGCCGTTCTGGGGCAAGGAGAACATCGTCGTCCAGCCGCCGCTGAAGGACGTCAAGCCGGTCGGTTACGGCACGGTCGGCGCCCTGTCGATGCTGAAGGGCGCCGACAAGAAGAACACCGGCGACTGGCTGAACTTCGTCGCCGAGTCGAAGAACGCCGCCGGTCTGCAGAAGGCCGCGGGCTACTTCCCGGCCCGCAAGTCCGGTGGCGACCTGTACCCGGGCGACGCGCTGCAGACAGCGGTCGGCGCCACGCTGCCGAGCATGACCGTGGGCCCGCTCCAGGACAAGGCCCGTGAGGTCCAGGGCATGCTCGCGCCGGAGATCCAGGCGGCGCTGCTGGGCAAGAAGAGCCCGCAGGAGGCGCTGAACGCCGCGCAGAAGGCCGCGCAGGCGATGCTCGGCCGCTGATCACGCGCGGGGCCGGGGTCCGGCCGCACCCGGACCCCGGCCCCGCACCCTCCCCGGGGGCACCCTCCCCCGACCCCCCGCAATCCCCCGTACCGCAAGGAGATCCCCGTGGCAGTCGTCGCGGAACCCACCCGCCGCCGGGGCCGTCGCAGCGGGCCGCAGGCGCGCCGCGAGGCCCGGATCGGCCTGCTCTTCGTCCTTCCGTGTTTCCTGCTCTTCCTGGCCTTCCGGTTCGGTCCGGGTGTCGCCGGTGTGCTGATGAGCTTCACCGACTACTCCCTGACCGGCGGCGGCAGCTTCATCGGGCTGGACAACTTCACCCGCCTGTGGGACGACCCGCTGTTCTGGCAGGCGCTGAAGGTCACGGTCCTCTACACCGTGCTCGCCGTGCCGGGCACGCTCATCGCGTCGGTGTCCCTGGCGCTGATCACCCGCCGTGCGTTCCGCGGCGCCAAGTTCTTCCGTTCGGTGTTCTTCCTGCCGGTCGTCACCTCGCTGGTGCTGGCCGCCACCATCTTCGTCTGGATCTTCTCGACCGGCGGCCCGTGGTCCACGCTGATGAGCTGGTTCGGGATGTCCGAGGGCTCCTGGCTCTCCGACGACGTGCTGGTGCTGCCCGCGCTCGCGATCGTCGGCGTCTGGTCCCGCTTCGGGTACGGGATGCTCATCCTGCTGGCCCGGATGCAGGACATCCCGCGGGAGCTGGAGGAGGCGGCGCTCACCGACGGCGCCGGTCCCTGGCAGCGGTTCCGGTACATCGTGCTGCCGCAGCTCAGGCCCGCCCTGTTCTTCCTCGCCGTGATCGAGACGACGGCCTCCTTCCAGGTCTTCGACGCGGTCTACACGATGACCGGCGGCGGCCCCGCCAACGCCAGCTACACGCTCGTCTTCCAGCTCTACGACGCGGGCTTCAAGTACTTCGACCTGGGTTACGCCTCCGCCATCGGTGTCGCGCTCTTCGCGCTGACCGTGGTGGTCGCGGTGATCCAGCGGCTCGTGATCGGGAAGGACCAGTGACCATGACCACAGCACCCGTCAAGACCGAGACCCCTCCGCCGAGCAAGGCTCCCGCGGCACCCGACCGGGCCGCGCGCCGGGCCGAACGCAAGCTGCGCAAGCTCTCGGAGCAGGACACCGTCCCGCACGGCATGCGCCCCACCCGGGCCGGCCGGATCGGGCGCGCCGCGTTGCTGACGGTGGCCGCGATCGCGACGGTCTTCCCGTTCTACGCGATGGTCGTGCTCTCCCTGAAGCCGTCCGCGGCAGTCGAGTTCCCCGGCAGTCTGCTGCCGTGGCCGCTGACCGGCGAGGCGTACGACACCGTCATGAACGCCCAGGACGTACCGCGCTGGCTGGTCAACACCCTGGTCTACTCGGTCGTCTCGGTCGTCGGCGTGCTGCTGCTCGCCTCGCTCGCCGGGTACGCCTTCGCCAAGAAGCGCTTCCCGGGCCGGGAGGCGATGTTCTGGTCGTTCCTGTCGATGGTGATGGTCCCGTACCACGTCACGATGATCCCGACGTTCGCGATGATCGCGAAGCTGGGCGGCGTGGACACGTACTGGGGCCTGATCGTGCCGACCCTGGCCAACGCCCAGGCGGTGTTCCTGATGCGCCAGTTCATCCAGGGACTGCCGGACGAACTCTTCGAGGCGGCCCGGCTCGACGGCTGCAGCGAGTGGCAGATCTTCTACCGGATCGTGCTGCCGCTGCTGAAGCCGATCCTCGCCACGCTCGGCGTCTTCGTCTTCCTGTGGCACTGGAACGACTTCCTGTGGCCGCTGGTCATCGGCCAGTCCACCGACATGCGCACCCTCACGGTCGGCATCGCCTCGCTCCAGCAGCAGAACGTGCCGCTCAACGTGGTGCTCTCCGGCTCCGTCATCGCGTTCGTGCCCATCTTCGCCGCGTACATGGTGGGCCAGCGCTACTTCACCGAGGGCGTCACCGCGTCCGGAATCAAGGGATAGTCACGCATGTTCACCGATGAGGCCGCTCTCGAAGAGCGGCTCGCCACCCCCTCCCCCGCACTCGTCGCCGACCTCGGCCGCCTGGAAGGCGATCTGCTGGTGCTCGGCGCCGGCGGCAAGATGGGCCCCAGCCTGTGCCGGCTGGCCCGACGGGCACTGGACGCCGCGGGCCGTACGGACGTGACCGTGTACGCGGTCTCCCGCTGGTCCGACAAGTCCGCCGCCGACGAGCTGGAGGCCGCCGGGGTCTCCACCGTCGCCTTCGACCTGATGGACCCGGCCGCCGACCTGGCCGAACTGCCGGACGCCGGGAACGTGATCTTCATGGTCGGCGCCAAGTTCGGTTCCGCCGGGGCTCCTTCGCACGCCTGGGCCGTGAACGCCGCGATGCCGGACCGGGTGGCCCGCCGCTGGTCGGAATCGCGGATCGCCGCGTTCTCCACCGGCAACGTGTATCCGCTGGTGCCGGTCTCCTCCGGCGGCTGCACCGAGGCCGACCCGGTCGGTCCGGTCGGGGAGTACGCCATGTCGTGCCTCGGCCGTGAACGGATCTTCGGCCACGCGGCGCTGACCCGCGGCACCAAGGTCGCCAACATCCGCCTCAACTACGCCGTCGACCTGCGCTACGGCGTCCTCGCCGACATCGCGTACCGCGTGCAGGCGGGCGAGCCGGTCGATGTGACGACCGGCCATGCCAACGTGGTGTGGCAGGGGTACGCCAACGAGGTCGCCCTGCGTTCCCTGCTGCACGCCACCGACGGCGAGGCGTTCACCCTGAACCTCACCGGCCCGGAGACCGCTTCGGTGCGCCGCATCGCCCAGTGGTTCGGCGAGGAGTTCGGCAAGGAGCCGGTCTTCGCCGGTGCGGAGGCGCCCACCGCGCTGCTCTCTGACGCGAGCCGCTGCCACGCGCTCTTCGGCTACCCGGACGTCGCCCTGCGCACCCTCGTCGAGTGGCAGGCCGACTGGCTGCGCCGCGGGCTGCCGCTGTCCGGCAAACCCACCAAGTTCCAGGTCCGTGACGGAAGGTTCTGATCCACTCCATGTCCACTCCCTCCTCCCTCACCACCCCTGCCCTGGACGCGCTCGCCCGCGGGGCCGTGATTCCCGCACACCCGCTGGCACTGCACGACGACGGAACCTTCGACGAGCGCCGCCAGCGTGCGCTGACCCGCTACTACCTCGCCTCGGGAGCGGGCGGCGTCGCCGTCGCCGTGCACACCACCCAGTTCGAGATCCGCGAACCGGAGGTCGGTCTGCTGCGGCCGGTCCTGGAGCTCGCCGCCGAGACGATCGACGCCGAGGCCGGCCGCCCGTTCATCAAGGTCGCCGGTGCCTGCGGCTACACGGCGCAGGCCGTCGCCGAGGCCGAGACCGCCGCCGGCCTCGGCTATGACGCGGTGCTGCTCAGCCCGGCCGTGCCCGGTGCCGACGAAAAGGGTCTGCTGGACCGCGCCCGAGCCGTCGGCGAGGTGCTGCCGGTGATCGGCTTCTATCTCCAGGAGGCCGTCGGCGGACGGTACCTGTCGCCGGGTTTCTGGTCCGCCTTCACCGATCTTCCGAACACGGTCGCGGTGAAGATCGCCCCGTTCGACCGGTACCGCACGGCCGATGTCGTACGGGCGGTGGCCGCCGCGGACCGGGCCGACGAGGTGGCGCTGTACACCGGCAACGACGACGACATCATCGGTGACCTGCTCACCCCGTACGAGACGGCCGGCGGCAAGCCGAGCTGGTTCGCGGGCGGCCTGCTCGGCCAGTGGGCCGTGTGGACGAGCTCCGCGGTGACGCTCCTCGACGACGTCCGCAAGGCGCGCGGCGGCGACCACGAGGCGATGGTGCGCTGCCTGGCGCGCCGCTCCGAACTGACCGATGCCAACAGCGCGGTCTTCGATGTGCGCGGCGCGTTCCGCGGCTGCATCGCCGGGGTGCACGAGGTGCTGCACCGTCAGGGCCTGCTGGCGAACATCCGGTGCCTGGATCCGGCCGAGACGCTCTCCCCCGGACAGGCCGAGGAGATCAGCCGGGTGGCCGCGGCCTACCCTTGGCTGACCGATGACGCCTTCGTTGCGGAGCACCTCGATGCCTGGCTCTCCTGATCCTGCCGGCCGTTCCCGGGTGGTCGTCGCCGTACCGCCGGGGCTGCGGGCCCAGTTCTTCACCCCCGAGGTGTGGCAGGAGCTGGAGCGGGCGGCGGAGCTGACGGTCCTGGACGACCACGCGGACCGGGCGGCGGTGGCCGCGGCGCTGCCCGGTGCCCGCGCGCTCATCACCGCGTGGCGGGCACCCCGGGTGGACGCCGGACTCCTTGCCTCGGCCGACCGGCTGGAGCTGGTGGCGCACACCGGTTCGGCGGTCGCGCCCTATGTCACGGAGGAGGTGTTCCGGCGGGGCATCCTGGTCACCCAGGCAGGGGACGAGATGGCCCGCCCGGTCGCCGAGGTGGCTCTCGCGTTCACGCTCTCGCTGCTCCACCGCATCCAGCGCTTCGACCACGCCCTGCGCGGCGGGCTGGACTGGGCGGTGGCGAGCGAGGCCCCGCCGCGCCACGAGATCCACGGCAGCGACATCGGCGTGATCGGCGCCTCCCGCACCGGGCGCGCCTACATCGCCCTGGTCCGGGCGATGGGGGCACGGGTGAGTGTCACCGACCCGTACCTCTGCGACGCAGACGCCGAGGCGCTCGGCGTGCGGTCCGTGGAGCTGGAGACGCTGCTGTCGCACAGCAGGATCGTGGCCGTGCACGCGCCGGTCACCGAGGAGACCCGCAGGATGATCGGCGCCGAGCAGCTGGCGCTGATGCCGGACGGCGCGGGCCTGGTGAACACCGCCAGGTCATGGCTGGTCGACGAGGACGCGCTCCTCGCCGAGGTGTCGTCGGGCCGGCTGGACGCGGCGATCGACGTCTTCGACGCCGAACCGCTGCCCGTCGGCCACCCCTTCCGCTCCCTGCCGAATGTGCTGCTCACCCCGCACCAGGCGGCGGGCAGCGTCGAATGCCGGCAGCGGCTCGGCATGAGCGCCGTCAACGAAGTGCTCCGGCTGCTCGCCGGACGCCCCCCGGTCCACGCCGTCACCGCCGACGCCCTCACCCGTCTGCACTAGGGCGTGTTCTGAACGTCCGCGAACGCCCGCAGTCCCTCCCCAACCCCCGTACCTGTCAGGAGAATCCACCGTCATGCGACTGATGCGCATCGGCGAGCCGGGCCATGAGCGCCCGGTCGCCGTCTGCCCCGAAGGCCGGCACCACGACCTTTCCGGCATCACCGACGACATCGACGGCGCGTTCCTCGCCGCGCTCGCCGACAATCCGCACCTGATCCCCGCCGAACCGGCGCTCCCCGAAACCGACATCACGGGCCTGCGCATCGGCGCCCCCGTGGCCCGTCCCTCCGCGCTGCTCTGCATCGGCCAGAACTACGCGGCCCACGCCGCGGAGTCGGGCAGTGAGCCGCCCGAGCAGCCGATCCTCTTCTACAAGTCGCCGAACACCGTCGTCGGCCCGTACGACGACGTGCTGATCCCGCGCGGCTCGAAGAAGACCGACTGGGAGGTGGAGCTGGCCGTCGTCATCGGCCGCCGCGCCTCCTACCTGGACTCCCCCGCCGACGCCGCCGCGCACATCGCGGGCTACGCCGTCAGCAACGACGTCTCCGAGCGTGCCTTCCAGCTGGAGGAGTCGGGCGGCCAGTGGTCCAAGGGCAAGAGCTGCGCCACGTTCAACCCGCTGGGTCCGGTGCTGGTGACGGCCGACGAGGTCGGTGACCCGCAGCGGCTGCGGCTGCGCAGCTATGTGAACGGGGAGCCGCGGCAGGACTCCAGCACCGCGGACATGATCTTCAGCGTGGCGCACCTGGTGCACCATCTGTCGCAGTACCTGGTGCTGGAGCCCGGCGACGTCATCAACACCGGCACCCCGCAGGGCGTGGCGCTGTCCGGCCGTTTCCCCTACCTGGGTCCGGACGACGTGATGGAGGTCGAGATCTCGGGCCTGGGCCGGCAGCGCAGCGTCTGCCGGCCCGCGTAGCCCGGAACGTGTCCCGGACCGTCCGGTCTCAGTCCTCCGGGAGTTCGACCGGGGCGATGTCGTCGAAGACATCGCCCGGGCCGGGGTTCGTCGCATCGGTCGCGCCGCCGAACTGGGTCATCACGCCCCAGACGGCGTTGAGCGCGGTCTGTACGGCGCCCTCGGCCCATCCGGCCGTCCAGGAGATGTCGTCGCCCGCGAGGAACAGGCCCCGCCGGTCGGCGGGCAGCCGGTCCTGCATGAAGTGGGTGAACAGCCGCCGCTGGTAGCGGTAGTGGCCCGGCAGATTGGCCTTGAACGCACCCATGAAATAGGGCTCGTTCTCCCACGAGACCGTCACCGGGTTGCCGATGACGTGCTTCCTGATGTCGACGTCCGGGTAGATCTCCCCGAGCGACTTGAGCATGACGTCCATGCGCTCGTTCGGGGAGAGCGGCAGCCACTTCAGGCTGTCGTCGCACCAGGTGTACGAGAGGCAGATGACGGCGGGCCGGTCGGGGCCGTCGTCCAGGAGGTACGTCCCCCGGGTCATCCGGTCGGTGAGCGTCATCGACATGGTGTCCCGCCCGGTCGGAACCCCCCTGTCGTCGACGGCCTCGTCCAGCCAGAACGGACGGTCGACGGGGACGAACAGCTTGGACGACTCCATGTAGTGGGTGCGCTCCATCGCCGTCCAGTGGTCGATCGGGAAGAGCGCGTCGTCGCAGTCGATCTTCGAGAGCAGCAGCCAGGACTGCCCGGTGAAGATCGCGGCCGGATAGGTGCGGATGTCACCGCCGGCGTCGGTGACGGTGATCCGGTTCCCGGCGGTGCGGTGCAGCCGGGTCACGGCGGGGCGCGGTTCGCCCCCGTGCAGGGAGGACAGCGAGGTGCCGAGCGGCCAGTGGACGATCTTCCGCGGTTCGCGGTCCCAGAGCCGCAGCGGGAGCTGCTGGCTGCCGCCGACGATGCCCCGGTGGTGGTCGTCCGCCTCGGTGTAGACGACGCGCAGGATCTCCAGGATGGAGTTGGGGAAGTCGGTGTCCCAGCCGCCGGTGCCGAAGCCGACCTGGCCGAAGATCTCCCGGTGCCGGAACGACTTGAAGGCGTCGGAGTCGCAGAGGAATCCGTAGAAGGTCTGGTTGTCGAGCTTCTGGACGAGCTCCGCCCAGATCTCCCGGATGCGCGGCACATCGCGTTCCCGCATCGCGCGGTTCATGTCGGAGAAGTCCGCGCCCTCCTCCAGGCACCGGTTCCAGGCGTCCATCACCTCGCGGTAGACCTGCGGCAGATCGTCGATGGTGCGGGCGTAGTGCGAGGTGCCCTTGAGGTCGACGACGGTCGACGGGGTGGCCGGGGAGAGCGGGTTGGGAAACGGCTTCGTCTCCAGACCGACCAGATCGATGTAGTGCTGGAGCGCGGTGGAGGACGGCGGGAAGCGCATCGCGCCCATCTCGGCGGTGAGTCCGGGATCGCAGCCGTCGAATCCGACGGTACGCAGCCGGCCGCCGATCTCGTCCGCCTCGTAGACGACGGGCTTGAGCCCCATCTTCATCAGCTCGTACGCGGCGACGATGCCGGAGAGCCCGCCCCCGATGACGGCGACCTCGGTGCCGTGCTCCGTCGCCGGTACCTGCCCGATCCCCGCGGGGTGCGCCAGGAAGTCGTCGTACGCGTAGGGGAAGTCCGGCCCGAACATGGTGATCGGCTCGGCGGCGTCGGTGTGCTGGACGGCGTTGGGCACCGTGGACGTCATGGGGTACGGACTCCTTGCGCGGGTGAAGAGTTGGAACGGGGGCGGCGGGCTCAGACGAGGGAGCCGTACAGACCGGGGCGGCGGTCGTGCAGATACGGGTTGGCGGCGCGCGACGTGTCCAGGAATTCCGGGTCGACCTCACCGACGACCAGTTCCTCGCCGCGTCCGGCGCGGGTGCGGACGGTGCCGTCGGGGCCCGCCAGGCAGCTCAGCCCGACGAACTCGAACTCGCCCTCCGGGCCGGTCCTGTTGACGTACGCCACGTACATCTGGTTCTCGAAGGCGCGGACCGGCACGACGGACTCGGCGACGAACTGGAAGGGGTGCATCTGCGCGGTGGGCACGAGCAGCAGATCGGTGCCCGCGAGGGCGTGCGCCCGGACGTTCTCCGGGAACTCGACGTCGTAGCAGATCATGATCCCGATGCGGACGCCGTCGAGTTCGGCCTGGACGACGGGCTGCTCGCCCGGGGTGAACCACTCCTGCTCGAAGCAGCCGAAGAGGTGGGTCTTGCGGTAGTTCGCAAGCGTCGCGCCGTCCGGCCCGACGAGGCGCGCGGCGTTGAAGATCTGCTCGCCCGCGCGCTCCGGGTAGCCGTAGAGGACCGCGAGCCCGTGCCGTGCGGCGATCTCGTCGACGGCACGGGCGGAAGGACCGTCGGCCGGCTCGGCCAGCCGGGACACATCGGCCCCGATCGCGTACCCGGTCAGGAACAGCTCGGGACAGACCAGCAGCCGGGCCCCGGCGTCCGCCGCCCGCCGCGCCGCTCCGTCGAGCGCGTCGATGTTCTCGTCCACGTGCCCGGGTCGTCCGGAGCTCTGGAGCAGGGCGGTGCGCAATGGCGGCATGGCTGACCTCGGACGGTGCGGGCGGGGCGGGGACGTATCGACGGTACGGTCCACCGCGCGGGCCCGACAAGGCGCGACCGTTGCGCGTACACCGTCGATCCATTGCGCCCGGACAGCCCGTCCCGGCGATTCATTGCGCACCCTGTCTTCGCAGGTCAGGCAGGTGACACAGGTCTCACCCCGCCGCGCCCCGCCCGATACGGCCAGGCCCGCCCGGCGCACGTCGAGCCGGCCCGCGCGATGGTGGACGGCACCGTCACCACGGCGCTCCGGCGCCTTCTTCCGAGACTCCGCACCCGGTCTCCCGACCCCGTCGGGCGTTCGAGGACGGAGCGGCCGCCGGGCGGCCGTCCGGCACCGCTACTCCGGCGACCCCGACGAGTACCGCCGCAACAGTGGCGACAGCACCAGCACGGACTTCGTCCGCTCCACGTACGGCTCGCCAGCGATCCGCTCCAGCACCTGCTCGAAGTGGCGCATGTCCGCGGCGAAGACCTGCACGATCGCGTCGGCCTCTCCCGTCACCGTGGAGGCCGACGCGATCTCCGGATACCGGGCGAGTCCGTGCTTGATCGCCTCCGGCGACGTGTTGCGGCTGCAGTAGATCTCGATGAACCCCTCGGTCTCCCACCCCAGCGCCGCCGGGTCCACCCGCACCGTGAAGCCGGTGATCGCACCCTCGGCGCGCAGCCGGTCGACCCGGCGTTTCACGGCGGGCGCGGAGAGGCCGATGATCGCGCCGATGTCCGCGTAGGAGCGCCGGGCGTCTTCGGCGAGGGCGTGGACGATGCGTTCGTCGAGGTCGTTCAGGCGCACTTCGGGCGGTTCACTTCTCTGCGATGGCCGGTGTCGGGGGCGGCAGGGCCGCCCCCGAAGTAGACCACGGCGCCGCCCCGCCGGGCGCGCTCACCGCAGCGGGTGACCGGTCAGAACGGGAACCGCGAGCGGCCGTGCTGCACCGAGATCCACTTCTGGGTGGTGAATGCCTCGACCATCGAGTCGCCGTTCAGCCGGCCGAGGCCGGAGCTCTTCTCGCCGCCGAACGGGACGATCGGCTCGTCGTGGACCGTGCCGTCGTTGATGTGGATCATGCCGGTGTGGACGCGCTGCCCGAGCCGTACGCCGCGCTCGATGTCGCCGGTGTGCACCGCGCCGCTCAGGCCGTACGGGGTGTCGTTGGCGATCCGTACCGCCTCGTCGTCACCGTCGAACGGCACCAGGAGTGCGACCGGCCCGAAGATCTCCTGGGAGAGGACGGGGGAATCGGCGGCCAGCCCGGTCAGCACGGACGGGCTCACCACGTTGCCGTCGGCCCGGCCGTGCAGCAGGGCGGTGGCACCGGCCTCGACGGTCTGGTCGACGAGCGACGAAATGGCCTCGGCCTGCGAGGAGTTGATCAGCGGGCCGATCACCGTCTCCGGGTCCGCCGGGTCACCGACCCGCAGCGAGGCGACCTTGGCGACGAATTTCTCGGTGAACTCCTTCTCCACCGCGCGGTCGACCAGGATGCGGTTCGCGGCCATGCAGACCTGGCCCTGGTGCACGTACCGGCTGAAGACGGCCGCGTCCACGGCGTAGTCCAGATCGGCGTCGTCGAGCACGATGAGCGCGCTGTTGCCGCCGAGTTCGAGCACGGCGCGCTTGAGGTTCGCCGCGCACACCGTGGCGACGTGCCGCCCCACCTTGTCCGAACCGGTGAAGGAGATGACCTGCGGAATGGGGTGCTCCAGCAGCGCGTCGCCGATCTCGGCGATGTCGGTGACCACGACGTTCAGGAGCCCGGCCGGCAGCCCCGCCTCCTCGAACACCTTCGCCACCAGCGTGCCGCCGCAGACCGGGGTGTTCTGGTGCGGCTTGAGCACGACGGCGTTGCCGAGCGCCAGGGCGGGGGCGACCGACTTCAGCGACAGCAGGAACGGGAAGTTGAAGGGGCTGATGACACCCACGACACCGACGGGTACCCGGTAGACGCGGTTCTCCTTGCCCTCGGTCGGCGAGGGCAGTATCTGTCCGGAGGGCCGCAGCGCGAGCTGGACCGACTCCCGCAGGAACTCCTTGGCGAGATGCAGCTCGAAGGCCGCCTTCAGCCGGGTGCCGCCCAGCTCCGCGACGATCGCGTCACTGATCTCGGGCTCGCGTTCCTCGACGATGCGCAGCGCCCGCTCCAGCACCAGCCGCCGGGCGTACGGGTTGGTGTCGCCCCACGCCCGCTGGGCGGTCTCGGCGGCCCGGTACGCCTGGTCCACCTCGTCGGCCGTGGCGACCGTGATCGAGGCGAGCTTCTCCCCGTCGTACGGATTGAAGTCGACGATGTCCCAGGACCCCTTGCCCTGCCTCCACTCTCCGTCGATGTACTGATGGGCCAGGTCGGTGAAGAAGGACATGAGATCCCTTACCACAGAGGAACGGGCGGCTGATTGGGGTTCATGTTACTTACATCCCAACGGGGTTGAGGCGCGGAGCCACGGTATCCGAGGGCCCGGAATCGGACATCTGTGCCGCCCGGCGGCCACCTGCGAAGACGCCGGTGCCCCTCCGGGCGAATGGCCCGGAGGGGCACCGGCGTCGGGTGCGGCCGCGGGATCAACTCCAGCTGGCGTGCAGCGGCTTGCCCTCGGCGTAACCGGCGGCGCTCTGCACCCCGACGACCGCCTTCTCCGCGAACTCCTCCAGGGAGGCCGCACCGGCGTAGGTGCAGGAGGAGCGGACGCCCGCGATGATCGAGTCGATCAGGTCCTCGACGCCGGGACGGGTCGGGTCGAGGAACATCCGGGAGGTGGAGATGCCCTCCTCGAAGAGCGCCTTGCGGGCCCGGTCGTACGCCGACTCGTCCGACGTGCGGTTCTTCACGGCGCGCGCGGACGCCATGCCGAAGGACTCCTTGTAGAAGCGGCCGTCGGCGGACTGCTGGAGGTCGCCGGGCGACTCGTACGTACCGGCGAACCAGGAACCGATCATCACGTTGGACGCACCCGCGGCGAGCGCCATCGCGACATCGCGCGGGTGGCGGACACCGCCGTCGGCCCAGACGTGCTTGCCGTACTTCTTCGCCTCGGCGGCGCACTCCAGGACGGCGGAGAACTGCGGCCGGCCCACGCCCGTCATCATCCGGGTGGTGCACATGGCGCCGGGGCCGACACCGACCTTGATGATGTCCGCGCCGGCCTCGACGAGATCGCGCACGCCCTCGGCGGCGACGATGTTGCCCGCGACGATCGGCACCTGCGGGTCGAGCGCCCGGACGGCCCGGACCGCGTTGATCATGGACTCCTGGTGGCCGTGGGCGGTGTCCACCACCAGCGTGTCGATGCCCGCGTCGAGCAGCTGCTTGGCCTTGCCCGCGACATCGCCGTTGATCCCGACGGCGGCGGCGATCCGCAGCCTGCCGCCGGTGTCGGTGGCGGGGGTGTACAGGGTGGCGCGCAGTGCGGCCTTGCGGGTGAGGATGCCGACGAGCCGCCCCTCCGCGTCGACCGCGGGTGCGAGCTTGCGGTGGGCACCGTCGAGCTTGTTGAAGGCGTCGCGCGGGTCGATGTCCGCGTCGAGCAGCACCAGGTCCCTGGACATGACCTCGGACAGCTGGGTGAAGCGGTCGACCCCGGTCAGGTCGTGGTCGGTGACGACACCGACGGGCCGCTGCTCCTCGTCGACGACGACACCCGCGCCGTGCGCGCGCTTGGGCAGCAGGGACAGGGCGTCGGCGACCGTCTGGCCGGGGGCCAGCACGATCGGCGTGTCGAGCACCAGGTGGCGCGTTTTCACCCAGGAGACGACATCGGTGACGACCTCGATCGGGATGTCCTGGGGGATGACGACGAGCCCGCCCCGGCGGGCGACCGTTTCGGCCATCCGGCGGCCCGCGATGGCCGTCATGTTCGCGACGACGAGCGGGATGGTGGTGCCGGTGCCGTCGGGCGAGGAGAGATCGACACCCTGGCGGGAACCGACCGCCGAACGGCCCGGAACCATGAAGACGTCGTCGTAGGTGAGGTCGTACGGGACCGAGGGGGAGTCTGTGTAGCGACCGGTGCCGGGCTCAAGAAAACGCATAACGCTCATTTTTTCATACGAAACGGAGCAGGTCGCTTCCCCGAAGGCACAACGAACGACCCCCGCGTTCGTATGTTCCTCCAGGGGACCGGGCGGGGTCCCGGGCAAGTGGAACCTGCCGTGCCGGCGGACCCTGTCCGAGCGGCATCCGAATCATTCGCGATCATCTTCCCTGGACCTGGTGACAAGGGGTCCGGTAGCTTCAAAACCCGCAGGTCCCGTGGGTCGCCACGACGCCCCGGAGGGAACAGTCGGAAGGGTCACAACTTCCGTCACACGTACGACCGGAGAGGATCACGACCCAC
The DNA here is from genome assembly GCF_044742755.1 of Streptomyces sp. NPDC087845. Classification (NCBI taxonomy): domain Bacteria; kingdom Bacillati; phylum Actinomycetota; class Actinomycetes; order Kitasatosporales; family Streptomycetaceae; genus Streptomyces; species Streptomyces sp. NPDC087845. The sequence goes on from NZ_JBIUVC010000005.1 coordinate 92,719, forward strand.
CCGTGGAGAGCGAACTGCCGGACATCTACTGCCCGTTCCCCCAGCGGACGAATCCGCACGTCGGGCACACCAGGGTCCACCTCGACGCCTGGACCCGCGACACCGGTCTGGTGCACCGCGATTCAGCCAGGGAACGCTTCGAGCAGGCGGACTTCGGGGCGTTCGTCGGCATGGTGTACCCGACCGCCGACGACAGGAATCTCGACCTCGTCGCCGACTGGTTCGTTTGGCTGTTTCTCGTCGACGACCAGCTCGACGACGGTCACCTCGGACGCAGCCCGGAGCGGGTGCGGGACGTGGTCGACGTGATGCGGTCCGTGATCGACGGCAACGGCACGGGCGACCTGCCGGACGAGGAGCTCCCCGCCGCCGTGGTCGCCCTGGTCGATCTGTGGGAGCGGACGACGCCGACCGCGGCCCCGCACTGGCGCACCCGGTTCGGCTGGCACCTGACCACGTATCTCACGACGGCCACCACCTGGGAGGCCGGGAACCGGGCCGCGGGCGTGGTGCCGTCCGAGGAGACGTACATCGCCAAGCGCCGCCACACCGGCGCGATACATGTCTGCATGGACCTGATAGAGATCGTGGCCGGGATCGAGGCACCCGAGTCGATCCACAACGACTCCCGGTTCATCACCGCGCTGGAAGCCTCGTGCAACGTCGTGTGCTGGGCCAACGACGTGTACTCGTACGAGAAGGAACAGGTGCTCGGCGAGATCCACAACCTCGTCCACCTGGTCCGGCACCACCGCGGGTACGGCGAGCGGCAGGCTCTCGAACACGTCTGCGCGGAGATCGCCGCGGAGACGGAGCGGTTCCTCGCCGCCGAGGCCGAGCTGCTGGCCGCGTACCCGCAGCTGGCCTCGATGCTCGTGCCGTACCTGGACGGGATGCGGAGCTGGATGCGCGGCAACCTGGACTGGTCGCGGCAGACCCCCCGCTACAACCCGGCCGATGTGAGCCAGTACGAGGAGCCGGAGGAGTACCTGGAGGCGACGGTCCTGGGTGTGGCCCGGGACTGAGCCGCCGGGCCGGACACCGCCCGGGCAGCGCATCCGCTGTCCGGGCCCGTCTCCGCAACGGTCCCGGGGCGGCCCCGGGGCCGATCACCGGCGCCCGCGTCAGACCCCGTCCGGATCCGCCCGCTCCAGCGCCGGACGCTGCGGCGCCGCCGACTCGGTCAGCAGGTAGTCCGCCGCAGCCGTGTCCGTCACCAGGCTGGTGACCAGCCCGGACCGCAGCACCGCACCGATCGCCGCGGCCTTGCGCTGGCCGCCCGCGATCGCCACCACCTCGGGAATCCGGCGCAGCCGGTCGGCCTCGACCGTGATGCACCGCTCCCCCAGGTCCCGGCCGACCCGCCGCCCCTCCGCGTCGAAGAGGTGCGCGGACATCTCCGCGGCGACGCCGAGCGACGCGTAGTGCGCCCGCTCCTCGTCCGTGAGCATGTCGTGGACGGTCGAGATGCCCGGCTCCCAGGAGCCGATGGACACCGCGGCGACCGTCACCTTGTCGAAGTACTCGAAGGCACGCGCGATACCGGTCTGGTGGCGCAGCGCGGCGGCCGTGGCCGGGTCGGGGAGCAGCATCGGCGCGTAGATCGGGTGGGCCTCGCCGCCGGCCACCTGGGCGGCCCGGCGGACCGCCTCGACCGAGCCGCGCTCGGCCGTCCCCGCGTCGTACACCCCGGTGAGCTGCACGACCGTGCACGGCGGCAGCCGGTCGAGAGCCGCGGCCATGTGGATCGTGGAGCGGCCCCAGGCCAGGCCGAGCACATCGCCCTCGTTCACCAGTTCGCCGAGGAGATCCGCCGCGACCTCCCCCAGGTTCTCCGGGTCGGGTGCGTCGTCCTGCTCCTCCGCGGGGGATTCGACGACGACCGCGTGACGCAGTCCGTAGCGGGCCCGGAGCGCGTCGGAGCGCTCGGCGTCCAGCTCGGCGGGGACGCGGATCTCGATCCTCACGAGGTCGCGCTCAAGTGCCGTCTCCAGGACCCGGGCCACCTTGAAGCGGCTGACGCCGAATTCCTCGGCGATCTGGATCTTCGACTTTCCTTCGAGGTAGAAGCGGCGGGCCATGGCCGCCGCCTGCACCAGCTCCGCGGGCCCCATCCGCAGGGCGGACCGTCCCGCCGACATTGCAGACACCGCGATCTCCTCACTGCTGTTCACACTCTCGATACGCCGTTCATCCTGTCAGATCCGGCGACCCTTGATCGGTCCCGTCGGACCACGTTCATCTGCCCTTGGCCGGGCCGACCCGCAATCGGGGACCGGAGTGGGTTCCGGCTCCCGTTCCGGCTTCAGTGGCGGCACGCCCAGGCCGCCGAGGCAGTGGCCTCGTCGGCCCTGGCCCGCAGTGCGCGCACCGCTTCGGCCGGGTCCTGGGCCCCGTACACCGCCGAACCCGCGACGAACACATCCGCGCCGGCCTCGGCGCACCGCTCGATGGTCGACTCGGAGACTCCCCCGTCGACCTGGAGCCAGAGTTCGAGTCCGTGCTTCGAGATGAGCTCACGGGTGCGGCGGATCTTCGGCAGCATGATGTCCAGGAACGCCTGACCGCCGAAGCCCGGCTCCACCGTCATGATCAGCAGCATGTCGAGCTCGGGGAGCAGGTCCTCGTACGGCTCGATGGGCGTCGCGGGCCTGAGCGCCATGGAGGCGCGGGCGCCCTTGGCCCGGATCTCCCGCGCCAGTCGTACGGGGGCCGCCGCCGCCTCCACGTGGAAGGTGACGGAACCGGCCCCCGCCTCGACGTACTGCGGCGCCCAGCGGTCCGCGTCCTCGATCATCAGATGGCAGTCCAGCGGCGTGTCCGTGGCCCGGCTGAGCGATTCCACGATGGGCACGCCGAGGGTCAGATTGGGCACGAAATGGTTGTCCATCACGTCGACGTGGAGCCAGTCGGCGCCTTCGACCGCCTTCGCCTCCTCGGCGAGACGGGCGAAATCGGCGGACAGGATGCTGGGGTTGATCTGGGCCATGTGCCAAGCCTGCCATGTTCCGCGCCACTTCCCCGCCCCAGTGCGGGCCAAAGCCTCACGGGATCATTACAGTTCGGGGGACCCGGGCCTCCCGCACTGCGCGATCCGGGGTGCGGGTGCCCTTCGGAGTACCCCATTCCACGCCGATGACCTGGGGTTTTACCGACCGTCTCGGACCTGGGCCGGGCGATTGCGTCTCCCGATCCCGGCCCACCGCCGGGTCCGCCCGCCCGCGACCCCAGTCGGCCGGGTCGCCCGATTCCGCGTACGCGGCCCGATTCGACCGCTCCCCGCCCTGCCGCCTCCCCCGCGCCGGCCCGCCGCGTGACCCGGGCCGCTGCCAGGAAGCCGGACCGGCCCACGAGCACGCCCCGGCACGGACCGTCGACTGCGCACCGACGGGCGTTGCCGGCGTGGGGCCGGACCGCCGGGCGGCGGGTGTCGTCGGGCGCCGGAGGATGCGCAGCCGCGCCATGGCGCCGTCCGCCGGCGACGGCCCTCGGGCCTCGACCGGCCCGGCCGCGCACGGCGGTCTCGACGACCCCGGCGCGGCCGCCTCCCGCGGGGCCCTCGCGCGCGGCGCCACCCGCTTCGCCGCTTGATCCACCACATGCGCAGACGGGGCGGGCGGATCGCCGGCCCCGACCGCCGTCGGGTTCCGGTCCGCAGTGCGGCCGCGGGTGTTCCGGGCGGCCCCGACCGCCCGGTCCTGTGGGCCAACGGCCCGCATGATCGGTCAGGCGTAGTAGTGGATGGTGCCGTGGAGAGCCGCTGTCGTTCCTTCACAACGCTGCAGGAAGGTGGCCGCGAGTGCCTTGACGTTGCCCTGGTCGTCGGTGGCGAGCCGGGTAATGGTGAGCTCCCCCGTACTGAGGCCGCAGCCGCGGCTGCCGTGCGAGACGGAGAGGAACGCGGCGGTCTCGTCTCCGATGTCGGCCGTCTGGTAGGTGCGGCCCGCCTGAAGCTGCTCGCCCTCCGGCGCCGCGAACCGCACACTCCACGTTTCGCGTTGGCCCGACCCCGTGTAGCTGACGATGCCGTCCGCGGAGCCGGTGAGCCGGAAGAGGCTGGTGGCTCCGGTGTAGCTGTTGCTGGTCCCACCTCCGATGTAGTCGCCGGCCTCGCTCGTATAGGCGTAGGAGAGAGGGAACGCCCGGTACTTGATGTCCCCGGTGAGCGCGGGCGCGTCAGCGCTCTCGCACCGCTGTGTGAAGGTCAGGTCCACCAGCGTCGCCAGACCCGATGCGTCGAACTCGATCTGGTTGACGGTGAATCCGCCGAATACCTCGTTGCACCCCCGGTTGAAGCCGGTGGCGTCCAGGCCCGGCGCCCGCCCGGAACGAACAGAGACGCGCTCGGCGTCCCGGAAGACTCCCGGCCGCAGCGACTCCCCTCGGGGCGCGGCGAGTACGATCGTCCAGAAACTCGTGGAAAGCACGACTTTCTCAGGGCTGGGGTCGACGACAACGTTGTTCACCGTCACGCCGTCGTACCTGCCCGAACCGCCGCCGCCGACCCAGTCACCCTGTTCGCTTCGGTACGAGTACGACGAGACCGCCACCGGCTCCGCGCCCGTCGCCCCGGCCGGTGCCGCCTGGGCCTGGGCCGGTGTCGCCTGGACCCCGACCCCGACCCCGGCGAGAGCGAGCCCCACCGCCAGGGCTACGCCGATCCGTCTCGCGCTCATCCAGAACTGCATGAAAATCCCCTCCCTGGAGCACCTGTTCGATACAGGCGGTCAATCCCTACCCGCCCGCCCCGGGTGATGACACCTCGCATCGGTGACATCGGTGGATCAAGACCTCCAGGGCGCCACGTCGCCGGCTCCGGAATCGCGAACCGGCAGAGAAGGACGCGATCGTCCCCGTCGAGGTGATCGCGCGTACCGAGTGACGCGGGTTCATCGCCGGCATCCGGACATGCCGGCCCCCGGGGCAAGGGCGATGTGATCCGGCGGGTGGGCCGGGCCCGCCGAGTCCAGTGGCTCGCCGGCACCGGGCGCACCACCGGAGCCGGAACCCCGGATGTGACAGCACGGGGGTGCTCGCCAGGAGTACGGGGTGGCGTTGTTGTACGGCAAGGAGAGCGGTGGACGTCCCTCGCCCCGCAGCCGCAACGGGCTCAGCGGGCAGGTCCGCTGCCCGCATCGGACTGTGTGAGGATGCGCCGAAGCCAGCGGGAACGGGCGTCGCGGGCGTCCTGGCTGAGAGCTGCCCGTGGTGCGAAGGTGTCGAAGCCGTGGAAGGCTCCGGGCCATACGTGCAGTTCGGCTTGGCCACCGGCCTGCCAGATCGCCTGGGCGTACGCCACGTCCTCGTCCCTGAGGGTCTCGGCCGACCCGACCTCGATGTAGGCCGGGGGCAGCCCGGACAGATCCGTGGCGCGGGCGGGAGCCGCGTAGGCAGGCAGGTCCGCAGCGCCGTACTGCTCACCCAGCAGCGCCTGCCACGCGGTTGCGTTGGAGGTTCGGTCCCAGGTGTCGATGCCGGCCATCTGGTGGCTGGAGAAGGTGTTGTTGCGGTCGTCGAGCATCGGGCACAGGAGCAGTTGCCCGATCGGTGCGGGCCCGCCTCGGTCACGGGTGAGCAGGGCCAGTGCCGCGGCGAGCCCGCCGCCGGCACTCTTTCCTCCGATGACGATGCGGTCCGCGTCGATGCCCAGTCCGGCCGCGTGCGCAGCCGCCCAGACGAAACCGGCGTAGCAGTCCTCCACCGGTCCGGGGTACTGCGCCCGCGGTGCCAGCCGGTACTCGACAGAGATCACGGCCAACTCCAGCACGAGGGCCCATTCGCGAAGCAGCTGCGGAAGTACGGACCACGCGTTGCCCATGATCATTCCGCCGCCGTGCATGTAGTACAGCAGCGGCAGCGGCCCGGCGATCCCGGCGGGCCGCGCGCTGACGAGCGTGACGTCCTGCCCGCCCGGCGCTCCCGGCACACGCAGTTCGTCCACCTCGAAGTGGCCGTCGGCCCGGAGATCCCGGACCGTCGGCCTGGGCCGGGCCGCGGCATCCCGTTCCTGCCGGGCCGCAAGGTTCTCCGGGGTGAACGGCTCCCTCGCCTCGTCCCCCAAAGCCGCCAGCGCCGCGCCCAGTTCGGGGTCGAAGGCAGGCGCGTCCCGGGCCGCCGAGGCAGGGCCGGGGTCCGGCGGCATGCCACCGGCACTCACGCCAGGCCATCCCGCCGGGCGAGGAAAAACTGAAGGAAAAACCGGAGGAAGCACCGGTCGCCGTCCCGACCGGAACAGCCCGTCAGCACGTCCGTGCACACAGGGAACGCTCGCGCGAGGTCCATACGGCGTAGTCAATCACCTGCCGGGCGGAGACCACCGCTCCTCAGCGAAGGAAACAGGTCGCGCGACTCGGGCCCCGCCAACGACTCCGTCGCCGCGGCCCGGTACCGGCCCGGAATGTGCCGCTCCCCGCGGTGGGACGCGAAACACCGGACCGGGGCACCGACTCGAACACCACCCGGGCGCCCCGGGCACCGGCTTCCGTGGCCCGCTACCGTCCCCGGCCCCACGGTCCGGGCAGGGGCCGGACCCGAAGGAGAACGGGCCGGTGCGCAGGAGGCGCTCCAGCGTCGGACGCGGACGCGGGCGGCGGGCGGGCGCGTCAGGCAGTACGCCGCAGCAGCGCCAGGTACATCGCGTCCGTGCCGTGCAGATGCGGCCACAGCTGGACGTCGGGACCGTCGCCGAGCGCAGGCACTCCCGGCATCAGCGGGCGGGCGTCGACCCACTCCGCCTCGACCGGCTCACCGCCTCGCCCCTTGAGCACGTCCTCGACGACAACCCGGGTCTCCGCGAGATGCGGCGAGCAGGTCGCGTAGCCGACGATGCCGCCGACCCGTACCGCCTTCAACGCCTCGCGCAGCAGCCCGCGTTGCAGCGGTGCGAAACCCTCCAGGTCCTCCGGGCGGCGCCGCCAGCGCGCCTCCGGGCGGCGGCGCAGCGCGCCGAGGCCCGAGCACGGCACATCCATCAGGATCCGGTCGAAGGTGCCCGGCCGCCACGGCGGGCGGGTGCCGTCGGCGGTGATCACCTGGTACGGGCCGGGGTTGCCGGCCAGCGCGCGCTCCACGAGGCGGGCCCGGTGCGGCTGCTTCTCGGCGGCGAGCAGGGCGGCGCCCCGTTCGGCGGCGAGGGCTGCCAGCAGGGCGGCCTTGCCGCCGGGCCCGGCACAGCCGTCGAGCCAGCGGGTGTCGCTGCCCTCCACCGGTGCGTTGGCGAGGGCGACGGCCACCAGCTGGCTGCCCTCGTCCTGGACCCCGGCGCGGCCCTCCTGCACGGCCGTGAGGGCGCCGGGCTCGCCGCCCTCGCCCATCCGTACGGCATGGGGCGACCAGCGGCCCGGCAGGCCGTTGCCGTCGCCGAGGGCGGTGAGCAGCTCATCGGTGGTGGCGCGGCCGGGACGGGCGACCAGCGTGACCTCGGGCCGTTCGTTGTCCGCTTCGAGGAGGTCCTCGATCCCGGCGCGGCCACCGCCCAGCGCGTCCCAGAGGGCGGAGACGATCCAGCGCGGATGCGAGTGCACGACCGCGAGGTGGTCCTCGGCGTCCTCGTCGTACGACGGGGCGACGCGCGCCACCCAGCCGTCGAGGTCGTCCGCGGAGACCTTCCGCAGGACGGCGTTGACGAACTTCGCCCGCCCCTCGCCGAGCACCACCCGGGCCAGCTCCACACTGGCGGAGACGGCGGCATGGGTGGGGATGCGGGTGTCGAGCAGCTGGTGCACACCCATGTCGAGTACATCGAGGACCGGCGGATCGACCTCGCGCAGCGGCCGGTCGATGCAGGCCGCGACGATGGCGTCGTACGTCCCCTGGCGGCGCAGCGTCCCGTAGACCAGCTCGGTCGCCAGTGCCGCGTCCCTGCTGTCGAAGTCGCCCTTGGCCCGGGCCTTCTTCAGCAACGGGGGCAGGACGAGGTTGGCGTACGCATCGCGTTCGTCGACGGCCCTGAGCGCTTCGAAGGCGAGGAACCGGACGGGGTCCTTCTTGGGGCGGCGATGCGGCTTGGCGGGACGGCGACGCTGCTGGTCGTTCACGTGAAAGGTGCTCCGCTGATGGTGAGGGGGCGAACCCTCCCAGCGTACGTCGCCGCCCCGGACCGGATCCCGCCAAGGACTGTCCCGCAATCCCTGGTGGATCGGCGTGCGGCGTCGGATGCGGTGCGTCGCACGGCGGAGGGACACCCGAGTACTGGATGTACTCGGGCGTTCCGACAACGCGGCAAGCCCCGTAGCTGCCGTCGCACGTCCGCCAGGGACAACGGGACAGCCTTTAGCTGCCCAGCAGCTCGCCGTGGACGATCCGCACCCCGCGGGCCCAGTCCGCGGCCCGCATCGGCTTCTTGCCCTGCGGCTGCACCCAGAGCAGCTCGACGGCGTGGGATCCGGTGCCCACGTACACATTGTTCTTGGCCGCCGACAGTTCGCCGGGGGCCAGGTCGGCGCGGTCCAGTACGGGCACCGCCTGGATCAGCTTCAGCCGTTCCCCGCGAAACAGCGTCCAGGCCCCCGGAGCGGGTGTGCAGCCGCGCACCACCCGGTCGACCCGCAGAGCGGGGGCGGACCACTGCACCTGGGCGTCCTCGACGGTGATCTTCGGTGCGAGGGTGACGCCGTCGGCGGGCTGCGGCACGGCGTGCAGCGTGCCGCCCTCGATGCCGTCCATGGTCGCGACCAGCAGCCCCGCGCCGGCGAACGCCAGCCGGGTGAGCAGGTCGCCGCTGGTGTCGGTGGGCCGCACCTCTTCGGTGAGGACGCCGTACACCGGGCCGGAGTCGAGTCCCTCCTCGATCAGGAAGGTCGACGCACCGGTCACCTCGTCCCCGGCCATGACCGCGTGCTGCACGGGAGCCGCGCCACGCCAGGCGGGCAGCAGCGAGAAGTGGAGGTTGACCCAGCCGCGGGCGGGTACGTCGAGCGCGGTCTTGGGCAGCAGTGCCCCGTAGGCGACGACCGGACAGCAGTCCGGGGCGATCTCCCGCAGCCGCGCCAGGAAGTCCTCGTCGCGCGGGCGGGCGGGCTTGAGAACCTTGATCCCGGCCTCCTCCGCACGCTCGGCGACGGGGCTGGCGACCAGGCGGCGGCCCCGCCCGGCGGGGGCGTCGGGCCGGGTGACGACGGCGGCCACCTCGTGCCGGCCGGAGGCGATCAGGGCGTCCAGGGCGGGTACGGCTACCTCGGGGGTGCCTGCGAAGACGAGCTTCATGGGTGGCTGACTGCCTCTCAGGCCGAAACGTACGGTGACGAGCAACGCACAAGTCTATGGGCCGGGCGCCCGGGGGGCGTACGCATCACTGCGCGCCCCTTGGATATGCGCACGCGCCCCTCCAGCGTGACCAGATCCACGGCTGACGCGTTGGTCAAGAGAGATTGACCGAAGCGAGCCGCCACGGTGCGGCCCGATCCCTTTCAACGCCGGTTCGAGAGGCTTCTTCATGGCCGACCACGCAACCCACGACGCCCAAGCGAGGGCCAGCCTGCATCTGCTGGTGCGGGACATCGAGCGGGTCCGGCGGCAGGTGGACGCACTGCGCACGCTCACCGCCCAACTCGGCAACGTCTACCGTCCGCGCCGCTCCGGCCCGTCCACGGGCTTCGTCGTCTACGGCAGGGCCCCGGCCCCCACGGTCAGGCTGGCCCAGGAGCTGCGCGACAGCGTCGAGACCCTGGTCACCGCGGCGGTGGACTTCGACCGCTCGCTGGGCTTCTCCTGGGACGCGGTGGGCTCCGCGCTCGGGGTCACCAAACAGGCGGTGCACCGCCGCTACGGCGCCCGCCGCAACGCCCGGCAGCCGGGGCCGGCCGACACCGCCGCGGAGACCGCGGTGCCGCGCCCCCTGCCCATGGCGCCCGGCTCCACCGGCGCGCCGACGCTGCCCGCCGTACCCGCCGCGCGCTCCATGCCCCCGCAGCCGTTGGCGGACCGCCCGTCACTGCGCGAGGATCTGCGCCCCGGCGCCTTCCCCGGCCCACGCAACGGCTGACCCCCTCATCCGTCCCTGCCCCGCCGCGCCCGACGCACGGCGGGGCAGCCGCATCGAGGGCGGTGCGGCCGCCTGGTGGCCACCGGCCGCACCGCGTCCGGCCCCGCGCCATGCGCCCGTCCACGCGTCGTCACCCGATGTCCGGCGGGTCCACCCTGATCCGGACCTGCTCGCCGCTCCCCCGGGACATCCGCGCCGCCTGCGCCGCCTTCAGCGCGGCCGCGAGTGCCGCCCCGCTCCCCGGAGGCACCCTGAGCAGCACCCGCTCCCACGACTCCCCCGGCGGCGCGTCCCCGGGCCTGCGAGGTCTGCCGGACTCGGTGCCCGGCACCGGGACCGGGCCGAGCACCTCGGCCTGCGGCGGCAGTTCGGCCGCCGCGAGAAACGCGGCGAGCGCCTCCGGCGAACCGGTTACCGAGGCCATCCGGGAGACCGGCGGAAAGCCGAGCTCGGCCCGCTCCGCCAGCTCGCGGCGGGCGTGTCCGACCGGATCCCAGCGCACCAGGGCCTGCACCGCCCGCAGGGTCGGCTCGGCGACGACCACCACTGTGCCGCCCTCCGGCCGGCCCCGTACCAGCGAGGCCGCGGCCGTCCAGCGGCGCAGCGCCTCCTCGCCGGCCCGCAGGTCGGGGCGGCCGACCATCGCCCACCCGTCGAGCAGCAGCGCCGCCGCGTAGCCGCCCTCGGCGACGGGTTCGGCGCCCGGGGTACTGACGACCAGCGCCGGCACGTCCGGCACCGAGTCCAGGATGTGGTCGCGGCCGGACGTCCGTACCGGCACGGCGGGGAACGCCCGGCCCAGCTCCTCCGCGGTGCGGCGGGCGCCGACGATCTGGGCCCGCAACCGGTTGGAGCCGCAGGCGACGCAGTGCCAGGCGGTCTCGGCCCGTCCGCACCAGGCGCAGTCGAGATCCCGTTGGTCCGGCGCCTGAAGCGGCCCGGCGCAGTGCCGGCACCGAGCGGGTTCACGGCAGCGCTCGCAGGCCAGCCGGGGCGCGTATCCGCGGCGCGGCACCTGGACGAGGACGGGGCCGCTGCGCAGCCCGTCCCGTACGGTCTGCCAGGCCAGACTGGGCAGCCGGGCCGTCCGCGCGGCCCCGTCCCGCGCCAGCTCCCCGTCGCCGACGGTACGCACCAGGGGCGCCGCCGTCCGCAGCTGCTCCCGGTCCGCGCGCAGCGGCAGCGCCCAGCCGCTCTCCACCAGCTGGGCGGCCTCCACCGTGCAGTTCGTACCGCCGAGCAGGAACGCGCACCGGCCGTGCGCGGCCCGTAGTTCGAGTACCTCGCGCACGTGCGGGAAGGGGGCGTTGTCGTCGCTGTGACTGGAGTCCCCGTCGTCCCAGACGGCGACCAGTCCGAGGTCGGTGACGGGCGCGAACATCGCGGCCCGCGTTCCGACGACCGCCCGCACGGAGCCCCGCCGCACGGCGAGCCACTCCCGGTACCGCTTCTCCGGCCCGGAGTCGGCGGTCAGCAGTGCGTGGCGCCCCCGGCCGAGCAGTGCGGTCAGCGCGGCATCGACCCGCCCCGCTCCCCGGCCGTCGGGCACGACGACGAGTGCGCCGCGCCCGGAGGCGAGGGTCGCGGCCATGGCCCTGGCGATCTCCTCGGGCCAGTGCGGGCCGGGCAGCGCCGTCCAGACGGCGCGGGGCGCACCGCCCTCGGCCAGGGCCCGCAGGAACGCGGGCCCCTGTGCGTATCTCTCCCAGCTGCCCGCCGACGGGGCGGGCGGTGGGGGCAGCGGCTCGGGCGAGGGCTTGGCCTCGGCCCGTCCGTTCCTGGGGGGCACGGCGAGTTGCAGCACATCGGCGAGACTGCCCGCGTAGCGGTCCGCGACGGCCCGCGAGAGGGCGAGCAGCTCCGGTCCCAGCACCGGTTCGGGCGATACGACGTAGGCGAGCGCGGCGAGGGCACCCGTGTAGTCCGATTCGGCGCGCCGCTCGACGAGGAACCCGTCGATCAGCCCGCCGCCCTCGCGCCGGCCGCCGCGGACATTGCGTGCCCCGGCCCCGAATCGCACCCGCACCCGCACGCCGGGCTGTGCGTCGGCGTCGAGCTCCTCGGGGACGGCATAGTCGAAGTACTGGTCGAGATGGAGCACGCCCTTGTTGACCAGCACCCGGGCGACGGGCAGCTCCTCGGCGAGTGCGGCGCCGCGCCACGTCCGCGGCTTCGCCCGCGGCACCTTGGCCTTCCGTACCGTCTCCCGAATCAGCGCAAGCTGCTCCGGGGCCCCGCTCCCGGGGTCCTCGGACCGCTCGTTGTCGCTGCTCACAGCCAAATTCCTACCAGACACCACTGACAGCGGCCCCGGCGCGAACGCACCGGCGGCCGCACGCGCCGGGGCCCGGACACCGCGTGCGGCGTCCGGGCCCCGGCGTACAGACGAAGAGCAGCAGGCTTACGACACCCGGGGCGTCACAGCCCGGCCGCGGTACGCAGCGCGTCCACGCGGTCCGTGCGCTCCCAGGTGAAGTCGGGCAGCTCGCGGCCGAAGTGGCCGTACGCCGCGGTCTGGGCGTAGATCGGGCGCAGCAGGTCGAGGTCGCGGATGATCGCGGCCGGGCGGAGGTCGAAGACCTCGCCGATGGCGTGCTCGATCTTCTCGGTCTCGACCGCGGCGGTGCCGAACGTCTCGACGAACAGACCGACGGGCTCGGCCTTGCCGATCGCGTACGCGACCTGCACCTCGCAACGGGCGGCGAGGCCCGCGGCGACGACGTTCTTGGCGACCCAGCGCATGGCGTACGCGGCGGAGCGGTCGACCTTCGACGGGTCCTTGCCCGAGAAGGCGCCGCCGCCGTGGCGGGCCATGCCGCCGTAGGTGTCGATGATGATCTTGCGACCGGTCAGACCGGCGTCGCCCATCGGGCCGCCGATCTCGAAGCGCCCGGTCGGGTTGACCAGCAGCCGGTAGCCGTCGGTGTCCAGCTTGATGCCGTCCTCGACCAGCTGCGCGAGCACGTGCTCGACGACGAACTCGCGGATGTCGGGCGCGAGCAGCGAGTCGAGGTCGATGTCGCTGGCGTGCTGAGAGGAGACGACGACCGTGTCGAGACGGACGGCCTTGTCGCCGTCGTACTCGATGGTGACCTGCGTCTTGCCGTCCGGGCGCAGGTACGGGATGGTCCCGTTCTTGCGGACCTCGGAGAGCCGGCGCGAGAGCCGGTGCGCGAGGTGGATCGGGAGCGGCATGAGCTCGGGCGTCTCGTCGCAGGCATAGCCGAACATCAGGCCCTGGTCGCCGGCGCCCTGCTTGTCGAGGTCGTCCCCTTCTTCACCTGCGGCGGAACCCTCGACCCGCTTCTCGTACGCGGTGTCGACGCCCTGCGCGATGTCGGGCGACTGCGCACCGATGGACACCGAGACACCGCAGGAGGCGCCGTCGAAGCCCTTCTTGGAGGAGTCGTAGCCGATTTCGAGAACCTTGTTGCGTACGAGGGTCGGGATGTCGGCGTAGGCCTTGGTCGTGACCTCACCCGCAACATGCACCAGACCGGTGGTGATCAAGGTCTCGACGGCGACGCGGGACCGGGGGTCCTCACGGAGCAGTGCGTCGAGGATGGTGTCGCTGATCTGGTCAGCGATCTTGTCGGGGTGGCCCTCGGTGACGGATTCCGAGGTGAAGAGACGGCGGGACACATCGCTCCCTGGGGTTGCAGCGGCTGCTGGCTGATCATTTGGCGGACGGCCGGGAGCTGCGCCCGACACCGTCCGCAGGTCAGTTTATCGGTCGCTTTCGTTCGGCGGACAGCGTGTCTCGCCCTTTGGGAGTTCTGTGACCTGTCGCACGGCCCTCAGCTGTACGGAAATCGCCGGTCGAGAAAGCCATTTACGCCCATATTTCAAGGGATTCGGCCGCTACGAAGACAAGAAACGAGAATTTCACGCGAGTCGCGACGACACGAGATCCCAGACCGTGTCGGCGAGCGCCTCCTTGGGGCCGTGAGGCACCGGGGTCTCACCGCCGTCGGCCGCGAGCACCACCGCTTCGTTCTCCTCGGAGCCGAAGGTCCTGCGCTCCCCCACCTCGTTGACGACGAGGAGATCACAGCCCTTGCGGCGGAGCTTCTCGCGGCCGTTGGCCAGGACGTTGTCGGTCTCGGCGGCGAATCCGACGACGATCTGGCCCGGCCGGGCGCGTTCACCGGCGACCTCGGCGAGGATGTCGGGATTGCGGACGAGCTCGACGGGCGCGGGCTCCTGGCCGTCCTTCTTCTTGATCTTTCCCGTCGCGTACGCGGCGGGCCGGAAGTCGGCGACCGCCGCCGCCATCACGACCACGTCGGCGTCCGCGGCGGCCTTGAGCACCGCCTCGCGCAGCTGTACGGCGGTCCCTGCGTGCAGGACGTCGGCGCCGGCCGGGTCGGGCAGGGCGGTGTTGGCCTCGATGAGGGTGACCCGCGCGCCGCGGGCGACCGCGGTGCGGGCCAGGGCGTAGCCCTGCTTGCCGGAGGAGCGGTTCCCGAGGTAGCGCACCGGGTCGAGCGGCTCGCGCGTACCGCCCGCGCTGATCACGACGTGGCGGCCGGCCAGGTCGGCCTCGGCGGGCCCGCGGGCCAGCACCCGGCGGCAGACCTCGAAGATCTCCCCGGGGTCGGGCAGCCGGCCCTTGCCGGTGTCGACGCCGGTGAGCCGGCCGACGGCGGGCTCGATGACGACGGCGCCGCGGCGGCGCAGCGTGGCGACGTTCTCCCGGGTGGCGGGGTGCTCCCACATCTCGGTGTGCATGGCGGGCGCGAAGACGACCGGACAGCGGGCGGTCAGGAGCGTGTTGGTGAGCAGGTCGTCGGCGAGACCGTGGGCGGCCCTGGCGAGCAGGTCGGCGGTGGCGGGAGCGACGACGACCAGGTCGGCGCCCTGTCCGATCCTGACGTGCGGCACCTCGTGGACGTCGTTCCAGACCTCCGTGGAGACCGGGTGCCCCGAGAGCGCCGACCAGGTGGCCGCCCCCACGAAGTGCAGCGCCGACCCGGTCGGGACGACGCGCACGTCGTGACCGGACTCGGTCAGCCTGCGCAGCAGCTCGCACGCCTTGTACGCGGCGATGCCCCCGCTGACCCCCAGAACGACCTTCGGCTTGTCCACTGCTTCTCCCCGCACTCGGATACGAACACCCCCATGCTGCCTCACCGCGCCCGGTCCGATGCCGTCGCCCCGGACACACCACAGGCCCGGCTGCCGCGGCCGCCGGGCCTGTGGTGAAGGTGCTGCTCCTGCTTACTGCGCGGGGCCCTCGATGGCCTCGGAGGTGAGCAGGCCCGCGTTGATCTCGCGGAGCGCGATCGAGAGCGGCTTCTCGTGCACGTGGGTGTCGACGAGCGGACCGACGTACTCCAGGAGACCCTCGCCGAGCTGCGAGTAGTACGCGTTGATCTGGCGCGCGCGCTTGGCGGCGTAGATCACGAGGCTGTACTTCGAGTCGGTGGCCTCGAGGAGCTCATCAATCGGCGGGTTGATGATGCCCTCGGGCGTGGTGATGGAAGAGGACACTCTCTGCCTTCCGAAGGGGGTAAAGGTCAAAGAAATCTTTGACAGTGCGGAGTTCCGTGGTGCGTGCGCGTCGGCCGCGTCACTCGCCGCCGGCACGGTGGCCGGAAGCCTCCAGCATCAAGGCTAGCAGCTCACGGGCCACGTCCTCGACGGAGGTGTTGACCAGTGTCGCATCGAACTCGGACTCGGCGGCCAGTTCGATCCTGGCGGCGGCGAGGCGGCGCTCGATCACCTCGGCGGACTCGGTCCCGCGGCCGGTGAGCCGGCGGACCAGTTCCTCCCAGCTCGGCGGGGCCAGGAAGACGAGCCGGGCGTCCGGCATCGACTGCCGGACCAGGCGGGCGCCCTGGAGGTCGATCTCCAGCAGCACCGGCTCGCCCGCCTCCAGGCGGTCGAGCACGGCGCGGCGCGGCGTGCCGTACCGGTTGCCGGCGAACTCGGCCCACTCCAGCAGTTCGCCGTTGGCGATCAGCTTGTCGAACTCGTCGTTGTCCACGAAGAAGTAGTGGACACCGTTGCGCTCACCGGGACGCGGCTTGCGGGTCGTCGCCGACACCGAGAGCCATACCTCGGGGTGGGCCTTGCGCATATGAGCGACGACCGTGCTCTTGCCGACCCCCGAGGGGCCGGAGAGCACGGTCAGCCGCGGACGTACGTCCGGGGGTACGGGGGACGTCCCCCGGGATGTTGCAGCCATGGAGCGATTATCCAGGTTCTCAGGAGTGCCTGAGAACGTCAGGCGGCCTTGTCGCCGAACTCGCGCTCCAGGGATGCGATCTGGTTGGAGCCGAGACCCCGGACCCGGCGGCTCTCGGAGATGCCGAGCCGCTCCATGATCTGCTTGGCGCGGACCTTGCCCACGCCCGGCAGGGACTCCAGGAGGGCGGAGACCTTCATCTTTCCGATGACGTCGTTCTCCTGGCCCTGCTTGATGACCTCGTGGAGGGAGGCGCCGGAGTGCTTGAGTCGATTCTTGACCTCGGCCCGCTCCCGGCGAGCCGCGGCGGCCTTTTCGAGCGCGGCTGCGCGCTGTTCAGGGGTAAGGGGCGGAAGAGCCACGCCTACGTCACCTCGGATGTCGATCTGTCGGATACGGACCGGTGAGGAAGCTGGACGCCCCACACCAGGTGAGCGACGGACAGCTTGTGTACGTCGGCTCTCGACGGAGACTAGCGGCCAAGGCCGCCCGAGTCAGCGAGAACCAACGAAAAGTCCTGGTCAGCCTCAGCCGACCAGGACATTTCAGGCATAACAACCGAGATTTTTGGTCAGGATTCAGTCAACGCCCCGTTACATGGCATGGTCATGTACCTGCGACGGCCGTCCGGACCTCGTCCGCGAGCCGCTCGGCTGCCGCGCGCAGCCCCGCCACGTCCGGTCCCCGGCTCAGCACGCCGCGGCTCACACTGGGCACCACATTGCCCACGGCTTCGCCGAAGACACCGGGCAGATCGGCGGGCGTCGCGCCCTGGGCACCGATCCCGGGGGCGAGCAGCGGGCCGTTGATGGCGAGATTCACACCCGCGTCCTTGAGCGTGGCACCGACCACCGCGCCGACGGAGCCGAGCGGAGTCGCCCCCTCGTTCTCGGCGGCCATGTGGTCGAGCATCAGCTGGGCCAGTGAGCGGCCGTCGGCGGCGGTGGCGCGCTGCACCTGAGCCCCCTCCGGGTTGGAGGTCAGGGCGAGCACGAAGACGCCCGCACCGGAGAGGACCGCCGCGTCGAGCGCCGGACGCAGCGACCCGAAGCCGAGGTACGGCGAGACGGTGACCGCGTCCGAGAACAGCGGCGAGCCCTCTTCCAGATAGGTCGCCGCGTAGGCGCCCATGGTGGAGCCGATGTCACCGCGCTTGGCGTCCATCAGGACGAGTGCGCCGGCTGCCCGCGCCTCTTCGACGGCCTTCTCCAGCACGGCGATGCCGCGCGAGCCGAAGCGCTCGAAGAACGCGGACTGCGGCTTGAGCACCGCGACCCGGTCCCCCAGGGCCTCGACGACGGTGCGCGTGAACCGCTCCAGACCCGCGACGTCGTCGTTCAGGCCCCAGGCGGTGAGGAGCGAGGCATGCGGGTCGATGCCGACGCAGAGCGGCCCGCGGGTGTCCATGGCCCGGCGCAGGCGTGCGCCGAACGGTTCCGGGATCATGCGGTGGCCTTCCTGGTTTCTGCGCCGACGGCCTCGGCGAGGGTGGCGTACGGGGAGGCGGCCAGGCGCGCGGCCAGGCCCTTGTGGATCGCCCGTGCGTAGAACGGGCCCTCGTAGATGAAGGCGCTGTAGCCCTGGACGAGCGTGGCCCCGGCGAGAATGCGCTGCCAGGCGTCCTCGGCGTTCTCGATGCCCCCGACACCGACCAGGGTGATCCGGTCGCCCACCCGCGCGTACAGGCGGCCGAGGACCTCCAGGGAGCGTGCCTTGAGGGGCGCGCCGGACAGCCCGCCGGTCTCCTCGACCAGGGACGGCGAGGACTTCAGGCCGAGGCCGTCCCGGGCGATGGTGGTGTTGGTGGCGATGATGCCGTCCAGCCCCAGCTCGACCGCGAGATCGGCGACCGCGTCGACGTCCTCGTCCGCGAGGTCCGGGGCGATCTTGACGAGCAGGGGGACCCGCCGGCCGGTGACGGACCGGTCGGCTGCCTCGCGCACGGCGCCGAGCAGCGGCCGGAGCGCCTCGGTGGCCTGGAGGTTGCGCAGGCCGGGCGTGTTGGGCGAGGAGACGTTCACGACGAGGTAGTCGGCGTGGCGGGCGAGCCGTTCGGTCGACTTCACGTAGTCGCCGACCGCTTCGGCCTCCGGCACCACCTTGGTCTTGCCGATGTTGACGCCGACCGTGGTCCTGAAGACCGGCCTGCGGGCGGCCAGGCGCTCGGCCACGGCCGCGGAGCCCTCGTTGTTGAAGCCCATGCGGTTGATCAGCGCGCGGTCCGCCACGAGGCGGAAGAGGCGCTTCTTGGGGTTTCCGGGCTGCGGCTCGCCGGTGACCGTACCGATCTCGATGTGGTCGAAGCCGAGCATCGACATGCCGTCGATCGCGACGGCGTTCTTGTCGAAGCCGGCCGCGAGGCCGAAGGGGCCGTGCATCCGCAGGCCGAAGGCCTCGGTGCGCAGCTCCTTGTGGCGGGGGGCGAGCACGGCGGCGACGAAGGTGCGCAGCACGGGGATGCGGGCCGCGAGGCGGATCCAGCCGAAGGCCAGGTGGTGCGCCTGCTCCGGGTCCATCCGCCGGAAGACCAGCTGGAAGAAGAATGCGTACATCGGGGGTGTCCTCACAGAGAGGGGGACACCGTTTCCGGTGTCCCCCTGCCGGTCTGCTAGTCGCGGGCCGCGGTCAGACGTTCCGCGTGTTCCTGGAGGGAGCGGACGCCGACGCCTCCGTGGGTGAGCGCGTCGATGCCCTGCACGGCGGCGGCGAGCGCCTGGACCGTCGTCAGGCACGGCACGGACCGGGCCACGGCGGCGGTGCGGATCTCGTAGCCGTCGAGGCGGCCGCCGGTGCCGTACGGCGTGTTGACGATCAGGTCGACCTCGCCGGCGTGGATCAGCTGGACGATGGTCCTCTCGCCCTGCGGGCCCACGCCTTCGGACTGCTTGCGCACGATCGTGGCGTTGATGCCGTTGCGCTTGAGGACCTCGGCGGTGCCGGAGGTGGCGAGCAGCTCGAAGCCGTGGGCGACGAGTTCACGCGCCGGGAAGATCATCGAGCGCTTGTCGCGGTTGGCGACCGAGATGAACGCGCGGCCCTTGGTGGGCAGCGGGCCGTAGGCGCCGGCCTGCGACTTGGCGTACGCCGTGCCGAAGACCGAGTCGATGCCCATGACCTCACCGGTGGAGCGCATCTCCGGGCCGAGGACGGTGTCGACGCCGCGGCCGTGGATGTCGCGGAAGCGCGACCACGGCATGACGGCCTCCTTGACGGAGATCGGCGCGTCGAGCGGCAGGGTGCCGCCGTCGCCGTTCGCCGGGAGCAGTCCCTCCGCGCGCAGCTCGGCGATGGTCGCCCCCAGCGAGATGCGGGCGGCGGCCTTGGCGAGCGGGACCGCCGTCGCCTTCGAGGTGAAGGGGACGGTGCGCGAGGCGCGGGGGTTGGCCTCCAGGACGTACAGGATGTCCCCGGAGAGCGCGAACTGGATGTTGATCAGTCCGCGGACGCCGACGCCCTTGGCGATGCCCTCGGTGGAGGCGCGCAGCCGCTTGATGTCGTAGCCGCCGAGCGTGATCGGGGGCAGTGCGCAGGCGGAGTCGCCGGAGTGGATGCCGGCCTCCTCGATGTGCTCCATGACGCCGCCGAGGTAGAGCTCGGTGCCGTCGTAGAGCGCGTCGACGTCGATCTCGATCGCGTCGTCGAGGAAGCGGTCGACCAGGACCGGCCGGGTGGGGCTGATCTCGGTGGACTCGGCGATGTACGAGGAGAGCCGCGCCTCGTCGTACACGATCTCCATGCCGCGGCCGCCGAGCACGTACGACGGGCGCACGAGGACGGGGTAGCCGATCTCGTCGGCGATGGCCTTGGCCTCGTCGAACGTGGTGGCGGTGCCGTGCTTCGGGGCCGGCAGCCCGGCCTCGGCCAGGACGCGGCCGAAGGCGCCCCGGTCCTCGGCGGCGTGGATCGCCTCCGGGGACGTGCCGACGACCGGCACGCCGTTGTCCTTGAGCGCCTGCGACAGACCCAGCGGGGTCTGGCCGCCGAGCTGGACGACGACACCGGCGACCGGGCCCGCGAGGGTCTCCGCGTGCACGATCTCCAGCACGTCCTCCAGCGTCAGCGGCTCGAAGTACAGGCGGTCGGAGGTGTCGTAGTCGGTGGAGACGGTCTCCGGGTTGCAGTTGACCATCACGGTCTCGTAGCCCGCGTCGCTCAGCGCGAAGGAGGCGTGGACGCAGGAGTAGTCGAACTCGATGCCCTGGCCGATGCGGTTGGGGCCGGAGCCGAGGATGATCACCGCGGGCTTGGTGCGGGATGCGACCTCGTTCTCCTCGTCGTAACTGGAGTAGAAGTACGGCGTCTTCGCGGCGAACTCGGCGGCGCAGGTGTCGACGGTCTTGTAGACGGGGCGGATGCCCAGCGCGTGCCGCACCTCGCGTACGACGTCCTCGCGCAGACCGCGGATCTCGGCGATCTGGGCGTCGGAGAAGCCGTGCCGCTTGGCCTCGGCGAGCAGCTCGGGGCCGAGCTTGTCGACGGCGGCCAGCTCGTCGGCGATCTCCTTGATCAGGAAGAGCTGGTCGACGAACCAGGGGTCGATCTTCGTGGCGTCGAAGACCTCCTCCTGGGTGGCACCGGCCCGGATCGCCTGCATGACGGTGTTGATCCGGCCGTCGGTCGGGCGGACCGCCTCGGCCAGCAGCTCGGCCTTGTCGCCGGTCTCACCGGTGAAGGAGAACTGCGAGCCCTTCTTCTCCAGGGAGCGCAGCGCCTTCTGGAGCGCCTCGGTGAAGTTCCGGCCGATCGCCATGGCCTCGCCCACGGACTTCATGGTGGTGGTGAGGGTGGAGTCGGCGGAGGGGAACTTCTCGAAGGCGAACCGCGGGGCCTTGACGACGACGTAGTCGAGGGTCGGCTCGAAGGAGGCCGGGGTCTTCTCGGTGATGTCGTTCGGGATCTCGTCGAGCGTGTAGCCGACGGCCAGCTTGGCGGCGATCTTGGCGATCGGGAAGCCGGTGGCCTTCGAGGCGAGCGCCGAGGAGCGGGAGACGCGCGGGTTCATCTCGATCACGATGACCCGGCCGTCGGCCGGATCGACGGCGAACTGGATGTTGCAGCCGCCGGTGTCGACGCCGACCTCGCGGATGATCGCGATGCCGATGTCGCGCAGCCGCTGGTACTCGCGGTCGGTGAGCGTCATCGCCGGGGCGACGGTGATCGAGTCGCCCGTGTGGACGCCCATCGGGTCGAAGTTCTCGATGGAGCAGACGACCACGACGTTGTCGTTCTTGTCCCGCATCAGCTCCAGCTCGTACTCCTTCCAGCCGAGGATGGACTCCTCCAGGAGCACCTCGGTGGTCGGGGAGAGCGTGAGGCCCTGGCCGGCGATGCGGCGCAGCTCGTCCTCGTCGTGCGCGAAGCCGGAGCCGGCGCCGCCCATGGTGAAGGAGGGGCGGACGACGACGGGGTAGCCGCCGAGCGTCTCGACGCCCGCGAGGACGTCGTCCATGGAGTGGCAGATGACCGAGCGGGCGGACTCGCCGTGGCCGATCTTGGCGTTGACGGCCTCGACGACGCCCTTGAAGAGGTCGCGGTCCTCGCCCTTGTTGATGGCTTCGACGTTGGCGCCGATGAGCTCGACGCCGTACTTCTCCAGGACACCGTTCTCGTGCATGGAGATCGCGGTGTTGAGCGCGGTCTGGCCGCCCAGCGTGGGCAGGAGCGCGTCGGGGCGCTCCTTGGCGATGATCTTCTCGACGAACTCGGGGGTGATCGGCTCGACGTAGGTGGCGTCGGCGATCTCCGGGTCGGTCATGATCGTCGCCGGGTTGGAGTTGACCAGGATGACGCGCAGGCCCTCGGCCTTGAGGACGCGGCAGGCCTGGGTGCCGGAGTAGTCGAACTCGGCGGCCTGCCCGATGACGATCGGGCCGGAGCCGATGACCAGGACGGACTGGATGTCGGAGCGCTTAGGCACGCTGGCCCTCCATCAGGGAGACGAAGCGGTCGAAGAGGTACGCGGCGTCGTGCGGGCCGGCGGCTGCTTCGGGGTGGTACTGGACGCTGAAGGCCGGCCGGTCGAGGAGCTGGAGCCCCTCGACGACCTGGTCGTTCAGGCAGACGTGGGAGACCTCGGCGCGGCCGAACTCCGTGTCGGACACCGTGTCGAGCGGGGCGTCGACGGCGAAGCCGTGGTTGTGCGCGGTGACCTCGACCTTGCCGGTCGTGCGGTCCTGCACGGGCTGGTTGATGCCGCGGTGGCCGTACTTCAGCTTGTAGGTGCCGAAGCCGAGGGCGCGGCCCAGGATCTGGTTGCCGAAGCAGATGCCGAAGAGCGGGGTCTTCCGCTCCAGGACGCCCCGCATCACGGAGACCGGGTGGTCGGCGGTGGCCGGGTCACCGGGGCCGTTGGAGAAGAAGACGCCGTCGGGCTCGACCGCGTACACCTCCTCCAGCGTGGCAGTGGCGGGCAGTACGTGCACCTCGATGCCGCGCTCGGCCATCCGGTGCGGGGTCATCCCCTTGATGCCGAGGTCGATCGCGGCGACGGTGAACTTCTTCGTGCCGATCGCGGGGACGACGTACGTCTCCTTGGTGGCGACCTCGGCGGAGAGGTCGGCGCCCACCATCTCGGGGGCCTGCTGGACACGGGCCAGCAGCGCGGCCTCGTCGGCGACGGCGTCGCCGGAGAAGATCCCGACGCGCATGGCGCCGCGCTCACGCAGGTGGCGAGTGAGGGCGCGGGTGTCGATGCCGCTGATGCCGACGACGCCCTGGCGCTCCAGCTCCTCGTCGAGCGAGCGCCGCGAGCGCCAGTTGGAGGGCACCCGGGCGGGGTCGCGGACGACGTAGCCGGAGACCCAGATCCGTCCGGACTCGGGATCCTCGTCGTTCACGCCGGTGTTGCCGACGTGCGGGGCGGTCATCACGACGACCTGGCGGTGGTACGAGGGGTCGGTCAGCGTCTCCTGGTAGCCGGTCATGCCGGTGGAGAACACCGCCTCGCCGAAGGTCTCCCCCACGGCCCCGTAGGCACGGCCGCGGAAGGCGCGGCCGTCCTCCAGGACGAGTACGGCGGGAGCTTTGGCGGCTCCCCGGGTGGAGATCGTCATCGTGCGGTGCCTTCCGTAGTGCTGGTGAGATGGTTGATGGCCTCGACCCAGGCCGGGTGCTCGGCCGAGCGGTCGGAGCGGAATCCGGAGTCGATCAGCTTGTCGCCGTGCGCCCAGGTGATGATCAGCAGGCCGCCCTCGGGGAGGACCTTGCCGGCGATGCCCTTGTCGAGCCTGGCCTCGCGCAGTGCGGCGGCCGGGACGAAGAAGTCGGCCGCCCCGGGTCGTACGACGTCGAGTCCCTGGTCGGTCAGGGTGAGCTCGACGCGGCTGCGGGTGCCGAGGCCGTGGGCGACGATCCGGTCGAGCCACTGCCCGGCGGTCGTCGAGGCGTGGTAGCGGCCGGTCAGCGTCAGCAGCTTCTCGCCGTCCGCGAAGCCCTCCGGAGTGGAGCCGAGTTCCGGCAGACCGGACTGGAGGCTTCCCCGCCATTTCCATCCCTGGCGCATCAGCCAGTAGACGAAGGCGATGAGGACGATCAGTCCGATGACCCAGCTGATGCGAGCGGACCAGTCGGTCACTTCGGCCGACTTCTGCTCGGCGGCGAGCTGGAGGTGCAGGGGGGTCAGTGATGTCACGCGAGCTTCCCGTCGACGACCGTGGCACGGCCCCGCAGGAAGGTGTGGGTGACTCGCCCCGGCAGCTCGCGGCCCTCGTACGGAGTGTTGCGGCTGCGGGAGGCGAAGCCCGCGGGGTCCACGACACCACGGTAAGCCGGATCGACCAGGGTGAGGTTGGCGGGCTCACCGGCCGAGACGGGCCGGCCGTGCCCGTCGAGGCGGCCGATGGCGGCCGGGCGGAACGACATCCGGTCGGCGACGCCCGCCCAGTCGATGAGGCCGGTGTCGACCATCGTCTGCTGGACGACGGAGAGCGCGGTCTCCAGGCCCACCATGCCCATGGCGGCTGCGGCCCACTCGCAGTCCTTGTCCTCGTGCGGGTGCGGGGCGTGGTCGGTGGCGACGCAGTCGATGGTGCCGTCGGCGAGCGCCTCGCGCAGGGCCATGACGTCGGCCTCGGTGCGCAGCGGCGGGTTCACCTTGTAGACGGGGTCGTAGGACCGTACGAGCTCGTCGGTGAGGAGCAGGTGGTGCGGGGTGACCTCGGCGGTGACGTTCCAGCCCTTGGACTTGGCCCAGCGGACGATCTCCACGGAGCCGGCGGTCGACAGGTGGCAGATGTGCACCCGGGAGCCGACGTGGGCGGCGAGGAGGACGTCGCGGGCGATGATCGACTCCTCGGCGACGGCGGGCCAGCCGCCGAGGCCGAGTTCCGCGGAGACGACGCCCTCGTTCATCTGGGCGCCCTCGGTGAGGCGGGGCTCCTGGGCGTGCTGGGCGACGACACCGTCGAAGGCCTTCACGTACTCCAGTGCGCGGCGCATGATCACCGCGTCGTCGACGCACTTGCCGTCGTCGGAGAAGACCTTCACTCCGGCGGCCGAATCGTGCATGGCGCCGAGCTCGGCGAGCTTCTTGCCCTCCAGGCCGACGGTGACGGCGCCGATCGGCTGCACGTCGCAGTAGCCGGATTCCCGGCCCAGCCGCCAGACCTGCTCGACGACACCGGCGGTGTCGGCGACGGGGAAGGTGTTGGCCATGGCGTGCACGGCCGTGAAGCCTCCGACGGCCGCTGCCTTCGTCCCGGTGAGGACGGTCTCGGAGTCCTCGCGGCCGGGCTCGCGCAGGTGGGTGTGGAGGTCGACCAGGCCGGGCAGCAGGATCCGGCCCTCGGCCTCGACGACGCTCGCGTCGCCGGCCTCGATGCCGGTGCCGACCGCTGCGACGGTCTCGCCGTCGATCAGGACGTCCTGGGGTTCGCCGCCGAGGATCTTCGCGCCGCGGATAAGGATCTTGCTCATGGTTACTTGTTCTCCTCGGTACGGGAGGGGGCGGTGGCGGGCGACGGGTGGGCCGGGGCGGCGGGCTCGGAGCCGCCCAGCAGCAGGTACAGGACGGCCATGCGGATCGAGACGCCGTTGGCGACCTGCTCGACGGCCGTGCACCGGTCGGAGTCGGCGACCTCGGCGGTGATCTCCATGCCGCGGACCATCGGGCCGGGGTGCATGACGATGGCGTGCTCGGGCATCTTCGCCATCCGGTCGCCGTCCAGGCCGTAGCGGCGGGAGTACTCGCGCTCGGTCGGGAAGTACGCGGCGTTCATCCGTTCGCGCTGTACACGGAGCATCATCACCGCGTCGGACTTCGGCAGCACCTGGTCGAGGCCGTAGCTGACGTCGCACGGCCACTGCTCGACGCCGACGGGGACGAGGGTCGGCGGGGCCACCAGGGTGACGTGGGCGCCGAGCGTGTGCAGCAGGTGGACGTTGGAGCGGGCCACACGGCTGTGCAGGATGTCGCCGACGATGGTGATCCGGCGGCCTTCGAGATCGCGGCCGAGGCCGCTGTCGGCCCCGACGAGGCGACGGCGCACGGTGAAGGCGTCCAGGAGGGCCTGGGTGGGGTGCTCGTGGGTGCCGTCACCGGCGTTGACGACGGCGCCGTCGATCCAGCCTGAGGTCGCGAGGCGGTACGGGGCACCGGAGGCGCCGTGCCGGATGACGACGGCGTCGGCGCCCATCGCCTCCAGGGTCAGCGCGGTGTCCTTGAGCGACTCGCCCTTGGAGACGGACGAGCCCTTCGCGGAGAAGTTGATGACATCGGCGGAGAGGCGCTTGGCGGCGGCCTCGAAGGAGATGCGGGTACGCGTCGAGTCCTCGAAGAAGAGGTTGACGACGGTACGGCCGCGCAGGGTGGGGAGCTTCTTGATCGGCCGGTCCGCGACCCGTGCCATCTCCTCGGCGGTGTCGAGGATCAGGACGGCGTCGTCGCGGGTGAGATCGGCGGCCGAGATGAGGTGACGCTTCATCTGGGTGTTCTCCGGGGGCTGGAGGATTCAGGCATGCGGGCGCACGGAGGCAGCCGTACGGGCCAGGGGTGCGCCGTACGGGTGAAGTGCGGTTACTGTGCGCCCGCGGGAGCGGTCTGCTCGACACCGAGCAGCACAGCGTCGCGGCCGTCCTCCTCGGCGAGCTGGACCTTGACCGTCTCCCGCAGCGACGTGGGGAGGTTCTTGCCGACGTAGTCGGCACGGATCGGGAGTTCGCGGTGACCGCGGTCGACGAGGACGGCGAGCTGCACCGCGCGGGGCCTGCCGATGTCGCCCAGCGCGTCGAGCGCGGCGCGGATCGTACGGCCCGAGAAGAGGACGTCGTCGACGAGGACGACCAGGCGGCCCTCGATGCCCTCGCCGGGGATGTCGGTGCGGGCCAGGGCACGCGCCGGGCGCAGCCGCAGGTCGTCGCGGTACATCGTGATGTCGAGGGAGCCGACCGGCATCTTCCGGCCGGTGATCTCCTGGAGTTTCTCGGCGAGCCGGCGGGCGAGGAAGACGCCCCGCGTCGGGATGCCGAGAAGTACCACGTCGTCGGCGCCCTTGGCGCGTTCGACGATCTCGTGGGCGATTCGGGTCAGTACCCGGGCGATGTCGGGAGCCTCGAGAACGGGGCGTGCCGCGTTGCCAGTGGCTTCATGCTGTGCGTCCATAAGAAACGGACCTCCTTCTCCGCCTCACTGGACGGACCTTAAAGGACGTCGAAATTGCGTCATCCACGTTACCAGGGCTTGTGCCGGGCCCCGGTCGCACCCCCGGGAGGTGCCGGTGCGGACCGTTCGGCTTGACGCATCCAAGTAACGCTGCGTAACCTCACAGTGAGTTACCAGCCACGCGGCGGAGCCGCAAAATGTTCCAGCGTCCGGGGAGCCTTATGTCCAGCGAATACGCAAAACAGCTCGGGGCCAAGCTCCGTGCCATCCGCACCCAGCAGGGCCTCTCCCTCCACGGCGTGGAGGAGAAGTCGCAGGGCCGCTGGAAGGCCGTCGTGGTCGGTTCGTACGAGCGCGGCGACCGTGCCGTGACCGTGCAGCGCCTCGCCGAGCTCGCGGACTTCTACGGGGTCCCGGTGCAGGAGCTCCTGCCCGGTACGACGCCCGGCGGGGCCGCCGAGCCGCCGCCGAAGCTCGTACTGGACCTGGAGCGCCTCGCCCACGTCCCGCCGGAGAAGGCCGGACCGCTGCAGCGCTACGCCGCGACGATCCAGAGCCAGCGCGGTGACTACAACGGCAAGGTGCTCTCGATCCGCCAGGACGACCTGCGCACGCTGGCCGTGATCTACGACCAGTCGCCGTCCGTGCTCACGGAACAGCTGATCAGCTGGGGCGTGCTGGACGCGGACGCGCGCCGCGCCGTCGCCCACGACGAGGGCTGAGGCCCCTTCGCAGAAACGTGCCGCCGTGTTGACGCGGGCCCCTCTCCGGGGCCCGGTCGGCACGGCGTTCTCGTTGTGCGGCAGCCGGACGCCCGGCATCGGGGCGCGGACGTGCCGAAGGGCCCACGGTCGTCCGACCGTGGGCCCTTCGTCGGCTGAACGCCGCCGGAGGCTACTGCTCCCGGCGAAGGTTCGGCTTGAGGTCCTTGAACCGGGCCAGCAGCCCGTTCACGAAGGACGGGGAGTCGTCGGTGGAGAACTCCTTGGCGAGCTGGACCGCCTCGTCGATCACCACCGCGTCCGGGGTGCCGTCCACCCAGATCAGCTCGTACGCACCGAGCCGCAGGATGTTCCGGTCGACGACCGGCATGCGGTCGATCTCCCAGTCCACGGCGTAGGTCACGATGAGGTCGTCGATCCGGTCCGCGTACTGCGCGTACCCCTCGACGAGCTCCATCGTGTACTCGGTGACCGGCGGCTGGCGGTTGTCGGCCCGCGAGTGCCGCACCCAGTCCGCGAGGACCGTCTGCACGGACTCACCGCGCTGGTCGGCCTCGAAGAGGATCTGGAAGGCGCGCTTGCGGGCCTTGTTCCGGGCAGCCACGGTTAGCTGTTCACCCGGCCGAGGTAGTCGCCCGTGCGGGTGTCGACCTTGATCTTCTCACCCGTGGTGATGAAGAGCGGAACGCCGATCTCGTAGTCGGTCTCCAGCGTGGCGGGCTTGGTGCCACCGGTGGAGCGGTCGCCCTGGACGCCCGGGTCGGTGTGCTTGACGGTCAGCTCGACGGCGGCGGGCAGCTCGACGTAGAGCACCTCGCCCTCGTGCTGGGCGACGGAGGCGGTGAAGCCCTCGATCAGGAAGTTGGCGGCGTTGCCGACAGCCTTGCGGTCGACCATGAGCTGGTCGTACGTGTCCATGTCCATGAAGACGAAGTACTCGCCGTCCATGTACGAGAACTGCATGTCGCGACGGTCGATGGTGGCCGTTTCGACCTTCACGCCGGCGTTGAACGTCTTGTCGACGACCTTGCCGGAGAGCACGTTCTTGAGCTTGGTGCGCACGAAGGCCGGGCCCTTGCCGGGCTTGACGTGCTGGAACTCGACGACGGACCAGAGCTGGCCTCCGTCGAGCTTGAGCACCAGGCCGTTCTTGAGGTCGTTCGTGGAAGCCACGGTTGCGGAATCTCCTGGACTGAAGCTGGTGGAACGACCGAGGATGCGCGCTAGAGCGCGAGCAGCTCCTTGGTCGTAATGGTGAGTAGCTCGGGTCCGCCGTCCGCCTCGGGGCGCACGACGAGCGTGTCATCGATCCGGACCCCGCCCCGGCCCGGGAGGTGGACCCCCGGTTCGACGGTGACCGGCACACAAGCGTCCAGTTTACCCATGGCCGCAGGTGCCAGCTGCGGGTCCTCGTCGATTTCGAGCCCCACCCCGTGCCCGGTCCATGGGGCGAGGCTCCCGCCGTGGCCCGCGGAGTCCAGGATGTGGCGGGCCGCGCGGTCCACGTCGCGGTAGGCGGCGCCCGGTACGAGGGCTTCGCGCCCGGCCCGCTGAGCGGCGAAAACCAGGTCGTAGAGCTCGATCTGCCAGTCGGCCGGCGACGTCCCGATGACGAACGTGCGGCCGATCTCGCAGCGGTAGCCGCGATAGTTGGCGCCGAGGCAGACGGAGAGGAAATCCCCCTCCTCCACCCGTCGGTCCGAGGGCCGGTGGCGGCCCTGGCCCGAGTTCGGCCCGGTGGCCACGGAGGTGGTGAAGGCGGGGCCGTCGGCGCCGTGGTCCACCAGGCGGCGCTCCAGCTCCAGGGCGAGATGCCGTTCCGTGCGGCCCACCAGGATCGATTCGAGGAGTTCCCCCAGGGCCTGGTCGGTGATCTCTGCGGCGATCCGCAGACAGGCGATCTCCTCCTCGTCCTTGACCACCCGGAGCTGCTCGACGGTGGCACCGAGGTCGGCGAGCCGGAGCCGCGGGGCGACCGAGCCCATGGCCCGGTGGCGGGAGACCGTCAGATGGTGCTCCTCGACGGCCAGGGACTCCGCACCCGAGGAACCGGCCAGGTCCGCGGCCGCGACCGCCGGATCACCGTCGCCGTCCGCCAGCGGGGACACCCGCAGCTGATCGTCCGTGCGCCCGTCGGAGGGATCGTCGGGCGGGTCGCGGGGGCAGAGCAGCACGTCCCCACCCGGGCCGAGCAGCAGCACGGCACCCGGAGGCGCTCCGCCCGCGAGATAGCGGACGTTGGCGGGGCGGGAGACCAGCGCGGCCGCGGATCCGACGGCGGCGCACCGGTCGCGGAGCAGCCCGCGGCGGACGGCGTACACGTCTGACATGCCACGAGCCTACGAGCGGTGGCGCGGGCCTGCTCGGTCAGCGCATCCGACCGGGGGCCGCGGCCCGCCCGTCACCGGACCGGGAATCACCGCTCGGTGGTCGTTCACCAGGCCGGTGGACTGGCTATGGAGCGGGCGAGTATGTCGTCCAGGACGCGGGCGGTGGTCTGCACGTCGTACGTCGAGTTGTCGATGATCGGCAGTCCGGAGCCGTACCACCCGGCCATCCGGCCGTGGATCCGGGCGACCTCCTCGTCCGACAGGCGGCGGTTCCCGCTGCGGGCGGCATTGCGCTCCAGCACGATCTCCAGGCCGGGCAGCAGGACGACGGGCAGCAGTCCGGGGCCCACATGGCGCTTCCAGCCGCCGAGACCGACGACCGGCCGGTCCGGGAAGACGGCGTCGTCCAGGATGCAGGAGATGCCGTTGGCGAGGAAGTTGCGGGCGGCGAAGCCGCAGGTGCGGCGGGCGAGGCGGTACTGGGCCTCGGAGTGGTCGTTCCACCCGGCCTGGGGGTCGGCGAAGCCGGAGCAGACCCATTCACGGACGTCGTCGAGGCTGACGTGGGCCGTGGGGACCCGGCGGCGGCTGGCCCAGAGCTTGGCCACGGTGGTCTTGCCGGCGCCCGCGGGCCCGATCAGCAGAACGGCGAGGGTCGCGCTGCCGGTGCCGGACTCGGCGGGTGGCGACGGTAGCGGAACGGGTCCGCCGGGCGGCAGCTGGATGTGCCCGGTGGTCTCCCTGGAGCGCGGTGCCGGGGCGTGCTGCGGCACGGGTCCACTCCAGCCCGGGGGCGTCGGGGGCGTGGGAGGGGTGCTGGGCGGCGGCCCCGGCGGTCCGGGGAGCTGGGCCTGGTGCGTCCAGCCGACAGGTCCGCTTCCGGGGCCTTGGGGCGGCGGCAGCGGGGCCCCCACTGCGTGCTGCATCCGGTGCCACTCCGTCTCGTACAGGCAACTGGCGCTGGTGGAACGGCAACCGTACCGTCCCCGGCCGCCACGGGGGGAACGGCCGGGGACGGTCCACAGTGCCCGGTCGGCCAGGTCGGCCGTCCGGTGTGCCGGTCCGTCAGCCGGTCGTCTCGTCCGCGAGGGCACGCAGGGCGAGGCGGTAGGAGCCGATGCCGAACCCGGCGACGGTCCCGGTGGCGACCGGTGCGACCACGGAGTTGTGGCGGAATTCCTCCCGTGCGTACGGGTTCGAGATGTGCACCTCGATCAGCGGGGCGGTGCGCTGGGCCGCCGCGTCCCGCATTCCGTACGAATAATGGGTGAAGGCGCCCGGGTTGAGAACGACCGGAATTGAACCGTCCGCGGCCTCGTGGAGCCAGCGGATCAGCTCGCCCTCGTCGTTGGTCTCCCGGACCTCGACGTCGAAGCCGAGCTCCTTGCCGAGGGCCTGACAGGTCTCGACGAGTCCGGCGTAGGACGTGGCGCCGTACACATCCGGCTCGCGGGAGCCGAGCCGGCCGAGGTTCGGCCCGTTGAGGACGAGGACCCGGCGGGTCACGCCGACACCTCCCCGTAGGCGGCGAGCAGCACGGCCGGGTCGGGGCCCTCCAGCACGGTGGGCTTGCCGAGGCCGTCCAGGACGATGAAGCGCAGCAGGTCGCCGCGGGACTTCTTGTCGACCTTCATGTTCTCCAGCAGCTTGGGCCACTGGTCGCCGCGGTAGGTGAGCGGGAGTCCGACGGACTCCAGGACGGCGCGGTGCCGGTCGGCGGTGGCGTCGTCGAGGCGTCCGGCCAGCCGGCCCAGCTCGGCGGCGAAGACCATGCCGACCGAGACGGCCGCGCCGTGCCGCCACTTGTAGCGCTCGTTCTTCTCGATCGCGTGGGCCAGGGTGTGGCCGTAGTTGAGGATCTCGCGCAGCCCGGATTCCTTGAGGTCGCTGGAGACGACCTCGGCCTTGACCCGGATGGCGCGCTCGATCAGCTCGGCGGTGTGGGGCCCGGTGGGCGTCCGGGCTCCGTCCGGGTCCGCCTCGATGAGGTCGAGGATCACGGGGTCGGCGATGAAGCCGGCCTTGATGATCTCGGCCATGCCGCTGACGTAGTCGTGCACCGGCAGCGAGTCCAGCGCGGCGAGGTCGCACAGGACCCCGGCGGGCGGGTGGAAGGCGCCGACGAGGTTCTTGCCCTCGGCGGTGTTGATGCCGGTCTTGCCGCCGACGGCCGCGTCGACCATGGCGAGCACGGTCGTGGGCACGGCGATCCAGCGCACTCCGCGCAGCCAGGTCGCCGCGACGAATCCGGCGACATCGGTGGTGGCTCCGCCGCCGACGCCGATGATGACGTCGGTGCGGGTGAAGCCGGTCTGTCCGAGCGCCTTCCAGCAGTAGGCGGCGACCTCGACGGTCTTGGCCTCCTCGGCGTTCGGCAGCTGGATCGCGATGGCCTCGTAGCCCTGCTCGGCGAGGTCCTGGCGGACCGCCTCACCGGTCTCGGCGAGCGCCTCGGGGTGCAGGACGGCGACCCGCTTGGCGCGGTCGCCGATGAGCGTGGGCAGCTCGCCGAGGAGCTGTCGGCCGATCAGCACCTCGTACGGGTCGGTGCCCGCGCTGCCGGCGATCTGGATACGGGTAGGGCCCTGCTCGGTCATGTGTTCTCCCGGCCGGGGGTGACGGGGGCGTCCGTGCGTTCCGGCAGTTCCAGTGCGTCGAGGACCGCCTGGGCGACCTCTTCGGGGGTGCGCTCGTCGGTGGCGACGGTCACCCGGGCCACCTCGGTGTACAGGTGGCGGCGCGCGTCCATCAGCTCGCGCCACTGCCGGCGCGGGTTGACGGCGAGCAGGGGGCGGGCGGTGTTCAGGCCGACCCGCTTGACGGCCTCCTCGACATCCATCGAGAGATAGACGACGGGGCGGTCGGCGAGCAGCGCGCGGGTCGTCGCGTCGAGCACGGCGCCGCCGCCGAGGGAGAGGACACCCGTGTGCTCGGCGACGGCGGTGTGCACGGCCTGTCGCTCCAGCTCGCGGAAGTGCTCCTCGCCCTCGTCGTAGAAGATCTCCGGGATCGGCTTGCCGGCCGCGGCGACGACGTCCGCGTCGGTGTCCCGGTAGGTGGTGCCGAGCCGGTCGGCCAGCAGTTCACCGACCGTGGACTTGCCGACGCCCATCGGCCCGACGAGGACGATCAGCGGGCCGCTCATCGGATCTGCAGGTGGTCGAGGTACGACTGCACGTTGCGGCGGGTCTCCGTGACGCTGTCCCCGCCGAACTTCTCCGCGACGGCGTCGGCCAGGACCAGAGCGACCATCGCCTCGGCGACAATGCCCGCGGCCGGAACGGCACAGACATCGGAGCGCTGGTGGTGAGCCTTGGCGGGCTCACCGGTGACCACATCGACGGTGGCGAGCGCGCGCGGGACGGTCGCGATGGGCTTCATCGCGGCGCGGACCCGCAGCAGCTCGCCGGTGGTCAGACCGCCCTCCGTGCCGCCGGAGCGGCCGGATGCGCGCTTGATGCCGTCCTCGGTGACCAGGATCTCGTCGTGCGCCTTCGAGCCGGGAACCCGGGCCAGGTCGAAGCCGTCGCCGACCTCGACGCCCTTGATGGCCTGGATGCCCATCAGCGCCGCGGCGAGCCGGGCGTCGAGGCGGCGGTCCCAGTGGACGTGCGAGCCGAGGCCGACGGGCACCCCGTAGGCCAGCACCTCGACGACGCCGCCGAGGGTGTCGCCGTCCTTGTGGGCCTGGTCGATCTCGGCGATCATCTCCTTGCTCGCATCGGCGTCCAGGCAGCGCACCGGGTCGGCGTCCAGCCGCTCGACGTCGGCGGGCGTCGGGTAGACGCCGTACGGCGCCCTGGCCGTGGCCAGCTCGACGACATGGCTGACGATCTCGATGCCCGCGGTCTCCTTGAGGTACGACCGGGCGACGGCACCGAGCGCGACCCGGGCCGCGGTCTCCCGGGCGCTGGCGCGCTCCAGGATCGGCCGCGCCTCGTCGAAGCCGTACTTCTGCATCCCGGCGAGGTCGGCGTGGCCGGGACGGGGGCGGGTCAGCGGGGCGTTGCGGGCCAGCGCGGCCAGTTCGTCGGGGTCGACCGGGTCGGCC
Source organism: Streptomyces sp. NPDC087845 (assembly GCF_044742755.1). NCBI lineage: Bacteria > Bacillati > Actinomycetota > Actinomycetes > Kitasatosporales > Streptomycetaceae > Streptomyces > Streptomyces sp. NPDC087845. The sequence continues at coordinate 126,591 of NZ_JBIUVC010000005.1, forward strand.
GACATGACCTGCTCCCACTTGGGCCACTCGGTGTTGCCCACCATCACGGCGACCGGCGAGCCCATGGTGAGACCGTGCCGCACTCCGCCGAGGAAGGTGACCTCGTCCTTCTCGAACTTCATCCGCGCACCGCGGCCGTAACCGAGCCGCCGCCGGGCGAGTGCGTCCGCCACCATCTCCGTGGTGATCGGGACACCGGCGGGAAGACCCTCCAGCGTCGCCACGAGTGCGGGGCCGTGCGACTCCCCCGCGGTCAGCCAGCGCAACCTGCTCAACGGTGCTCCTCTTGCTCGCGCCTGGAACTGCGACGGCGCGACCGGGTGCGCGGCCCTGGCCCGCCGCTTCGATCCTCCCACGACCGGGGGCGTGAACCGGCCGCCGGTCCAGCAGACGGACGCCTCCCGTTCACCGGGCGGGAGGGGTCAGCGGGCGGCGAGTGCCGCTTCCCCGGCCCGCCGCATGGCCGCGAGCGGCGCCGGCGCGCGGCCCGTCATCTGCTCGACCTGAAGGACGGCCTGGTGCACCAGAAGGTCGAGACCTCCGATGACTGCGCCCTCGCGGGCCGCCCAGGCGGTGGCCAGTCCGGTCGGCCAGGGCTCGTACAGCACATCGAAGAGCGTGCCCGGCCGGTCCGGTACGGCGCCGGCCAGCGCGTCCGTGGCACCGGCCGGAGTGGTGGCGACGACCAGCGGAGCACGCAGCGCCTGCTCGGCCTCCGCCCAGTCGGAGATCCGCACGTCGACGCCGAGCCGTTCGCCCCAGCCGCGCATCTCCTGACCTCGTTCCCGGCTGCGGACGTACGCCGTGACCGGTCCCGTACAGATCTCGGACAGTGCGGCGAGCGCCGAGGAGGCAGTCGCTCCGGCGCCGAGGACTGCGGCGGATTCGGTCTTCTCGACACCGCGTTCCCGCAGCGCGGCGATCATGCCGGGGATGTCGGTGTTGTCACCGACTCGTCGCCCGTCGGCCGTGAGGACGACCGTGTTGACGGCCTCCACGGACGATGCGGTCGCGCTGACGGAATCCAGCAGCGGGATGACCGCGCGCTTGAGCGGCATGGTCAGCGAGAGCCCGGCCCAGGTGGAGTCGAGCCCCTCCATGAAGGCGGGGAGACCCTCCTCGTCGATCTCGAAGCGGTCGTACGACCACCCGTTCAGGCCGAGTTCGGCGTACGCGGCCCGGTGCAGCACCGGGGAGAGCGAGTGGGCGATGGGCGAACCGAGGACGGCTGCCCGGCGACGCCCGTCAGTCGAGGCCATGCTCTTCCTTGAATTTCCGGTTGAGCTTTTCGTGCTCGGCGGCCGTCTTGGTGAACTCGGTCTTCTTGCCGTCGAGCGAGATGAAGAACATCCACCCGTCACGAGTGGGATTGAGTGTCGCTCGCAGGGCTTCGTCACCCGGATTGCTGATCGGACCCGGCGGAAGGCCCTCGTGGTAATAGGTGTTGTAGGGGTCCGGATTGGTCCGGATCTCCTTCGAGCTGATCTTGATCCTGCTCTGGTTCTTGAGGTAATTGAATGCGGAATCGAATTCAATCTTACGGTTCGTGATGACGTTGTTCGGCTTCAAGCGGTTGTAGACGACTTCGGCCATCTTGCGGAAGTCGTCGTGCGTGAGGCCCTCCGCCTGGACCATGCTGGCGACAGTGAGAACCTGCCATGGGCCATCCAGCTTGTACTTCTTGGCCGTTCCCTCAAGGTCGAACTTGTCGTACTCCTCGTTGGCACGGGAGACCATCTTCTTCAGAAGTGTCTCCGGCTTGGTTTCCTTGGTGACCGGATAGGCGGCCGGGTAAAGGAATCCTTCCAGCGGGTCCTTGATGTCCTTGTCGTCGCTCACCCAGTCCGGCAGACCGAGGTCGGACGCCTTGGACGTGGCAATTCCCTTGGTCGTTCCCTTTTTGAGGCCCAGCTTCTTGTCGATCATCCCGTAGATGACGATGTTGCGGTAACCCTCGGGAATCACCAGAAGATTCTGGCTGTTCGGGTCGGTCATCATCTTCAGGGCCTCGGCCGCGGACATCTTCTCGTGGAGCAGGTAGACGCCGGCCTGGATCGACTTGCCCTTGGGGTTGTCGTTCTGCGCGGCGACGAACGCGTCGACGCTCTTGACGACGCCCTTCTGCTTCAGGATTTTGCCGATGTCGTAACCGAGGGCGCCCTTCTCGATCTCGACCTCGACATCGCCCGTGCCCGTTCCGGTGAAGTCGGGCGCCGCGCCGAACTTGTCCTGCCAGAGCGAGTATCCGAGGTAGCCCACTCCCCCGACGCCGCCGACCAGGACCACCGCGACGACCAGGCAGGCAAAGCCGCTGCGGCTCTTCTTCTTGCCCTTGCCCCGGCGCTCGTTGCCACCCCGGCTGCCGCGGCGTGACTCACGCGGGTCGTCGTCGTGCTCGTCGTCCTTGTCGCCCCCGTCGTCCGCGCCGGTGAAGAAGGGGTGGGTCTCCTCCGGCTGGACCTCCGGGTCCCAGTCGGGGCTCTGCACCGGGGCCGGCTCGGGAGCGGCCTCCCGGCGGCCCGGGGGCTGCGGCGGCGGGTAGGCCTCCGGCGTGCCGTAGTAGTCGTGCGTCTCGCCGTAGCCGGCCTGCCGGCCACCGTACGGGTCGGCCTGCTGGGCGTCGTAGGGCATCGCGGCGGGCTGCTGTCCGGTGTCCCAGCCGCCGTTGTTGTACGGGGGCTGGGACTGCTGGGGCTGCTGCTGCTGCGCGTACGGGTCCTGCTGGACTCCGTACCCGGGTTGCTGCTGGTAGGACTGCTGCTGCCCGTACGGGTCCTGCGACTGGGGCTGCTGCGCGTAAGGATCCTGGGGCTGCGCCTGGTGCGCGTACGGGTCCTGCGGCTGCGGCTGCTGCCCGTACGGGTCCTGGGGGTAGGGCTGCTGGCCGCCGCCGTACTGGTTCTGGCCGTGGGCAGGCTGCTGTCCTCCCCATCCCTGGTCCCCGTACAGGGGATCCTCGGGATGCCACGGTTCGGAGCCGGGGCCCCGGCCATACTCAGTCATCGATCCCCTAGAGCCGCGAGACGACATTCCGTCTCTGTGCTGTGCGGTTCGTTCGAACACCGCCGCATCGCGCGGAACGTTACCGTATCGCGATCAGGCAGCCACTTCGACGCCTTCGCCCGGGGCTTTGCCTGACGCCCGTTCGGACTCCAGAGCGTTCTGAAGGATCACCACAGCGGCAGCCTGATCGATGACGGAACGGCCTTTCTTGGACTTCACGCCCGAAGCGCGCAGTCCTTGACTGGCCGTCACTGTGGTCATCCTCTCGTCCACCAGACGCACCGGAATGGGCGCGACCGAGCGGGCGACCTCCTGGGCGAAGACCCGGATCTTGGCAGCGGCGGGGCCTTCACCGCCGCCGAGCGACCGCGGCAGACCGATGATGATCTCGATCGGCTCGTACTCCTCGACGATCTGCCCGAGCCGCCGGTGGGCCGCCGGGACATCGCGTCCCGGAACGGTCTCCACCGGCGTGGCGAGGATCCCGTCGGGGTCGCACGAGGCGACCCCGATCCGGGCGTCCCCGACGTCGATCGCGAGTCGACGGCCGCGGCGCATCTGCGTCATCCCCGCCGTCACGCCGTCTCGGTGACGAGGCGTTCGACAGCGGCCACGGCGGCGCCGATGGCCTCGGGGTTCTGGCCGCCGCCCTGGGCGACGTCCGGCTTCCCGCCGCCACCGCCGCCGAGGGTCTTGGCGGCCGCACGGACCAGGTCGCCGGCCTTGAGTCCGCGCTCACGGGCGGCCTCGTTGGTGGCGATCACGGTCAGCGGCCGGCCGTTGGCGGTGGTGAACAGGGCCACGACGGCCGGGCGGCCGCCCTGGACGCGACCGCGGACGTCGAAGACGAGCCTGCGCAGATCGTCGGCCGACGTGCCGTCGGGGACCTGCCCGGTGACCAGGGCGACGCCCCGTACGTCCTTGGCGGAGTCGGCCAGGCCGGCGGCGGCCTGCAGGACCTTCTCCGCGCGGAACTTCTCGATCTCCTTCTCGGCGTCCTTCAGCTTGCCGAGCATTCCGGCGATCTTCTCCGGGAGCTCCTCGGGGCGGCCCTTGACCAGCTCCTGGAGCTGGGCGACGACCGTGTGCTCCCGGGCGAGGAAGTTGTACGCGTCGACGCCGACGAGGGCCTCGATACGGCGCACACCAGACCCGATGGACGATTCGCCGAGCAGCTTCACCAGGCCCAGCTGGGCGGTGTTGTGGACGTGCGTACCGCCGCAGAGCTCCTTGGAGAAGTCGCCGATGGTGACGACCCGGACCCGTTCCCCGTACTTCTCGCCGAACTCGGCGATGGCCCCCTGCTTCTTGGCCTCGGCGATCGGCATGACCTCGGCCTGGACGTCGAGTTCGCGGGCGAGGACCTCGTTGATCCTCTGCTCGACGTCGGTGAGGACCGTGCCGGGTACGGCGGCGGGCGAGCCGAAGTCGAAGCGGAAGCGGCCCGGCGAGTTCTCCGAACCGGCCTGGGCGGCCGTCGGGCCCAGTGCGTCGCGCAGCGCCTGGTGCGTGAGGTGCGTGGCGCTGTGGGCGCGGGCGATGGCGCGGCGGCGGGTGGTGTCGATGGCGGCGTAGGCCGAGGCACCGACGGTCACCTCGCCGACCTGCACCGAACCCTTGTGGACGGAGACGCCGGGGACGGGCTGCTGGACGTCGCGGACCTGGATGACGGCGCCGCTGTCCAGCCGGATGCGGCCCTGGTCGGCGAGCTGGCCGCCGCCCTCGGCGTAGAACGGGGTGCGGTTCAGGACGACTTCGATCTCGTCGCCCTCGGTGGCGGCGGGCGAGGGGACGCCGTCGACGAGCAGGCCGACGATGGTCGACTCGCCCTCGGTGGCGGTGTAGCCGGTGAACTCGGTGATGCCGGAGTTGTCGGCGACCTCGCGGTAGGCGGACAGGTCGGCGTGGCCGGTCTTCTTGGCCTTGGCGTCGGCCTTGGCCCGCTCCCGCTGCTCCTTCATCAGGCGGCGGAAGCCGTCCTCGTCCACCGAGAGGCCCTGTTCGGCGGCCATCTCCAGGGTGAGGTCGATCGGGAAGCCCCAGGTGTCGTGGAGCAGGAACGCCTTGTCGCCGGCGAGGACCCTGCCGCCGGCGGCCTTGGTCTCGGTGACGGCGGTGTCGAGGATGTTGGTGCCGCCCTTGAGGGCCTTGAGGAAGGCGGCCTCTTCGGCGAGGGCGACGGTCTCGATGCGCTTGCGGTCGGTGATCAGCTCCGGGTACTGCTGCCCCATCGTGTCGATCACGACGTCGACCAGGTCCTTGACGACCGGGCCCGTGGCGCCCAGCAGCCGCATGTTGCGGATGGCGCGGCGCATGATGCGGCGCAGGACGTAGCCCCGGCCCTCGTTGCCGGGGGTGACGCCGTCGCCGATGAGCATCACGGAGGTACGGATGTGGTCGGCGACCACGCGGAGCGAGACGTCCGAACCGTGCTCGGCGCCGTACCGGACGCCGGTCAGCCCGGTGGCCCTGTCCATGACGACGCGCAGGGTGTCGGTCTCGTACATGTTCTGTACGCCCTGCAGGATCATGGCGAGGCGTTCCAGGCCGAGACCCGTGTCGATGTTCTTCGACGGCAGGTCGCCGAGGATCGGGAAGTCCTCCTTGCCGTCACCGGCGCCCCGCTCGAACTGCATGAAGACGAGGTTCCAGATCTCCACGTAGCGCTCGTCGTTGACGGCCGGGCCGCCCTCGACGCCGAACTCGGGGCCGCGGTCGTAGTTGATCTCGGAGCAGGGACCGCAGGGGCCGGGGACGCCCATGGACCAGAAGTTGTCCTTCTTGCCCAGGCGCTGGATCCGCTCGGCCGGTACGCCGATCTTGTCGCGCCAGATGACCTCGGCCTCGTCGTCGTCGAGATAGACCGTGATCCAGAGCCGCTCGGGGTCGAGACCGAAGCCGCCGTCCGCCACGGAGCTCGTCAGAGCCTCCCAGGCGTAGCTGATGGCGCCTTCCTTGAAGTAGTCGCCGAAGGAGAAGTTGCCGCACATCTGGAAGAACGTGCCGTGCCGGGTGGTCTTGCCGACCTCTTCGATGTCCGGCGTCCGGACGCACTTCTGCACGCTGGTGACGCGCGGGGCGGGCGGCTTGACCTCCCCGAGGAAGTACGGCTTGAAGGGAACCATGCCCGCCGGGACGAGCAGCAGAGTCGGGTCGTCCGCGATGAGCGACGCCGAAGGGACGACGGTGTGACCGCGCTCCTCGAAGAAGCTCAGCCAGCGGCGACGAATTTCAGCCGACTCCATCAGTGGTCCTCATTCCGGTTGTACGAGTTGTAGGGAAGCTTGCGGTAGCGGGCGGCTTCGAGGGACCTGTCGGGTCCGACGGGCTCGGCCGCTTCGACGGCGAAGTGGCGCCGTACGGGGAGCTCGGGGTCGACCGGTGCCTCCAGGCCCAGCGCCTCGCCCAGTTCGGCCTCGCGCCGGGCCATGGACTCACGGACGTCCAGAGCGAAGTCCTTGAGCTTGTGGCCGGTCTCGATCGCCCTGTCGGCGGCCTGCGCCGCGAGGCTCTCGGGGGTCAGCTGCTTGAGCTTGCGGTTGACCTTGGTGGTGGCCCAGACGCCGGCGGCGGCGCCGGCGGTGAACCAGAACGTACGGCGGAACATCGCTGCGTCAGTCCTTCGATCCGCGGGAGTTTCTGCCGTTGCGCTTCCTGCCGCGCGCGGACGGCACGGTACGGCCGACGATCACCGCACGGCGGGCCGGCCGTCGGGCAGGTTCCGGTTCCGGGCCGGCCTTGCGGCCGATGGCCTGGCGCACCCCGTAACCGAAAGCGGCGACCTTGACGAGCGGCCCGCCGAAGGTCGAGGCGACGGTGGTGGAGAGAGCGGAGGCGTTGGAGGTGACTTCCTGGACGTCCGTGGCGATCGCGTCGACCTTGTCGAGCTGGGTCTGCGCGGAGCGCACGGTGGTGGCGGCGTCGGCAAGCAGCGGGACCGCCTGCTCGGTCACGTCCGCCACGAGCTTGGTGGTCGCCCTGAGCGTCTGGGCCAGCCTCACCAGTACGACGGCGAGGAACGAAACCAGGATCGCCCAGAAGACGGCCACCAGGATCCCGGCCACCTCTCCACCGGACACAGTGCACCGCTCTCTAGCTTGTCGCTGTCTCTGTACTGTCTCTGTCTGTCTCTGCTCGGTCCGGCGACCGCTGCCGCAACAGCCAGTCGTCGTCTCCCGAGCCTATCGCGCCGGTGGTCGCGCCCCGTACCGCATTACCGGCGGGAAGGACCGGAGTTGCCATAAGGCGATTGTACGGAGAGCATCCATGCCAGTACTCTGCGTGTTTCATGCGACGCCCCCAGCGCTCCTTCCCCTCCCCCCACGGTCCGGGAACCCCCACAGCCGCCCCCGGCGGTCTCCCGGCGGAACTCAACAGCTTCGTCGGCCGGGAGAACGAACTGGCCGACCTCGGCCGGCGGCTGGACGAATCGAGGCTCGTCACCGTGGTCGGGGTGGGCGGGGTGGGCAAGACCCGCTGCGCCACCAAGATCGCGGCGCTCATGGAGAAACGGTACTGCGACGGTGTCCGCATGGTGGAGCTGTCCGCCATCCACGATCCCGAGCTGCTGGAACACGCGCTGGTCGACGCCCTCGGACTGACCGATCACACCAGCAGACCACCCCGTACGACGCTCGTCGAGCACCTGGCCGGACGCCAACTCCTCCTGGTGATCGACGGCTTCGAGCATCTCGTGGACGCCTGCGCCGAGCTCGTGCGCGAACTGCTGCGCCGGGCCCCGCAGCTGCGGGTGCTGGCCGCCGGGCGGCTGCCCCTGGAGCTGGACGGCGAGCTCACCTTCCCGCTCGCGCCGATGACGGACGAGGACGCGATGCTGCTCCTCGCGGAGCGTGCCGCCGCGGTGCGGCCGGGGTTCCGGCTGACGGACCGCAATCGCGCGAGCGCACGGGAGCTGTGCCGCCGGCTGGACGGGATCCCGCTCGCGCTGGAGCTGGCCGCCGGACGGCTGCGCGCCCTCTCCACCGAGCAGGTGCTGCAGCGCCTGGACGACCGCTTCCGGCTGCTGACCGGCTCCGGCCGCGGCGCCCTGGCACGTCACCAGACCCTCCGCACGGCCATCGGCTGGAGCCACGAACTCTGCGCTCCGGAGCAGCGGCTGCTCTGGGCACGGCTCTCGGTGTTCGCCGGGCAGTTCGATCTGGAAGCCGTCGAGTACGTCTGCGGCGGCGTCGGCCTGCCGGCCGAGTCGGTGCTCGATGTGCTCTGCGGACTGCTGACCCAGTCCGTCGTTGTTCGAGAGGACTCGGCGGCCGGCACCCGCTACCGGATGCTGGACACGGTGCGGGAGTACGGCGCCGAGTGGCTGGCGGCCACCGGCGACACGGACCGGCTGCGCCGCCGCCACCGGGACTGGTTCCTGGGTCTGGCCACCTGGTGCGAGCTCGACTGGTTCAGCCCGCGGCAGGGTGAGGTGGCCGCCCGGGTGGAGAGCGAGCTGCCGAATCTGCGGCGGGCGATGGAGTCTTCGCTGGAGAGCCCGGGCGAGGCCCACCTCGCGCAGTACCTCGCGGGCACCCTCTGGTTCCTCTGGGTGGGCTGCGGACGCCTCTCGGAGGGCCGGCACTGGCTGGACCACGTGCTGGAGGAGGAGACACCGTACGACTCCTCGCGGCTCAAGGCGCTGTGGGTGCTGGGCCATGTGGCCGTGCTGCAGGGGGACCCGGTCGGCGCGATCTCCGCACTGCAGGAGTGCCGGGACGAGGCCGACCGGGCCGACGACTCCACGGCGCTCGCGTACGCGGTGCACCGGATGGGGTGCCTGGCGCTCGTCACGGACGACATGGTCAGGGCGCAGGAGTTGCTGGACGACGCGCTCGGCCGCTACCGGGAACTCGGCGAGCTGAACAGCAATGTGCTGATGGCCCAGATCGAGCTGGCGATGGCGGTCGGGTTCCACGGGGACCTGGACGGCGCCGCCGCGATCTGCGAGGAGGTCAGGGAGATCTGCGAGGACCACGGGGAGCGGTGGGCCCTCTCGTACGCGCTGTACGTACTGGCCTTCGCGGCGCTGCAACGGGACCGGCCGGACCGGGCCCGGGAGCTGCTCGGGGAGTCCCTGGCGATCGGCCGCGCCTTCCACGATCTGCTCGGCTCGGTCCTCGCCCTGGAGCTGATGGCCCTGGTCACGGCGGTCGAGGGGGACGCGGCGGAGGCGGCGGTGCTACAGGGGGCCGCCGACCGGATCTGGCCGTCGGTGGGACTGCCGCTGTTCGGTTCGGCGTACTACGGGCAGCCCCGTGTCCGCTGCGAGCAGCTGGCCCGCCGGGAGCTGGGTGACGGCCCGTACGAATCGGGGCTGCGTGCGGGCGGGCGGCTGGATCTGGACGCGGCGGTGGCCAGGGCGCTGGCGGGCGGGCCCGCGGGCCGGCCGCGGACGCCGGAACGTTTCCCCGGGCCGCTGCCGGACCCCGGAGAAACGCGGAGGCCCGCCACCTCCCGTACGACGGGAAGGGGCGGGCCGGAGCGCTGGTGAGAGCGACTGCGCCTGGATCAGCGGGCGTAGTACTCGACGACGAGCTGCTCGTCGCAGATCACGGGGATTTCCTTGCGGTTCGGGTCCCGGTCAAGGCGGAAGGCCAGGGCCTTCAGGTTCACCTGCAGGTAGCGCGGGGTCTCGCCGTCGGGGGCGTAACCACCCTCGCGGGCCACCTGGAAGGGGTGCTTGTCGCGGCTGCGCTCGCGGACCATCACGATGTTGTCGGGACGGACACGGAAGGACGGCTTGTCGACCTTGCGGCCGTCGACCTCGATGTGACCGTGCACGACCATCTGGCGCGCCTGGTAGATCGTCTTGGCGATGCCCGAACGCAGAACCAGAGCGTCGAGACGGCGCTCAAGCTCGACGACCAACGCCTCGCCCGTCTTGCCCTCGGCCTTCTTGGCGCGGTCGTAGGCACGCGCCATCTGACGCTCGCTGATGTCGTACTGGGCACGCAGGCGCTGCTTCTCCAGCAGACGGACCTTGTAGTCCGAGTTCTGCTTGCGACCGCGGCCGTGCTCGCCCGGCGGGTAGGGGCGGGCCTCGAAGTACTTGACGGCCTTCGGCGTCAGCGCGATGCCGAGCGCGCGGCTCTTCTTGACCTTGGGACGCGACTGGTTAGGCACGTTCTCCAGACCTCCGTTGTAGGTTAGGTTAGGCTCACCTTACTTGAGGAGATCGCATGTCTCGCCCGGGGAACACCACACACATCACGGACAGCACTGACAGCGTCGACACCCCTCGGGGTGCCGATACGACGGAGGACCGATCAGATCGTGGTCAGCCGCGTCCCGGCGGGCTAGAAAACACTCGGATGCCGTCAGCAGCCGAGCGCACACGAACTCTCGTACAGAGTACCTGTTCGGCGGTACTGCTCGTGCCCGGGCTGAACGCGGCCGGCCCGCATCAGCTGATGCCGTCGGCCAGGAGCGTAGGACCCGACGGGGATCTGTTCCTCGAACTCCCCACGGATTCCCCGGCCGTACGGGCCGCGACGCACGCCGAGGGCGACGAGCTGACCGCTGTGCTGGAGATCACGGACGTCGCCCCGGTCTCCGTACCGCACCGCATCCGCGGCCGCGCCCGGATCTCCGGCTGGCTCACCACCGTACCCGGCGTGTCGGGGCCCGGCCGGACGACGCTCCGGCTGGAGACGGGCGAGGCGTACGTGGACGATCTGTGGGGCGCCGAGGAAGTCGAACCCGAGGAGTTCCGGGACGCGCTGCCCGACCCGCTCGTCGGTCACGAGGCGGAACTGCTCCAGCATCTGCACACGGCGCACGGCGCACAGCTGTCCACGCTGTGCGGACTGCTGGGCGAGCTCTCGGCCCGCCGCTGCGCGGCCCACCGGCCCTCCGTCGTACCGCTCGCGCTGGACCGGTACGGGCTGCGCGTGCGCCTCTGCGAGGGCCGGGGACGCTGCTTCGACGCGCGCTTCGAATTTCCCGAGCCGGTGCGCGACATCAGCGGACTCCGCCACGCCATGCACACGCTCTTCGAGGCAGCGGCGGGCTGAAACGGAGGGACCGGCCCCGCCGCGCTCCCGCACGCCCTGCGGCTGCGTGCCCCGCCCTCCCCCAGACCCCTGTGGCTGCGTGCCCCGCGCGTCCGCGGACCGCGCGCGGGCGCCTCAGTCCGCGGACGGGCTCGCGCCGTCGGAGCCCGCGCGGCCGAGGCGCTCGCGGACCCGCTCCACCACATCCGCGTAACGCGCCTCCGCGCCGTAGCGCGTGGGCTGGTAGTAGTGCTTGTCGCGGACCGCGTCCGGGGCGTACTGCTGGACGGCGATGCCGCCGGGGACGTCGTGCGGATACACATAGCCCTGGGCGTGGCCCAGCTTGGCGGCGCCCTTGTAGTGGCCGTCGCGCAGATGGGCCGGGACGGGGCCAGCAAGGCCCTTCCGCACGTCCTCCTGGGCGGCGAAGATCGCCAGCGTCGCGGCGTTGGACTTGGGAGCGAGAGCCAGCGCGATCGTGGCGTGGCTCAGGGTGAGTGCCGCCTCCGGGAATCCGATCATGGCGACCGCCTGGGCGGCCGCGACGGCGGTGGGCAGCGCCGTGGGGTCGGCGAGACCGATGTCCTCGCTGGCCGAGATCATCAGCCGCCGGGCGATGAACCGGGGGTCCTCCCCCGCCTCGATCATCCGGGCCAGGTAGTGCAGCGCGGCGTCGACGTCGGAGCCGCGGATCGACTTGATGAGCGCGCTCGCCACGTCGTAGTGCTGGTCGCCGTCACGGTCGTACTTGACCGCCGCGCGGTCGACGGTTTCCTCCAGCGTCTGGAGGCTGATCTCCGTCTCCTGCTTGGACAGCGCCGCACCGGCCGCGGCCTCCAGCGCGGTCAGCGCCCGGCGGGCGTCCCCGCCCGCGATGCGCAGCAGATGTGCCTCGGCATCCTCCGGCAGTGCCACCGCGCCGCCGAGCCCGCGCGCGTCGGCCAGCGCACGCCGGAGCAGGCCGCGCAGGTCGTCGTCGGTGAGCGACTCCAGTGTGAGCAGCAGCGAGCGTGACAGCAGGGGCGAGATGATCGAGAAGTACGGATTCTCGGTGGTCGCCGCGATCAGGGTCACCCAGCGGTTCTCCACGGCCGGAAGCAGGGAGTCCTGCTGCGCCTTGGAGAAGCGGTGGATCTCGTCGAGGAAGAGGACGGTCTCCTTGCCGTACCCGCCGGTGGCGCGACGGGCGCCCTCGATGACGGCCCGCACTTCCTTGACGCCCGCGGTGATCGCGGAGAGCTCCACGAAGCGCTTGTTGGTGGCCTTGCTGACCACGTACGCCAGAGTCGTCTTCCCGATGCCGGGCGGCCCCCAGAGGATCACGGACGAGGGGCCCGCGGGTCCGCCGTTGCCCTCGCCGACGAGGCGGCGCAGCGGCGAGCCCGGCTTGAGCAGATGCTGCTGGCCGACGACCTCGTCGAGAGTGCGGGGGCGCATCCGGACAGCCAGTGGGCTGCTGGACGGGTCCTTCTCCTGGCGGTCTTCGGCGGCTGCGGTAAAGAGGTCGGGCTCCACGTTTCGAAGCCTATGCCACGGCACCGACATCCCTGCCGGGCCGGTCGCCCGGCAGGAGCGGCGGTCCGGTCAGCCGGTCCAGAAGTCCCACCAGCGGGTCAGGATCAGCATGCCGATGATGCCGACCCACAGGACCGGCGGCACCCAGTGGAACTCCGTCAGCCCGTTGCGCAGCCAGTTCGGCGCGGGCAGGATCCGGTGCTTGATGTTGTGCGTGGTGACGTAGCAGAACATGAAGATCGTGGCGACCCAGGCCAGGCAGCACCACAGGCAGAGCGAGTTGATGTTGTAGAGGGACTGGTACTGGAGCCAGGTGCAGAAGCCGACGCCGAACAGCGTGCCGGCGTTCATCCCGAGCCAGTACCAGCTGCGGAAGCGCGCGCCCGCGAGCAGCGCCAGGCCGATGCCGATGATCACGGAGTAGGTGGCGAGACCGAGCATCGGGTTCGGGAAGCCGAAGGCGGCCGCCTGCTCGCTCTTCATGATGTTGCCGCACGCGACGACCGGGTTGAGGCTGCATCCCGGTGTGAAGTTGGGGTCTTCCAGCAGCTTGAACTTGTCGATCGTGATGACCCAGGCGGCGAGGAGTCCGGCGGCACCCGTGATCACCAGCAGCAGTGCCAACGCCCGGCTGCCGCCGATGGTCCTCTTCCCGCCGTCCTCGTCCTGGTCGGAGGAGGGATGGTCAACCGCTGCAGTCGTCATATCGCCGTTCCATCAGTGAGTGGCCTGCTGGGCACCGTCATTGTGCCGCACCGCATCACTGGTCTTCTGTTCGATGGACATAAAGGTGTGCGCGGGGTTTCACGCAGGGACGGTACGGAGCGCGCGGGTCCGCGCGACCGTCCGGACCACGACCGAATGTGCGGGAGCGGTGCGCGAACTGCGCGGGCGCTACGGCGAACCGGCCGCGGTCGACGGCCCGGACCTGGGGATCCGGCGGGGCGGGGTGTCCGGGATCCTCGGACCGGGCGGGGCCGGGAAGCGCACGGCCGTGGAAGTCCCGCAGGGCCACCGGAGCTGCGACGAAGGGCCCGGATCGGTGCTCGGGACGACCCCGGCTTCCGCCGGCCTCGGTTGGCACTCCCGGGCCGGAGTCGTCCGGCAGGATGAATCCGCGCCCGCCGGGTTGACGGGGCGCGAGGCGGTGGCGCACGTCGCCCGCCCCTGCCCGAGGCCACACGACCGCGAGGGCGTGATCGCGCCGGTGGTCCCGGACCGTAGTCCGGCGCCCGCGGCAAGGAGCTTTCCGGCGGTCGGCGGCGCCGTCCGGTGCAGCGCTCGGCGCGACCGCGGTCACGTCCCGGTCGCCGCGGACGGACCGGGGGTTGCGCCGAGTGTTCCTGCCCGAGCCGGCCGCCGTGATCGAGCAGTCGGGGACCGGTCGTACGGGGAGACCCCGCCGGTGCTGGGGCCCGGTGCGTCGGCGGCCTCGTGCCGTGCACGAGGCCGCCGGTGGAAGGACCGGCGCGACGGCCGACCGGGGTGCCGCGCCGGTTCGCCGGGCGGGCCGGGATTCCGGCCCGCCCTAGGCCAGGCGCTCGCGGATCGTCCGCGCCACGTCCGCCAGGGAGACCGCCGTCTGCTCGCCGGACTCCATGTCCTTGAGCTGGACCACGCCCTCTGCCAGGTCCCGCTCGCCCGCGACGACCGTGAACCGGGCGCCCGACCGGTTGGCGCTCTTCATCGCGCCCTTGAGGCCGCGGCTTCCGTACGCGAAGTCCGCTGCCACGCCCTCGCGGCGCAGTTGCGTGACGATCCCGAAGAGCACCCGCCGGGCCTCCTCGCCGAGCGGTACCGCGAAGACACTGGTCGCCGCTGGCAGTTCGAGCTCGATGCCCTCCGCCTCCAGTGCGAGCACCGTGCGGTCCACGCCGAGCGCCCAGCCGACCGACGGGAGCGCCGGCCCGCCGATCATCTCGGACAGGCCGTCGTAGCGGCCGCCGCCGCCCACCGCGGACTGCGAGCCGAGTCCGTCGTGGACGAACTCGAAGGTGGTGCGGGTGTAGTAGTCGAGGCCGCGGACGAGCTTCTCGTCGTCCTCGTACACCACACCGGCCGCGGAGAGCAGGTCGCGCACCTCCTCGTGGTACGCCTTGCAGGCGTCGCAGAGGTAGTCGCGCAGCACGGGCGCGCCGGCCAGCTGCTTCTGCACCTCGGGCCGCTTGTCGTCGAGGACCCGGAGCGGGTTGATCTCGATGCGGCGGCGGGTCTCCTCGTCCAGGTCGAGCTCGCGCAGGAAGCCCTGGAGCGCGTCCCGGTAGACGGGGCGGCACTCCTTGTCGCCCAGCGAGTTGAGCAGGATACGGAAGTTCCGCAGGCCCAGCGTGCGGTAGGCCTGGTCGGCCAGGATGATCAGCTCGGCGTCCAGCGCCGGGTCCTCGGCACCGATCGCCTCGGCACCGACCTGCGAGAAGTGCCGGTAGCGGCCCTTCTGCGGGCGCTCGTAGCGGTAGTACGAGCCGGAGTACCAGAGCTTCACGGGCAGGTTGCCGAGCTTGTGGAGGTTGGCCTCCAGTGCGGCGCGCAGCACGGACGCGGTGCCCTCGGGGCGCAGCGCCAGCTGGGAGCCGCCCTTGGTGGTGAGGGTGTACATCTCCTTGGTCACGATGTCGGTGGACTCACCGACGCCGCGCGAGAAGAGGGCGACGTCCTCGAAACCGGGCGTCTCGATGTAGCCGTAGCCGGAGTTCTTCAGGGGTGCGGCGATCGCGTCGCGCACCGCGAGGTACTTCGCGGAGTCGGGCGGGGTCAGGTCGTACGTGCCCTTGGGGGCCTTGAAGGTGCTCACGGAATTTCTCTCGTCACATTCCTCGTCGGGGCGCGTCCATACCGTGCAGGTACGGATTCGAGGCGCGCTCGCGGCCGATGGTCGTCTGGGGGCCGTGGCCGGACAGCACCACGGTCGAGTCGTCGAGCGGCAGGCACACGCGCGCCAGCGACTCGAGCAGCTCGGCGTGGTCGCCGCCGGGCAGGTCGGTGCGTCCGACGGAGCCGGCGAAGAGCAGGTCGCCCGAGAAGAGGATCTGCGGAACATCCGCGGCCTCGGGCATCCTGAACGTCACCGACCCCTTGGTATGGCCGGGCGCATGCGCGACACCGAACTCCAGACCGGCCAGCTTCAGCAGGGCGCCGTCGCTCAGTTCCTCGACGTCGTCCGGCTCCCCCACCGTCAGCTCGCCCATGAGCGGCATCCCGATGGAGCGGCCGAGGGCCTTCTCCGGGTCGCTCATCATGTACCGGTCCTCCGGGTGGATCCAGGCGGGGACGCCGTGCGCGCCGCACACCGGGACGACCGAGGCGACATGGTCGATGTGGCCGTGGGTCAGGACGACGGCGACGGGCTTCAGCCGATGCTTCTTCAGTGCCTCCTCGACTCCGGATGCGGCCTGGTGGCCCGGGTCGATGATCACGCACTCCTCGCCTGCGGCCGGGGCGACCAGGTAGCAGTTGGTCCCCCAGGCCCCGGCGGGGAACCCGGCAATGAGCACGATCGTCCTTACTGGTCGTCCGACGGCGGAATGCGACGGAGAAGGTCGCGGCAGTTCAGAGCCTACCGGCGCTCCTCATTCCACAGCTAACCCATATACGGTACGGGCAGCCCAGGCCCCATCAGACGACCTACAAGGAGATCACCCGGTGGTCAGCAGCGATCAGCGGCGGCGGCAGCTCGCCAGGGAGAAGTTCGAGCGGCAGCAGCAGCGCCGGGAGGAGGCCCGCCGCAGGACGAGGCGGCTGACGGTCGTCATCGCGTCGGCGGTGGCCGTGGTGGCGGTCATCGGGGTGGGTACGTACCTCGCCCTCGACGGCGACGGCAAGAAGGACAAGAACGACTCGGCCGCGAGCAAGAGCCCGGCGCCTTCGCCGTCGGCGAGCGAGAGCAGCGCGCCCGAGCCCGCGATGAAGATCGACAAGAAGTCGAAGTACACGATGTCGATCAAGACGAACCAGGGCGACATCGCGTTCACGATGGACGCGGCGAAGACCCCGCACACCACGAACTCGTTCAAGTCACTGGCCGACAAGGGCTTCTTCGACGGTACGAAGTGCCATCGGCTGACCACGCAGGGCATTTTCGTCCTGCAGTGCGGCGACCCCAAGGGCGACGGCACGGGCGGCCCCGGCTACACCATCCCGGACGAGAACCTGACCGCGCTGGGCAAGGCGGCCAAGGACGGCACGGTGACCTATCCGGCAGGCACCGTGGCGATGGCGAACACCGGCCAGGCGCACACCGGCGGCAGCCAGTTCTTCCTGGTCTACAAGGACAGCAAACTCCCGCCCTCCTACACCCCGTTCGGCACGATGGACGCTGCCTCGCTGAAGGCCGTCGAGGGCATCGGTGCGGCGGGTGTCGCCGGCGGTGCGGCCGACGGTGCGCCGAAGAAGGCCGTGGACATCTCGAAGGCCGCCGTCGCGAAGTCCTGACGCGGCCGGGCGGCCCGACCGGGCCGTCCGGCGAGGACGGCGAAGCGCGGGCCGGAATATTTTGAGCCGCGCTGAGTGCGGACAGCCGGGCGGCCGGTCGCCTAGATTGGCGTTGTGCAGGGCGGGCGCTGCCCGCCCCAGGAAACTGTGGACGATGCCAGGGGGGCGAACCCTCTCGCGGGCATCAGGTGGAGGAGGCGCTGTGAGCAGCGACCCGTGGGGCCGTGTCGATGAGACAGGCACCGTGTACGTGCGTACAGCCGATGGCGAGCAGGTCGTCGGATCGTGGCAGGCGGGTTCCCCCGAGGAGGCTCTGGCCTACTTCGAGCGCAAGTACGAGGGCATTGTGGTCGAGATCGGCCTCCTCGAACGGCGGGTGAAGACCACCGACCTGTCGGCGAAGGACGCGACGACCGCCATCGAGCATCTGCGTCTGCAGGTGGACGAGCATCACGCCGTCGGTGACCTCGACGCGCTGCGCAAGCGGCTCGACGCGCTGGGCGCGACGGTCGAATCGCGGCGCGAGGAGCGCAAGGCCCAGAAGGCGAAGCAGACCGACGAGGCGAAGCACGCCAAGGAGGCGCTGGTCGTCGAGGCGGAGGAGCTGGCGCAGAGCGAGCAGTGGCGCTCCGCGGGCGAGCGGCTCCGCGCGCTCGTGGACACGTGGAAGGGCCTCCCGCGGCTCGACCGCAAGTCCGACGACGAGCTGTGGCACCGCTTCTCGCATGCCCGCTCGGCGTTCTCCAAGCGCCGCAAGGCCCACTTCGCCTCGCTGGACGCCCAGCGCGAGGAGGCCCGCAAGGCCAAGGAGAAGCTGGTTGCGGAGGCCGAGTCGCTGTCCGGTTCCACGGACTGGGGAGCCACGGCCGCCCGCTATCGCGATCTGATGACGGAGTGGAAGGCGGCGGGCCGCGCCCAGCGCGAGGCCGAGGACGACCTGTGGAACCGTTTCCGCGGTGCTCAGGACGTCTTCTTCGCCGCCCGCAGCGGGGTGTTCGCCGAACGGGACGCGGAGCAGGGCGAGAACCTCAAGCTCAAGGAGGAGCTCGCGGCCGAGGCCGAGAAGCTGGTGCCGGTGAAGGACCTGAAGGCGGCCAGGGCCGCGTTCCGGGCCGTCAACGAGCGCTGGGAGGCCATCGGCCATGTGCCGCGTGACGCCCGCCCGAAGGTCGAGGGGCGGATGCACGCGGTGGAGCGGGCCCTCCAGGAGGCCGAGGAGTCGGAGTGGCGCCGGACGAACCCGGAGGCGCGTGCGCGCGCCGCGGGTCTGACCGGTCAGCTGCAGGCGGCCGTCGACAAGCTGCGTACGCAGATCGACACGGCCCGTGCCTCGGGCAACAACGCCCGGGCCGACAAGCTGGCCAAGGAGCTCGAAGGCCGGCAGGCACTGCTGGACCAGGCGCTGAAGGGCCTGGAGGAGTTCGGCGGCTGATCAAGCCGCTTGTGGTGACGAGGCCCCCTGTACGCGTCCCTCGGGACGTGTGCAGGGGGCCTCTCGTCTGCGCAGAGCCGCCGGTCAAGGCCTGCGGGCGGAGGTGACGCGGTAGACGTCGTAGACGCCCTCCACACCCCGCACCGCCTTCAGTACGTGGCCCAGGTGTTTCGGGTCGCCCATCTCGAAGGTGAAGCGCGAGGTGGCCACCCGGTCCCGGGAGGTCTGCACGGCCGCCGACAGGATGTTGACGTGCTGGTCGGACAGGACGCGGGTGACGTCCGACAGCAGCCGCGACCGGTCCAGTGCCTCGACCTGGATGGCGACCAGGAAGACCGAGGACTGGGTCGGCGCCCACTCGACGTCCAGGATCCGCTCCGGCTGCTGGGACAGCGAGTCCACGTTGACGCAGTCGGCACGGTGCACGGAGACGCCGCTGCCGCGGGTGACGAAGCCGATGATCGGGTCGCCGGGGACGGGCGTGCAGCAGCGGGCCAGTTTGACCCAGACGTCCTCGACGCCCTTGACGACGACACCGGGATCGGCGTTGGAGCGGCGCTTGCCGCGGCTGCGCGAGGGCGGCGAGCTCTCCGCGATGTCCTCGTTGGCGGCGTCCTCGCCACCGAGTGCCTGGACGAGTTTCTGTACGACACCGGCGGCGGCCACATGGCCCTCGCCGATCGCCGCGTACAGGGACGAGATGTCGGGGTAGCGCATCTCATGGGCGAGGGTCACCAGGGAGTCGCCGGTCAGGATGCGCTGGATCGGCAGGTTCTGCTTGCGCATGGCACGCGCGATCGCGTCCTTGCCCTGCTCGATCGCCTCGTCGCGGCGCTCCTTGGAGAACCAGGCGCGGATCTTGTTGCGGGCGCGGGGCGACTTGACGAAGCCCAGCCAGTCCCGGGACGGGCCGGCGCCGGCCGCCTTGGAGGTGAAGACCTCCACCAGGTCGCCGTTGTCGAGGGTCGATTCGAGCGGGACGAGCCGTCCGTTGACCCGCGCCCCTATGGTCCGGTGGCCGACCTCCGTATGCACGGCGTACGCGAAGTCGACCGGCGTCGCACCCGCGGGGAGCGCTATGACGTCGCCCTTGGGCGTGAAGACGAAGACCTCGTTGCGGGAGAGGTCGAAGCGCAGGGACTCCAGGAACTCGCTGGGGTCCTCGGTCTCCTTCTGCCAGTCCAGGAGCTGGCGCAGCCACGCCATGTCGTTGACGGTGTCCTGGCCGCGGCCGGTGTTCTTCGGCACGTCGGTGCGCACCTTGGAGGCGCCCGCGACGGCCTCCTGCTTGTACTTCCAGTGCGCGGCGATGCCGTACTCGGCACGGCGGTGCATGTCGAACGTGCGGATCTGCAGCTCGACCGGCTTGCCGCTGGGACCGATCACCGTGGTGTGCAGCGACTGGTACATGTTGAACTTGGGCATCGCGATGTAGTCCTTGAACCGGCCGGGGACCGGATTCCATCGCGCGTGGACGGTGCCGAGCGCCGCGTAGCAGTCGCGGACGGTGTCGACGAGGACCCTGATGCCCACCAGGTCGTAGATCTCGGCGAAGTCCCGGCCCCGCACGATCATCTTCTGGTAGACGCTGTAGTAGTGCTTCGGCCGCCCCGTGACGGTGGCCTTGATCCGGGCGGCACGCAGGTCGGCCTGGACTTCGTCGGTCACTATGGCGAGGTATTCGTCGCGTTTGGGGGCCCGCTCGGCGACGAGGCGGACGATCTCGTCGTACATCTTGGGGTAGAGGATCGCGAAGGCGAGATCCTCCAGCTCCCACTTGATGGTGTTCATGCCCAGGCGGTGGGCCAGCGGGGCATAGATCTCAAGCGTCTCGCGGGCCTTCTTCTCCTGCTTCTCCCGCTTGAGGTAGCGCATGGTGCGCATGTTGTGCAGCCGGTCGGCGAGCTTGATGACCAGGACCCGGGGGTCCTTGGCCATGGCGACGACCATCTTGCGTACGGTCTCGGCCTGCGCGGCCTCGCCGAACTTGACCTTGTCCAGCTTGGTGACACCGTCGACCAGCAGGGCGACCTGGTCGCCGAAGTCCCGCCGCAGGGTGTCCAGGCCGTACTCGGTGTCCTCGACCGTGTCGTGCAGCAGTCCGGCCATCAGCGTCGCCGGGTCCATGCCGAGCTCGGCGAGGATCGTCGTGACGGCGAGCGGATGCGTGATGTAGGGGTCGCCGCTCTTGCGCTTCTGGCCGCGGTGCCAGCGCTCGGCGACCTGGTAGGCGCGCTCGATCTGGCGCAGGGTGGCCGTCTCGATCTTGGTGTCGTTGCTGCGGACGATGCGCAGCAGTGGTTCGAGCACCGGGTTGTACGGGCTGGAGCGCTGCACACCGAGGCGGGCGAGCCTGGCCCGTACCCGATTGGAGGAGCCGCCGGAGCGGGACGCGGGAGCCGCCGGGGTGACGGGCTTGGCGGCGGGCTTCGACGGGGGCTTCGCGGCGGACGCGGCCGGGGAGGCGGGGGCAGCCGGCTGGGCGGGCGAGGCGGGGGCGGGCCGCAGCGCCGCTCCCCCGGCCGGCACCGCGCCCGCACCGGGCTCGGGCGCCGGGGGCTTCGGCTTCTGCGCGGGCTGCTTCTTCCCGGGCACGGCTGAGGCCGCCGCGGGCTTGTCGGGCTGCGGGGCGGCGACTGGCTGGGCCTCGTCTGGCAAGAGCGCTCCTCGTGCGGATCCGGGTACCCGGAAAGGCCATCGTATCGACCCTGTGGCCGGTCCTCCCCCGGGGACCGTGAGACCCCTCACAACGCGGGACGGGCACCCGGTTGTTCCCGGATGCCCGTCCTTCGCGCATGAGCCGTTGCCACGTGCGGTCCGCTGTCACTCAGACCGTGATCAGAACCTCCAGCGGGGCGCCGCGCAGGCCCTGCTCCAGACGGGCGCGACCGGGCAGGAATCCGAGCTCCATGAGGACCGCGACACCCGCGACCTCGGCACCGGCACGCCGGATCAGCTCCAGCGAGGCCTCGGCGGTGCCACCGGTCGCGAGGATGTCGTCGATGACCATGATCCGGTCGTCCGCGGACAGGTCCTCCGCGTGGATCTCGATCTCGGCGGTGCCGTACTCCAGCTCGTACGCCTGGCTGAGCGTGGCTCCCGGCAGTTTCCCGGCCTTGCGGACGGGTACGAAGCCGAGCCCGGCCCGGATCGCGACCGGGGCGGCCAGGATGAAGCCGCGTGCCTCAAGGCCGACGATCTTCGTGGCGCCGTGGCGTACGCAGAGTTCCGCGAGGGTCTCGGTGAGGGCCGCGAACGCTGCCGGGTCCGCGAGCAGCGGGGTGATGTCCTTGAACAGCACCCCCGGCTTGGGGTAGTCCGGCACATCGCGGATCCGGCTGAGCAGAAGCTCGCGGGTGGTCTCGGTGGTGCTGCTGGTCATCGACGCTTCCCCGGGGTCCGGCCGTGGCCCCTGGGGGGCTGCTGGCGCTGGCCGACGACCGCGGCGGCGGGTGCGGCGTCCTGGGGGAAGTCGTCGTCCGGCTGCTCGTCCTCGGCGGACTCGCCCTTGGCGGCGGCCGCCGCGCGCTTGGCGAGGATCCGCTTCTTCAGGGCCTTCATCTGCGGGTCGCGTTCCTTGAGGTCGGCGACGAGCGGGGTGGCGATGAAGATCGAGGAGTACGCACCGGCGGCGAGGCCGACGAAGAGCGCCAGGGAGATGTCGTTCAGCATGCCGGCGCCGAGGACACCGCCACCGATGAACAGCAGACCGGCGACCGGCAGCAGCGCCACGACGGTGGTGTTGATGGAACGGACCAGCGTGCCGTTGATGGAGCGGTTGGCGATCTCGCTGTACGTCCACCGGGTCTGCTTGGTGATCCCGTTCGTGCCCTCCTTGAGGCTGTCGAAGACGACGACCGTGTCGTAGAGGGAGTAACCGAGGATGGTCAGCAGACCGATCACGGTGCCCGGCGTGACCTCGAAGCCGACCAGGGCGTAGACACCGACCGTGATGGTGATGTCGTGGATCAGTGCGACCAGGGCCGCGACGGCCATGCGCCACTCGAAGGCGATGGCCAGGTAGATCACCACGAGGACCATGAAGATGCCGAGACCGGTCCACGCCTTGTTGGCGATCTGCTCACCCCAGCTGGGGCCGACCAGGTCCGCGGCGATCTTCTCGGTCGGGACGTCGAGGTCCTTGGAGAGCTGGTTCTTGATCTGGTCGGACTTCGCGGTGTCGACCTCGGTGATCTGGATGCGCAGACCGCCGTTGCCGAGCTTCTGGACGATCGCCTGGTGGCCGGAGGCCTCCGTGGCCAGGTCCTCCGCCTGGGCGACGCCGACATTCGTCTTCGTGGTGGTGAAGACCGCGCCGCCCTTGAACTCGATGCCCATGTTCAGGCCGCTGACCGCCAGGCCGACGATGGCCGTGATGGTGATCAGGATCGAGATCCCGTACCAGATCTTGCGCTTGCCGATGAAGTCGTAGCCGACCTCGCCGCGGTAGAGACGGGCGCCGAGACTGCCGAGTCGCGACATCTCACGCCTCCTTCGGGTCAGTGGGGGCGTTGACACGGCGCGAGCGGCGCAGCGGCGGCTTGGCACCGAGCCGCTTCGGGTCCAGACCGGACCACGGGTGACCGCTGGAGAAGAACTTCGTACGGGCCATCAGCGTCATGACGGGCTTGGTGAAGAGGAACACCACGACCACGTCGAGCAGGGTGGTGAGACCCAGCGTGAACGCGAAGCCCTGGACCTTGCCGACGGTGACCACGAAGAGCACCGCGGCGGCGAGGAACGACACGAAGTCGGAGACCAGGATGGTGCGCCGGGCGCGCGGCCAGGCGCGCTCGACGGCCGGGCGGAGCGTACGGCCCTCGCGGATCTCGTCGCGGATTCTCTCGAAGTACACGATGAAGGAGTCCGCGGTGATACCGATGGCCACGATGGCGCCGCAGACCGCCGGGAGGTTCAGCGCGAAGCCGATGGCCGGTCCGAGCAGCGACATGAGCGTGTAGGTCAGGACGCCGGAGGCCAGCAGGCTCAGGAGGGCGATGAGCGCGAGGCCGCGGTAGTAGACCACCAGGTAGATGACCACGAGGGCCAGACCGAT
The DNA here is from genome assembly GCF_044742755.1 of Streptomyces sp. NPDC087845. Taxonomy (NCBI): domain Bacteria; kingdom Bacillati; phylum Actinomycetota; class Actinomycetes; order Kitasatosporales; family Streptomycetaceae; genus Streptomyces; species Streptomyces sp. NPDC087845. Next base: position 150,019 of record NZ_JBIUVC010000005.1, read on the forward strand.
GGCGCCCGCGATCAGACCCGCCTGGAGCTGCTCGCCACCGAGCGCGGCGGTGACGGTGGTGACGCTCTGCTCCTTGAACGAGAGCGGGAGCGCACCGTAGGAGAGGACGTTGGCCAGGTCCTCGGCGGACTGCTGGGTAAAACTGCCGGAGATCTCGGCGCTGCCGCTGAGCGTCGTGTTCACCTGGGGAGCCGAGACGACCTCGCCGTCCAGGGCGATGGCGAACTGGTTCTGCGGGGGCTGCTGCGCGGAGAGCTTCTTGGTGATCGTCTGGAACTGCTTGGAGCCCTGCTTGCTGAACTCCATGTTGACGATCCACATGCCGCGCTGCTGGTCGAAGCCGGCCTTGGCGTTGTCGACCTCGGTGCCGGACACCTCGGCCGGGCCCAGGATGTACTTGGCGTCGCCCTCGGAGCTGCACGCGACGACCGAATCGGTCGGCTTGGCGCCCTGGGCGGCCTTGGACCGGGATGCCTTGCTGGAGCAGTCGAGCTCCTCGAACTGCTTCTGCAGCTTGGCGGCGGCCGCTTCGTCGGCGGCGGATGCCGACGGCGTGGTGCCCGCCTTCGGGGTGGTGCTCGCCTTCGGGGTGGGCGAGGAGTCGGCCTTGAGGCCGTCGGTGACCGCGCGGCCCTGGGTGGTGGCGCTCGGATTCGGCGTCGACGACGCCTTTCCGTCGGCCCCCGCCGAGGCGCCCGGGCTGGGCTTGCCGGACGACGTGGTGCTGGGTGTCGGCGTGGGCGTGCCCTGGGCGACGGTCAGCACCGGCCGGAAGTAGAGCTTGGCGGTGGTACCGACCTGCTCACGGGCCTGGGCGGAATTCGTGCCCTTGGGGATGTTGACGATGATGTTGCGATCGCCCTGCGTCTGGACCTCGGCCTCGGAGACACCCAGACCATTGACACGGCGTTCCATGATCTGGACCGCGGTGTCCATGTTGGTCTTGTTGATCGCCGATTCCTGGCCCGGCTCGCTCTTCGCCTCGAGCGTGATGGACGTGCCACCCGCCAGGTCGATGCCCAGACGTGGGGTCGGCTGATCGGCCAGGAACATCCCGCCGGTGAGCGCGACCATGGCGATCAGGATCAGAGCCAGGGAACGCCCCGGCCTGCCCTGACCGCCGGCCGGCCCTCGGCTCTTCTTCGGTGCTGCCACCTTCTCGTTTCTCCCTGTCCAACCGCCCCGCGCCGGGTACGCGCCCGAGCGGCCACGAAGTGTAGTGGGGACCCGCCCCCGCAGAAGACCGCACGGTCCGGGGAGTGCCGGATGCCGGTGGGCTCACGGCATCCCCGGGTCGTGGGTTACTTCGCGTCGGCCTCGCCGTCGGTCTTGCCCTCGGACTTCTTGTCGGACTCGGCATCCGTCGGCTCGGCGTCGCCGGCGTCGGCCTCGGCCTTCTTGCCCAGGTCGATCTTGGCGTCGTCCGAGGTGTCCTCGTCGGCGTCGGCCCCGGTCAGCGAGGAGGCGTCGTCCGGCACGACCGCGCCGTCGATGTCGAGGGCGTTCTCGTCGTCGCCGTGGACGATGCGGTTGTACTCCGCGTCGTCGAGGACGGCGCCGATGGCGTTCTTGGCGTAGACGGCGTGGACGCCGGGCGCGATCTCAAGGAGAACCGTGTCTTCGTGAAGCTCCTTGACGGTGGCGTACATGCCCCCGATCGTCCGGACGCCGGTGCCGGGCTGCATCTCATTGCGCATCTGGGCGGCGGCCGCCTGCTTCTTCTTGGCGGACCGCGTCATCAGGAACATGGCCCCGATGAGCACGATGAAGGGGAGGAGAGTCACGGGATTCACGGGACGAGTTTCCTTCGCACGACCGCGCTGGAGGGCGGCCTGATCTACGGGGGTGGGTACACCGACCTGTAAGGGCGGCATCGGCGGAGTCTAAGCGAGTCCGCATCGATGGAACAACGCCCGGCGCCGCTCGGTGGTTCCTGTCCGGGTGAACCTGTGACTCATCACGCCCCGAACAGGCCCTGTTGTCCCTTTCCGCCGTGCTGCGGCGGCACGAGGCCGAGGTGGGCCCAGGCCGCGGGTGTCGCGACGCGCCCCCGCGGAGTCCTGGCCAGCAGCCCCTCCCGTACGAGGAAGGGCTCGGCGACCTCCTCGACCGTTTCGCGCTCCTCGCCCACGGCCACCGCGAGGGTCGACAACCCGACGGGACCGCCGCCGAAGAGCTTCAGCAGGGCGCCGAGCACCGCCCGGTCCAGCCGGTCGAGACCGCGGGCGTCGACCTCGTACACGCCGAGGGCCGCGGAGGCGACGGCGCGGTCGATCCGCCCGTCGGCCTTGACCTGGGCGTAGTCCCGGACGCGGCGCAGCAGCCGGTTGGCGATCCGGGGGGTGCCGCGGGACCGCCCGGCGATCTCGGCGGCGCCGTCCGTGTCTATCGCCACGTCGAGAAGGCGGGCGGAGCGGTGGATGACGCGTTCCAGTTCGGTGGGGGCGTAGAACTCCATGTGCCCGGTGAAGCCGAAGCGGTCGCGCAGCGGGGGCGGCAGCAGTCCGGCCCTGGTGGTGGCGCCGACCAGGGTGAAGGGCGGCAGTTCCAGCGGGATGGCGGTGGCGCCGGGTCCCTTGCCTACGATGACGTCGACGCGGAAGTCCTCCATCGCCATGTAGAGCATTTCCTCGGCGGGCCGCGACATGCGGTGGATCTCGTCGAGGAAGAGGACCTCGCCCTCCTGGAGCGAGGAGAGGATCGCGGCGAGATCACCCGCGTGCTGGATGGCGGGGCCGGAGGTGATCCGGATCGGCGCGTCCATCTCGGCCGCGATGATCATGGAGAGTGTGGTCTTGCCGAGGCCGGGGGCGCCGGAGAGCAGGACATGGTCGGCGGTGGCTCCCCGGGCCTTGGCCGCCTTGAGGACCAGGTCGAGCTGTTCGCGCACCTTCTCCTGGCCGACGAATTCGTCGAGGTCCTTCGGCCGCAGCGCCGCCTCGACCGCGGTGTCCTCGCCGTCCGCGCCGGCGTCGACAAGACGCTCGTCGAGGCGCTCGCCAAGGCGCTCGTCGGTGTCGGATCCGGTGTCGGGTCCGGTGTCGTCCCAGTTCATTCAGTCTGTCCCGCCTCGGGTGTTTCGGTGCCGTGCGGTGCCCGGCCCGGCGTCGGGGAGGGGAGTCGGTGCCCCCCGGGGTGCCGCGCTCCGCTCAGCGCGCGCGGTTGAGGGTCTGCAGCGCGGCGCGCAGCAGCTGCGGCACGGGCGCCTGCCCGCTCTCGGCCAGCGCCGCCTCGGCCTGCGGGGTGACCGCGGTGACCGCTTCGTCGGCCTCGCGGGTGGCGTAGCCGAGACCGATCAGGGCCGCCTGCAGCTGGTCGCGCCAGGAGGAGGTGACTGCCGTGCCGATGCCCTGTCGGCCGATCTGCGCGCCGACGGGCTCGCCGAGCCTGTCCTTCAGTTCGAGGAGGAGTTTCTGCGCGCCCTTCTTGCCGATGCCGGAGACGGCGGTGAGCGCCTTCTCGTCGCCGGTGGCGACCGCGATCCGCAGGGCGTCCGGGGTATGGGTGGCGAGCATGGCCTGGGCGAGCCGGGGACCGACTCCGCTGGCGGTCTGGAGCAGCTCGAAGACCTGCCGCTCGTCGTCGTCGGCGAAGCCGTAGAGGGTGAGCGAATCCTCCCGTACGACGAGGGAGGTGGCCAGCCTGGCCTCCTTGCCGATCCGGAGGCCGGCGAGGGTGTTCGGCGCGCACTGGACGGCCATGCCGATGCCGCCGACCTCGATCACGGCCGTGGTCGGGGCGAGTGCGGCGACGGGGCCGCTGACGAAGGCGATCATCGGGGGACCTTCCGGACGGGGACTGCGGGTGTACGGGGAACGCGCGGGGTACGGGCCGCGGCGGCTGCCGCGTGTGCCTGCTGGAGGCGGTTTACCGCGGGCGCGCGCCAGATGTGACAGATGGCGAGCGCGAGGGCGTCGGCCGCGTCGGCCGGTTTCGGCGGGGCGTCGAGCCTCAGCAGCCGGGTCACCATGGCACCGACCTGCGCCTTGTCGGCACGGCCACTGCCGGTGACGGCCGCCTTGACTTCGCTGGGGGTGTGCAGGGCGACGGGAATGCCGCGCCGGGACGCGCAGAGCATGGCGACCGCGCTGGCCTGGGCGGTGCCCATCACCGTACGGACGTTGTGCTGGCTGAACACCCGCTCCACGGCGACGAATTCGGGCCGGTGCTCGTCGAGCCATTCCTCGATGCCGCGCTCGATGGCGACCAGCCGGTGGCCGAGCTCGGCGTCGGCCGGGGTGCGGACGACGCCGACACCGAGCATCGTCAGGGGCCGCCCGGCAACGCCTTCGACGACACCGACACCGCACCGGGTCAGCCCCGGGTCGACACCGAGTACCCGCATGCGACGCCCCCTCCGTACCGATCGGTCAACTGTTCCCGCAGGCTATCGGCTCGCACTGACAATGCGACGGGCCGACGGGGTGTGTCCCCGTCGGCCCGTCCCTGAAGGCTGTGCCGGTGCCGGCTCAGGCGTCGACCTTCTCCATGACCTCGTCCGAGACGTCGAAGTTGGCGAAGACGTTCTGCACGTCGTCGCTGTCCTCCAGCGCGTCGATCAGCTTGAAGATCTTGCGCGCGCCCTCCTCGTCCAGCTCGACCTGCATGGTGGGCAGGAAGTTGGCCTCGGCGGAGTCGTAGTCGATGCCGGCCTCCTGGAGCGCGGTGCGGACCGCGACCATGTCGGTGGCCTCGCTGACGACCTCGTACGTGTCACCGAGGTCGTTGACCTCCTCGGCGCCCGCGTCGAGCACGGCGCCCAGGACGTCGTCCTCGGTCAGCCCGCCCTTGGGGACGATGACGACGCCCTTGCGGTTGAAGAGGTACGAGACCGAACCCGGGTCGGCCATCGAGCCGCCGTTGCGGGTCATCGCGACACGCACGTCGGACGCGGCACGGTTGCGGTTGTCGGTGAGGCACTCGATGAGCACCGCGACACCGTTCGGGCCGTAACCCTCGTACATGATCGTCTGGTAGTCGACGCCGCCCGCTTCGAGACCGCCACCGCGCTTGACCGCGGAGTCGATGTTCTTGTTCGGTACGGAGCTCTTCTTCGCCTTCTGGATCGCGTCCACGAGGGTCGGGTTTCCCTCGGGGTCCACACCGCCGGTGCGGGCCGCGACCTCGATGTTCTTGATCAGCTTCGCGAAGAGCTTGCCGCGCTTGGCATCGATCACGGCCTTCTTGTGCTTCGTCGTAGCCCATTTAGAGTGGCCGGACATCTGCCTTCTCCTTCGCGTCACCAAAATCGATCGGAACCCGAGAGATCCTACCGGGATCGAGTCAGCCGACTGCGCGCACCATGTCCACGAACAACGCGTGAACCCGGTGGTCTCCGGTCAGTTCCGGGTGGAAGGACGTCGCCAGTGCGTTTCCCTGGCGGACGGCGACGATGTGACCGCCGTGCTCCGCCGCCACCTCGGCCCGCGCTCCGACCGACTCCACCCACGGGGCGCGGATGAACACGCCCTCGACCGGGCCGCCCCCGATGCCGGCGACCTCCACGGCCGCCTCGAAGGACTCGTTCTGTCGCCCGAAGGCATTACGGCGCACGATCATGTCGATCCCGCCGACCGTCTCCTGGCCCGCGCGCGGGTCGAGGATCTTGTCGGCGAGCAGGATCATTCCGGCGCAGGTGCCGTAGACCGGCATTCCCTCCCGGACCCGCTCGCGCAGCGGTTCCAGCATGCCGAACAGGACAGCCAGTTTGGACATCGTGGTGGACTCGCCGCCGGGAATGACCAGGCCGTCGACCTCGGCGAGTTCCTCGGGACGCCGGACCGGCCTGGCCAGGGCGTCCGCCGAGGCCAGGGCGATCAGGTGTTCCCGTACGTCGCCCTGGAGAGCCAGGACTCCGATCACAGGGGTGTCGCTCATCAGGGACTACCAGCCGCGGTTGGCGTAGCGCTCGGCCTCGGGCAGGGTGTCGCAGTTGATGCCGACCATGGCCTCGCCCAGGTTCCGGGAGGCGTCCGCGATGATCTTCGGGTCGTCGTAGAAGGTGGTGGCCTTCACGATGGCGGCGGCGCGCTTGGCCGGGTCGCCGGACTTGAAGATGCCGGAGCCGACGAAGACGCCCTCGGCGCCGAGCTGGCGCATCAGCGCGGCGTCGGCGGGGGTGGCGACGCCGCCCGCGGAGAACAGCACGACGGGCAGCTTGCCGAGCTCGGCGACCTCCTTGACCAGCTCGTACGGGGCGCGGAGGTCCTTGGCGGCGGCGTACAGCTCGTTGTTGTCGTAGCCGCGCAGCCGGGCGATCTCGTTCTTGATCTGGCGCAGGTGGCGGACGGCCTCGACGACGTTTCCGGTGCCGGCCTCGCCCTTCGAACGGATCATGGCCGCACCCTCGGCGATGCGGCGCAGGGCTTCGCCCAGGTTCGTGGCGCCGCAGACGAACGGGGTGGTGAAGGCGAACTTGTCGCTGTGGTTGACCTCGTCGGCCGGGGTGAGGACCTCGGACTCGTCGATGTAGTCGACACCGAGGGACTGGAGGACCTGGGCCTCGACGAAGTGCCCGATGCGGGACTTCGCCATCACGGGGATGGAGACGGCCTCGATGATCTCCTCGATCATGGTCGGGTCCGACATCCGGGCCACGCCGCCGTCCTTGCGGATGTCGGCCGGCACCCGCTCCAGGGCCATGACGGCCACGGCGCCCGCGTCCTCGGCGATCTTCGCCTGCTCGGCGTTGACGACGTCCATGATCACGCCGCCCTTGAGCTGCTCGGCCATGCCCCGCTTGACGCGGGCGGTGCCGATGGCCGGGGAGTCGGCGGACTGCGGGGTGGTGGGAAGCGTGGACACGGATCGACCTCACTCGGAGAAAAAGTTGCTGAAAGCGCTGATGGGTGCAGTGCTGAGGAAACTCTCCGGAACCGGTCCACAGCAAGGGCCAATAGGAGGCCGGTGGATCGTTTTGAACGCGTACGGGAGGGGTTGTGAGCCCGGTCACGCCCGGGGCGAGCGGGGCCGCCGCCCACGGTTTCCTGTTCCTGCCCTGGGCGGTCGACGACGTCACGCACGCGGGCGGGCGGGGCCGCCGGGTCAGCTGACGGGGCGGTCCGCCAGGGCGACCGGCGGTTCGTCGTCCATCTCGAAGGCGAGCGGGAACGGCGCGTGCCCGGCCAGCCGGAACCATCGCACGGTGCGGTGCCGACGCAGCGCCCGCGCCGCGCGCACCGCGTCGTTGTGGAACCGCCTGGCCATCGGGACCCGGCGCACGGCCGCGGCGAGCTCGGACGCCGCCTCCTCGCCGCCGGGGATCTCCTTCACGGTCTCCACCTGCGCCGTCTCGCCGAAGACCGCCCGCAGGGCGGCGCTCAGCTCGCTCTCCGCGACCTCGCGGTGTTCTTCCTCCGCCTGACGGGCGGCGTGCGCGGCCTCGTACAGCACGATGGACGCGGCCGGGTCGAGAACACCCGATGTGGCCAGTTCCTGGGTGACCGAGGCGCGACGCAGGAGCTGCGCGTCGAGGGCCGCACGGGCGGCGTCGATGCGGGCGTGCAGCCGGTCCAGCCGTCCGGCGGTCCAGCTGAGGTACATACCGGTCGCGACGATCGCGACGGCGATCCAGATGAGGGTTTCGATCACGGGCGGCAAGGCTACCGTCGGGGCGCGGACGGTGCGGCCGCCCGGCAATCAAGGACCAGGGCCGGGACAAGGACCGCCCTGGTCAGGCCCGCCCTAAGGGCTGTCCCGTAATCCCTGGTGGATCAGTGTGCGGCGTCGGATGCGGTGCATCGCAAGGCGGAGGGACGCCCGAATACTGGATGCACTCGGGCGTTCCGACAACGCGGCGAGGTGCCATAGCCGTCGTCGCACGCCCGCCGGGGATTACGGGACAGCCCTTAGTCCCGCGCCAGTCCGAAACGCGCCCGCAGGCCCGTGCGCTCGTCGGCAGCCACCGACGCCGCGCCGTCCGTCACCGTCTCGTACACCGCGAGGATGTCGGCCCCTACAGTCGACCAGTCGAAGCGCCGCACGTGCGCGGCTCCCCGCTCGCGCAGCTCCGCACGCCGCTCCGGGTCGCCGAGCAGCCGCACCGCCGCCGCCGCCAGCGCGTCCGCGTCCTCGTTGGCGAACAGCTCGCCCGCCGCGCCCAGATTCAGGACCTGCGCGAACGCGTCCAGATCGCTGGCGAGGACCGGCGCACCGGCCGACATCGCCTCGACCAGGATGATCCCGAAGCTCTCGCCGCCCGTGTTGGGCGCGACGTACACATCGACGCTGCGCAGCAGCCGCGCCTTGTCCTCGTCGCTCACCATGCCGAGGAACTCGACGCGTCCGCGCATCTGCGCGGGCAGCGAGGCGACCGCCTCCTCCTCGTCGCCGCGGCCCGCCACCAGCAGCCTGGTGTCCGGACGGGCGGCGAGGATCGCGGGCAGCGCCCTCATCAGGACGGGCAGGCCCTTGCGCGGCTCGTCGATGCGCCCGATGAAGCCGATGGTGCCGCCCTCCCGTCTCCCGCCACCGCCCTCGACCGAGCTTCGCGCCCCCTCTGATTGCCACTCGGCCTTGGGTTCGGCTCCGGCGAAGAAGCCGACGTCGACGCCGTTCGGGATGACGACCGCGTCGCCGCCGAGGTGCTCGACCAGGGTCCGGCGCGCGTACTCGCTCACCGCGATGCGCGCGCTGATCTTCTCCAGCGCGGGCTGCAGGATCGGGTACGCGGCGATCATGGCCCGGGAGCGCGGGTTGGAGGTGTGGAAGGTGGCGACGATCGGCCCCTGCGCGGCCCAGCAGGCGAGCAGCCCCAGCGACGGCGACGTCGGCTCGTGGATGTGGATCACGTCGAAGGTGCCGTCGTGCAGCCAGCGGCGCACCCGGGCTGCCGAGAGGAAGCCGAAGTTCAGCCGGGCCACGGAGCCGTTGTACGGGACGGGCACGGCCCGGCCCGCCGAGACCACGTACGGCGGCAGCGGTGTCTCGTCGTCGGCGGGCGCCAGCACCGACACCTGATGTCCCAGACGGATCAGGTGTTCGGCGAGGTCGCGGATGTGGAACTGCACACCGCCCGGGACGTCCCAGGAGTACGGGCACACGATGCCGATCTTCACGGCCGGTCCTCCCGGTTCTCCCGGTTCTCCAGATCGGCCGACCAGAGCCGCTGCAGCATGTGCCAGTCCTCCGGATGGTCGGCGATCCCGACGGCGAAGGCATCGGCGAGCGCCTGCGTCATCGAGGACGTCTTCTCCGTGCGGCTGCCCGACTCGGGCACCTCGACGGGCGGATGGATACGCGCCTTCATCACGGGCGTCTCGTCGTAGTTGAGCGTCACCGGCAGCAGCAGTGCCCCGGTCTGCTGGGCCAGCAGCGCCGGTCCCGCGGGCATGCGCGCGGTGTCCCCGAAGAACGCCACCTCGACGCCGGAGGCCGACAGGTCGCGGTCGGCGACCAGGCAGACCAGGCCGCCCGCGCGCAGCCGCCGGGCCAGGGTGCCGAAGGCGGCGCCGCCGCTGTGCGGCAGGACCTCCATGCCGAGCCCCTCCCGGTAGGCCACGAACCGGTCGTAGAGCGTCTCCGGCTTGAGCCGCTCGGCGACCGTGGTGAAGGGCACCTTGAGATCGGTGGTGACCCAGGCTCCCGCCAGGTCCCAGTTCCCCAGGTGCGGCAGGGCGAGGATGACGCCGCGGCCGGTGGCCAGGCCGTCGGTCAGCCGGTACGCGTCCGTCACGTCTATCGACGCCTTGATCCGTGCCGGGCTCCAGGTGGGCAGCCGGAACGACTCCATCCAGTAGCGCATGTACGAGCGCATCCCGGCCCGGGAGAGCGCGGCGAGCCGGGCCGGGGACGCCTCGGGCACGACCCGCGCCAGATTCGCCTCCAGCCGCAGGACGCCTTTGCCCCGCCGCTTCCACGCCTGGTCGGCGATGGTGCGGAAGAGCGTCCGGGCGGCCGGCTCGGGGAGCTTCTTCACGGCGGCCCAGCCGAGCCCGTACAGCCCGTCGGTCAGCCGGTCCCGCAGGCTGCTCCGCGCGTCACCCGGTGCGCCGCTCACTGCGCGGCTCCCCTCCCCCGGTCCGCAGCGGCCTCGGCCGCCTCGGCGGCGTCGGCCTCGGCGGACTCGCGGCGCACGGTCACGACCCGCTGCACGAGCGTCACCAGGCTGCCCGCGGCGACGATCCACAGCGCGATCGGCAGCAGCACCTGGATCCCGGGGACACCGAACTTGTGGAGCCCCGCGAACCCGGCCGCGACCAACGAGATAACCAGCCGCTCGGCACGCTCCACGAGCCCGTTGACCGCGACCGGCAGCCCGATCGACTCGCCGCGCGCCTTCGTGTACGAGACCACCTGGCCGCTCGCCAGGCAGAAGATCGCGACCGCGCACAGCACGTTGTCGTCGCCCTTGCCCGCGTACCAGAGCGCGAACCCGCCGAAGATCGCCCCGTCGGCGACCCGGTCCAGGGTCGAGTCCAGGAACGCGCCCCAGCGGCTGGAGATGCCGGCCTGCCGGGCCATGTTGCCGTCGACGAGGTCGGAGAAGACGAAGATCGTGATGACGATCGTGCCCCAGAAGAACTCCCCCATGGGGAAGAAGACCAGCGCACCTGCCATCACCCCGGCCGTACCGATCAGAGTGACCGCGTCAGGGCTCACGCCGAGACGGAGCAACAGTGCGGCGAACGGTGTGAGGACACGCGTAAAAAATGCACGCGCGTACTTGTTCAGCATGGCCTTCCCGAGGGTCGGTGGGCCGAGCGGCCCCTTCGGCCACCGGCTGGCCCATCGTAGTCACGCCCGCCGGACTCCACCTTCCGGGCACCCGGCCTCGCGCGGCGGCGCCCGACGTATGGACGCGACCCGGTGTGAGTGCAAAGCTCGAAATACCGCGGGCGTCGCCGTAGCCGCCGCGGCGGCTCCCCCGTGCCCGTGCACCCTTCTCCCCACACCGCGCCGGATTCTCTTCCCGCTCCGCGCCACTATCTGGGAGGCACGCATCATGGGCGACAAGGCACACGCACACACCGGGGCCGCCGGCAGGGCGGCGACGGCCGACCAGCCCGCGTCGATACGCAATGTGGTGCTGGTCGGCCACAGCGGCTCCGGCAAGACCACCCTCGTCGAGGCTCTCGCGCTCACCGCGGGCGCGGTCAACCGGGCGGGCCGGGTCGAGGACGGCGCGACGGTCTCCGACTACGACGAGATCGAACACCGCCGGCAACGCTCCGTACAGCTCTCCCTCGTCCCCGTCGAATGGGGCGGGTACCGGATCAATCTTCTGGACACCCCCGGATACGCGGATTTCGTCGGGGAACTCAGGGCCGGTCTGCGGGCGGCGGACGCGGCCCTTTTCGTCGTGTCCGCCGCTCAGGAGGCCGACGCCGTGGCGGGCACGACCCGCGCCGTGTGGGACGAGTGCGCCGCCGTCGGCATGCCGCGCGCCATCGTCGTCACCCACCTCGACACCGCGCGCACCTCGTTCGACCGGATGACCCGGATCTGCGGCGAGATCTTCGGCGGCGACGACCCCGACGCGGTGCTCCCGCTCTACCTGCCCGTCCACGGCCCCGAGGGCCCCGACGGGCACGCCCCGCTCACCGGACTCACCGGGCTCCTCACCCAGCGGATCTTCGACTACACGTCGGGAGAGCGGCGGGAGAACCCGCCCGCCGGTGCCCAGCAGGCCCCGCTCCAGGAGGCCCGCAACCGGCTCATCGAGGGGATCATCGCCGAGAGCGAGGACGAGACCCTGATGGACCGCTACCTCGACGGGGCCGACATCGACATCAAGACACTCGTCGACGACCTGGAACGCGCGATCGCCCGGGACGCCTTCCACCCCGTCCTCACCGCGGCCCCCGCCGCCGAGGGCGCCCGCCAGGGCGTCGGCACCGTCGAGCTCCTCGACCTCATCACCGGCGGCTTCCCCACTCCGCTGGAGCGTCCGCTCCCCGAGGTCACCCCCCTGCACGGAGCGCCTCGCCCGGTCCTCACCTGCGACCCGCGGGGCCCGCTCCTCGCCGAGGTCGTCAAGACGGCCTCCGACCCGTACGTCGGCCGGCTCTCGCTCGTACGCGTCTTCTCCGGCACCCTGCGCCCCGACGACACCGTCCACGTCTTCGGCCACGGCCTCACCGACCCCGGCCGCGAGACCCGCCCCTTCCACGAGGCGGAGGTACGCGTCGGCGCGCTCTCCTCCCCGTTCGGCAAACAGCAGCGCCCCCTCACGGCGTGCATCGCCGGAGATCTGGCCTGCGTCGCCAAGCTGGCCGGCGCCGAGACCGGGGACACCCTCTCCCCCACGGACCAGCCGCTGCTGCTGGACCCCTGGACCACGCCCGACCCCCTGCTGCCGCTCGCCATCGAGGCGCACAGCAAGGCCGACGAGGACAAGCTCTCCCAGGGCCTCTCCCGGCTCGTCGCGGAGGACCCGACCATGCGCCTCGAACAGAACCAGGACACCCACCAGGTGGTCCTGTGGTGCCTCGGCGAGGCCCATCAGGACGTGGCGCTGGACCGGCTGCGCAGCCACTACGGAGTCCAGGTCGACGCCGTGCCCCACAAGGTGTCGCTGCGCGAGACCTTCGCCGCCCCCGCGACCGGGCGCGGCCGGCATGTGAAGCAGTCCGGCGGCCACGGCCAGTACGCCATCTGCGAGATCGACGTGGAGCCGCTGCCACCGGGATCGGGCATCGAATTCGTCGACAAGGTGGTCGGCGGAGCAGTACCGCGCCAGTTCATCCCGTCCGTCGAGAAGGGCGTGCGCGCCCAGGCCGCCCGCGGAGTGGCGGCCGGGCATCCGCTCGTCGACGTACGCGTCACCCTGCGGGACGGGAAGTCCCACTCGGTGGACTCCTCCGACGCCGCGTTCCAGACGGCGGGCGCGCTGGCCCTGCGCGAAGCGGCCTCGGACACCCGCATCCAGCTCCTCGAACCCGTCGCGGAGATCCGGGTCCTGGTCCCCGACGACTACGTCGGGCCGGTGATGAGCGACCTGTCCGGACGGCGGGGCAGAGTGATCGGGACCGAGCAGTCCGGCCCCGGACGCACCCTCGTACGGGCCGAGGTGCCCGAGCTGGAGATCGGCCGGTACGCGATCGAGCTCCGCTCCCTCTCCCATGGCGCCGGGCGCTTCGACCGGGCGTACGCCCGGCACGAAGCCATGCCCCCGCAGCTGGCGGAACGCGTCCACGAACAGCAGCAGAACAACCCGAATGATGCGTAATCGTCTGCGCCGCCCGCCCTTGTCCACAAGAGCGGGCGGCGCAGTGATCCGGACGATACGCTGTGGTCCCAGCTCAGAAGGTGTGCCGGGCACGGCAGTTGGGAAACAGCCGCAGGAGCAGTTCCTTGGCGGCGAGTGGGGGCGACAGTGGCCAACGACGGATTCGATTTCTCTCCGGGAGCGCAGATCCCGCTCCAGGGCTCGGGCGGACAGGCGGTGGCGACGAACGCCCTCGCCTCCGCCGCGTACCGCGACAGCCCGGTGGAGAAGATCCTTGACGCCAACAGCGAGTGGCACAAGTCCGAAGTCAAGGCGGGCCGCTCCAAATTCCTCAAGTCCGACTACTTCAAGCCCAACCTCGGCGAGGCGTTCTCCCGCGCCGTCCAGGAACGCACGCTGGGCGGCGCCCGGAAAGCCCTCATCCAGTCCTTCGGCACCGACCCTCAGGCCGTCGTCGAGCACTGCCTGTCCGCGACCCGTCTCCGCAAGGCGCGCGACACCAAACTGACCGCCGTCACGGCCTTGTTCGGCTTTCTCTTCCTGCCCGGCATGATCCTCTGGGTCGTCGCCTTCCGGCTGCGCGACTGGCTCGGCGGCACCAAGGACAAGGCCCTCGCCACCCTGGGCAACGTCCTGCTCCCGATCATCGGCATCGTGGCCCTGTTCTTCCTGGTCAAACTGCCGGTCACCGGATTCCTGGCGCTCTACGTGCGGGCGATGATCGTCGCCCCCGTCGTCGGCTGGCTCATCGCCAGACGGATCGCGGAATCCTCCGCCAAGGACATGCGTGCCCGCTGGGAAGGACTGCTCTCCGGCGGCGGCGTCATCGCCAAGATCCCCGAGGCGGTGCCCAAGAACCCCAACGAGACCTCCCGCGAGGCACTCCGCCAGGGCCTGCAGAAGCTCTCCGCCGAGCAGCAGTCCAACTCGGTCTTCTACGCCGGCCCCAAGGGAATCCTCGGCATGGGAACCCGCTGGGGCAGCTGGCAGCTGGCCGAAGAGCTCGTCTCCAAGGAACCCGGCAAGGAATTCCACCAGTTCCGCAGCTGGGACCTGATACGGGCCATCCACGACCAGCTCAAGGTGCTGGAGCGCGGCCCGCTGAACACCGGCGGATTCCCCACCCCGTCGGTCACCCACTGGATCGTCTCGCCCGTCGGTGAGAACGCGGACTCGGTCTCCCGCCCCGACGGCGACGACGTCGCCACCTTCCAGGTCAAGCCGCACGAGATACAGCGAATCTGCAACCACCAGCAGTTCGGCGGCGGCGACCGGCACTACCTGGGCGTCCAGTTCACCCTCTGGGACGGCCAGTTGGTCATCACCATGATGATCACGGTCACGGTGCTCTACGAAACCCTGCGCATCGAAGTCACCGGACACGCGCTCGGCCCGGTCCATTCGCTCTTCACCAGCAAGCCCGCGGCCAAGACCAGGACGGTCAACAAGACCGTCCGGTTCTGGGAGACCCGCGACATCACCCTCGCGCTGGTCGAGCCCCAGGAGGTCGTCCGCCTCGCCCTGCGTGCGCCGTTCACCTGGTACCCGCCGCTCCTCGACTACCTGGGCGGCAAGATCGCCCTGCCCGAGCCGTTCGGCCTGCGTCACGCCTGGGCCGAGAAGCCGTGGCGCCACCGCTTCATGGCCGACGACGCGATGCGCGCCGCCACCCCCGTCCTGCGCGCCGTGCACAACGCAGCCCTGCGCGTCCTGGAGGAGAACGGCGTCGACACCGAACGCTTCGACAACCGCTCGATGATCCTGAGCGGAGCGGTCCAGGACCCGACCCCGCGCAAGGCCGACCTGTACGACGCATAGTCGGCGGGAGGCCGCCCCGGCGCGTCGCGACGTGCCGGGGCGGCCTCCCGGAATCAGGCGGAGACGACAGCCCGGATCAGTCCACCGGCCAGGCGTCGGCCAGCATCTTGCGCGTATCGGCGAGCAGTTGCGGCAGTACCTTCGTGTGCCCGACCACCGGCATGAAGTTGGTGTCACCACCCCAGCGCGGCACCAGATGCTGATGCAGATGGGCCGCGATACCGGCGCCCGCCACGGAACCCTGGTTCATACCGATGTTGAACCCGTGTGCTCCCGACGCCGTTCGCAGAGCCACCATCGCCCGCTTGGTGAAGTCGGCCAGCTCCAGGGTCTCCGGACCGTCCAGCTCCGTGTAGTCCGCGACATGCCGGTAGGGCACCACCATCAGGTGCCCACCGTTGTACGGATACAGATTCAGCACGGCATAGACACTCCTGCCGCGCGCGACGACAAGGCCGTCCTCGTCCGACTGCGACGGAATCGCGCAGAACGGACAGCCGTCGCCGGCCTCCGGACCGGACGGCTTGTTCTCGCCCTGGATGTACGCCATCCGGTGGGGCGTCCACAGGCGCTGGAACGCGTCGGGCGTCCCCACTCCGATCTGCTGCTCCGGCTCACTCGTCATGCCGATCAGCATATTGCTTCGCTCCCGGCAAGCGTGTCGCCGGGGCCGCACCCGTCGGTGCCCGGCAATGCTGGGGCGATGAGCGACCAGCCCGCGGTCTCCGCCCCGCCTCGTCTCAGGCGCTGGGAACAGCGCACGGAAGTGCCGCTCTTCGGCGTGTCCCTGCTCTTCCTGCTCGGTTACGCGGTCCGCGTGCTCGCCCCGCACCACGCCGGGCCATGGCGCGCCCTCGCCCTCGCCCTGGTCGGCACCACCTGGCTGGCCTTCGCCGCGGACTACGCCGTACGGCTCCGCCTCAGCGGCCTCGGCCACCGCTTCGTCCGTGTGCACTGGCTCGACACGGTGGTGCTGCTGCTCCCCCTGCTGCGGCCACTGCGCCTGATCCGGGTCTACACGGCTGTCCAGCAGCGCAGGGAGCAACCACGGCTGAGCCTGTACGCCCGCGTGATCGCGTATGCCGGTGCCAGCGCCCTGCTGCTCGGCTTCTCCGCCGCGCTCGCCGTGTACCACCAGGAGCACGCCGCGAAGAATGCGTCGATCCGCACGTTGGGCGACGCGGCGTGGTGGGCCTGCGAGACGCTCACGACCGTGGGGTACGGGGACGCGGTGCCGGTCACACCGGGCGGCCGGGTCGTGGCGTCGGGCCTGATGGCCTGCGGTCTGGCACTGCTGGGAGCGGTGACGGGGTCGTTCTCGTCGTGGCTGCTGCAAGTGTTCCGGCGAGAGGACGGGAAGAGGCCCCCGGAGAGCCGCTAGCTCTTCGGGGGCCCCACTCCGTGCGCGTCAGACCTGGACGCGTTCCTCGACGGCCTTCTGGATCTTGGCGAGGGCGTCCTCGACGGGGATGCCGTTCTCCTGCGAGCCGTCGCGGTAGCGGAAGGAGACGGCGCCGTTGGCCATGTCCTCGTCGCCCGCGATGATCATGAAGGGCACCTTGGCCTTCTGCTGGTTCCGGATCTTCTTCTGCATCCGGTCGGACGAGGCGTCGACCTCGACCCGCAGCCCCTTCTTCCGGGCCTTGGCCGCGAACTCCTGGAGGTACGGGATGTGCGCGTCGCCGATCGGGATGCCGACCGCCTGGACCGGGGCCAGCCACACCGGGAACGCACCCGCGTAGTGCTCCAGGAGCACCGCGAAGAAGCGCTCGATGGAGCCGAACAGGGCACGGTGGATCATGACCGGGCGCTGCTTGGTGCCGTCCGGGCCGGTGTACTCCAGGTCGAAGCGCTCCGGGAGGTTGAAGTCGAGCTGCACGGTCGACATCTGCCAGGTGCGGCCGATGGCGTCCTTGCACTGCACCGAGATCTTCGGGCCGTAGAACGCGGCGCCGCCCGGGTCCGGGACCAGCGGCAGCCCCTGCTTCTCGGCGACCTGGCGCAGCGTCTCGGTGGCCTCTTCCCAGATCTCGTCGGAGCCGACGAACTTCTCCGGGTCCTTGGTGGAGAGCTCCAGGTAGAAGTCGGTCAGACCGTAGTCGCGGAGCAGGTTCAGGACGAAGGTGAGCGTCCGGTCGAGCTCCTCCGCCATCTGCTCCTTGGTGCAGTAGATGTGCGCGTCGTCCTGCGTGAAGCCGCGCGAGCGGGTCAGACCGTGCACGACGCCGGACTTCTCGTACCGGTACACCGTGCCGAACTCGAAGAGCCGCAGCGGCAGTTCACGGTACGAACGCCCGCGCGCATCGAAGATCAGGTTGTGCATCGGGCAGTTCATCGGCTTGAGGTAGTAGTCCACCCCGTCGTCGAGCTGCATGGGCGGGTACATGCCGTCGGCGTACCAGTCCAGGTGGCCGGACTTCTCGAAGAGCTTGCCCTTGGTGGCGTGCGGAGAGTAGACGAACTCGTAGCCCTCCTCCTCGTGGCGCCGGCGCGAGTAGTCCTCCATGGCGCGGCGGATGATGCCGCCCTTGGGGTGGAAGACCGCGAGACCGGGGCCGATCTCGTCCGGGAAGGAGAAGAGGTCCAGCTCGTTGCCGAGCTTGCGGTGGTCGCGCTTGGCGGCCTCCTCCAGGAACTCCAGGTGTGCCTTCAGCTCGTCCTTGGTGGGCCAGGCGGTGCCGTAGATGCGCTGGAGCATCGGGTTCTTCTCGCTGCCCCGCCAGTACGCCGCGGCGTTGCGCATCAGCTTGAACGCCGGGATGAACCGGGTGGTCGGCAGGTGCGGGCCCCGGCAGAGGTCCTTCCAGCACAGGTCGCCGGTCTTCGGGTCGAGGTTGTCGTAGATGGTCAGCTCGCCGCCGCCCACCTCGACGTCCGCGCCGTCGTCCGTGGACGCGGAGCCCTTGATGCCGATGAGCTCCAGCTTGTACGGCTCGTCGGCCAGCTCCTCGCGGGCGGCCTCGTCCGTCACGACCCGGCGGGAGAACCTCTGCCCCCGCTTCTGGATCTCCTGCATCTTCTTCTCGATGGCCTTGAGGTCCTCGGGAGTGAACGGCTTCTCGACGTCGAAGTCGTAGTAGAAGCCGTCCTTGACCGGCGGACCGATGCCCAGCTTGGCCTCGGGGAAGAGCTGCTGCACGGCCTGCGCCATCACGTGCGCGGTGGAGTGCCGCAGGATGTTCAGGCCGTCCTCGGAGGAGATCTCGACGGGCTCGACGACCTCGCCGTCGGCGACGACGTACGCGAGGTCCTTCAGCTCACCGGCGACCCGGGCGGCGACGACGGTGCGCTCGCCGGGGAAGAGCTCGGCTGCCGTAGTGCCCGTCGTCACCACGCGCTCTTCCCGCTCGGAATCGCGTTGGATGATCACACGGACGTCTGACACCGGTCTCTCCTGACTCAGGGGGCGCACCCACATTCCTGTGGTGGGCACAATGGGAATCGTACCGAGCCGACGCCCCCCTTAGCGAAAAGGCCGGGTCCCGGCGGCCTCCGCCCCGCTACTCGCCCGTGCACGCCTCCTCGAACTGGTCGACGTTCTCCTGGAGCGACTTCATCAGCCGGTCCCGCTCCGCCTCGTCCACCTGCACGGGCACCACCTGCGCGGTCCGGGTCAGCCGCCGGAAGCCGCCGCGGCTCTCCAGCCTGCCCTCCACCCTGATCGGCAGCCCCACCAGGTGGGCGTGGCCGGCGATCCGGTACGCCTCCTCGTCCAGCTCCAGCCGTACGTGCGGCACCTCGGCGCCGGCCAGCACCCGCAGCCGTACGATCCCGGCGCCGCGCGGACCCGAGCGCCGCAGCCGTTCGACGGCGCCGGTGATCCGTACCGTCACGGCGGGCTCGTCCCGGAGGTACCGGGCTCCTGCCCGGCGCAGGGCGGGCAGGTCGCCCGGGGAGAATTCCACCGGCTCGGGGCGGGCCGGGCAGCCCTCGGGGGCCCCGGCGGCAGGCGCCCATTCCAGGGCGATCCCGGCCCCTTCCGAACCCCGGACCAGGGCGATGAGTGCCTCGGTGAGCTCCCGGCTGACGCCTGCCTCGACAGCGCTGTCGAAGGCTTCGAGGCCGCCGGTGGCCCGCTGGTAGTCCACGGCGTCGCGAGTGGCGTGCAGGGCGTGGTGGAGCCGTACGGTGAGGGCTCGGCCCGGTTCGACGGGGACGAACGCGGTGAGATCGCGGCCGCCGGGTGCGGGCCCGACGAGGATGCCGTCGAGGGCCGCTCGGGCCCTGCGACGGTGGCGTGCGCCGTGGTAGCCGGTGCGTTCCCGTACGGCGAGGGCGCCGGCGAGCAGGATCTGCCGGGCGGCGCCGTGCAGGCGCTCCGCGCCCGTCCAGCCGGCCGCCCCGGCCGCTCCCGCGACCGGTTCGGGGACCTCGCGCCACCAGCGGATCTCGTCGCTGGGGACGGCGAGGGAGACGAGGACTTCGCGGGCGGAGGGTGCGGCGCTGCGGGCGAGGGCGGTCAGCGCCTCGCCGAGGAGGTCCTCGCTGTCGGGGAAGCCGGTGGTGTCCGGGACGAGGAGGCTCGTACCGCCGCCGGGCGGGGCCGGTGGTCCCGGCGGGGTCCAGCGGCTGTACCGTCCGGCCACGCCGCCGCGGCGGCGCCAGCCGTGCCGGTCGAGCAGGACGCCGAGGACCGCGGGGTCGACCCGAGCGGGGTCGGGGATGTCTCCGGGCGGCCGGGGGGCCGTCGTCCACGGTTCCGCGGATTCGCTGGGGCGCGGGCGGGTGGCTGAGGGGATCGCTTCGTCGGCGGACTCGTCCATCGGCCGGTGCATCAGGGCCTCCCTCCCGCCCCTACGCGGGTCATGATCTCGCAGAGCGCCCGGTCGTCGAAGATGCGCGACGTCGGGATCCGCACGGTGGTCCTGTGCCGTCCGGTGACCGCGTGGCCGGCCAGGTTGGTCCAGTAGCAGCAGTGCCGCAGATCGAGACGGTCGTGTCCGGCGCGCAGCCAGTCGTCCTGGCTGCGCGGCACGATCATCACCACCAGGATCTTGTGCACCGACACGGGGGTCCGGGCGAGCTTCACGAGGTGGGCGTTGTCGAGTGTGAAGGAGAACGTCGGCCCCGGCGGGCGGGGCGGAAGCTGGTAGGTGCATTTGAGCTGCACCTTTATGGTCACTTCGTCGTCCACGGTGTGGCCGGGGGCGCCGTGGCTGACGTGCCAGTCGATGCCGTTGTCGGGGAAGGGCTGCGACAGGGAGCACCCCGCCGCGGCCGCGACGGCGTGCAGGTAACCCACCTGGAGCGTCTCCATGCAGGCGGTGGTGGCGAGTGTGCCGCGCAGCGGTGCGATCCGCTGGGACAGCAGCCCGCTCGGGTCTGGCTGCGCGAGCGCCATGGCTGCGTGTGCCTTCCGGGCTGTGCCGATCGGTTCTTCGACGGAGGGATGCCGGGAGAGGAACGACGGACAACTTCCTTTCCCGTCATCTGTGTTGTCACCGCACGGAACAGCGCGCAAACGGCGTATCAGGCAAAGGGTGCGGGTATCACCGGACCGGGCAGGGGAATCACACCATCTGCCGTTCGGGCGCAAGGAGTTCGGGGATGACTCACTGGTACGAAGGGCCACTGGCCGCTTTTGACACGGAGACAACGGGAGTGGACGTCGAGGAGGACCGGATCGTTTCGGCCGCCCTGGTCGTCCAGGACACGGCGGGCGGGCGGTTGCGGGTCACCCGCTGGCTGGTGAATCCGGGGGTTCCGGTACCCGCGGGGGCGACCGAGATCCACGGTCTGACCGACGATCACCTTCAGCGCAACGGCCGCTGGCCGGCGCCGGTGGTGGAGGAGATAGCCCGCGCGCTCACCGAGCAGTGCGCAGCCGGCCGGCCGCTCGTCGTGATGAACGCGCCGTTCGATCTGACGTTGCTGGACCGGGAGTTGAGGCGCCACCGCGCGTCGTCGCTCGCCGGGTACCTGCAGAACGCACCGCTGTGCGTGCTGGATCCGCGCGTGCTCGACAAGCATCTCGACCGCTACCGCAAAGGGCGGCGGACCCTCACCGATCTCTGCGAGCTGTACGGGGTGGCGCTGGACGGCGCGCATGACGCGGCGGCCGACGCGGCGGCCTCGCTGGAGCTGGTACGGGCGGTGGGGCGGCGGTTCTCCTCCCGTCTGGAGCGGCTGACCCCGCCGGAACTGCACACCTTGCAGGCCGTGTGGCATGCGGCACAGGCACGCGGTCTCCAGGCGTGGTTCGCGAAGAACGGCACCGTGGAAGCGGTGGATCCCGCGTGGCCGCTGCGCCCGGAAGTTCCCGCCGCGGCATGACCGGACGGGCGGGGCCGATGGACACCGGCACGGCCCCCGTGCCCGGACACGCAGAAGCCGGTCCGTCGATTCTGCTGACGGACCGGCCTCTCCCGGGTGGGCGATACTGGGTTCGAACCAGTGACCTCTTCGGTGTGAACGAAGCGCTCTCCCACTGAGCTAATCGCCCGGGAACGGGTTGAACCATACAGGGCTCGGCGGGTCCGGTTCAAACTCCTTCCAGCCAGGCCGCGAGGCCCCGGCGTCCGGCGCGCATCATCAGGGCGTGGTTGGCCCGGAACACGGCCCGTCCGGGCACCGCGAGGAGTCGCATCAACCGCCTGTTCACCTCGACCTCCTGCTCGTACGTGGCACGGCTGCCGGTGCCGTGTGCGATGACCGTCCACCGGGCCCAGCCGACGAGATCACCCCCGAGGGCCGCTTCGAGGATCCGGGCCCCGGGGTCGCGGCGGCGTTCGCGGACGGTCATGACGAGGTCGTACGGGAGGAGGGAGCGGATGCGCGTGGTGCCGGTGGTGCCGTCGACCGTGGTGACCTCGCGGACCTGCGGCCACCATCGGGGGTAGTCGTCGGCGCGTTCGAGGATCCCGTAGACGGTGTCGGGCGGCCCCGGCAGGTCCCAGATACTCACAAAGCGGTAGTGACTCCAGTCCATGGCCCCAGTCTGCGCGTACTCAGCCGGGGAACTGAGTATCCGAGCGCATGTCCGATCCGGTGGCTCGCGCCACACTCCCGGTCATGGAACATGTGCCGCCGCCCGCCGAGGAATTGGCGCTCCTCGATCGCGAGCTGGCCCGGTTGGACGCCCACCGGTCCCAGCTGCTGGTTCGCCGTGCCTGGCTGG
Organism: Streptomyces sp. NPDC087845; assembly: GCF_044742755.1. Lineage (NCBI taxonomy): Bacteria > Bacillati > Actinomycetota > Actinomycetes > Kitasatosporales > Streptomycetaceae > Streptomyces > Streptomyces sp. NPDC087845. The sequence goes on from NZ_JBIUVC010000005.1 coordinate 172,122, forward strand.
TGAGCGTGCTGGCGCAGCCCGTCGCGCGCCCCGCCGTGCCGCCCGCACCCCCGTTCGCCCCGCCGGCGCCGGTCCGGCCGCAGTCCCCGTTCACGGCGCCGTTCGGGCCTCCCGCGCCGCCTGCCGGGCCGCGCAGCGCGCAGAACGTGCTGCTCACCCTGGGCGGTCTGCTGCTGACGATCGCCGCGATCGCGTTCACCCTGGTCAGCTGGGGTCACATGGGCATCGGTGGCCGCTCGGCGGTGCTCGGGGTGGTGACGGTCGCCGCGCTCTCCGCTCCCGCCGTGCTGGTGCGGCGCGGGCTGCCCTCGACGGCCGAGGCGCTCGCCGCCCTGGCGTCGGTGCTGATGGTGCTGGACGCGTACGCGCTGCACCGGGTGGCGGTGCCGGAGGCCGGCGGTCCCGGTTTCGCCGCGGTCGCCTCGGCGGTGCTGGCCGTGCTCTGGGGTGCGTACGGGCTGCTGCTCGACCGGCTTCGGCTGCCGTTGCCGCTGGCGGTGGTGACCGCGCAGCTGCCGCTGGTGCTGTGGGCGTGGTCGGCGGGTGCGGGGGCCATGGCGTTCGGCTGGGCCCTGCTGGTGACGGCTGCGCTGGACTGTGCGATCGCGGTGCGGGGCAAGGGCGTCGCGGTACGGGTGACGGCCTGCGTCTGCTGCTGGGCGACGGGTCTGCTGGGACTGCTGGTGGCTCTGGGGCAGTCGGTGTCCGCCGACGCGGCGGCGGCCGCGGCGGCGCCGGGTGCGCTGCTGCTCGTGGGTGCGGCGGTCGCCGTGTCCGGGGCGTGGCGTGCGCCCGAGGGGCTCGCGGTGGCCGGCGGTGTGGTGGCCGGGCTCGGCGGAGTGGCCGCCGTGGGCGGAGTGCTGGCTGCCGGGGTGACCGGGAGCTGGTCGGTGCCGCTGTATCTGCTGTGCGGTGTGGTGCTGTTGGCGGCGGTGCGGGCTCCGCTGCCGCGCCGGGTCGGACAGGGGCTGGTGTGGGCTTCGTCGGCGGTGGTGGCGGGGGCGGTGCTGGCCGCGGTGCCGCCCGTCGGTCTGTCGCTGACGGGGGCGGTGTCGCAGCTGGTCCGGGTGTGGTCGGGTGAGCCGGACGGTGGCGTCCGGGGCGCGCTGGGCGTGGAGGGTCCGACTTGGTCCGCCATGGCTTCGGCCCCGGTGGTGCTGTTGGCGGTGGCCGCCCTGTCGGGGGCGGCGTACCGGTCGTGGGAACGGTTGGTACGGGTGGCCGGGCCGGTGCTGGTGCCGGGTGCGGCGTGGCGGGGTGCGGCGGGGGCCGTCGCGGTGGTGCTCGGCTGGGCGGGGTTCACCGCGTTGCCCGCGGTGCTGGGGCTGTCGTACGCGGCTGCTGTGTCGGCGCACGCGGCGCTGGTCGCCGGGGTGTTCGCGGTGGCAGTGCGGGGCTTGCGCCGGGGGACGGACGGGGTGGGGCCGACCGCGCTGGCGTGCGGTCTGGTCGGTGCGGTGAGCGTGGGGATGCTGTCGCTCGCCACTCAGGCCGCCACGTATGCGGTGTTCACGGTGTTGCTGGTGGTGTTCGGGGCGGCTGCGGTGGTGCTCGGAGGCGCCGCCGTGTCGGCGGCTCGGTCCTTGCCGCCGCTGCCAACCGTTCAGGCGGCGCGCGCGGCAGGGGTGCTGCGGACCGTGCAGGCGGTGCCCGCGTGCGGTGCGGTGGTGTGCGGGCTGGTGCTGGCCCGTGCGGCGGGGGCGTCGTGGGGACTGGCCGGGTATCGGGCGGCACCGGTCGTGCTGGTCGTCCCTGCGGTGACGGTGCTGCTCGGGGCGCGGCTGCGGGGCCGCCCGTCGGCTCTGCCGGTCGAGCTGACCGGGGCGGTGGCGGGTGTCGTGGCGGTGGGCATGGCGGTCCCGGACCGGCCGTTCCTGGCGTTGGTGCTGGCGCTGTGCGGGGTGCTGGCGGCCGGTACGGCCGTACGGCCCGAGCGCCGGCCGGTGGCCGGGTATCTGGCGACGGCGCTGTTCGTCCTGGCGGCCTGGCTGCGGCTGTCGGCTTCGGGGGCGTCCACCCCGGAGGCGTACACCCTGCCGGTGACGGTGCCCGCCCTGGCGGTCGGGATGCTGCGCCGGCGCCGTGATCGGGAGGCGTCGTCCTGGACGGCCTACGGGGCGGGTCTCGCGGCGACCCTGGTGCCGAGTCTCTTCGCGGCGTGGGCCGATCCGCACTGGGTACGGCCGCTGCTGCTCGGCGCCGCGGCGCTGGCGATCACCCTCGCGGGCGCGCGGCTGCGGCTGCAGGCTCTGCTGCTGCTCGGTGGTGCGGTGCTGGCGCTGGACGCCCTGCACGAACTCGCGCCGTACGTGGTGCAGGTCGTCGGCGCGCTGCCGCGCTGGCTGCCGCCCGCGCTGGCCGGGGTGCTGCTGCTGGTGGTCGGAGCGACGTACGAACAGCGGCTGCGCGACGCGCGGCGCCTGAAGGACGCCCTGGGCCGGATGCGCTGACGGGGTGCCGCATGCCGGCCCGGGACGTCCTCGGAGTCCCGGGCCGGCATGCGGTCTCCGGCGGGGGCGGGGTTCTCCTTGCCGGGATTTCCGTCCTTCACCCGGGAATTGAGATCGAACAGCACCCTTGCGTCCGTCGTCGTACTCGCGCGGGAATGCGACGGAGTTCCGGGAGACATCGGGTGCATTGCCCGCAGGGGCTTGGGTGTTGAACTCCTTCCAGGAATTCCCGTGGCCCTGGAAGTCCGTCGTGATCGCGGCGCTTCGGTCACCTCTTCCCGAAAAGCGCGAGCGTCCTGCCGATGAGCGTGGCCCGCTTCCAGCGGCCGTACGGGGAGCAGCACCCGTCCCGAGCGGGAAACGCAGAGGGCCCGTGAGACTCTGCGGTCTCACGGGCCCTCTGTCCCGGGGTGGGCGATACTGGGTTCGAACCAGTGACCTCTTCGGTGTGAACGAAGCGCTCTCCCACTGAGCTAATCGCCCGGGCGCAGGCCAAACATTACCGCATGTCAGCGGCGCCCCGTGACCATCCCCCGGTCACTCGTGGATCTTCCACGGCATGGTGATGCCGAACTTCCAGACGTAGATCCCCATGAGCACCGCGATGATCACCAGACCGATCACGGTGAGGATGATGTTGCGCCGCCGGACCTTGGGATCGAGCGCCCGCTGGGCGGCCTCGGTGACCTTCCGCCGCGTCCAGCGCAGCACCAGCTGCGCCCAGACGAACTCGGTCGCCCAGATCGCCATGCCGCCGAAGATCACCAGCCAGCCGGGGCCGGGCAGCGGCAGCATGATGATCCCCGCCACGACCACCGCGAGGCCGATCACGAAGACCCCGACCTGCCAGCTCAGGTGCAGCGTCCGCGACGCCCTGATGAACCCGGGCGCGCGGGAGCCGAGCTCCCGGTCCTCCTTCGTCACACCCTCCGTGACGTCTCCCGTCACGCCCTGGGTCACATCCCCCGTGGCGGATACCGGTTTCGCCGGTACGGCGCTCCCGGCCCGCTCGTCACTGTCCGCGCTCATGGGAGCCAACTTACCGGAACGCTCTTCGTCACCGGAATGGCCGTATAACCGAAAGTTACACACCGCCGTACGAGCTACCTGAAGGGACACAAAAAGGTCAGAGGGGTTTACAACGCCACCGTAGGTGGCATGTCGATTTCGCCGACGTGCGAATCCCCGAGCGCACACTGAGCGAAAGGCCCTGGCGCTTATGAACACCACGGTCAGCTGCGAGCTGCACCTGCGCCTCGTTGTGTCGAGCGAGTCCTCACTGCCTGTACCCGCGGGCCTGCGGTATGACACGGCCGATCCTTATGCCGTGCACGCCACCTTCCATACCGGAGCGGAGGAAACGGTCGAATGGGTTTTCGCCCGTGACCTCCTTGCCGAGGGGCTGCACCGGCCCACCGGCACCGGAGACGTCCGCGTCTGGCCATCCCGTAGTCACGGCCAGGGCGTCGTCTGCATCGCACTGAGCTCCCCAGAGGGCGAAGCCCTGCTCGAAGCCCCGGCGAGGGCCCTGGAGTCGTTCCTGAAGCGGACCGACGCCGCGGTTCCTCCGGGCACCGAGCATCGCCACTTCGACCTCGACACGGAGCTCTCACACATCCTGGCCGAGAGCTGAGCCAGGCCGAGAGCTGCACGGCGCCGTCCGACTCGGGGAGACGGCGCCGCGCGGACAACCTCATAGGGCTGACACCGACGCCGTCCTCACGGAATCCACCGTGGTGACGGCGTCGGCGCGTGTACTCCCCGTACCGGCACGCACCCGCTCCGCGCACCGGTGCGCAGCCGCCGGCCCGGACGCCCGCCGACCGCCCCGGCAGGCGGCCACCGGCCAGGGATGCCCATGGGTGGCCGGTAAGCGCTCCCCGCACCCCTCATGGGCCCTCTCGGGCCTCTGTGCGGCGGCACCGAGCCAGTAGAGTCAGCCGCCATCGGATCGGCGGGCACCCGCCCGCCGGAGGCCAGGGAGCGGAAGCGTGCTGATCCCCCACGACACCAGGATCGCCCTCGACACGGTGGTCGATCTGCTGAACACGGCGCCGGAGAGCGAACCGCCGGCGAGCGGGCTGCCCGGGGCCGGGCCGGCCGACGGCCTCGTCGGCATCGAAGCGCTGTACGACTTCACGCGCCGCCATCGCATCAGCGGGGTGGGCGAGCTGCACGAGAAGGACCTGCGCGCCGTACGGGACGTACGGACGCGCTTCGCCGAGATCTTCGCGACGGACGACGCCGTGACCGCCGCCTCGCTCGTCAACGCCCTCGTCGCCGCCGCCGGCACCACACCGCAGCTCAGCAACCACGACGGCTACGACTGGCATGTGCACTACTTCGCTCCGGACGCCTCGATCGCCGACCATCTCGCGGCCGACTGCGGCATGGCGCTGGCGTTCATCGTGGTGGCGGGCGAGCAGGAACGGCTGCGTCGCTGCGAGGCGCCGGACTGCCGGCACGCCTTCGTCGACCTCTCCCGCAACCGCTCCCGCCGCTACTGCTCAAGCCGCACCTGCGGCAACCGTCTGCATGTGGCCGCGTACCGGGCACGCCGCAAGGAAGCGGCCGGCTGACCGCTCACAGCATGAAGAGATCATGCACCGCGGCCATCAGCAGAAGACTGCCGATCACCGCGAGGAAGATCATCAAAGGGGGCTGGGAAAGCGCGAAGAGGCAACCGCGCGGCTCTTCGGCAGGGCTTGCGGGGGCATCGCCCCGGGAGGTGTCCACCATCTCGGGACGATCATGACTCAGACCGGGCCCCGTTGGCGATCAAGATGCCTTGTTTCGCCGGGAGTTCACCCGTCCCCGGGGCGCGATTCGCTCCGGTGTCCGATCGGTCGTCAGATTTTCGGTACGACAGCCCCTGAAGGGAACGTCGTTGACCCCGTCGCATCACAACAGCACAGCCCTGACCTTGAGTTCGGGACCGCCGGATGCGGGTCGGGCAACGCGCGGCGCACCGCCGGGGACCTCGGAGCCGCCCCCTTCGCCGGAATCCGCGCACCGGCAAGGGAGTTGGGCCGGGAGCGGCGCGAGGAAAGCGGAGCGGGCAGGCCCGCGCCCTCAGCGCGGTGCCGCGCTGGAGGCGCGCACCACGAGTTCCGGCTGGAGCACCACGCCGCGGTGCTCGTGGGTACCGTCCTCGTCGTCCGCCTCCTCCAGGAGGAGTTCCGCGGCCATCCGGCCCATCACGGCCGCGGGCTGACGGACCGAGGTCAGCGGTACGGCAGCGGCGGCGGCGAACTCGATGTCGTCGTAGCCGACGATGGCGATGTCGTGCGGCACCCGCACACCCGCCGCGTACAGCGCCTGCAGCACACCGAGGGCGAGCAGGTCGTTGGCGCAGAACACCGCGGTCGGCCGGGGCACAAGCCCGAGCAGCCTGGCCCCCGCGTCGCGCCCCGCCGCCACGTCCAGACGGCCGGAGGGGATCTCGACGAGGGCCTCCGGCGGCAGTCCGGCGCCGGCGAGGGCTGCCAGGGCACCCTCGCGCCGGTCCCTGATCTGGTGGAGGTCACCGGGCCCGCTGACGTACGCCACCGAGCGGTGCCCGGCCGAGACCAGGTGACCGACGGCGAGCGCACCACCACGGACGTCGTCGACGGAGACCGCGCAGGTCCCCGCGCCGGACGCCACCCGGTCCACCAGCACGAACGGGATCCGGTGACGGCGGAAGGCCTCCAGATTGCGGCCGGTCGCGTCGGCCGGGGTGACCAGGACGCCGCACACCCGCTGCTCGGCGAAGAGCCCGAGGTACTCGGCCTCCTCCGTCGGACTCTGGTCGCTGTTGCAGACCATGACGCCGAGACCGGCCTCACGGGCGGCGCGCTCGGCGCCACGGGCCACGTCGACGAAGAACGGGTTGCCCATGTCCAGGACGAGCAGTGCCATGATCCGGCTGCGGCCCGCCCTGAGCTGGCGGGCCGACTCGCTGCGCACGTACCCGAGCTCCTCGATGGCGGCCAGCACCCGGGCGCGGGTCTCCGGCAGCACCGCCTGTGGCCGGTTGATCACATTGGACACGGTGCCCACGGAGACTCCGGCCTGCCGGGCCACATCCTTGATCCCTGCCACGCGCGCCACTTGCCCTGCCCCACTGAATGCCCTCGGCCGCACCCGTCCACGGCGCCGCCCCGACGTACGGGCGTGCCCGCGAGCCGCCCGGCCGTTGCGGGCCGGCTGCCCCGGGGCCGCCCGCCCTCGGAATGATCGGAATGAATTGTTTCAAACCGCTCGGGACGCTAGCTCCCTCCCGCAACACCGTCAAGGCGCTGCATGAATCGATTCACTCCCGTCTGGAACAGCGCGCCCCCGCCGGGAGGGGGCGGGGGCGCGGGTCAGATGCCGTGCTTCTTCAGGATGGCCTCGATGTCACTGAAGTCCTCACCGGGCGACGCGGACTGATCCTTCGCCTTCGCCCTCGGGGCCTGCGCCCGGGTCGCCGGGAGCCCGGACCCCAGGGAGGGTGCCGAGGCCGCCGGGGCGACGGCCCCGTCCCGCGCCGCCCGTGCGGCGGCCTTGCGCTCCTGACGGGTACCGACGCCTCGGCGTTCGACCGCCCGTGTGGTCATGAACAGCAGCCAGGCCACGGCGAGCACCCCGAAGCCGAGCCAGACGCTCGGCTTGAAGGCGATTCCGGCGACCCAGTCCACGATCCCGGTCAGGACCAGGCCGATCGGGACCAGGGAGTAGGCGGCGATCCGGGCCGCCGCGAGGAAGCGCTTCCGGTACGCGGTGACGGCGGCGATGCCCAAGCCCGCCGCGGACACCGCGGAGCAAATGGTCTCGGCAAGCATCGGGGCCTCCATGCGCAAGGGGAAACGTCCCTTCCATCCTGCACCGCCCACCACCCGGGCGGCCATGATCCCGGACCACATCAGGGACATTTCAGGGCCGGGATCCTCCCCAGGTGCCGATTCCGAAGCACTCCGGCCGCGCGGAGCCGGGTCGGGCCCGACGCGGATTGGGACGCTCGCCCGGACCCTGGGAGACTGGCCGCATGAGCGATTCCACCCCCGCGGCGCCGGTCGTCCTCGACCTCTGGTGCGAGCTCCAGTGCCCCGACTGTCATCAGGCCCTCACCGATGTGCACGCCCTGCGGGCCAGGTACGGCGACCGGTTGGAGGTGCGGCTGCGGCACTTCCCGCTGGAGAAGCACAAGCACGCCTATGCCGCCGCGCAGGCCGCCGAGGAGGCGGCCGTCCAGGGCAAGGGCTGGCCGTACACCGAGGCGGTTCTGGCCCGCACCGACGACCTCGGCCGCACCGGCGAACCGCTGCTGATCGAGGTTGCGCGGGAACTCGGCCTGGACGCCGAGGAGATGGACACCGCCCTGATCGACGGACGCCACCTGCTGATCGTCGACGCCGACCAGGCCGAGGGCAAGGCGATCGGGGTCACCGGCACGCCGACGTACGTGATCGGCGACGAGCGGCTGGACGGCGGCAGGAGCCAGGACGGGCTGCGCGCACGCATCGAGGAGATCGTCGACCGGCTGCTCGCCAAGCAGGGCTGAGCCCGCCGGTCACGGCACTAGAGCGTCTTGGCCAGGCTGTACAGAGTCGTCCGGTAGCCGAGCGACTCGTACAGCCGCAGGGCCGGCGTGTTGGAGGCGAGGACATGCAGACCGATCCGGTCGTCGCCCGCCTCCAGCGCGATGCGTTCGGCCTGGAGCATCAACGCGCGGCCGTATCCCCGTCCCCGGAACTCCTCGCGCACCTCGACGTCGAACACGTACCCCACCAGCATTCCCGGGTGCATCTCGAATCGCGCCACCCAGACATGGCCCACGTCCTCGCCCTCGTGGACGAGGACGTGCAGATGCGCCCCCTCGGTGGCGAGGCCGTCCGGCAGATTCAGGGCGTGGCTCGTCTCGGCCTTCCTCATGGCCTGCTCGGCGGGAACGCCACGGGCGATCCAGGTCTGCGCGTACGCGGTGATCGCGTCGCGCTCCCAGTGCGTGAACTCGTCGTCGGTCATCGGGCGGCCCACGACACCGTCCGGCAGACCGGGCGGAGCCTGCGGCAGTTGTTTGACCATGTTCCGGCTGCGCTCGGCATAGCCCAGCGCCGTGGCCAGCCCCTGCGCCGCCGTCTCGTCCGCCCGGACCGCCGCTGTCACCTGGGTGCAGCCCCATCCGCGCAGCACCTCCTCGGCCGCAAGCACCGCGATGGTGCCGCGACCGCGCCTGCGTCGGGTTTCGTCGATGCGCAGGGAGCGGAGCACACCCGCCTGTGCGCCGAAACCCGGATCCGTGCCGATCTCGACTGCGCCGACGGGCCGCCCGTTGTCGCACACGTCGTACGCACGGTTCTTCACGCCGTCGGCGCCTTGCTGGATCGGCCCGGTCGGCCGGAGGGTCGTGGTCATCGGAGACGTTCTATCCGGTGAGCCCCGCCGCGTCACCCGTTTTTACGGGTTCGAGGCACGGGTTCTACGGGTCGAGGTCGTTCCCGGCCCGCTCGTCGAAGATCCGCATGGCCTTGAGGGTCACCGGCCCGGGCCCGCCGGGCAGCTCCCGGTCGTCCACCCGGTGGACGGCCTGCACATCACGCAGGGTGGAGGTCAGGAAGATCTCCTCGGCCCGCTCCAGGACGTCGAACGGCAGGTCGGTCTCCTGAGCCCCCGTCCACTCCACGGCCAGCGCGCGGGTGATCCCGGCGAGGCAGCCGGAAGCGACCGGCGGGGTGTGCAGCTGCCCGTCGAGCACGACGAAGACATTGGACCCGGTGCCTTCGCAGAGCCGTCCGACCGTGTTGGCGAAGAGCGCCTCGGACGCGCCGTGCCCGTGGGCGCGGGCGAGGGCGACGACGTTCTCGGCGTACGAGGTCGTCTTGAGCCCGGCGAGCGCGCCGCGTTCGTTGCGCGTCCAGGGGACCGTGATCACGGCGGTCGTGTCGGGGCGGCGCCCCGCCTCCCCGAGGGCGACGACGAGGCCGGGGCCGGCGTGGCCGCGGTCCGAGCCGAGCGGGGAGAGTCCTCCGGTGTAGGTGATGCGCAGCCGGCCGAGCGCCGTCGGATTGGCGTCGACGACGGCGGCGCAGGCGCGGCGCACCTCGTCGAGGTCGGGGTCGGGGAGGCCGAGGCCGCGGGCCGAGCGGGTCAGCCGGTCGAGGTGGCGGGTGAGGGCGAAGGGCCTGCCGCCGACGGTCTTGACCGTCTCGAAGATGCCGTCCCCCACGGTGAGCCCGTGGTCGAGTACGGACACCCGGGCGTCGTCGGCGTCCCGCAGTCCGCCGTTGACCCAAATCCTCATCACGCGGTCCTTCCAGTCTCTTCGTGAGCGCCCGACGCTACAGCGAGCAGCCGGGCGGCCTTCAGTTCGGTCTCGTCCCATTCGCGCTCCGGGTCCGAGCCCCAGGTGATACCGGCCCCGGTGCCGAAGCGGAGGGCCGGGGCGGCGCCGGTCCGGTCGATCCAGAACGTCCGTATGCCGACGGCCAGGGCGGCGGTGCGGCGGTCGGCGTCGACCCAGCCGATGCCGCCGCAGTAGGGCCCGCGCGGCGCGGTCTCCAGGGCCTCGATGATTCCGAGGGCGCTGGACTTGGGCGCGCCGGTGACGGAGCCGGGCGGAAACGCTGCGTCGAGGAGTTCGGGCCAGCCGGTGCCCTCGGCGAGCTCCCCGCGCACGGTGGAGACGAGGTGGACGAGGCCGGGGTGCTTCTCCACCACGCAGAGGTCGGGGACCGTGACCGATCCGGTGGCGCAGACCCGGCCGAGGTCGTTGCGGACCAGGTCGACGATCATCACGTTCTCGGCGTGGTCCTTCTCCAGCAGATCGCCCTCGGTCCGCCCGGTGCCCTTGATCGGTCCCGACTCGACGGTCCGGCCGTCCCGCCTCAGGAAGAGCTCGGGGGAGGCGGTGGCGATCTCCACACCGTGCGCGGGCAGCCGGATCGTTCCCGCGTAGGGAGCCGGGTTGCCGCGCGCCAGCAGGGCGGTCAGCGCGTCCACGTCCGAGGCGGCCGGGTCGGGCAGTGCCGCGGTCATCACCCGGCAGAGGTTGGCCTGGTAGACCTCGCCCGCCGCGATGTGCTCGCGGATCCGCCGCACACCCGCGGTGTAGGCGGCACGGTCCAGGGACGAGCTCCAGTCACCGGCCCCGGGCCCGCGCCAGGCGCCGCGGACCGGGGCGGGCACCGCTTCCGTACGTACCGTGCCGAAGCGCGCGCAGACGAGTCGTCCCTCGAAATCGGCGGACACGGCCCAGAAGCCGGACGAGTCGAGGGCGGTGGGATCACTGGTCACGTCCTGCAGATCGGACGCGACGAGGCCGCCGAAGCGGGCCATTGGGGCGAGGGCGTGCACGCCGTTGAGTCTAGGACGGTGCGTGATGACCTGCGCCGGGACGAACGCACCTCAGCACGCTGCACAAACGCGTTTTTGTACTGGCCCGGGAATCCGCTAGAGTTCAACACGTCGCCGGGACGCGCAAGCGGACCGGGAAAGACAAGCGGACGTAGCTCAGTTGGTAGAGCGCAACCTTGCCAAGGTTGAGGTCGCCAGTTCGAACCTGGTCGTCCGCTCGCAGAAAGTGGGGGATCTTCCCGAACCCCCACTCCTGGTGGAGTGGCCGAGAGGCGAGGCAACGGCCTGCAAAGCCGTCTACACGGGTTCAAATCCCGTCTCCACCTCCAAGGACGATTAGCTCAGCGGGAGAGCGCTTCCCTGACACGGAAGAGGTCACTGGTTCAATCCCAGTATCGTCCACTGATCCACAAGGATCCCCGCGCGATTAGCTCAGCGGGAGAGCGCTTCCCTGACACGGAAGAGGTCACTGGTTCAATCCCAGTATCGCGCACGCAGTACACGCAGGTTAACCCTGCGCGATTAGCTCAGCGGGAGAGCGCTTCCCTGACACGGAAGAGGTCACTGGTTCAATCCCAGTATCGCGCACCAGCACAAGCCCCAGTCGTCTCGACGACCGGGGCTTCGTCGTTTCCGCGGTGAGCGGCGGCCCGTGCGTCGGCGCGCTGCGGGCCCGGACACCTCCCGCCGGACGCTTTCCGTCCGTGCCCGCAGCGCCTTCGCTCAGGAGGAGAAGAGCATGTGGCCGAAGCTCTTGTGCCGGTAGTGACCGCCGTGGTGGCCACCGTGGTGCTGCGGGGCGCCCCAGGCAGGCGCAGGGGCGGCCGGATAGGCCTGCGGGGCGGGCGGGTATGCCTGCGGCGGGGCGGGCGGGGCGGGTGGGGCCTGCTGCGTCCACTGGGCCTCGATGCGGGTCAGGGACTCCAGCTCGCCGTAGTCGAGGAAGATCCCCCGGCAGCCGCTGCACTGCTCGATCTGTATGCCATTGCGGTTGTACGTCTGCATCTGTGCGTGGCACTTGGGACACTGCATGGTTCGGCTCACTCCTCGCCGTCGGGTCGCCGCCGCCGGAATGCATGCCCGGCGGCGGTCGGTTCAGCCTACGACGAGTGTTCGGCGGCCAACTCGGGCGGGAGAGAGGCAATTCGGGCACAGGCATCGATCATGGTCTGTTCCACCTCATCCGGAGTCCGGCCCTCCGCCGCGGACTTGGCGAGGGCGAGTGCCGCGGTCTGAACGGTCAGGGCACGGGCCGGGACGTCCAGTTCGGGCCAGGGGTCGCCCTCGGCCGGTACGGCGGGTCCGCCCGCCGCCCGGTAGGTGTCCAGGAAGCGGAGCCAGACGCCGGGGGGCAGCAGTCCGGCCGCGTACCACGCCGCGGGGCGGGCGAGGTCCCAGGCGGGGTCACCGAGACCGGTGTCGTCGATGTCGATGAGCAGCCAGGGGCCGTGCGGCGCGGGGTGGCGGACGAGTTGGCCGAGGTGCAGATCGCCGTGGCAGAGGAAGCCGGATCGGTGCGATGGTGCGGCGGCCTCGCCGCGGGCCCAGCCGGGCAGGCGGTGCCAGGCTTCGAGTACGGGGGCGGTGGCCGGGTCGGCGGGGCGGGCGGCGCGCATCCGCGCAACGGCGAGCGCGGCCTTGGCGGGTCCCCGCATGGGCGGGAGGGCGAGGGAGGGCGGGGTCCGGTGCAGTCCGGCGAGCAGGGCGGCGGCCTCTTCCCAGGGGGCGGCGTCGGGGTCGCCGGGGTCGACGGGCCGGCCGTGGGGCCACAGGGTGACCGGGCGGCCGTGGAGCGTGGAGGCGCGGGTGCCCAGCGGGGCGAGCAGGATGCCGGTCAGGCGGGGGTCGTTCGCGAGGGTCAGGCGGCTCAGCAGGTCGGCGGTGTCCGTACCGGGCGCGTGAACCTTGGCGACGACGGGGCCGCTGCGGACCACCGTGCCGTCCGCGCGGTCCGCGAGCACGGCCGGTGGCGGGCAGGCGCAGTCGGCCTCGGGTCGGGTATGGGCGGCCCGGTGGGCGAGAGCGCCGAGCGCGCGTACGACTGCGGTGGTCACGGTCTCCCCCGGTGGCGGGTGCGGGCGGGGCCGGTCCGCTCCGGTCCCGTCGATGAGCGTACGCGCGCCGCACAAAGGGCCCGGACAGCGCGATGTCCGGTCAGCTCCCCAGCTGACCGGACAAACGCTGCCGTCCGCCGCACCCCCGTCCCCACGGGGTTGTTGGCCGGATGTCCCGGTCCGGACCGCTCTTCCGGACCCGGGGCGCCGCTCAGCGCCCCAGCATCACGCCCACGGACGACGCCTGTGTGACCACCGCGTCCCAGCCGCCGAAGACGACTGTGAGCAGGGCCGCCAGAGGAAGAACCATCGCCGTCGCCACCAGCGGGTGGCGCGTACCGGACGACGGGCGGCCGCCGAACGCGGCATGGACCCTGCGTCCCCGCGTGCGGGTCATGGTCCGCGTTGCCGTGTCCGCCATGGTTCCTCTCCTGACCGTATGTGGGGCGGCGGGCGTGTGACCTCGGGGGACGAGTACTGCACCCGCCGCTTGACCTCAACATTAGGGACGCCGAGGGCGTACGACGTCATGCCCTCGTACCGAATGCCGGGCCTCCCGGAGGATGAGCCGTGGGTAGCCGGTGTACTCCCCTGGGTGGAGATCGGGCGCCTGCATTCCGGGTCATCCCGGAGGGGTGCCCCGGGGGCTACCCGGAGCATTGCGGATCCGGCGGGCGGACGAATGCGGCGGCGGCCCGGACGCGGGGCTCGGACGAGGCCGTCTGCGGGTCGGACCATGACCATGACCGTGACTTCACTCACTCGCCCACGCCCCGGTTCCCGGCAACGGGCCGGTGCGGTGTCGTCCCGGCCGGTGCGGGCCCGTACCCGCCGGGTCGCCGTGCCCCGCCGCACTCGCCGGTGCCGCGGCCCTGCGAGCGCCAACCCCTCGTCACCGCAACCGCATTGAGAACCGGACGGCGTTCGGGGCCCGACCGGCCCTCGCCCCACTTCCCGTCATGGGCCGTGCCACGCACCGACAATCGATCCGCGGGCGAGGGCGCGGCCTCTGAGCGCCCCGGGCGCCGGGTACGTAAGCTGTGCCTCGTCAGGCGTACCAGGCAGCGGGGATGGGCAGACATGGCGATGATGCGGCTCCGGCGCGAGGACCCGCGTGTCGTCGGCTCGTTCAGGCTGCACCGGCGGCTCGGAGCGGGCGGCATGGGTGTCGTCTACCTCGGTTCGGACCGGCGGGGCCAGCGGGTGGCGCTGAAGGTGATCCGGCCGGATCTGGCGGAGGACCAGGAGTTCCGCTCGCGGTTCGCGCGCGAGGTGTCCGCCGCCCGGCGGATCCGCGGCGGCTGTACGGCGCGCCTGGTGGCCGCCGATCTGGAGGCGGACCGCCCGTGGTTCGCCACGCAGTACGTCCCGGGGCCCTCGCTGCACGACAAGGTGGCCGAGGAGGGCCCGCTGTCGGCGGCCGAGGTGGCCTCGATCGGGGCGGCGCTCTCCGAGGGGCTGGTGGCGGTGCACGAGGCCGGTGTCGTCCACCGCGACCTGAAGCCGTCGAACATCCTCCTCTCCCCCAAGGGCCCCCGGATCATCGACTTCGGGATCGCCTGGGCGACCGGGGCGTCCACCCTCACCCATGTCGGTACGGCGGTGGGTTCGCCGGGATTCCTGGCTCCCGAGCAAGTACGCGGCGCGGCGGTGACGCCCGCGACGGACGTGTTCTCGCTCGGTGCCACGCTGGCGTACGCCGCGATGGCCGACTCGCCTTTCGGACACGGCAGTTCCGAGGTGATGCTGTACCGGGTGGTGCACGAGGAACCGCAGCTGTACGACGTGCACGACGCGCTGGCGCCGCTCGTGAGCGCCTGTCTGGCGAAGGACCCCGAGGAGCGGCCGAGCACGCTTCAACTCTCCATGCGGCTCAAGGAGATCGCGGCACGGGAGGCGCAGGGACTGCACGAGAGCCGTCCGCCCGTCCAGCGTTCGGCGCAGGAGCTGGACCGGCCGACCGGCCGTATCGACGGCCCGTACACCGAGCAGCAGACCCGGCGTACGGCGCCTCCGCCGCCCCGTCGGCAGAAGCAGAAACAACCGCAGAGCGGTCGGCAGGCCACGTCGTCGCGGGCCGGGTCGCCGCGTACCGGTGGTTCGCGCCCGCAGCCGCATCAGCCGCCGCGCAGCACGACACGGTCCGGCAAGCGCCCGCAGGGCACGAACGGGACGAACGGCCGGCCGGGCACGCGCTCCGGGGTCCGCAAGACCTCGACGGGGCGGCGTCCCGCCAACCCGAGGCTGCTGCGCCAGCGGCTCGTCGTCTTCGTCGTGGTGACGCTGCTGGTGGCACTGGGCATCGCGGCGGCTCAGGGCTGCCAGGGGCCGGCCCGCGGGCTGGGCACCGACCGGCCCCAGGTCCAGCCGCAGAGCCAGGAGCAGGCGCAGAGCCGGGGCGAGGTGCGGGCCCGGGTTCAGGGGCTCCGGTAGCCGGTCAGCTCTGCGGGCGGCCCGAGGCCACGGCGTAGAACGCGACCGCGGCGGCGGCTCCCACGTTCAGCGAATCGACGCCGTGCGCCATCGGGATGCGCACCCATTCGTCGGCGGCGACCAGGGCCTGGGTGGAGAGTCCGTCGCCCTCGGCGCCGAGCATCAGCGCCACCTTGTCCATCCGGTGCGGTGCCGCCTCGTCGATGCTGCTGGCCTTTTCGTCCGGGGTCAGCGCGAGGAGTTCGAAGCCCGCTTCCCGTACGGTCTCCAGGGCCTTGGGCCAGGTGTCGAGGCGGGCGTAGGGGACGGAGAAGACCGCGCCCATCGAGACCTTGACCGAACGCCGGTAGAGCGGATCGGCGCAGTCCGGCGAGAGCAGCACCGCGTCCATGCCCAGGGCGGCGGCGCTGCGGAAGATCGCTCCGATGTTGGTGTGGTCGTTGACGGCCTCCATGACGACCACCCGGCGGGTCGTCGCCAGCAGTTCGTCGGCCGTCGGCAGCGGTTTGCGCTGCATCGAGGCGAGAGCGCCGCGGTGGACGTGGTATCCGGTGACCCGCTCGGCGAGCTCGGGGCTGACCGCGTACACCGGGGCGGGGACCTCGTCGATGACATCGCGCATCAGATCGACCCACTTCGCCGAGAGCAGCATCGACCGCATCTCGTACCCGGCGTGCCTGGCACGTCTGATCACCTTTTCGCCCTCGGCGATGAAGAGCCCCTCGGCGGGCTCTCGCCTGCGCCGGAGTTCGACATCGGTCAGTCCGGTGTAGTCGCGCAAGCGGGGGTCGTCGGGGTCGTCGACGGTGATGAGGTCAGCCACGGGTTTGATACTGCCTTGTCCGGTGTGTGGTGCCAACGGCTTGGGAGAAGATCTGTTACCGCTGGTTACTCGGCGGGGGTGCGGGCGGTGCTCGTGCCGGCTATGCGGCGGGCAGCGGTGCGGGGCCCGTACCGACGGCGACGACGTCGCCGATGACGATGACGGCCGGAGGGCGTACGTCTTCGGCGACGGCCCTTTCGGCAACGGTCGCGAGCGTCGCGTCGACCCGGCGCTGAGCCGCCGTGGTTCCCTCCTGGACCAGGGCGACCGGGGTCTCGGGGGCCTTGCCGTGGGCGATGAGGGTGCGGGCGATGGCGGCGATCTTGTCGACGGCCATCAGGAGCACGAGGGTGCCGCGCAGCTTGGCGAGAGCCTGCCAGTCGACGAGCGAGCGTGCGTCGTCGGGGGCGACGTGGCCGCTGACGACGGTGAACTCGTGGGCCACCCCGCGGTGGGTGACGGGGATTCCGGCCGCGCCGGGCACGGAGATCGAGCTGGAGATGCCGGGGACGACGGTGCAGGCGATGCCTTCGGCGGCGAGCGCGCGGGCCTCCTCCATGCCCCGGCCGAAGACGAACGGGTCGCCACCCTTGAGCCGCACGACGGCCTTGCCCGCCTTGGCGTGCTCGATGAGCGCCTGGTTGATCGCCTCCTGGGCCATGGAGCGGCCGTACGGGATCTTCGCCGCGTCGATCACCTCGACATGCGGCGGGAGTTCGTCGAGCAGGTCGCGCGGGCCGAGGCGGTCGGCGATGACGACGTCGGCCTCGGCGAGGAGGCGGCGGCCGCGCACCGTGATCAGGTCGGGGTCCCCGGGACCGCCGCCGACCAGGGCGACGCCGGGGGTCCGCATGCGGTGGTGGGGCGCGGCGAGCGTGCCCTCGCGCAGTCCTTCCACGATGGCGTCGCGGACGGCGGCGGAGTGGCGCGGGTCGCGGTCGTGGGTGTCGGTGGTGAGGACGGCGACGGTCACGCCTTCGCTGCGGCCGGTGGCCGGGGTCCAGGCCGTGGCGGCGTCGGCGTCGTCGCTGCGGACGCACCAGGTGCGGGTGCGCTCGGCCTCGGCGGAGGCGGCGTCGTTCGCCGCGGTGTCGTCGGACGCGATGAGCGCGTACCAGGCGTCGGCCAGGTCGCCGTCGGCGTACGCGCGGCGCTCCCAGCGGATCTCGCCGGCGTCGGCCATCGCCTCGACGGACGGGGTCGCGGCCGGCGATACGAGGAGGATGTCGGCGCCCGCCGCGATGAGCGCGGGAAGGCGGCGCTGGGCGACCTGGCCGCCGCCGACCACGACGACGCGGCGGCCAACGAGAAGCAGTCCGACGGGGTACGCAGGGTGATCGGCGTGATCTGCGTGCTCGGCCATGGCGGTGCGGGCTCCTCGTACGGGGGGACGGAGTGCGGCGGCCGCTGCGGCGGTGGAGCGGCTGTGACGTGCGGGCTTGTGGGCGGGGTCCACGATACGGGGTGGGGCGCGGGGGCGGCGGGATGCAAGGGGAGGGCGGGGCCGGGGCCCCGCGGCGGGCTTGCTCCCCCGCCCGCCCCTCCCCGGGACCGGGGCTCCGCCCCGGCCCCGCGCCCCGAACGCCGACGGGGCTTGTTCTCGGCCCCGCTACTTCTCCGTGACGCCCGCGGAGTCGAACGTGGCCACCTCGTGTATCGCCCGCGCCGCGCTCTGCACGATCGGCAGCGCCAGCAGCGCACCCGTGCCCTCGCCGAGGCGGAGGTCGAGGTCGACCAGCGGGCGCAGGCCCAGCTTGTTGAGTGCGGCGACGTGACCGGGCTCGGCGCTGCGGTGGCCCGCGATGCAGGCGGCCAGGGCCTCGGGGGCGATCGCGCGGGCGACCAGGGCCGCGGCGCCCGCGCTCACGCCGTCGAGGATGACCGGTGTACGGAGCGAGGCACCGCCCAGCAGGAAACCGGCCATCGCCGCGTGTTCGAGGCCGCCGACCGCCGCCAGGACACCGATCGGGTCGGCCGGGTCGGGCTGGTGGAGTTCGAGGGCCCGGCGGACCACGTCGACCTTGCGGGCGTGCATCTCGTCGTTGATGCCGGTACCGCGACCGGTCACCTCCGCCGGGTCCATGCCCGTGTACACGCAGATCAGAGCGGCCGACGCGGTGGTGTTGGCGATGCCCATCTCACCGGTGAGCAGCCCCTTGTTGCCCGCCGCGACCAGATCGCGGGCGGTCTCGATACCGACCTCGACGGCCGCGAGGACCTCTTCGCGGGTGAGCGCGGGGCCGGTCGTGAAGTCGGCCGTTCCGGCGCGCACCTTGCGGGGAAGGAGCCCCGGCGTCGCGGGCAGTTCCATGGCCACACCGACGTCGACCACGCAGACCTCGGCGCCGACCTGGGCCGCGAACGCGTTGCAGACCGCGCCGCCGCCGAGGAAGTTGGCGACCATCTGGCCGGTGACCTCCTGCGGCCAGGCGGTGACGCCCTGGGCGTGCACCCCGTGGTCACCCGCGAAGATCGCGACGGCTGCGGGCTCCGGGATCGGCGGCGGGCACATCCGGGAGAGCCCCGACAGCTGCGCGGAGATGATCTCCAGCATGCCGAGCGCACCGGCGGGCTTCGTCATCCGCTTCTGCCGCTCCCACGCCTCGCCGAGTGCCTTGGCGTCCAGCGGGCGGATGTTGGAGATGGTCTCCTGGAGCAGGTCGTGCGGTTCCTCGCCGGGCAGGGCGCGGCGGCCGTACGTCTCCTCATGGACGACCCACGACAGCGGGCGGCGCTTGGACCAGCCCGCCTGCATCAGCTCGGGCTCCTCGGGGAACTCGTCGACGTAACCGACACAGAGGTACGCGACGACTTCGAGGTGCTCGGGCAGGCCCAGGGCGCGGACCATCTCGCGCTCGTCGAAGAAGCTGACCCAGCCGACGCCGAGACCCTCGGCGCGGGCGGCGAGCCAGAGGTTCTCGACGGCGAGTGCCGAGGAGTACGGGGCCATCTGCGGCTGGGTGTGCCGGCCGAGGGTGTGGCGGCCGCCGCGGGTGGGGTCGGCGGTGACGACGATGTTGACCGGGGTGTCGAGGATCGCCTCGATCTTCAGTTCCTTGAACTGCTTGGCCCGGCCCTTGGGAAGCGACTTGGCGTAGGCATCGCGTTGCCGCTGTGCCAGTTCGTGCATGGAACGGCGGGTCTCCGCCGAGCGGATGACGACGAAGTCCCAGGGCTGCGAGTGGCCGACACTGGGCGCCGTGTGCGCGGCTTCGAGGACGCGGAGCAGGACCTCGTGCGGAATCGGGTCGCTGCGGAAGCCGTTGCGGATGTCGCGGCGCTCGCGCATGACACGAAGCACCGCCTCGCGCTCGGCGTCGTCGTAGCCGGGAGCGGGCGGGGTGTCGGGGGCCCCGGTCTCCTCGAGCTCGGCCGCCCGGGGCTCGGGGGCCTCGGGGGCCTCGGGGGCCTCGGGGGCCTGAGCCTCCTCGGCGTCGGGCCGGGGCAGGCTCTCGGACCGCGGGGACTCCACCTGCGCGGTCACCGCGGCTTCCGCGCTGTCCGCGGGGGCCGTGCTGTCCGGGGTCTCGATGACCTCCGGTCCCCGCTCGGGCTCGGGCACCGCCTCGGGGGCGGGGGCCGGCGCGGTGACCGGCTCGGGCGCCTCGGTGGGCGCTACGGTCTCGGCGGTCTCGGCCGGCGCCGCGGCCTCGGCGGTCCGGGGCTGAGCGGGCTGGACCGGCTCCATGGCGATCGCCACACGCTCGGGTTCGGGTTCGGCCTCCGCGGCCTGCTCCACGACGGGCGTCGGTGCCAGGTGCGGTGTGGTCGGCACCGGGCCCTCCACGGGCACGGACCCACCCGCGGGAACGGGTTCCTGGACCTCCGCCGACGCGGCCTCCTCCGGCACGGCGGCGGCGGTCTCCACGGCGGGAGCCCCGGCGCCGGCCTCGGCCGCTGCCTCGATCCCTGTCCCGTCCTCGGGCCGGGACTCGGACTCGGGCTCGGCCTCTGCCGCGCCCTCGACGCCTGCCCCGGAAGAGACTTCGGAAGGAACCTCGGCCGGAACCTCGGAAGAAACCTCGGCCGGGGTCCCGGCAGCGGTCGGCATCGCGTCGGCCGCCGGAGCGCTCATGGCCTCCGCGGACGGCACCGGCGCGACCTGCACGGGCTGCGCCGCGGGCGCCGGCTCGGCGACCGGCTCGGCGACCGGCTCCGGAACGACCGTTTCTGCCGCCACCGGGGCGGCGACCGGCTCGGGTGCCTGGGCCGCCCACGGGCTGCCGCCCTGCGGCAGGATCTCACCGAGCTGCGGGCCCGGCAGTACGGCCGCCTCGTCGCCCGGCGCCTCGAAGTACTCGGGCCCGACGGTGGGCGGTCCCGCGTGGCGTGCGGGCGCCTGGGGCTGGACCTGCGTCTGGGGGGCGTCCGCGGGTCCCCGGTCGGCCAGCGAACGGACCACTCCGCCGGTCGGCGATCCGCCGTAGGACGGCCCGCCGTCGGCCACGACCGGACCGCGATGCAGCGGTCGGCGCACCGGAGTCTGGGTCTGGGGCTGCGGCTGGGGCGCCGGAGCGGGGGCCGGGGTGGGCGAGGGGATGCGTACGCCCCGCAGGTCGACCGAACCGGAGTCGCGGCCACCGGACTCGTGCGTCCCCTGGCCGCTCTCGGGCAGCGGTCCGGCCGCCGGCTGCTGCGCCGCGTACACGTCCGCAACCTGGACGGACTCCTGCACCTGTACCTGGACGGGTTCCTGCACCTGTACCTGCACGTACCCCTGGGGCTGCCCGGGGGCCTCGAAGGCGGACTGGGGGTGGGCCGCCTGTACCGCGGCCCGGCCCTGGTGGGGGCCCTGTTCGGGCAGTGCCGCCTGTGCGGGGACGCCCTCGGGGTACTGGCCGGGGGCCGGTACCGTCTGCGGGTCGCTCCAGGCGCCCTGGGGGCTCGGCATCAGCAGGACGTCGTCGTCCTCGGGCACATGCGCGGAGGGAGCGAGGAAGGTGTACGCATCCGGGGCGGCGACGCCCGGCTGCTCCACCATGCCTGCGTTCTCCGGCAGTCCCTCACCCGGGATCTGGCCGGTGTCGGTCATGCGTACCCCTCGCCCATCGTCAGTGCTCCTTCGGCCCTTCGCCCGGGACGCCCGAACACGCCACGCCGGCGCTCGTCAACAAGAACGAGCGGGCACGCCGCGCGGCACGAAACGGTCGCGGACATACTGCATTCTCGCGGCCGTTCGCCGCCGCGGCAGCTCATTTCGCCACGGCCCGCTGTGGACTGCGCCACGTCGCGCGTCCCCCGGTTCTGCCGTACCACAACGAGGGCCAAAACGGTCCCCTTTTCCGGACATTGACGAACGAAGCGACGAACGTCCAGCCGCGGTGCAACGATCGGCCAGCCTACCTCGCGCCGCATGCCGGGAGGGTCAGGGGGCGAGGTCCGAACGCAGCGCGGAGAGCAGGAACACGACCGAGCGTTCGCGCTCCGACCACACGGCCGTGTCGAGCTCGACGGACTGGAGGAGCGAACAGCGGACGGTGTACCCGTTCCCGGCGAGTGCCGCGCCGAGCGCCTCGGCCTCGTCGCGCGTGGAGGCATGGGTCACGATGCGTTCCGGACGGCGTTCGGTGACGGCGGTGGCGACGGGGACTCCGCCGCCCCCGATCCGTACGATGTCGGGCTCCGGCAGCCGCTCCAGCACATGCGGTGCCCGGCCCTCGACGACCTGGAGCTGGACTCCGAAGAAGCGGGCCGCCGCCGCGGTGCGGGCGCAGGCCGCCGGGTCGCTGTCGACCGCCAGGACCGCCGCCCCGAAGCGGGCGGCCTCCACGGCCAGGGCTCCGCTGCCGGAGCCGATGTCCCACAGGAGGTCGCCGGTACGGGGGCCCAGGCGGGCCAGTTGGGCGGCGCGCAGCCCGGGGGACCCGCCCTCGCCGCTCTCGTCCCCGGCGTCGGCGGGCCCGCCCGGGTAGGCCGCCGGGGGCAGTGCCCAGCCGCGTACGCCATGGGGGTGGCGGCCGGCGATCCAGGCGCCGGCGGCCTGCGGTTCGGGGCCGCCGCCGATGACGATCACGACGTTGGGGTCGCGCCAGACGTGGTCGGCGGCCTTCTCGGAGGTGACGACGCTGACCTGTTCCCGCGCGGTGCCGAGTTCCTCGCAGATGACGAAGGTGCGATGGACGCCTTCGAGGAGCAGGGCGAGTTCGGCGGGGCCCGCGCCCGGCGACGTGAGGACGGCGACCTTGTGGTGGGCGCGGCAGACGTTGACGGCGCGGCGCAGGGTGCGGGGGTGGGCGACGACGATCTGGGCGTCCTCCCACGGCATTCCGGCGCGGGCGAACGCGGTGGCGACGGAGGACACGGCGGGGACTACCTCGACTTCGAGGCCGTGCTCGGGCGCGCGGAGGCTGCGTACGACTCCGAAGAAGCCGGGGTCTCCGTCGGCGAGGACCACGGCGCTGCCGCGGTGTCCGGCGATCCGGCGGGCGGCCAGGTCGATGGAGCCCAGGCGGATCCGCTCGGCGTGCGCCGGGACTTCGGGGAGTGCGAGGTGGTGGGCGGCTCCGGCGACGAGCGTGGCGGCCGAGAGGGCGGCCGTGGCCGCTCCGGTCAGTGGCGAGCCGTCCCAGCCGATCACGGTGACCCGATCGGCCATCTGTCGTCAGTCTCCTGGAGTTGTCGCAGGTGGGGCTGCCCGTGAGGGCGGGCAGGGTGAGAGTACCCGGGTCCGCACCAGCGGGGCGCCGGGGCCCCTGCGGGGGGTCAGTTCCAGTCGTTGTAGGCGCCGTAGCCGCCCGCGTCCGCGAGTTGCTCGGCGACCCCTTCGAGGTCCTCGGGGAGCAGGCCCCAGACGATCAGGTCGGTCCTGATGTCGGTCCAGCTTCCGTCCTCCCTCTGGGTGCGCGCTATGCGGGCGTTGCGCAGGACTCCCTCACTGATGCAGCCGAGCTTCTGGGCGACCTGCTGCGAGGCGGTGTTGTCGGCGGCGGTGCGCAGCTCGATGCGCTCGAAGCCCTGGTCGCGGAAGAGCCACTGGGCCAGCGCGAGTACGGACTCGGTGGCGTACCCCTCGCCGCGCGCCCAGGGGGCGGTGATGTAGGCGGCCTCGGTGGCGAGGGTGCGCCAGTCGGTGTTGCGCAGGCGGACCGAGCCGACGAGCCGCTGGGTGAGGAATTCGGTGACGGCGAAGACGATGCCGTCACCGGTGGTGCGCTGCGCGGGGGCGATCCTGCGGACCCAGCGCTCGGCGTCGACGCGGGTGTAGGGGTGCGGGGCATCGGTCCAGGCGGTGACGAGTTCGTCGTTCATCATCTCGATGTACGCGGGGACGTCCGCCATGTCGAACGGGCGCAGCACCAACCGATCCGTGCTGATGGAGATGTCCGGAAAGGTGGAAGTCATGCGCAGCTCCATGCCGAAGACCGTGTAAAGGCACAGCATGCAGCATCGGCCCGGCGTTGTGCATGGGCGGGTCCGTACGACGGAGCCCCGCGCCCCCGTGGTGGTGGGGTGCGCGGGGCCCGTCGGGCAAATGCCGTGCGCGTGTCAGGACTTGGCCGCGCTGCCGAAGGCCGGGACGACCGAGCCCTGGTAGGTGTCCTCGATGAACTTCTTGACCTCGTCGGAGTGCAGGAGCTTCACGAGCTTCTCGACGCGGGCGTCCTTCTCGTTGCCCTTCTTCACGACGACGATGTTGGCGTACGGGTTGCCGTCCGCCTTCTCCAGCGCGAGGGCGTCCTCGGAGGGCTTGAGCTTGGCCTCGATGGCGTAGTTGCCGTTGATGACGGCGGCGTCCACGTCGTTCAGGGCGCGGGGCACGGTCGCGGCCTCCAGCTCCTTGAACTCCAGGCCCTTCTTGTCGGTGATGTCGCTCAGCTTGGCGTCGGTGCCGACGCCGGCCTTGAGGGTGATCAGGCCCTTCTCGGCGAGCAGCTGGAGGGCGCGGCCCTCGTTGGTGGTGTCGTTGGGCACCGCGATGGTCTGGCCGGACTTGATGTCGCCGATGGCCTTGACCTTCTTGGAGTAGAGGCCGAGGGGCTCCAGGTGGACGGTGCCGACGGAGACGAGGTGGGTGTTGTTCTTCTTGTTGAAGTCGTCGAGGTACGGCTGGTGCTGGAAGAAGTTGGCGTCGACCTGGCCGGTCTCGGTGGCGGTGTTCGGCAGGACGTAGTCCGTGAACTCCTTGACCTCCAGCTTGAGGCCCTCCTTCGCCGCCAGGTTCTTCTTGACGAAGTTCAGGATGTCGGCGTGCGGCGTCGGGGACGCGGCGACGACGAGCGCCTTGGAGGTGTCGGCCTTGGCGCCGGTCGCGCTCTTGGAGGCCGGGTCGGAGTCCGTACCGCAGGCGGTGAGGCCGAAGGCCAGGGCGGCGGTCGCGGCGGCGGCAGCGGTGATCTTGATGTTCTTGCGCACGAAAAGTGCCTCTTTCGGTGGTGAGGGTGGTGCGCCCGGACAAGGAGTTCGGGCTTGAGCGGAAAGGAGGTCTCAGGTGGTGGTGCGGCCCCGGCGGGCCAGCAGGCGTACGGCTCCGTCGCCGATCAGCTGGATCACGGTCACGATGACGATCAGCAGCGCGACGGTGATGAGCATGAACTGGTTGTCGAAGCGCTGGAATCCGTAGGTGACGGCCTTGGAGCCGAGCCCTTCGCCGCCGACCGCGCCGGCCATCGCCGAGTAGCCGATGAGCACGATGACGGTGGTGGTGGCGCCGGAGACGAGCGAGGGCAGCGCCTGCGGGAGCAGCACCTTGCGGACGATCGTCGGGATGGATCCGCCCATCGACTGGACGGCCTCGACGAGCCCGTGGTCGACCTCGCGGACGGCGGTCTCGACGAGCCGCGCGAAGAACGGGATGGCGCCGACGGCGAGCGGCACGATCATCGCGGTCGGGCCGATGAAGGTGCCGACGACCCAGGTGGTGAAGGGGATCAGGGCGATCAGCAGGATGATGAACGGCAGCGAACGGCCGATGTTCACGATCACGCCGATGATCTTGTTGACCGGGGTGTTCTGGAGCAGTCCGCCCTTGTCGGTGAGGACCAGCAGGACGCCGAGCGGCAGTCCCACGAGGACGGTGACGAGCGCGGACCAGAGCACCATGTAGAGGGTGTCGACGGTTCCCTGGGTGAGCAGCGGCTGCATTTCGGACCAGGTCACTTCGCCACCTCCTTGGTGAGCGGGGCGGGGGTCTGTACAGGGATGGCGGCGGGGTCGTGCTCCACGACCTCGGCCTGGAGTCCCTGCTCGCGCAGGAAGCCGATCGGAACGACGTTCTCCTCGAAGCGGCCGGGCAGCTCGATGCGCATCCGGCCGATCTGCTTGCCGCCGACGGTGTCCATCGCGGCGCCCAGGATCGAGATGTCGATGTTGTACGTACGGGAGAGCTGCGAGATCACCGGCTGGGTGGCGGCCTCGCCGTGGAAGGTGACGTCGACGACCGTGCGGTCGGGGCCGGAGGCCGTACCGCCGACGGGGAACAGCTCGTGGGCCAGTTCGGAGCCGGGGGTGGCGAGGAGTTCGCCGACGGTTCCGGACTCGATGATGCGCCCCTTCTGCATCAGCGCGGCGGAGTCGCAGATCGTCTTGACGACGTCCATCTCGTGCGTGATGAGCAGGACGGTCAGGCCGAGCTGCTGGTTGAGGTCGCGCAGCAGCTGGAGGATGGAGCGGGTGGTCTCGGGGTCGAGGGCGGAGGTCGCCTCGTCGGAGAGCAGCACCTTGGGGTCGCCGGCCAGTGCGCGGGCGATGCCGACGCGCTGCTTCTGGCCGCCGGAGAGCTGGCCGGGGTAGGCCTTGGCCTTGTCGGCGAGGCCGACCAGGTCGAGGAGTTCGAGGGCCTTGCGGGAGCGGTCCCTGCCCGGGACGCCGAGGATCTCCAGTGGGAGTTCGACGTTGTTCTGGACGGTGCGGGAGGCCAGCAGGTTGAAGTGCTGGAAGACCATGCCGATGCGGCTGCGTGCCTCGCGCAGTTCCCGGCCGGCCCGGCGGCCCCGGCCGGCGAGGGCGGTGAGGTCCTGGCCGGCCACGGTGACCGTGCCGGAGGTGGGGCGTTCCAGGAGGTTGACACAGCGGATGAGGGAGGATTTTCCGGCGCCGCTCTGTCCGATGACGCCGTACACCTCGCCCTCGCGGACGTGCAGGTCGACGCCGTCCAGGGCGGTGACCTCACGGCCGCGCGACTGGTAGACCTTGGTGAGGCCCGTAGTGGTGATCACAGGGTTTCCGTCACTGTCGAGTGCGCGGCGCGGTGTCCGCCGGGCACGGGGCATTCGTCTGATGGGACTGTCCGGACGTTTCGATCGGACGTCCCGGGCGGGGTCTCGGCACGGCCGGACGCGGCGGGTGGCCGGGGCAGCGGTGCTCGGGCGGGCTCGTTCCGCTGGGTGCGGACGGCTCGGGCTCGGTCTCGCTTCGGGGCGCGAGGATCGGGCGGGGGCCCTCAGAAGGTGCGCATTCGACACATACAACGAGCACCGGGCGTCGTGATCGCCTCGGTCGCAAGGGTGCGGTCGCTCGTCGTGGTCATGCGGCAAGTAAAACAGACGTAACGTTCCGCCCGACCAGCGTGTCCGTATAGCGGACAGCCGTGGATGGTGGCGCCGGCCGGCTGGGCGGGTTGTCGCGATTCCCGCTTTCCGGGCTGTGACCTGCACCGATGTGGCTGATTGGTCATCGATGACGCGTTCCGCGGCGGGTCCGGGGTGCTCGTGCGTTGTGGTCAAGGCCACGGTCCCGACCGCGGCCGGGGGCCCATCGGTACCGGAAGGGACCACGACACCGCGGGGGCCGTCCTCGGCCTCCGGCCGCCCGGCGCCGGTCCGCCCTCCGGGTGCGGGGGCGCACGCAGGGGGCCGTCCGGTCCGTAATACCCTCACCTCATGCTTGACGCCCTGACGGTCGCGGTCGCCGTGGCCGCGCTCGCCCTCACCGCCTGGTGCGGACTGGCCGCATACCGGGACCAGCCGACCAAGGACTGGCACTTCATCGGGATGGCCGTGGTCTCGCTGCTGGCGCTGGCCCAGCTGGTGGTGGGCATTGTGCAGCTGTCCCGGGGCGAACGGCCCGAGCAGGGCATGACGATCTTCATCGCGTATCTGATCGGGTCCTTCCTCGCCGTGCCCGCGGCCGGCTTCCTGTCGCTCACCGAGCGGACCCGGTGGGGTTCGGTGACGGTGGCGGCGGGCGCGGTCGTGCTGGCCGTCCTCGAAGTACGGCTCTACGACATCTGGGGAAACTGACCGTGACCGACACCGATCGCACCTCCTCCGCCGCCCCCACCGGCCAGAAGCAGCCCTTCGACCTCGGCACCGGTCCCGGCCGGGTACTGGTCTGGTTCTACGGGGTGTTCACCGTCGCGGCGGCCTCCCGCTCGATCGTCCAGATGATCCTGGACTTCGACCGGGCACCGCTCGCCTACGTGCTGTCGGCCGTCGCCGCCGTCGTGTACGGATTCATCACGTACTCGCTGGTGCGCGGTGGCGAGAGGGCGCGCAGGTCGGCGCTGGTGTGCTGCGCCGCCGAGCTCCTGGGTGTGCTGGTGGTGGGGACCTGGACGATGGTGGAACCCTCGGCGTTCGCCGACGCCACCGTCTGGTCCGACTTCGGCATGGGCTATCTGTTCATCCCGGTGATCCTGCCGATCACCGGGATGATGTGGCTGCGCCGCGCGAAGAACGCGTAGGACGGGGGCGTCGGACGCGAATCGGGCGGACGACGCGCAACCCGTGCGGCGTGCTGCCGGTGCTACGCGCTCGCCACGTAGGCGGGTGCGGTCGCGTCCTTCTCCAGCAGGATCATCCGGACGCCGTCCTGACCGGTCGCGTTGCCCACGGGGGCGTAACCGGCCCGCTGGTAGAGGCGCAGATTGCTCTCGCTGCGATGCCCGGTGTGCAGCCGGAAGCGGGTGGCCGACCGTTCGTCGGCGAGTCCCGACTCCGCGGCCCGCAGCAGCCGGGCGCCGAGGCCGTGCCCCTGGAGCCGCGGGTGGACGCAGAGCCGCCCGATCTGCCCGGTGCCGTCCTGATCGGTGGATCCGCGGACCGAACCGACGACTTCGTCGCCCAGCCGCGCCACGAACACCAGCTGTGTGGCGATCTCGGCGCGCACCGAATCGAGCGTCTGGACGAGCGGGTCGATCCGGTAGTTCCCGTACAGCTCCGCCTCGCTCTGGAAGCAGAGGTACTGAAGTTTCAAGATCTGTTCGGCGTCCTGTGCCGTCGCCGCCGAGATGATCACACTCATGCCCATGTGCGCATGCCTCCGCCCACCTGATCCACCGGTTGTCTAACGCTCCTTTCCCCGCGGTTCAGGAGCGACAACCTCCGCCGCCAGCATTCTGCGCAGACATCCAAGGCATCGGGAACGGACCGGACCCAAACTCCCCTGTGACATACCCAACTTCCCTGCGATTTCCCGGTAGGTGGGATCTCCGGGCGCGAGCATCGCCGCCAGCAGCCGGGCGCAGCGGCCGGGCAGCCGGTCCACCGCGGCGTGCAGCGCCCGGCGTTCGTCGGCTCCCACGGCGATCCGCTCGGGGCAGCCGGCCGGATCCGCGGACGTCTCGTCGCGGTAGGGGCGTTCGTGCCGGGCGGTACGGCGGGCCCGGCGGGCCTCGGCCCGTACGGCGTCCCGCACCCAGCGCGCCGTGTCCGCCGGCGGCCCGCCCACCGCGAGCCGCTCCAGCAGCCGCAGCCAGACCGCCTGTTCGAGGTCGGCCGGTTCGACCGCCGGGCCCGTCGCCGAGGCGGCCGCCTCGGCCGTGGCCTCGGCACTCACCAGCGGACGGAGCGTTCGGACGACGGCCGCGGGGGCGGCCTCGGGCCCGGCGGGGGCGAGATCGGGAAGCGTCATGCTCCGGCAAACGCATCCGCACCGGCGGCCGGTTGCCGTACCCGGTGCGCACCACCCGACCGGGGCACGCCCCGGCCGGGTGCTGACGCCGGTCTCACTTCGCGGCGAAGTCCGCCGCGGCGAGAAGGGCCGTGTCCGGGTTGTCGGAGAAGATTCCGTCGATCCCCGTCGCGAAGTACGTCCGGAACGCGCCGAACGCGTCGCCGTAGGCGTTGGGGTCCGTGCCGCGCCGGAAGTCGGCGGGCAGGAAGGTGTTCTCGTTGCGCATGGTGTAGGGGTGCAGGACCAGGCCCCGGGCGTGCGCGTCCTTCACGAGGGTGGTCGGCGCGGTGAGCCGCCCCGAGGCGTCCTTGGGAATGATCAGGTCCAGGGTGGGCCCGATGCCCTGGGCGAAGGAGGCCATCCACTTCAGGCCCTCGGGCTTCACCAGGTCGGCGACGGTGCGCGGGTCGCCGGAGGTGACGAAGTCCCAGGGGCGCTCGCCCGCGCCGGAGAGCAGGACGACGCGCGGGGTGGCGACGAGTCCGGCCAGGCGCTGGATGCTGCCGGGCTCGAAGGACTGGAGGATGAGCGGCGACTGCTTGCGGTGGCGGTTGTAGCGGCGCAGCAGCTTGGCGAGGGGCTCTTCGAGGCCGAGGCCGAGGCCGCGGAAGTAGGTGGGGTGCTTGGTCTCGACGTACAGCCAGACCGGCTTGCCGCGCTTGCGTCCCTCGCGGTCGGCCCAGCGCAGCACCTCCTCGAAGGTGGGGATCTCCCAGCGGCCGTCGTAGAGCGTGTTCTTCTGGCGGGTGCCGGGGATGCGCTCCTTGGCCCGCAGTGTCTTCAGCTCGGCAAGGGTGAAGTCCTCGGTGAACCAGCCGGTGAGCGAGACCCCGTCCACCTTCTTCGTGGTCTTCCGGCTCGCGAACTCGGGGTGGGCGGAGACGTCGGTGGTGGCGGTGATGTCGTTCTCGTGGCGGCAGACGAGATGGCCGTCCTTGGTCGGCACCAGGTCCTGCTCGACGATGTGCGCGCCCATGTCGAGGGCCAGCTGGTAGGAGCCGAGGGTGTGCTCGGGCCGGTAGCCGCTGGTGCCGCGGTGTCCGATGACGGTCGGCACCGGCAGATCGAGGCGGAAGCCGTGGCCGCCGCCGTGGCCGTCCGGCCGTTCGGCGGCGTTCTGGGCGGCGCCGGCCGGGCCGCCGGCCAGTCCGAGGGCGGCCGTACCCAGTACGGCGGCCCCCGCCCCGAGCAGGGTCCTGCGGCCGGGACCTGCCTGTGCGCGCTCTGTCATGAATGCTCCTCGCGTGTGATGTCTCGCACCTGTCGGACGCGGCCCGAGCGTAGGCAGTCGTACCGTCTCAGGAGCAGCTCCTGGGCGAACATGGCGGAAACAGACGTCAACACTGCGTATCCACTCGGTGAACCCGATGTGCGGTAAGCGAGTACCCGCGAGTATCGTCCTCACCTGCATGGACCGTCACGATCCCGCGCCTCGGCCGGCCCGGCCACTACACCGGAGGAACCGTTGTCCCGACACGCACTCATCAAGGCAGTGCTCGGACCGATCTTGCGCCTGATGTTCCGCCCCCAGGTGGAGGGTGTGGAGAACATCCCCGGGGACGGTCCGGTGATCCTCGCGGGCAACCATCTGACGTTCATCGACTCGATGATCATGCCGATCTGCTGCGACCGGCCGGTGTACTACATCGGCAAGGACGAGTACGTGACGGGCAAGGGGTTCAAGGGCCGGGCGATGGCCTGGTTCTTCACGGGCTGCGGCATGATCCCGGTGGACCGGGACGGCGGCCGCGGCGGTGTAGCGGCGCTGATGACGGGCCGTCGGGTACTGGAGGAGGGCAAGGCCTTCGCCATCTACCCGGAGGGCACCCGCTCCCCCGACGGCCGCCTCTACCGGGGCCGTACGGGCATCGCCCGGCTGACGCTGATGACGGGTGCGCCGGTGGTGCCCTTCGCGATGATCGGCACGGACAAGCTGCAGCCCGGGGGTGCCGGTCTGCCCCGTCCCGGCAAGGTGACGGTCCGGTTCGGCGAGCCGATGGAGTTCTCCCGCTACGAGGGCATGGACCGCGACCGCTATGTGCTGCGGGCGGTCACCGACTCCGTGATGGCCGAAGTAATGCGGCTGTCCGGTCAGGAGTACGTCGACATGTACGCCACGAAGGCCAAGGCCGCGTGAGCTGACGCACGGCGCATGGCATGGGGAAGGGCCCGTCTCCGGACGGGCCCTTCCCCATGCCGTCCCGGCCCGTGCGGGCCGGGACGCGGGCGGCTACTGGTGGACGATGCCCTCCTCCAGCTTCTGACCGCGCAACAGGAACCAGGCGGTGAGGGCCGTCGCCAGCAGGACCGCCGCGCCGACACCCGCGGCGAGCCGCAGCCCGTCGACGAACGACTCCTGTGCGGCGGAGACCAGCGCACCCGCCTGGTGCGCCGGAAGGCCGTGGGCCGCTTCGACGGCGCCGCCCAGCGATTCGTGGGCCGCTGCCGCATTGGCCGACGGGACGCCCTTCGGGGTGACGAAGTCCTGGTAGACACCGGTGACGATGGAGCCGAGCAGGGCGATGCCGAGGGCCGCGCCGAGTTCGTACGCCGTCTCGGAGACCGCGCCCGCGGAGCCCGCCTGCTCCTTCGGGACGCTGGAGAGGATCACGTCGGAGGTGACGGTGAAGGCGAAGCCCGCGCCGACGCCGACGACCAGCAGCACCGCGCCGATCAGCGGGTAGGCGGTCTCCTTGTGGATCAGGGTGACCGCGGCGAGCGCCAGGCCGATCGCCGCCAGGCCGCCGGAGACCACGGACCGTACGGAGTAGCGGCGGGCCACCACACCGGCGAGCAGCCCCGCGGTGACCGCGCCGGCGGCCGCGGGCAGTTCGGCGAGCCCCGCCTCCAGCGGTCCGCGTCCTTGGACCAGTTGCAGGAACTGGGAGAGGAAGAAGACCAGCCCGGACAGGCCGAGGATGGTCAGCAGGTCGGCGAGGACGGCGCCCGAGAAGCCCCGGTGGTGGAAGAGCCGCATGTCCAGCAGGGGCGCGGGGAGCGTGAGCTGCCGGCGTACGAACCAGCAGAGCGCGGCCAGACCGCCGAAGCCGGCGGCGGCGACGCCCCAGCTCGTACCGTGCGCGGCCAGCTCCTTGATGGCGTACACGACACCGATCATGCCGATGAAGGAGAGCGCCACGCTGAGCAGGTCCCAGGGGCCCGGCGCCGGATTCTTCGACTCGGGGATCATCTTGGCGCCGACGACCACCAGGACGGCCATGACGGGCAGGTTGATCAGGAAGACCGAGCCCCACCAGAAGTGTTCCAGCAGGAACCCGCCGACGACGGGGCCGACGGCCGCGCCCGCGGAGGCCATGGCTCCCCAGATGCCGATGGCGAGGCTGCGCTCGCGCGGGTCGTGGAAGAGGTTGCGGATCAGGGCGAGCGTGGACGGCATCAGGGTGGCGCCCGCGACACCGAGCAGCGCCCTCGCCAGGATCATCATCTCGGGGGTGCTCGCGTACGCGTTGAGCACGGAGACCGCGCCGAAGGCGACGGCACCGGTCAGCAGCAGCTTCTTGCGGCCGATGCGGTCACCGAGGCTGCCCATGGAGACCAGGAGCCCGGCGATGACGAAGGAGTAGACGTCGCCGATCCAGAGCAGCTGGGTGCCGGACGGCTTGAGGTCCTCGGTGAGGAAGGGGGTGGCGAGGCCGAGGACCGTGGCATCGACGGCCACGAGCAGCACCGCGAGGACGAGGACGGCCAGGGCTATCCACCGCCCCGGCCGGCGCAGCTCCTGGGCGGTCGGGGCGTGCTGTTCGAGACTGCTCATTGCTCTACGCTCCGGCGTGCGCCGCCGAGCAGCAACTCGACGATCATGTACTGGAAGTCCTTCCCGGCGACCCGGCCCTCCTGGACGGCCCAGGCCCCGGCGGAGATGAGCCCGTAGAGGGCCTCGGTCAGCCAGGCGGGGGTGAGGTCGATACGGAACTCGCCGCGCTCCTGGCCGCGCCTGAAGAAGGCGGAGACCCGGGCGTCGAGCCCGTTCCAGCCCTCGTTCACCTCGTCGCCCTCGAAGAGCTGATTCTCCGTGACGAGGAAGGAGAGGAGTCCGGCGCTCGGCTCGATGGCGGCGATCAGCCGGCGCAGCGCCTCCTCGGAGGTGCCCTCGTCGAGCACGGCGGCGTCCAGAGCCGCTCCGAACTCCTGGATTCCGAGGTTCTCCAATGCCCTGACCAGGGCGTCCCGTCCGGCGAAGTGCCGGTGCAGGGTGGCGCGTCCGATACCTGCGGCTCTGGCGACCTCGTCCATGGTGGCGGTCGATCTGCGGGTCAGCAGGGCGGCTGCGCTGCGCAGCACCTGCTCACGGTCGAGAGTCATGAGACAACCATAAACCATATGAGACACAAATGTCTCACCGTAGAGCCGTCGCCCTCCGCGGAGGGGAGAGAGGACCATGTCGGCATGAAGCCGCTGCTGCTGATCGACATCGACGGCCCGCTCAATCCGTACGCGGCACTGGCGCGCCGCCCGGTTCCGGACGGCTATGCGCAGCATCTGATGCGGCCGACGGGCTGGGACTACGGGCCTGCGCTGCCCGTCCTGCTCAACCCGCAACACGGCAAGGCGCTGCGCGGCCTGGCCGGGCGCTACGAGCTCGTCTGGGCGACGACCTGGAAGGACGAGGCCAATGAGTGGATCGGGCCGCGTCTCGGACTGCCCCCGCTGCCGTACATCGACTGGCCGTCGATGCACGGCAGCGCCCCGGGCGGCACCTACTGGAAGACGCGGTACGTCGTGGAGTACGCGGCGGGCCGCCCGTTCGCCTGGGTCGACGACGAGATCTCCCAGCCGGACCGGGACTGGGCCGTCGGGCACGGGGCGGCCGAGGCGCTGCTGATGTGGATCGACCCGTGGATCGGGCTGCTGCCGGGCGATTTCGAGACGCTCGAAGCGTGGGCCGACAGCCGCCGGGGCGGCGGCGGGCACTGAGCCGGCCGCACGACCGCCCGCCCCGGCCGCTGCCGTCCCCCCGGGCCCGCCGCCCCCGGTCAGTCGTTGAGGACGGTCGGGTCCGCCCGTGTCGATGGGCTCCTCGCGGCGGGAACGCCGGGAGCGGAGCATGTCCGGACACACCCGCCCGACGACCGTCCTCGGCCAGCCGCCCAGATGCTCGATCGCCCGGCTGTCCGAACGGCTGAGCCGGATCCAGGCTTCCTGGACCGCGTCCTGCGCCTCGTCCGCCGAGCCGAGCATCCGGTGGGCCACGGCCTTCAGCCGGGGCCGGTTCTCCTCGAAGCGTTCGGCCAGGAACTCATGTCGGTCCACCGTCACATTCCTCCGTGGTGTGCCGTCCGTGCGATGACGAACCGCGGCCCACCGATGTGACAGGGGGATCAGCTCGCCTCACCGGCTCCGAGGGCGCGCGCTCAGCTCCACGGCAGGGCGGCGCGGTGCCGCCAGTACGCCTCCGGCTCCTCCACGAGCGCGTCGAGCGAGGCGCGCCGCGCCTCGTCGAGGCCGACGACGGCCGCGTGCAGGTTTCCGGTGAGCTGGTCGACGGTCGCCGCGCCGGAGAGCACCACTCCGGCCCACGGCTGGTGCAGGACGAGCGCCAGCGCGATCGCGTCGCTGCCCAGGCCGGCCTCTGCGGCGATCTCCCGGACCACGGCGGGGGCATCCGTTCCGGCGAGCCGGCCATTGGCCATGGCTTCCTTGACGATCACGGTGAGCCCGGCGTCGTGGGCCTCGGCGAGCGCGGCTCCGGCCGAGGTCTCCAGGGCGTTGTAGGTGGCCTGGACGGTACGGAAGAGCGGCTCGCCGTCGACGGTGACGGCCAGGGCGGCCCGGATGGCATCGGCCTGGGCGGGCCCGCTGGTGGACAGCCCGACGCTGACCCCTTCCGCGGCGAGTCCGGCGAGCCGCGCGTGCAGCTCCTTGTCGGTGAGGGCCGGGCTGTCGGCGGTGACCGAGTGGATCTGGTAGAGGTCGAGCCGGTCCCCCAGCAGTGCGCGGGTCTCGGCGCGCTGGCGCAGATAGGTGGCCAGGCTGTGGTCCTTGACCTCGTGCGCCTCGGCCTCCACACGCCAGTCGGCGGTGTAGGTGTAGCCCCACTTGCTGCCGACGACGACGTCGTCCGCCTCCGGGTGCGCCGTCAGCCAGTCGGCCAGGAACTCCTCCGAACGGCCGTAGGAGCGGGCCGCGTCGAAGTAGCGGACGCCCTGCGCGTAGGCGGCGTCCAGCAGTTCATGGGTGCGCTCGCGCAGCGCGTCGACGCTGCGGTCGGCAGGCAGATCGCGGTCGCGGTGGAGGTTGATGTAGCCGGGCCTGCCGACCGCCGCCAGGCCGAGCCCGATGTGGGCGGTCGGAGTCGTCGCTGTGGCCAGCCGGGCGAAAGGCATCGTGGGCTCCTCGTCGATGGGGTGCACTCCCCCGTCAACGTAACCCAGCCCGGGGAAACCGGAAGGCGGGGAGCGTACGGCCGCTCCCCGCCCGGGTTCCGTCCTCGCCGCCGTCAGTTCTTCGCGGTCGCCCACGTCTCCTGGACGGCGAGGTCCGCCTTGACCTCGGCGAGCTGGACGGCGACGGCGGACGGGGCCGTGCCGCCGCGGCCGCTGCGGGAGGCGAGGGCGCCGGGCACGTCGAGGACCGTGCGCACCTCGGGGGTGAGGTGCTCGGAGATCTTCGCGAACTGCTCGTCGGTCAGTTCGTCGAGCTCGATGCCCTGCCGCTCGCACTCCTTGACGCACTCGCCCGCGACCTCGTGCGCGACGCGGAACGGCACTCCCTGCTTGACCAGCCACTCGGCGACGTCGGTGGCGAGCGAGAAGCCGGCCGGGGCCAGCTGCTCCATGCGCTCCCGGTTGACGGTGAGCGTCGCCATCATCCCGGTGAAGGCGGGCAGCAGCACTTCGAGCTGGTCGCAGGAGTCGAAGACCGGCTCCTTGTCCTCCTGGAGGTCGCGGTTGTACGCGAGCGGGAGGGCCTTCAGCGTGGCCATCAGGCCCGTCAGATTGCCGATCAGCCGGCCGGACTTGCCGCGGGCCAGCTCGGCGATGTCCGGGTTCTTCTTCTGCGGCATGATCGAGGAGCCGGTGGAGAAGGCGTCGTGCAGGGTGACGAAGGAGAACTCCTTCGTGTTCCAGATGATGACCTCCTCCGCGATCCGGGAGAGATTCACGCCGATCATCGCGGTGATGAACGCGAACTCGGCGACGAAGTCGCGGGAGGCCGTGCCGTCGATGGAGTTGGCGACGGAGCCGCGCTCGAAGCCGAGGTCGGCGGCGACCGCCTCCGGGTCCAGCCCGAGGGAGGAACCGGCCAGCGCGCCGGAGCCGTACGGGGAGACGGCGGTCCGCTCGTCCCACTGGCGCAGCCGCTCGGCGTCCCGGGAGAGGGACTGCACATGGGCCAGGACGTGGTGGGCGAAGAGCACCGGCTGGGCGTGCTGCAGATGCGTACGACCGGGCATCGCGACGTCCGGGTGTGTCTCGGCGAGGCCGACCAGTGCGCTCTGGAGCTCGGCGATCAGACCGCCGATGATCCGGGCGTGATCGCGCAGATACATCCGGAAGAGCGTGGCGATCTGGTCGTTCCGGGACCGGCCGGCCCGCAGCTTGCCGCCGAGGTCCGGGCCGAGCCGCTCCAGCAGGCCGCGCTCCAGCGCCGTGTGCACGTCCTCGTCGGCGACGGTGCCGGTGAACGAGCCGTCGGCGACGTCGGCTTCGAGCTGGTCGAGACCGGCGATCATGCGGTTCAGCTCGTCCCCGGTGAGCAGACCCGCCTTGTTCAGGACTCGCGCGTGGGCGCGGGAGCCGGCGATGTCGTACGGCGCGAGCCGCCAGTCGAAGTGGACGGAGGCGGACAGCTTGGCCAGCGCCTCGGCCGGACCGTCGGCGAAGCGGGCGCCCCAGAGGCGTACGTCGCTGTTGCCGTTGCCGTTGCTCACTGCGTGCTCCTCGGAAGGACAAGGGGGTGGATGTGCGACCGCCTCCCCGCACGGAGGGTCGGGGAGGCGGTGACGTAACTACTGGGGATCAGGCGAGGTCACGCTTGGCGGCGATCTTCGACGAGAGGCCGAAGATCTCGATGAAGCCCTGCGCCTTGGACTGGTCGAACGTGTCGCCCGAGTCGTAGGTGGCGAGGTTGAAGTCGTAGAGCGACTGCCCGGACTTCCGGCCGGTGACGACGGCGCGGCCCGCGTGCATGGTCATCCGGATGTCGCCGGTGACGTGCTGGTTGGCCTCGTTGATGAAGCCGTCCAGGGCGCGCTTGAGCGGCGAGAACCAGAGGCCGTCGTAGACCAGCTCGCCCCAGCGCTGCTCGACCTGCCGCTTGTAGCGGGCCAGCTCGCGCTCGACGGTGACGTTCTCCAGCTCCTGGTGGGCGGTGATCAGCGCGATCGCACCCGGGGCCTCGTACACCTCACGGGACTTGATTCCGACGAGGCGGTCCTCGACCATGTCGATCCGGCCGATGCCCTGGGCACCGGCCCGCTGGTTGAGCTGCTGGATCGCCTGGAGGACGGTGACGGGCTTGCCGTCAATGGCCACGGGCACGCCCTCCTTGAAGGAGATGACGACCTCGTCGGCCTCGCGCGGGGTGGCGGGGTTCTCGGTGTACTCGTAGATGTCCTCGATCGGCGCGTTCCAGATGTCCTCCAGGAAGCCCGTCTCGACGGCGCGCCCGAAGACGTTCTGGTCGATGGAGTACGGGGACTTCTTGGTGGTCGCGATCGGGAGGTTCTTCTCCTCGCAGAAGGCGATCGCCTTGTCCCGGGTCATCGCGTAGTCGCGGACCGGGGCGATGCACTTCAGGTCGGGGCCGAGCGCGGAGATGCCGGCCTCGAAGCGGACCTGGTCGTTGCCCTTGCCGGTGCAGCCGTGGGCGACGATGCCGGCGTTGTGCTTGTTGGCGGCGGCGACGAGGTGCTTGACGATGGTCGGCCGGGACAGGGCGGAGACCAGCGGGTAGCGGTCCATGTAGAGGGCGTTGGCCTTGATCGCCGGGAGGCAGTACTCCTCGGCGAACTCGTCCTTGGCGTCCGCGACCTCCGCCTCGACGGCACCGCAGGCGAGCGCGCGCTTGCGGATGACGTCCAGGTCCTCGCCGCCCTGGCCGACGTCCACGGCAACGGCGATGACCTCGGCGCCCGTCTCCTCGGCGATCCAGCCGATGGCGACGGAGGTGTCCAGGCCGCCCGAGTAGGCGAGTACGACGCGCTCGGTCACGGGTTTCTCCTTACGGTGCAATCACTGATGGGTATAACTATGCAGTCCTCCGTATGCTTTGTCAAAGGTGCAGGTGAGAGTGGTGTGTCGCAGGGCCTGAGCGAGGTGTCGTCGAGCATTGCGGGATCGGCGCCGAGCCCTACGGGGGCATCAGGTGCGCGGCGTCGCCCAGCGGCGTGATGCCGGGGACGTGTCCCCGGCGTGCGGGGCGGGCGGCACGGACACGGGCCGGCCGACGAACCCGCCGCCGTGGTGGCGCAGGAGGTGGAGCAGGCGCTCGTCCCAGCCGTCGGACACTTCAGCAGGTCTGTGCGCACCGCCACCGTGTCGTCGAGTGAAACGACCTGTTCCTCGTCGGAGCCGGCGACGAGAATGGCCGCCATGGGAAAAACGTACGAGCGGATCGACGGACGGATCAGGACCTTCATCGAAGAGCAGCACATCTTCTTCACGGCGACCGCACCCCTGGACGGCGAGGGCACGGTCAACCTCTCCCCCAAGGGCGTCAGCGGCTCGTTCGCCGTCATCGACGAACTCACCGTGGCCTACTTGGACTTCGCGGGCAGCAATGCCGAGACGGTCGCCCATCTCCGCGAGAACGGCCGCATCACGCTGATGTGGTGCGCCTTCCAGGGACCGCCGAACATCGTGCGGGTGCACGGCCGCGGCGAACCGGTCTTCCGCGACGATCCGCGCTTCGGCCCGCTGCTCGGCCACTTCCCCGAGGTGGACCCCGGCCCGCACGGGCTGCGCGCCATCATCGTGGTGAGGGCCGATCTGATCCGGGACACCTGCGGATTCGCCGTGCCCTTCATGTCGTACGACGAGGACCGGCCACTGCACGCCCGGCGCTTCGCCCGCGAGGACGACGCGTCGCTCAGTGCCTACTTCGAGAAGAAGGAGCACGTCGCGACGAGCATCGACGGGCTGCCGGGGCTGCCGCTCCCGCTGCCGGCCATGCCCCGCGCGGAATGAGACGTGGGAGGAGATTGAGCCGTACGGAGCAGATCGGGGGGTGACACCCCGCGGGACGGTCTAGCGTCCGTGGCATGCGCAGACCTCTGGCGATCGGCTCGGTACTGCTCGCGCTGGCGGGCTCGGTCGCGGCCCGGCCCGCCGCGGCGCCGGCCCTGCCGGTACGGCTGGCCGACACCGGCGGCGGCACCCAGTTGATCACGGCCGAGGCCCCGGCCGCGGGGTCCGCCACGGGCACCGTCACCTGGTGGAATCTGCGCCGGGGCACCTGGGTGAAGGGGGGCTCCGCACCGGCCCGGTTCGGCGCGAAGGGCCTGGCCGAGGGGGCGTCTCGCAAGCAGGGCACCAACACCACGCCCACCGGCCTGTACGACCTGCCGTACGCCTTCGGGATCAAGGCGGCACCGGCCGGCACCGCCCATCCGTACCGCCGGGTCAACAGCCGGTCGTGGTGGTGCGAGGACACCGGGGCGCGGGCCTACAACCGCTGGGTGGAGCCCCGGCCCGCGGACTGCCGGGCGGGCGAGGCGGAGCACCTGATCGCATATCCGACGCAGTACGCCCGCGCACTCGTCATCGGATTCAACTACGAGCGCCCGGTGCGAGGTCGTGGCGCCGGGATCTTCCTCCACGTCAACGGCCGCGGCGCGACCGCCGGTTGTGTGTCCGTACCGGCGGCCGCGATGGACCGGATTCTCGACTGGGCGGATCCGGCCCGCCGTCCGCACATCGCGATCGGGACCCGTTCGGGCCCGACCGCGATCACCCGTTACTGACGGCCCCGGGACAACTCCGGCCCGCTCAGCGCTCGTTCTGGGCCAGTCGCAGCAGATGGTCGGCGAGTGCCTGGCCGCCCGCCGGGTCACGGCTGATCAGCATGAGGGTGTCGTCGCCCGCGATGGTGCCGAGGATGTCGTGCAGTTCGGCCTGGTCGATGGCCGAGGCAAGGAACTGGGCCGCGCCCGGCGGGGTGCGCAGCACCACGAGGTTGGCCGAGGCCTCCGCCGAGATGAGCAGTTCGGCGGAGAGGCGCCGCATCCGCTCCTCCTTCGCGGACCCGCCCAGCGGTGCCTGCGGGGTGCGGAATCCGCCCTCGCTCGGCACCGCGTAGATCAGCTCGCCGCCGGTGTTGCGGATCTTCACCGCGCCCAGCTCGTCCAGATCTCGGGAGAGCGTCGCCTGGGTGACGCTCAGCCCGTCGTCGGCGAGGAGCTTGGCCAGCTGGCTCTGCGAGCGCACCGGCTGCCGGTTCAGGATGTCCACGATCCGGCGGTGGCGTGCGGTGCGGGTCTGCGGCACGGACGGCCCGCCGTGCTCGGTCTCCTGCGCCTCGGTCATCGTCGTCGCCTCATTCTCCGGATCGTCCGTCCCCTTTTGCCGCGTCGAGAGCGCCGGGCAGCGCCCGGAGGAACGCGTCCACCTCCGTGTCACCGATGATCAGCGGCGGCATCAGCCGCAGGACATCGGGGGCGGGTGCGTTCACCAGGATTCCGGCACTCTGAGCCGCCTGTTGCGCCTGGGGCGCGAGGGGCTCGGTGAGCACGATACCCAGCAGCAGTCCGGAGCCGCGGACATGGGAGACCAGAGGGTGCCCCAGGGCCTCCACTCCGTCCCGGATCCTCTCGCCGAGCCGCTTCACCCGGTCCAGGGCGCCGTCGGCCGCCAGGGTGTTCAGGACGGCGAGGCCGGCGGCGCAGGCGATCGGGTTGCCGCCGAACGTCGTGCCGTGCTGGCCCGGCTTCAGCAGCTCGGCCGCCGGGCCGAAGGCGACGGTCGCGCCGAGCGGCAGTCCACCGCCGAGGCCCTTGGCGAGGGTGACGATGTCGGGGTCGACGCCCTGGTGGGCCTGGTGCTCGAACCAGTGGCCGCAGCGGCCGATACCGGTCTGCACCTCGTCGAGGACGAGCAGGGTGCCGGTGGCCCGGGTGATCTCGCGGGCGGCCTCCAGGTAGCCCTTGGGCGGCACGACCACGCCGTTCTCGCCCTGGATGGGCTCGATGATCACCAGCGCGGTGTCGGTGGTCACGGCGGCCCGCAGCGCCTCAGCGTCCCCGTACGGGACATGGGTGACCTCGCCGGGCAGCGGCTCGAACGGCTCGCGCTTCCCGGGCTGGCCGGTGAGCGCGAGTGCGCCCATGGTCCGGCCGTGGAAGCCGCCGTCGGTGGCGACCATGCGGGTCCGTCCGGTCAGCCGGCCGATCTTGAAGGCTGCCTCGTTGGCCTCGCCGCCCGAGTTGGCGAAGTAGACCCGGCCGTCGCGGCCGAAGAGCTGGAGCAGCCGTTCGGCGAGCGCGACGGGCTGCGGCGCGATGAAGAGGTTGGAGACATGGCCGAGGGAGGCGATCTGGGTGGAGACCGCCTCGACGACGGCGGGGTGGGCATGGCCCAGCGCGTTCACCGCGATACCGCCGACGAAGTCGAGGTACTCGGTGCCGTCGGCGTCCCACACATGGGCGCCCTCGCCGCGGACGAGGGAGAGCGGAGGGGTGCCGTAGTTGTCCATCAGGGCGTGCTGCCAGCGCTGTGACAGCTCCTGGTTGCTCATGACTCCCCCTGTGCGTCGGGCACGACCATCGTGCCGATTCCTTCGTCGGTGAAGATCTCCAGCAGGATCGAGTGCTGGACCCGGCCGTCGATGACACGGGCGGTCTCGACGCCGTTGCGTACGGCGTGCAGGCAGCCCTGCATCTTCGGCACCATGCCGCTGGACAGCTCGGGCAGCAGCTTCTCCAGCTCGGTGGCGGTGAGACGGCTGATCACGTCGTCGCTGTTGGGCCAGTCCTCGTAGAGGCCCTCGACATCGGTGAGGACCATCAGCGTCTCGGCGTTCAGCGCGGCGGCGAGTGCGGCGGCCGCGGTGTCGGCGTTGACGTTGTAGACGTGGTCGTCGTCGGCGGAGCGTGCGATGGAGGAGACCACCGGGATCCGGCCGTCGTCCAGCAGCGCCTGGATCGCCCCGGTGTCGATGGCGGTGATCTCGCCGACCCGGCCGATGTCGACGAGTTCGCCGTCGATGGTCGGCCGGTGCTGGGTGGCGGTGATCATGTGGGCGTCCTCGCCGGTCAGGCCGACGGCGAGCGGGCCGTGCTGGTTGAGCAGGCCGACGAGCTCGCGCTGGACCTGTCCGGCCAGCACCATCCGTACGACGTCCATCGCCTCGGGCGTGGTGACGCGCAGACCGGCCTTGAACTCGCTGACCAGGCCCTGCTTGTCGAGCTGGGCACTGATCTGCGGGCCTCCGCCGTGCACGACGACGGGCTTGAGGCCGGCCTGCCGCAGAAAGACGACGTCCTGGGCGAAGGCCGCCTTGAGGTCCTCGTCGACCATGGCGTTGCCGCCGAACTTGACGACGACGGTCTTGCCGTTGTGCCGGGTCAGCCAGGGCAGCGCCTCGATGAGGATCTGCGCCTTCGGAAGTGCGGTGTGCTTCCGCGCCGTGGTCATGAGCTGTACGCGCTGTTCTCGTGGACGTAGTCGGCGGTGAGGTCGTTGGCCCAGATGACGGCCGACTCGGTGCCGGCGGCCAGGTCGGCGGTGATCTTCACTTCCCGGTAGCGCATGTCGACCAGGTCGCGGTCCTCGCCGACGCCGCCGTTCTTGCAGACCCAGACGTCGTTGATGGCGACATTCAGCTGGTCCGGCTCGAAGGCGGCCTTCGTCGTACCGATCGCGGACAGGACGCGGCCCCAGTTGGGGTCCTCGCCGTGGATGGCGCACTTGAGGAGGTTGTTGCGGGCGATGGAGCGGCCCACCTCGACGGCGTCGTCCTCGGTCGCGGCGTTGACGACCTCGATCCGGATGTCCTTGGAGGCACCCTCGGCGTCACCGATGAGCTGCCGGGCGAGGTCGGCGCAGACGGCCCGTACGGCCTCGGCGAACTCGCCCTGTTCCGGGGTGATTCCACTGGCGCCGGAGGCCAGCAGCAGCACGGTGTCGTTGGTCGACATGCAGCCGTCGGAGTCGACCCGGTCGAAGGTGGTGCGGGTGGCGGCGCGCAGCGCGGTGTCCAGCGCCGGGGCGTCCACGTCGGCGTCGGTGGTGAGGACGACCAACATGGTGGCGAGGCCCGGGGCGAGCATGCCCGCGCCCTTGGCCATGCCGCCGACGGTCCATCCCTCGCCGCCCGCGACGGCGGTCTTGTGGACGGTGTCGGTGGTCTTGATCGCGATGGCGGCCTTCTCGCCACCGTGCTCGCTGAGCGCGGCGGCGGCGGTCTCGATGCCGGGCAGCAGCTTGTCCATCGGGAGCAGCGTCCCGATCAGCCCGGTCGAGGCGACCGCGATCTCGCCCGCGCTGTGACCGGTGAGGATCTCGGCGGCCTTCTCGGCGGTGGCGTGGGTGTCCTGGAAGCCCTGCGGCCCCGTACAGGCGTTGGCGCCGCCGGAGTTGAGCACGACGGCGCTGACCTCGCCGCCCTTGAGTACCTGTTCCGACCAGAGGACGGGGGCGGCCTTGACGCGGTTGGAGGTGAAGACGCCCGCGGCGGCGTGACGCGGACCGTTGTTGACCACGAGGGCCAGGTCCGGGTTACCGCTCTCCTTGATTCCCGCGGCGATGCCCGCCGCGGAGAACCCCTGTGCTGCCGTGACACTCACGGTGCGACTCCGATCGTGGAAAGACCCGTGTCCTCGGGAAGTCCGAGGGCGATGTTCATGCTCTGCAGGGCGCCGCCGGCGGTGCCCTTGGCGAGGTTGTCGATGGCGCTGATGACGACGATCCGGCCCGCCGCCTCGTCGTGGGCGACCTGGATCTGCACGGCGTTGGAGCCGTATACGGACGCGGTGGCGGGCCACTGCCCCTCGGGGAGCAGCTCGACGAACGGCTCGTCGGCGAACGCCTTCTCGTACGCGGCCCGGACGGACTCGGCGCTCACGCCCGGCTTCGCCTTCGCGCTGCACGTGGCGAGGATGCCGCGGGGCATCGGCGCCAGGGTCGGCGTGAAGGAGACGGTGACCGGTTCACCGGCCGCCGCGCTGAGGTTCTGGATCATCTCGGGCGTGTGCCGGTGGACCCCGCCGACGCCGTACGGGGACATGTTGCCCATCACCTCGGAGCCGAGCAGATGCGGCTTGGCCGCCTTGCCCGCCCCCGACGTGCCGGACGCGGCGACGATCACGGCCTCGGGCTCGGCCAGCTGGGACGCGTACGCCGGGAAGAGCGCGAGCGAGACGGCGGTCGGGTAGCAGCCGGGCACCGCGATGCGCTTGGTCCCCGCCAGCGCCGAGCGCCCGCCCGGCAGTTCGGGCAGTCCGTAGGGCCAGGTACCGGCGTGCGGCGAACCGTAGAACTTCTCCCAGTCCGCGGCGTCCTTGAGCCGGAAGTCGGCGCCCATGTCCACGACGAGCACCCCGTCGCCGAGCTGCTCGGCGACGGCGGCGGACTGCCCGTGCGGAAGGGCGAGGAAGACGACGTCGTGCCCGGCGAGGACCTCGGCCGTGGTCGGCTGAAGCACCCGGCCGGCAAGCGGCCGCAGATGCGGTTGCAGGGCACCGAGCCTCTGCCCCGCGTTGGAGTTGGCGGTGAGGGCCCCGATCTCGACCTGGGGATGGACCAGCAGGAGACGGAGCAGCTCCCCGCCGGCGTATCCGCTCGCCCCTGC
This sequence comes from Streptomyces sp. NPDC087845, assembly GCF_044742755.1. Taxonomy (NCBI): domain Bacteria; kingdom Bacillati; phylum Actinomycetota; class Actinomycetes; order Kitasatosporales; family Streptomycetaceae; genus Streptomyces; species Streptomyces sp. NPDC087845. Next base: position 216,776 of record NZ_JBIUVC010000005.1, read on the forward strand.
CACCGCTGCACGTACCACCATCGAAATCCTCCTCGTCGATGGCATGACTATACGCAACTCTGCACTTTTATGCAAAGATCCGCGGAGTTGTGTGCGCGCGTCCTTGTGACCGAGACTTTTAGTTGGCACATGGAGAGTGCTAGTTGGCAAATCTTGGCCCCGTAACGCTGTGTTGCGGTCAGTATCGAAGAAGTGTCCGCCGTGCTGGTCGAGTGATGCTGCTCTGGGTGAGTGAGCGAGGCAACGGTTGCGAAGATCCCGTCGGATTCAAGTCATCTAGATCAGCTTGTCCTGGCGTACGACGGGGACGCAGGGCTGCGGGATCGGCTGAGGCTCAGCGATGACTGGGTACGTCGGTGGAGCTCGACATGGCAGGTGGGTGACGGCAAGGTCTGTTGGCCAATCCGGGATATGTCTCACGTACCGCTGCTGTCGTCCCGCCCGCTGCGGGGGTTCACGTGGCGGGCGAAGCAACGGCATCGCCCCGGGCTTGAGGTGATGGCTTCAACAGGCCGACAGCACGGCTTCGAGTCGTTGGAGGAGGTGCGCCTGCTGGTCGCGCTGGACTTCCTGAGGGCATCGGAGGTGCTGTCGCAGCCGTTCCGGCTGGACTTCGAGCATGTGAGCGGTCATGCCTGGCACATCCCGGACTTTCTGGCTGTGATCGGCGGCGGGATGTGGCTCCTGGACGTCCGCCCGATGGAGCTGATCAAGGAAGAGGACGCGCTGAAGTTCGCGGCAGCCAGGGAAGTGGCGGCCGCCTGTGGCTGGCGGTACTCAGTGGTCGCGGGCTGGCGACCACATGTCTGGAGCGTCCTTGATCACCTATCCTCCCGTCGGCGGCCGACAAGGGACCTGCTCGGCATGCGCGAGCAGCTGCTCACCACTATCAGCGGGCAGCAGGGGCGTGCGATGACGTTCTTCGAGCTGGCGGACGCGACCAGCGTGCCTTCTGTTGGCCGGGCGAACATCGTCCGGCTGCTGTGGCAACGCGAGCTCGGCGTTGACCTGGGCAGTCCTTTGCGCGACAGCTCGCTGATCTGGGCGCTGTGATGGCAGCGAGGGGGTTCTTGCAGATCGCGCCGGGAAGGCGGCTCGCGCTCAATGGCGTCGAGTGGACGGTTGAAGACGTTCACGGCCAACTCGGCCGGCTCGTCCTCGTGGATGACGACGGTCGTGCGGAGACTCGCTCGTTCCGCTGGCTCATCAACCATGCTGACCTGCGGCTTCTTCGGACAGTCGAGGCGAGGCGCCCGTCGTCGGCCGCCCGGCAGCCGAGGACACTGGCAGACCTGACCAAGGACCAGTTGGAGCGGGCCCGGCTGCGGGCTGCGCACGTACTGGAAGTTGAAACGGGGTTCCGGGAGGGCCACCCGGCTCGAGCCCTGCCGGGTGAGCCCCGTCCGGCCTACGACCCGGACCGCACGACGCTGACCCAGCGTCGGTACGCGAAGGCTGCGGAGATAGAGGCGATGCCCCGTCTGGAGGCGATCCGGTGCGGTCTGCAGCACCTCAGCTACCGGACGCTGGTACGTCTGTCGGGACTGGCGGGCGACAGTCTCCTGATGGCCTGCGCGGACGGGCGCTGGACACGGCGACGCAGCGGCCACCGGAGTATCACGAAGGAGGTCCGGGAGGCGATTTTCGCTGTCAAGGCCGAATGTGGCGAACGCGCCCGCGTGAGTCTGGCTGCCAGGCACCGGTTGATGCACCAGTACATGAGTGAACGGTTCCCGACGTTTCCCACCGAGAAGATCCCTTCCCGCTGGACGTTCGCGGCCGTCTGGGAGGAGTGGTTCGGGCCTGGCGGGGCCCGGCCGCGCTACGGGCGCACAGCCGAAGCCGCCGCGGAGGCCGGGGTTTCCGGCCGGATGGTGGTCCATCGGCCGGGCCAGGTTCTGGTGCTGGACTCGACCCCGATGCCGGTGAAGCTGCGCGAGACGGTGTTCGGCGATGCGATCACCGCGACACTGACCCTCGCACTCGATCTCTACACGCATGGGCTGCCGGCCTTCCGTCTCACGCTGCAGTCCGACACCTCGGTCGACATCGCGATGCTGCTGCGGGACGTGATGCTGCCGCTGCCGATGCGAGATGGCTGGGGCGAGGACATGGAATGGCCCTACGCCGGAGTCCCGGCCGACGTGATCGCCGAGTTCACCGGGCACAAGGTCGCCGCTCTGCCGTTCTTTGCTCCGGAGACGGTGACCACCGACCACGGCGGCCCCTACAAGAACCACGACCTGGTGGAAGCCGAACGGGAGATCGGCTGCCGGATCTTGCCCGCCCGCGTCCTGCGTCAGACCGACAAGTATGCGGTCGAGCGCCAGTTCCACACCATCCAGACCATGCTCTTCGAGCACCTGCTGGGCTTCACCGGTGGCGACGTCGCGGATCGCGGAGCCGACCCAGAACGGGACGCGAGCCTCACGCTCACACAAGCCGAGCACGTCATCGCAACCTGGATCGTCCAGATCTGGCAGAACAGAAAACTAGGCGAATACGCTCCAAGCTGGGCGCCCGGGGAAGATCACAGCCCCAACACCCTGTTCGTCGCGGCGATGGAACAGGGCGGCTTCGATTTGGACTTTCCCGAGCCGGGCTTCTACTACAAGGTCTTGCGCAAGCACCACGTGAAGATCCATCCGCGACGCGGAGTGAAGATCCTCGGGCTCTGGTATCACCACCCGGCCCTGGACGAGCCGCGCTTCCTGCAGCCCTCCTCCCGAGGCGGCAAACACGCGGGGCAATGGGTGGTTCGTAGTGACCGAAGGGACCGCCGACAGACGTTTTTCCAGGACCCGACCGACCACGAGACCTGGCATATCCTGCGTTGGCGAGGACTGCCGCCCGAAGGCGAGGTCCCCGCCTTCTCGGACAAGACCGCTAACGACCTCCTGTCACACGTGAAGGCGAACCGCATCAGGATCCACTCCGAGAGCGAGCTCTTGGAGCATCTGTTGGAGATCCTCGGCTCGGTCACTCCCGTCGACCAATGGCCCAGCCAGGCCAAGAGGAAGGCCGGGAAGAAGCGGCGCGTCGCCCAGGCCCGTGAGATCACCCGCGCACAGGCTGCGGCGGTCGACCGCGCCCCCGGACCGGCCCCCGCAGAGGAGCCGTCTCCAGCCGAATTGCCTGCAGCGTGGGCTGAGCACGCCCGCACGATAGACCGCGCCGTGGATGCCGATCGCCGCCGACGACGTGAAGAAGCTTTGGCCGACACCAAGCCAGTCGCCCCGGCAACACTGAACGAGGCCCTCAACCGGCGCCCCATGTTCCGACTTCCACCACCTGATGGCTCGGAGGCCGATACGACTGGGCGGGAGGAAGACGCATGACCCGAGCTCCCTCTCGTGACGCTCTACTGGAGGGCCTGCCTTCACGAGCCGGGATCGCCGAGTTGATCCTGAGCAGCCACCCTCCCCGCGACACCTACGTCGGCTGGCAGCACTACCGCGCCCACTGCGGCCTGCTTGTCCCAGCTCCGGCGATCTCGTCGCAACAGTGGTCAAGGATCCCCGCCAGCCGTCAGTACGACTACGACCTCTACCGCGAGCTGACGAACGCGAACCTGCCGCTACAGGTCACTTCCATGCACGACAAGGTCGGCAAGCTGATCCGACGCCGGTTGAGCGGCAACACAAGGAAAAAGGATGACCCAACGCGCGCCGGCGTAATGGTCGGCGGTTGGGGCAACTACGGCAAGACTGCTTCCGTCTGCGCCGCCGGGGCCGTCTTCGAAGACCAGTGGTTGAAACTGCACGGCAGTCTCAACCCCGGGTCCTTGCCAGGCACGCGTGATCTCCACGCGCCGGTCGTGTACGTCTCGACCCCGGTGACAGCGACCCCAAAGAGTCTTTGCGCGTCAATCCTGGGCTTCTTCCGTGCCCCGATCCGCAAGGCGGCCGGACTGCCGGAACTGGTACGACAGGTCGCCGACTCCATCCACGACCATGGCGTCAAAGTGCTGATTTTGGACGACATCAGTCGGCTGCGGATGCACAGAGCCGATGACCAGGACGTACTTGACCTGATCCGGGCGTTCATGAGCCTGGACGTCACCCTGATTCTGATCGGCGTCAACATCTCCGGTATCGGGCTGCTGCGCGAGGCCAAGTGGAACAAGAAGACCCGGCAATGGGAGATGCCGCAGCTGGAATCGACCCGCATCCACGGCCTGGAGATCACTCAAACAGAACACCGCTTCGAGCTCATCGAAATCGACCGTTTCCGCTACACCACACCGAAGCAGATCCAGGCATTCGTCGACCACTTGGCGGGCATCGAGCGGCATCTGCGGCTCTTGAACGCGAAGGAGGGCATGCTCACAGGCGGAGCAATGCCGGAGTACCTGATGCGTCGCACCGGTGGTGTCGTCGGCCTGCTGGGACGCCTGCTGGAGGACGGCGCTTATGAGGCCATGGAGTCCGGGAAAGAACTGATCGACGAAAACCTGCTGGACGAGATCGTGCTCCGTCGGGACGAGCCCGAGCAGCCGCCTGACGAGCCAGTGACCCCGGTCGACCTATCGACCACCAAGAGAAAGAGCCCGCGGGCGAAGCGGTCCCGTAACACCGTTTTCGATGACCCCGGCCCTCAGGCCGAAGCGGCGGGGTGACAGATGAGACGAACCACCGACCCGCTGCCCAGGAGCCTTGAACCACTATCAGGGGAATCCATGGTCAGCTACCTGCTTCGGCTTGGACACCGCCTCAGCCTTCCGCCTCTGGATCTGATCCGTGCGGCGACCTCGGCCGAGCGCGCTCACACGCATCACGTCCCGAGCACCCTGCTGCTGGACCTCCCTAGGCAGCAGGCCGAAGCATTCGCCCACCTGACGCGGCAGACAGTTGAGGAAGTCTCGGCACTGACGCTGGCACAGTGGCGGGACCGGTACCCGCCGATCGCCCGGTCCACGCCCGGCCTGGGACATCAGACGAGGCTCGACGCATGGCTCTTCGTCGGCTCGCCCCGGTTCTGTCCCTCCTGCCTGGCGGGTGACGGCACTCCAGCCCAACAAGTACACGGCGGTCCCTGGCACAAGCTCTGGCACCTACCTGTCGTCTTCACCTGTATCAAGCATCGGACCTACCTGGAAGCCGACTGCCCAAGCTGTGGCCAGCCCCACGACACACCAAGCCATTTGATCCAGCGGGCCAACGATCACACTCTGCATCCAGCGCAATGCCGATGGACTATCGACGCCCAGACACAGAAGAGGAAGTCCCGCGCCTGCGGCGGTCGACTCGACCAGCCGTTTACCCAGCCCGCCACTGCCCAGCCACAACCGTCAGCGGACACTCTCCGCTTCCAGCAGACCCTCCTTGACCGCCTGACCGCGCCGGCTTCGGCAACGGACGCGTCCGAGTACTTCACCGACCTCCGACTTACTGCCGCGTTAATCAGCACCACCTGGCCGCAGGGATGGCACCTCTTCGACACCGACGCCGCTGAGCGGATCGACGTGTACTCCCGGACACTGCATGGTGATACAGGCAAGGGCCAATACCAACGGGTCCGCGACGCGCCACCGCGTGATGCCATTGCCTGCGGAGCTCTCCTGATGGCCGCAGACCGCCTACTTTCGAGAGAAGATCTCCCCGAAATACTCTCTGACTTCGTCATTGCCGCCTTCAAGGACCGTCCGAGCCGCACGCCTTGGGCTCTCGTCTTCGACCGGCACGAGGACGCCTGTTCCGAGCGACTCCGACAGGCCAGCGAGCCCGTCACCCGCTCTTTTCGCCGAGTCAACGGTCCCCAAGGCGTTCGAGCACCGCTGCAAACCGTCTACCGTGCCGAGCACATCCCGGCATTCCTAGAGCCGGACTGGTACCAGCGTCATCTCGCCAGTTGCGCAGGATCCGCGTCCAAGACCGTGCGAAGAACAGCCGCCGTCCGCCTCGTCCAGTGGGCCATGGGCGGCTCCCAGGACGAGGCAGCGTCATTCCTCGGGATCACATCCGCCCAGGCACACTTCGCGGCGCGCGGCGATGCCCGGCGCTGGCTGCGGGCCGGATGCGACCCCGTTGAGTTCGACAAAGCTCTCCGTGCTCTGGCCACAGAACTGCAAACTCCACGTCGACCGCCAACTGACTACCGACACAGGCGAAAAGCACTGAACGATTGGGTTCTCAGCGTAGATGACTGGGATACGCTCATCAGCGATCTCCCTCGGTCCCCCTATTCCACCCATGTCGACTTCGGCGACCGCAAGCGACAAACGGCATCTATCTACGTCTGGACTCTCGTCACACAGGGCGAGCACGTATTCGCTCCACACCCGCTGGAGGCCGCCCAACCTGCCACAGTCCAGCAGCAATGGGCCAAGCGTCGAAATACAACCTGGTTTCAGTTCGCCCGCCCTGATCCGATGCGCCACTACGCTGACCTGCGTCAAAACCTCACCAAGTACGCTGAGCGACTCTCGCGGGACATCGACATGACTGCCAGCGTCACCCGCGGAGCCAAGGCGTGACCCCGCGGGGTCAGCGGGTGTGGCTGTCTGCACCATCTGGCCTGGGAGCTGTGGTGGCTGCTGCCGATGAACTGCGGACCGGCGATACCATCACTCCGCCCGCGTTGGGAACCAGACACTGGAGGGACGGCTGATGGACAGCACTCGCGCGCTCACTCAAGTGAACGTCACTGGCCTGCTCGGCAGGTTCACGCACACGGTCGACTTCCCAGCCACCGACGAGTTCGTAATCGTCCACGGGCCTAATGGTGTGGGCAAGACGATGCTTCTCGACCTCATCAGCGCTATGTCATGGCCGGTAGACTTCACCAAGATCGCGCGCGTTCCGTTCCGGACTTTTCAGATGTCCTTCAGCGATGGTTCGCATCTCGTTGTCGAAAAATCCGGCCTGGAGAACATGAACGAAAGGGGCCAAGTCGCCCCAAGCGCCGAAAGCAGGACCGCTCCAGCATCTCTGTTCTTCCGTATTGAAGGACCCAGCCAAACTCATATCACGTGGTCGCCTAAGCTCCCCGAAGGGCGAGCGGAAGCCCGGCGCGCATTCATGCGTCTTGAATCAAGTCGCGCTGAACTGCTCTCCCGCAACCAAAGGTTGCTACGCAACCAGCTGGTGCATGGTGGCGATGAAGTCGCTGTGCTAGACCTGCTGGCACAGTGGGGAGACGATCTACCTGATGCGCTCAGAGACACGCTGAGCGAGCTCATGCCGACAGAGATGCGTGAGTACCTGACGAGCATCGTGGTTCATTCCATTGACACCCACCGCCTGCTTGGCCTGTCAGCGCCGGAGGACCGGTCTGGGCGGAGGCAGCGGCCCACACTGACGAAAGTCGAGGAGTTCGCTCAGGACCTGGCCCGCAGACTGGCGAAGGAACTGGCGGAGAATTCACGAACTTCGCAGGAGCTGGACCGTACTTATCCGCAACGCCTTCTGGAGAACCCTGCAGTCGACGTGAGCGAGCAGGCGATCCGAGAGCGCTACGACGCTCAGAATGAGCTGCGACGCCAGCTTGGCGACATCTCCCTCGTCGACGATCGTTCTAGCGTAATCGAGATCCCCGAACGCATGGAAGACTGGCAGCGCGCGGTGCTGTGGACCTATCTCCGCGACACTGAAGCAAAACTGGCGACGTTTCAGGACACCCTCGACCGAGTTTCCCGACTGCGTGAAATCCTCAACAGCCGGCTCCTCTTCAAACATCTCGAGATCGACCGCGAACGCGGCTTCCGACTGGTCAGCGACGACGGGCAGGAACTCGAACTAGCTTCTCTTTCTTCAGGAGAGCAGCACGAACTGGTGCTGGTCTACGACCTCCTGTTCAACGTTCCTTTGGGTGCTCTCGTGCTAATCGATGAACCGGAGATCTCCCTTCACGTGTCCTGGCAAAAGGGATTTATCACGGACCTCCGCAAGATCGCGTCTCTGGTGAAATTCCGAACTATCGTCGCCACTCATTCCCCTCAGATCGCTGGAAAGTGGGCGGATCGTATGGTCATGCTTGGCCCGGACGCGGAGTAGCAGACAAGGTGTTCAACGACCTCGATGCAGACGACCTCTACGCTGAACTGATCATGCTCCGCGCCAATGACACACGCGCGTTCATACTCGTCGAAGGCTCCGCAGACTGCGCAGTCTTCGATCGTTTCATAAATGCCGATAATTTCACCACGGTTCCTGCGCTAGGTAAGAAAAGAGCCCAGGGAGCCCTCGCGAGGGTCCACAACAGCGACCAGCTCGCAGCCGTCTACGCCATCCTTGACCGTGACTGGGTAGGGATGTTGGAGAACGGTATGGACCACCACACAGTGATCTACACCGACTTCTACGACTTGGACTCCTGCATCTTCTTCGCCCCGCACGTGTACGAAGCACTCGCGGCCAGCTACTGCACTGACCTGAGCTTTCGGCATGGCGCCGCTGGTTGCACCCAGGAGGACATCAACGCCGCCTGTGTCCACCTGGCGCTTCCAGTTGGGCTCCTGCGCTTCATTTCTCAGCGTGACGGGCTGGCGCTGAATTTGCGGGATTTCCCGTTGATCGAGGTGGCAAGGAACAACGCCGGCAGCGTCGACCTCACCGCATTGATCACACTCGCCTGCAAACGCGCAGGCAAGGAGCCCGAAGACCATCCCGGGCTACTCGCCCTTTTGCAGGCAGAACTCGCACGCGTCACGGAGAGGGAGCAGTACTGCTCTGGCCACGATCTGGCCAAGGCATTCTCACTCGTCGCAAAATGGCGATGGGCAGTCAAAGCAGGACATGACGTCATCGAACGTTCCGCTAGAGCCGCGTTTAGCCGTCACGCGTTCGAGCAGACGAGCATCTACCATGATTGCATGCGCTGGGCTAGCAGTGAAGGGGTAGCCGTCTGGACGGATGCCTTCACCCTCTCCCGAAACTCGCATACCGAATAGCTGAGGGGGCCGGTCAGAATTCCACGCGGGGTCGTTCGCTGATATCCCGGGTGAGTAGGGTTCGAACATCGAGTTCCGGAAGTCCGGAACGATTGATGAAATCAGCGAATGAGACCCCGGTTGTCTCCATGAGTTCTAGTGCGCGTTGCAAGAGAACGGGAACTTCTGGATTCCCAAGAGGGCCTGGCTCGACTTTCCTCCATCCTCGGACAGACAAAGCTTTCCATGCTTGCGCATAGGTGTGTTCGCTCATAACGCCGAGCGTTTTCGCCCTAACCAGGAGAGCTGCTAGCGAAACTTGCCACTTCGCTTTCAAGCGAAGAAGTGCGGGCCAATCGAGATGTTCCGGAAGTTCGGTTTTAATGTCGTTAGCTGGCATGAGGAACGCAGCAGCGAACTCGTGGGCTTGACTCTCGGTGACTTTATCGCCGATTTTCCCGGTGAGGCCGTGCAAGACCAGGTGCCCTAGCTCATGGGCCGCATCGAAGCGGGAGCGGTCACGCAGTCCCTTGTCGGACCCGAGGGCGACAATAGGCCTGTCAGGGAAGTCGACACAGAATGCATCAACTTTTTCAATGCTGACACGGAAGCGAACGACGACAACGCCGTTGATTTCCATCAGGCGCACGACGTCTTGTACGGGGCCGCGCGGGACATTCCAGTGATCACGGATCTGCGCTGCCGCTTGTTCGATGTCGGCGGATTGAAGAGGCTGCTGTTCGTTGATTGGAATGCGCGGCAGATTAAGGTCGGGAAGCGCGACGTATTTTTCGAGCTCAAGCGTGAGTTCTCGTGCGAGGTGAACGTACGCAAGCGCTTGTTGGCGATCTCGGGGGAAGGTCGATCGAAGGCTGCGGAAGAACCCGTTTACCTGACCCTGAGCAGGAGGGCGGGCTGGGGCTGCGAAGAACGATGGCGGCACCCGCAAGGCGACCGCAAGCCGGCGAAGCGTCGATGTGGCGGGCTTGGTATGCCCGTTCTCGAACTGGCTGATCGAGGCTGCGGTGACGGAGCCCACTTCTCTGGCCAGTTGCACCTGGGTGAGCCCCCGCAATTCACGGGCCATTCGCAGCCGGGCGCGATCGAACAGGGCTGCGATGTCGCCGGGGTCCAGTTGTGGGTCGTTCACGTCGCTCGCCTCCCGGCCAGTCAACGTCCGCTGATCAGCAGACGCTTCTTGATCTTGCATGCTCCGCTCGCATCTTAGGCACACCTTGGTTACTGATCGGTCAAATCGCTGAGCTCCAGCCGGACACGTCCGAGGGAAGTGTGTGTCCAGTCACATCGCCGCCTCGACATGTATTCTACCTAGCGCGCGGAAGATGATGTCCAGATCTGAGGTGACCCGCCACTGGTGGGGGGACGGAGCTGAGGTGCTGAAAGTTCAGGAGTGCGTGCTATCGGATGAGGTGATCACCGCCGACTCGGCGGAGGTCGCCTTGTGGGACGCCATCGTGGTGCCGGAGGGGATCAAGGAGCGGTTGCGCAACCAAACCGTGTTGTCGCTGCTTGTGCGGCCTGACCTGCCATTTGCGGTGACGGCGCTGCACGGCCTGTGCACGCTCTACGGTCCTCCTGGTACCGGCAAGACGACCCTGGCGCGGGGTCTGCCGGCGCAGGTCGCCCGCTACGTCGGTGGAGGCGCGGTCCGGCGGATCGAGATCAACCCGCACGGGCTAATGAGCGCCGAGCACGGGCAGTCGCAGCAGCGGGTCAGCGAGCTGCTCGGCGAGTACGTGCCGGGCCTCGCGTCGGATGGCGTGCCGACCGTGGTGATTCTCGACGAGGTCGAGTCGATGGCGGTGGCCCGCTCGGCGGCGTCGCTGGCCGCCAACCCGGCCGACGTCCACCGCGCCACGGACGCGGTGCTCACTGCCTTGGATCTCAACGCCGCCGAGCACCCGCACCTGTTCTTCGTCGCGACCAGCAACTTCACCACCGCTCTGGACGAGGCGTTCCTCTCCCGCTCCGACGCCGCCATCCTCGTCCCGCTTCCCGAGCCGGAGGCGCTGCGGAAGATCCTGGCCTCCACGCTGCTGATGCTGGCCGACAAGTACCCCGCCTTGGGTGAGCTTGCGCGCTCCTCGGGGATAGAGCGCATCGCCGAGGCAGCTCACGGACTGGACGGCCGCCGTACACGCAAGGTGGTCTTCGAAGCCCTGGCTCAGCGACTAGATACGGTGCTGGACCCCGGCAGCCTCACGGAAGGCGACTTGGCCGCCGCGGTGCACAACGCCGTCGCAGAGACGGGCCAGCCGGAGGTGTCCCGTGCGGCGCGCTAGGCAGGTGGCGGCCTCCCCCGTGCGCAGCGCCAGCGGAACCTGGGCGGTGATTTCGGACCTCGTGGCGGACACCGTGGCGCAGTCCTCCGTGCTGTCCCGTGACGAGGCGGTGCAGGCGATGTCGGCCGCCGAGGCAGTCGGGCGGATGCTGATCGCGGCAGGGCACCTGCAGCAGCACCCGATCACCTTGGTGGCCGGCAAGGTGCATTGCGAGATCACGACGGTGTGCGGCACGGCGGCGCTGACGTTGGAGGAGAACCTCAGCCCCGTACCCGGCGCGGCGGGCGCCGACGATTTCACGATCCACCTGCCATCCCCGGCCCCACTTCAGGACCAGGTGAAGGCAGTTGCCGACAGTCACGCCCGGTTGTCCGATTCTGTCCCGCCTGCTTTGGAGGCAAAGGCTGCCGGCTCGGGTCCGCTGATCGACCGTGAAGCTCTGCGCCGGGCGCTGATCCAGCGATGACCTCTACGTACACCTACAGCTACACGCGGACCCACACCGCTACGCACCTGACGGACGTCATCCTCGGCACCATCACCGACATCCTCGCTGATCTGGGGATCAACATGGATCGGTTCCGTAGCGACTGGGTGCAGAACGAGGACGCGATCAAAGCGTGGATCGAAGAGGGCTCCCTCGACACGGTCGTCCTGGAGTGCCACCAGCCCTCGGGCGCCGTGGCACCGGTGATCGAGTTCCCGGTGTCCTACACCACCGCCGGCGACGGCAATGCCGAGTTCACCGCCTCCCGTGCCCGAGCCGCCCGGTTCCGGGCCAAGTTCGACCAAGTGCCCGCAGGAACCACCTACCGGCTGTTCTGCACCTTCAACGGGCCCCGCAGCCCGCAACCAGGGTGGGGCCCCGGCCAGCGGGCAAGCACCGACGGCCTGCGCGGCATCACCTTCGGCACCCTCGGCTCCGCCCCGCACGCCTCGACCGGCATGCGGTACTACCACAGCTGAGATCACGAGCAGGAAGACACCGCTATGGGTTACATCGATGACGCCTTCACCAAGCTCAAGGGCAACCTGGAGATCACCCAGACGGAGCAGAGCCTGGCAAAGACACGGCACGAGGCCATCCGCGTTTTCGTCCGGTCGCACTGGGACCTCGCCGACGACTTCCTCACCGGCAGCTACCGTCGCGACACCAAGACGAAGAAGCTCAAGGACATCGACATCTTCGTGGTCCTCGACGCCGACGGCTCCCAAGCCGGCTTCCGCGATCAGGCCCCCACCCAAGTGATCAACGCCCTGGAGACCTTGCTTCGTCAGAAGTGGAGCTCCGCCGCCCGCGACGGCATGGCCGTCGTCATCCCCTACGGCCCCGACGACGAGGTCATGTCGATCGACGTAGTCCCCGCCTTCAAACGAGACGAGGGCGGCTACTACATCCCCAACCCCTCGGCGGGCGACTGGATCGCGACCAACCCCAAGCGCCACCACGAGCTGAGCATCGACAAGAATGCCGACTGCGGCGGCAAGTACGTGCCCTTCGTCAAGATGGTCAAGGGCATCAACCGCGAACTCGGCGAGCCCGTGTCGCCCTCCTTCCTGCTGGAAGTTATGGCCCAGTCGCTGGTGAAGCCGCCGATCGGGCGCTACCAGGATGAGATCGTGCTGTTCCTGGCCACTGCCGCCGAACGCATCGGTGACGAGTGGCCCGACCCCGCCGGCCTTGGCGGTGACGTCAACGCCGTCATGAACGCGACCCAGAAACTCGCTGCGGCCAACGTACTCAACCGGGCTCGAACCATCGCAGAGCGGGCGGTCGACCTGGAGGACGAGGGCCAGGAGCGCGCCGCCTACGACGAGTGGAAGCAGCTGTTCGGGAACAGGATGACCAGGCCATGAACCTCTCCACCGAACCCGGCGGCGTCCGCGGGATCCCATCCCGGGCCATCCATGAGCGGCAGCTCGACGACGACATGCTGCTCCTTCAGCGCGCCGCGTCGGCAAGCCACCAACGCGGCCAGTTCCTCGAAGCCGTGCGTGTCACCGCCGCCGTTCTGCTCGCCGCCGCCGGTGTCCTGATCACGCTGGTCGGCCACGGCCGGACAGCCGTCTCGATCGTCGGGTTCTTCTGGTTCGTCGTCTCCGCGTTCCTGCTCAAGGGCCTCGCCGGGAACACTGCCCGCCAGGGCGCCCTGCTCCAAGAGATGTTCGACGTCGCCTTGTTCCACTTGCCGTGGCGCTCCACCGTTGCAGGCGATCCCATCCCCGAACCCGACGTCCGCCGTCTCGCGCGCAAGCTCCCCCGAGGTGGTGCGAAGGACAAGCGCATCACTGACGGTTGGTACGACCCCACCCACGAGGTCCATCACCCCTACGACATTTTCATCGCCCAGGAACAGAACCTTGCCTGGGACGCCCGCCTCCGCCGCCGCTACAGCCACCTCCTCGCCACCCTCGTGATGCTGTGGGCCGCTATCGGCTTCGTCGCCGGGTTGGTGATCGCGGACGCCACGCTGGGCGACACTCTCCTTAGCTTCTTCGTCCCCTCTCTGGCGGCCTACCAGATCGCTTACGAGATCTGGTCCGGCCAACGCAAGGTGGCCGACGAGCGCGACCGACTCACCAAGGTCGTCAACACCGAGCTAGACAACGGACATCCCGGCCCCGTCCCCGACGACGAATGGCACCGCCTTCGGGACGTTGCACGGGATGTGCAGGACGGCGTTCTCCGCACCCGCCTGGACATCACCCGAGTACCCGAGTGGTTCTACAAACGCTTCCGTGACGACGACGAACGCGACTTCGGCGACACCGCAGAACGCCACCGCGTCCGCCTCGCCCAAATCACACCCCCGCCCCCGTAGGGCGCTCGGCGGGATACGCCAAACCCGCCCAGCGACTGCCGCAAACGTGGCACCACCTCACCCCAGCGATCACGCATAGTGAGCGCCCACAGCCATGATTTGCCAACTATCTCTCTCAAGATCTGCCAACCAGAATTCTCCACGCACTCTTGACCTGTGCGTCCCAGACCATGATTCGCCAACTAAAGCTCTCGGTCACACGTCCGAGACTAGGGTCTTTCGTTTGGATCGGGCCGGATCAGGGAGCGGGGTCCGGTGCGTGCGATCGCAAGGCGGAGGAGGGAGTCGGATGGGGCCTCCCCTGCTCTAGCGGAGCCGAGAGCTCGGGGAAGGAGCGTCGGCGACCGACGACAACGCGGCGAGCGTGCGTGCCGGACCCCGCGAGCCCGGCATGATCCAAACGAGAGGCCCTAGACGACTGAGTCGGCCCGTGCGCGGCCGACTTGGCCCGCCAGGGTGCTGCCGGTGGCCTGGAGACCCGGAGGTCAGGGGTCCCCCTTGATCGCGGATTCGGTCGGATCGGTGGAGGTGGGGCGAGGGGTGGGACGGGCGGTGGACTGCAACGTGGAAGACGGTCCGGCCGGTGTCATCCGCCCGGTCCACGCAGTGGGCGTATCGAAGTCACGCCCCCCACGTAACCTCTTTCCTGTGCCAGCCTCCCGCCTGCATCGCGTTGCCGTCCTTGTGCTCGAGGGTGCGAAGCCGCTCGATGTCGGAATTCCCGCGCAGGTTTTCACGACCCGCGCGAGCATGCCGTACGAGGTGCGGGTGTGCGGCGCGGAATCCGGCCTCGTGACCGGCGGCGACGGCCTGTCGTACTACGTCGCCCACGGCCTCCACGCACTTGAGTGGGCCGACATCGTCTTCGTCCCCGGCTACCGGTTCCCGGACCACGACGACCCGCCGCAGGCCGTCGTTGATGCGCTGATCGGCGCCCACGATCGGGGCGCGCGGCTCGCCGCCATCTCGACGGGCGCCTTCGCGCTCGCCGCCACGGGCCTGCTCGACGGCAAGCGCGCCACAACGCACTGGCATTACACGCGGGCGCTCGCGGCGAAGCATCCGCTCGTTCAGGTCGACGAGAACGTGCTGTTCGTCGACGAGGGCAGCGTGCTGACATCGGCCGGCGCCGCCTCGGGCATCGACCTGTGCCTGCACATTCTGCGCGGCGATCTCGGGGTGGCCGCGTCGAACCACGCGGCCAGGCGCCTGGTAGCGGCCCCCTACCGCAGCGGCGGTCAGGCGCAGTACGTGCCGCGCAGCGTGCCGGAGCCGCTCGGCGAGCGGTTCGCCGCCACCCGGGAGTGGGCGCTGCACCGGCTCGGCGAGGCCCTCACCCTTGAGGCGCTCGCCCGGCATGCGGCGGTGTCGCCGCGCACGTTCTCGCGACGCTTCGTCGAGGACACGGGGTACACGCCGATGCAGTGGGTCATGCGCGCCCGCATCGACGTGGCCCGCGAACTGCTCGAGCGTTCGCAGCGGAGCGTCGAGCAGATCGCCGCCGACGTCGGTCTCGGCACCAGTACGAATCTGCGGCTGCACTTCCGTCGCATCCTCGGCACCACGCCGGGCGAGTACCGCCGCACCTTCGCCCAGGGCGAGTAGCCCGCCACCACCACGTGGCGCGATCCTTTCGGACCGTGGCGATCACGCCGCTGTCACCGGCGGACGCTGCACGCGAACCTGAGGGCGAACCCGAAGGGACACCACTCATGACTCGCATCGCCATCAACGGATTCGGCCGCATCGGACGCAATGTGCTGCGCGCGCTGCTCGAACGCGACAGCGACCTTGAGGTCGTCGCCGTCAACGACCTCACGGAGCCCGCCACCCTCGCGCGGCTGCTCGCCTACGACACGACGGCGGGCCGGCTCGGCCGCCCGGTGAATGTCGACGGGGACGCCCTCGTCGTCGACGGCCGTCGCATCACCGTGCTCGCCGAGCGTGAACCGGCGCAGCTGCCATGGGCCGAGCTCGGTGTCGACATCGTGCTTGAGGCGACCGGCCGCTTCACGTCGGCCACGGCCGCCCGCGCCCACATCGACGCGGGCGCGAAAAGGGTACTCATCAGCGCGCCGGCGGACGGCGCCGATGTCACGCTCGCGTTCGGCGTCAACAGCGACGCGTACGACCCGGCGGTGCACACGATTGTCTCGAACGCCTCGTGCACGACCAACGCGCTCGCGCCGCTGGCCGCGGTGCTCGACGATCTTGCCGGCATCGAGCACGGTTTCATGACGACGGTGCACGCCTACACACAGGAGCAGAACCTGCAGGACGGTCCGCACCGCGACGCCCGCCGCGCCCGCGCCGCCGCGGTCAACATCGTGCCGACCACAACGGGCGCCGCCAAGGCGATCGGCCTCGTGCTGCCGAACCTCGACGGCAGGCTGTCGGGCGACTCGATCCGCGTGCCGGTTCCGGTGGGTTCGATCGTCGAACTCAACACGACCGTCGCTCGCGACGTGACGCGCGAGGACGTGCTGGCGGCGTACCACGCCGCGGCGGAGGGGCCGCTCGCCGGCATCCTCGAGTACTCGGACGACCCGCTCGTGTCGTCCGACATCACGGGCAATCCGGCCTCGTCGATCTTCGACTCGGCCCTCACCCGCGTCGACGGCCGCCATGTCAAGGTGGTCGCCTGGTACGACAACGAGTGGGGCTTCTCGAACCGCGTGATCGATACGCTCGATCTCCTCGCCACCAGCTGACCGACGCCGGGGACCTGCCCCACCTCCGGCGACCGCGTCGCCCGGTAGCTCCTGTGAGCTCTCCAGTTGGCCAGTTGGGCCAACTGGAGCACACTCCACCGCGACCGAGCCGCCGAGCCGCCGAGCCGGTCCGCGAGCGCTTGAGCCGGCCCGACCGGACATCGGCAATGGCTCGCATTCGACGGCGTCGGGACGCCGAGCCCCGTGAAGAACGCCGCGTCCGTGATCGTCTCGGGCCCACCGGGCAGCGGAAAGAACACCCTGGTCCGAAGCCCGGCCAGGCGCCTTGCTCTCCCGGTGATCGGCAAGGACGCGATCCCGGAGTCCCCGTACGGCCCGCTCGGGGGCGGTGGCCGCGCCCGGCGCGACAGACCGAGCGAGCGACACCATCAGTTCGCCCGGGCAGCGAGCGCCGGCCGGGCCGTGCTCGACAACCGGTGGCATCGCGACACCGCCCCCGGCCACCCCCGGGGCCTCGCAGGGGCCTCGCGGGGGCCGCCTCCGGGACCTCGCCGGGCTCTTGACCGAGGTCCACCGGGTCCGTGACGCCGCTCTCGCGGCCGAGCGCTTCCCGGCGCGCACCCGGCACCCCGGCCACCCGGCCTTGCGGCTCACCCCCCAGCAGGTCACCGAACGCGTGGCCACCATCCGCGCCGACGGGCTCCGCACCCTGCCCGCGCGTCGGCTCCGGCGGTGTCGATGTCAGGATGGTCCCATGACGAGCAACGTTTACTTCGACATCACCATCGACGACCAGCCCGCCGGGCGGATCACTTTCAAGCTGTTCGACGACGTCGTCCCCAAGACCGCGGAGAACTTCCGCGCGCTGGCGACCGGCGAGCAGGGCTTCGGCTACAAGGGTTCGTCCTTCCACCGGATCATCCCCGACTTCATGCTCCAGGGCGGCGACTTCACCCGCGGCGACGGCACCGGCGGCAAGAGCATCTACGGGGCGAAGTTCCCGGACGAGAACTTCAAGCTCTCGCACACCAAGCCGGGCCTTCTGTCCATGGCCAACAGCGGCCCCAACTCCAACGGCTCCCAGTTCTTCGTCACGACCATCGTGACGTCGTGGCTGGACGGCAAGCACGTGGTGTTCGGCGAGGTCGCCGACCAGGAGAGCATGGACCTGGTCAAGAAGATCGAGGCCCTGGGTTCGCAGAGCGGCCGCCCCTCGGCGAAGATCACCATCGCGGACAGCGGCACCGTCTGAGCCGCAGACCGCATCGCTGCACGAGCGCGCCGCCCGACGGTCTCCGTCGGGCGGCGCGCTCCGTCGTACCGGACGGGCGGAGGGCGGACCGCGACCGGCCGGCCGGGAGCACGGATCCGCTCGATACCGTGCCGGGATGGGGAACGTGTTCAGCGGCGGCGGCCGCAGTCTGTCCATGTCCAACGGGGGCACGGCCGTCTTCGTCGACGTGCTGATGCTCGCCGTCTCGGATCTCGCCGAAAGCGCCCGGGACCACCGGTTCGCCGCACTGCTGGCCTTGCAGGACCAGAACGTCATGGGGCGCGGGGCGGTCGGGTTCGATCTGGAGGACGTCGACTGGGGCCGCACCCCGTACGAAGGGGCCGCGGCGAAGGGCTTCGTCCTGCGGGTGCTCGATCTCGCGCTGCGCAGGCACCGGTGGGACGAGCTGGATTACGGGCCGCCCTTCGCCGAGGAGTATCTGCGGCAGTACCGGGAGATGTTCGAGGCGTTCGCCCCGGCCCCCGACACCGCGCGGCGAGTCGGCGGTCCCTCCTTCCCCGGCCCGGAGGCGGCCGTGACGGCCTCGTGCGTACGGCACCGCGTCCTGTGCGTGCCGGCCCACTGGGAGGGATGCGTCTTCTGTACGGGACTCCGCTGATCCCGCGACGGCCCGACCCCCGCACATCTACTGTCAACCACGGGTTGACGACACGGCACTGTCAACCTACGGTTGACGCATGGCGAATCCTCTAGGCATGACCCATCCCGTACGCCTCGACGACCTGATCGAGGCCATCAAGAAGGTCCACACCGACGCCCTGGACCAGCTCTCCGACGCGGTCATCGCGGCGGACCACCTCGGTGATGTGGCCGATCATCTGATCGGGCACTTCGTGGACCAGGCGCGGCGCTCGGGCGCCTCCTGGTCGGAGATCGGGAAGAGCATGGGGGTGACCAGGCAGGCGGCCCAGAAGCGGTTCGTCGCCAAGAACCCCGGCGACCTCGCGGCCCTCGACCCCAGTCAGGGGTTCAGCCGCTTCACCGAGCGCGCCAGGAACGTGGTGATGGCCGCGCAGAACGAGGCCCGCGCCGCACACAACGACGAAGTACGCACCGAGCACCTGGTGCTGGGGCTGCTCAGCGAGCCGGAGGGGCTGGGCTTCGCGTTCGTCAAGGCCCAGGGCATCACGGCGGAGGCCGTGCGCCGGGCCGCGACGGACGCGCTCCCGGCCGCGGCCGACGAACTGCCGGAGCTCACCCCTTACGACGCGGGGGCGCGCAAGGCGCTGGAGCTGACGTTCCGGGAGGCCCTGCGGATGGGCCACAACTACATCGGCACCGAGCACATCCTGCTCGCCCTGCTGGAGCAGGAGGACGGCTCGGGGGTGCTGACGGACCTCGGCATCGACAAGGCGACCGCCGAGCAGGGCATCGCCGAAGCCCTCACGCTCCTGACCGCCTCTCTGGACGAGAAGGCCTGACCGACCCGGCCGGGACGGACGCGGCGGGGACCCGCGCCGGTCGCCCCCCGTCGAGGCGGGGCCGGTGCCGTTCGCGCGGGCAGGAGGGCGGTGCGAGGGGTGCTCCGCCCCCGGTCCGGCGGCGGTCGTCCGGTGCACGCGGCGGTCGTCCGGTGCACGCGGGACCGGTACCGGCCCGGTGGCCGCCGGCCCCGGACTCGACCGGTGATACTCGGGCGGTGCGCAGCGCACCGACGGCCGGGCGGGCGGCAAGACACGGCGTCCACGGAGATGCGGCGGTCAGCGGGCCCCGGCTTCGAGCCGCAGGCTCCAACGGCCCGGCCCACCGGCGAGCGTGACCGTGGACAGCGGCCGGACGTCGACGTTCCAGTACGTCGACGGCGGGGCCTTGAGCGCGTAGACGAGGGCGGCCCGGACGACCGCCGGTTCGGCGACGGCGACGATGGAACCGTCGCACGGGGGGCGGGTGTCCAGCCAGCCCCCTATCCGCGAGATGAAGGCGAGCAGCGGTTCACCTCCGTGCGGGGCGCTGCGCGGGTCCGCCAGCCAGGCGTCGACGGCCGCGGGTTCGCAGGCCGTGACATCGGCGAGGGTGCAGCCGCGCCAGCGGCCCATGTCGCAGTCGCGCAGGGCGGGCTGGACGAGCGGAGCGTAGCCGAGCGCCTCGCCGGTTGCGCGGCTGCGCGGGGTCGGTGAGCAGTAGCGCAGCTCGGCGGCGCCCAGGGGCACCAGGGTGTGCGCGGCGAGCTGCACCTCGTGCCAGCCCGCGTGGTCGAGCGGCCGGTCGTCGTCGAAGCGCTCGGCGAGCAGGGCGGAGCCGCGCGCCGCGGCGACGAGCGAGACTCGAACAGTCATGGCGGTGATCGTGGATCCGAACGCCACGCGGGTCAAGAGGGCCTCCGCAGGCACTTCCGGCCGGGCAGGACCGGGGGCGTCCGCGGATGCGGGCCCTTCGGCAGCTCGAAGTCGACCCTCTCGTAGTTCCCGCGGGATTCCTCGCTCACGGCGGGAGTTCTCCCGCGGAACCGGTCAGGGTTTCGTCGCAGGCGGTACGCAGGCGGCGGACCCCCTCGGCGATCTCGGCCGCTCCGGCCACCGCGGCGAAGCTCAACCGGATCTGCGGGGACGGGGGTTCGGCACAGAAGTACGGGCGGCCGGGCGCGACGGCCACGCCCGCGCGCAGGGCTGCCGAGACCACCGCGGACTCGTCCGTACCGGCTTCCGACTCGGGCAGGCGCAGCCACAGACTGCCGCCGCCCGTGGGAAGGTCCGGGAGTGCCAGGGCCGGGAGCTCCCGCCGCAGGGCCGTCGTCATGGCGGTGCGCCGGTTCCTCAGCTCGGTCGACACGGAACGCAGATGGTGTCCCCACGCCGGGGAGCCGACCAGTTCGAGCGCGGCCTCCTGGAGCGGCCGGGGTACGAAGAAGCTGTCGACGACCTGGATGGCGCGCAGTCGGCCGAGCACGGGACCGCGGGCGGCGAGCGCGCCCACCCGCAGGCTGGGCGAGGCGACCTTGGTGAGGGAACAGACGTGGACGACCACGCCGTCGGGGTCGTCGGCGGCCAGGGGCGCGGGCAGTGGCCCGGCGTCGTCGTGGACCAGGCGGCGGGCGAAGTCGTCCTCGATGACGAAGGCCCCCGCGGCCCGGGCGATCCGCACGACCTCGCCGCGCCGTGCGGGTGCGAGGACCGCCCCGGTCGGGTTCTGGAAGAGCGGCTGGCAGACGAAGACGCGGGCGCCACTGGCCCGGAACGCGGCGGCGAGCAGATCCGGACGTACCCCGTCGGCGTCGACGGGCACCGGCACCGGCCGCAGTCCGGCGGCCCGCGCGGCGGCCAGCATCCCCGGGTAGGTGGGCGACTCGACCAGGACCGGGGCGCCCGGAGGGGCGAGGGCGCGCAGCGCGGTGGCCAGCGCGCTCTGGCCGCCCGCGGTGATCAGTACGTCGGCGGCGGTGAGCGCGGGACCGATCTCGCGGGCGAACCAGGCCCGCAGTTCGGTCAGGCCGTCGGTGGGCGGGCGGCCCCAGGCGCCGGGGCGGCGCCCGGCCCTGGCGAGGGCGGCGGCGAGCGCCCGCTCGGGCTGGAGCGAGGGGTGGAGGTAGCCGCCGTTGAGCTCGATGACTCCGGGCGGCGGTGCGGCGAGCGTGACCAGGACACCGGAGGCGTCGACGGTGCGCGGCACCGCTTCACGGCCGCCGTCGCCGCTGAGGGTGACCTCCTGCCAGGAGGTGTCGCCCGGCGGAGGCACATCGGTACGGGGCTGCGCCCGGAAGGCGCCGGAGCCGGGCCGTGTCACGACCAGGCCCTCGGCGGCAAGCTGGGCAACGGCCCGGGAGACGGTGACGGGACTGACCCGGAAGCGCTCCACGAGGGCCCGGCTCGACGGCAGCTTCCCACCGGGTGAGTAGCGGTTCAGTTCGCCGCGGAGAGAATTGACCAGTTCAGCGACACTGCTACGCTCATGCATGAAAGCTGATGATAGCGCTACTCCCAGTGACACGATAGCGGTCGATGCGTCGACGACCGAACCGGAGGCCCGGCCGGCAGCCGGAGGAGCAGCCGGATCAACAGTCGGTACGGCGAACCGCGGCGGCGTGGTTCTCGCCGGGCTCGGTGTCGTCGCCTTCTCCCTGACCTTCCCGTCCACGGCCTGGGGCCTGGAGAGCTTCGGCCCCTGGTCGCTGGTGGCGCTGCGCACCCTGGTCGCCGCGGCCATCGCGGGCACCGTGCTGAGGGCGGGGCGGGTACCGGTGCCGGACCGCCGGCACTGGCCCGGACTCCTCGTGGTCGCCGCGGGCGTGGTGGCCGGCTTCCCGTTGCTGACCACGCTGGCCCTGCAGACCTCGACGACCTCGCACGCGGCCGTGGTGGTGGGACTGCTTCCGCTGACCACCGCGGTGTTCTCCTCGCTCCGGACCGGGGCGCGTCCGCCCCGCGCCTTCTGGGTCTCGGCGCTCGCCGGGGCGGCGGTGGTGATCGCGTTCACCGTGCAGCAGAGCGGCGGTGAGCTGTCCGGCGGTGATCTGTATCTGTTCGGTGCGCTGCTGGTGTGCGCGGCGGGCTACACCGAGGGCGGCAGGCTCGCCGGGGTCATGCCGGGCTGGCAGGTGGTCGGCTGGGCACTCATCGCCTCGCTGCCGCTGGCGGTGGCGGGGGCGGCGGTCGCGCTGCCCCTGGAGCCGGTGCGGTTGACCGCGCACGGAGTGATCGGGCTGGTCTGGGTGGCGGCCGTGTCCACCTTCCTCGGCCTGTACGTCTGGTACCGGGGGATGGCGGAGATCGGGGTGCCGAGGGCCAGCCAGCTCCAGCTCGCGCAGCCGTTGCTGACCCTGGTGTGGTCGTTCCTCCTGCTCGGCGAGGAGGTCTCCGCGGCGGCGCCGGTGGCGGCGGTCGCGGTGCTGGTCTGCATCGCGGCAACCCAGCGGGCGATGCGCGCCCGGCGCCGGGGGTGAAACGGCGCCCGGGGTGAAATGGCGTCCGGGCGAGACGGCGTCCGGGGCGAGCCCCCGCACGCTCCACCGGGCGAAGTCGCCTTTCGGACATAGACTTGTCGACATGGACCGCCACCCGTGAGGAGGTCACTCCAGATGGAGGCACACGCGGGCGACCGGCTACTGACGCACGGCAGGACCGTGGGACAGCACGACCGGGTCGCAGAGATCGTCGAAGTGCTCGGGGCCGGGGGCACTCCCCCGTACCGCGTCCGCTTCGAGGACGGACACGAACACCTGATTTCGCCCGGTCCCGACAGCGTCATCCAGCACAAGGGCCGTAAGCAGGCACCGAAGAGGCCGTAACGGCCTCCGGCGTACGGCGCTGCTCCTCACCCCGGGCCCCCGGCGGGCCGCCGGGTTTCCCGTCGGCCCGCCCGCAACAGCGGTACGCCCACACCGCCGCTTCTGTCAGCGGGGTGGGCGTGCCCTGTTGCGGTAGTGGTCGGCCACCACCCGGGCCATGGTTCCGATCCGGTCCGCGACCACGTCCTTGCCGGAGAAGTAGACGTGGCCGCGCACCTGGTCGTAGTCGGCGGCGAAGTGGAGGTGGCGGGAGAGTTCGGCCGGGTCCTGCCAGGCGGCGGGCTGCGCGGGGTCACCGGCCTTGTAGAGCGCCTCGCCCACGAACAGATCGACGCCCGTGCCCCGCACGACCTCGCTCCACCAGGGCAGCAGCTTGGCGTAGTCGGCGGCGGCGAAGCCGATGTTCCAGTAGATCTGCGGGCAGATGTAGTCGATCCAGCCCTTCTTGACCCAGCCGCGGGTGTCGGCGTGCAGATCGTCGTAGGTCTGCACGCCCGCCTTCGTGTCGGAGCCGAGCGGATCGGTCGCGGCGTTGCGCCACACCCCGAACGGGCTGATCCCGAACTGGACGTTCTTCTTGATCTTCTTGATCCGCTCGGCGGTCTCGCGCACCAGCTTGTCGGTGTTGTCGCGCCGCCAGGCGTCCTTGTCCTTGAAGCCGGCGCCGTACTTCGCGTACGTGGCGTCGTCGTCGAAGACCTTCCCGGCCACCGGGTACGGGTAGAAGTAGTCGTCCCAGTGCACGGCGTCGATGTCGTAGCGGCGGACCGCGTCCAGCATCGCGTCCTGGACGAAGCGGCGGACCTCGGGGATTCCGGGGTTGTAGTAGAGCTTCCCGCCGTACGGCAGGACCCAGTCCGGGTGCATCCTGGCGGGGTGGGTGGCAGCCAGCCGGGACGGGTCGGTGTGGTTGGCGACCCGGTACGGGTTGAACCAGGCGTGCAGTTCCAGGCCACGACGGTGCGCCTCGCGGACGGCGGTGCCCAGCGGATCCCAGCCGGGGTCCTTGCCCTGGACCCCGGTGAGGTACTGGGCCCATGGTTCGTAGGGCGAGGGCCACAGCGCGTCGGCGGTCGGCCGGACCTGGAGGATCACGGCGTTCAGCCGCCGGTCGACGGCCTCGTCGAGATACCCGATCAGCTCGGCCTGCTGCTCGGCCGGCGTCAGTCCGGGCGCGGAGGGCCAGTCGAGGTTGGCGACGGTGGCCACCCACATCCCGCGCAGCTCACGCCGGGCGACCCGGTGACCGCCCTTGCGCGGCGGTGCGCCCGCACGCCCGGAACCGGCCTGCCGGGACGGAGCCGCGAGCGCGTCACCGGCGATGGCGACGGTACTCACCACCCCCGCGACCACCCCGGCCGCACCCGCCACAAAGCCTCTTCTGGCCATTTGCCGCATTTCGTTGCACCTGCCGTCTCTCTGTCATCGTCCGTCGCCCCTGCATTCAGGCGTAACGCAGAGCATGCCCGCCCCGGCCCGCGATGACCCGTAGGCCGCGGAGTAACGTCGGGGGGTCGGGGCGGGCACCGGAATCAGACGGGAACCTGCGACACGGAGAACAGCGAAAGGCACGAGGTGACGGACTCTATGGCCGACATTGCACGCGTCGGAGTGGTGGGCTGTGGCCAGATGGGTGCGGGTATCGCAGAGGTCTGCGCCCGCAGCGGTCTTGAGGTCATGGTGGCCGAGACCACCGGCGAGGCGCTGGAGATCGGCCGCACCCGGCTGCACAACTCCCTCTCGAAGGCCGCCGAACGCGGAAAGATCACCCCGGAGGAGCGGGACGAGACACTCGCTCGTCTGAGCTACACCACCGACCTCGGGGAGTTCGCCGACCGCGATCTCGTCATCGAGGCCGTCGTGGAGAACGAGCAGGTCAAGACCGAGATCTTCCAGGTGCTCGATCAGGTGGTGACCCGGCAGGACGCGATCCTCGCCTCGAACACCTCCTCCATCCCGCTGGTGAAGCTGGCC
The DNA here is from genome assembly GCF_044742755.1 of Streptomyces sp. NPDC087845. Taxonomy (NCBI): domain Bacteria; kingdom Bacillati; phylum Actinomycetota; class Actinomycetes; order Kitasatosporales; family Streptomycetaceae; genus Streptomyces; species Streptomyces sp. NPDC087845. Next base: position 241,931 of record NZ_JBIUVC010000005.1, read on the forward strand.
GTGGCGACCTCTCGCCCGGACCAGGTCGTCGGCATCCACTTCTTCAACCCGGCCCCGGTGCAGAAGCTCGTCGAGCTGATCCCCGCCCTGACGACGTCCGACGAGACGGTGAAGCGCGCCGAGGCCCTGGTCCAGGACGTCCTCGGCAAGCACCCGATCCGCGCCCAGGACCGCTCGGGCTTCGTCGTCAACGCGCTGCTCATTCCGTATCTGCTCTCCGCGATCCGGATGTTCGAATCGGGAATCGCCAGCCGCGAGGACATCGACAACGGCATGGAGCTCGGCTGCGCCCACCCGATGGGCCCGCTGAAGCTCTCCGACCTGATCGGTCTGGACACCGTGGCCTCGGTCGCCGATTCGATGTACGCGGAGTTCAAGGAGCCGCTGTACGCCGCTCCCCCGCTGCTCCAGCGGATGGTGGACGCGGGGCGGCTCGGCCGCAAGACGGGCTCGGGCTTCTACCCCTACTCCTGATCCGTCCGCGTGTACCCGTACGGGGCCGACCGGGGCACCCCCCGGTCGGCCCCGTACGCGCTTCGGGCGGTGTCATTCCAGCCGCAAGCGCGGTGTCACCCCAGCCGCAAGTGATGGAGCATCATCAGCCCGGCCACCATGCCGGCGGCCGGAACCTCGCCGCGGGCGATCATGTCGGGCACCAGTTTGAGCGGTATCCACTCGCGGCGCGAGGATTCGAAGTCGTCGCCGGGGTGGCCGGTCCAGGTCGCCTCCTCGGACCAGTAGAGGTGGTGCCGGGCGTCGGTGAGACCGTTCGACGGCTCCACGGTCAGCAACGGGCGCAGCGGGCCGGGACGCCAGCCGGTCTCCTCCTCCATCTCCCGGGCTGCGGCGGCCGCGATGTCCTCGCCGTCCTCGACGACGCCCGCGGCGAGTTCCCAGCCCCAGCTGTCGGTGATGAACCGGTGCCGCCACAGCAGCAGCACCTCGTTGGCCTCGTTGACGACGGTGGCCGCCGCGACGGGGCGGAGCCGGATGAGGTAGTGGTCGAGATGGCGGCCGTCGGGGAGGACCACATCCGCCAGATTGACCCGGAACCAGCGGTTCTCATACACAGTTTGTTCGTTCAGGTTCGCCCATTGCACAGTTCTGCCACCTTCCGACAAGTAGGTGGCAACATCGCAGCAGGAGCAGGACCGGAGGGGAACGTACCGGTACCCGTGGGCCGCGCAAAAGCGCGGGGGTGCTCACAGCGGTACGCGCAACGCCCCGTCGATCAGCTCGGCGGCCCGCCCCGCCTCGGCGCAGCCGCTCGCGAGCAGATCCTCGCGCACCGCGCGCAGCCGGTCGCGCAGCCGCTGCGACTCCATGCCCCTGGCCCGCTCCGCCATCTCCACGGCGGTGGCCGCCGCCCGGTCCGCCTCGCCCTGGCGCAACTCGATGCGGGTCAGCATCGCCAGCCGGTGCACCCGGCCCCGGTCGTGCGCCGGGGCCCGTACCGCCGTCGCCGCGTGTTCCCTGGCCCCCGGGAGATCGCCGAGGCTGAGCAGCGCCTCGGCCACCTGCACGTCGACCAGGCCCGGCTGGACGTACCCCGTCTCGTCCGGTTCATGGCCCGGCCGGATGCGTTCCGCCTGCGATTCGGCGCGGCGGATGCACTCCAGGGCGCCGGCGGCGTCGCCGATGTGGGCGTACGCCTTGGCCTGCATCGCGTACAGATCGGCGGCCAGGGCGGGAGTGATGTGGTCGCCGGCGGCCCGCAGCGCCGCCTGCGCGAAGGCCACCGACTGCCGGTATTCGGCGAGGAACAGCGACTGGTTGACCAGCAGGGCGATCACATAGCCGCCGAGCCCCCGGTCCCCGCTCGCCTTGGCCAGCCGCAGCGCCTGGTGGAAGTAGCGCTGGGCGAGTCCGTGCGCGTCGGAGTCATAGGCGCAGATGCCCGCGACGGCCACCAATCCGCCTGTCGCGCGGTGCAGTTGGCGCCCCGTGGCGTCGCTGTAGCCACCGCGCAGCAGCGGGGCGGTCTCCGCGTTGAGGAAGCCGACGATGCGGGATCGGGTGGCGATTCCGCCTGCCCTGCGGTACATCAGTTCGTAGTGGGCGCGGGCCGCGCGCAAGGTCACTATGTCGGCGGTGCCGACGCGGGTGGTGCCGCTGCGGGAGACATCGAGGTCCTCGGGCGGGTTCTCCCATTCCCAGACGGGCATCACCGCCGTGGTGCCCGTGACGGCGGCCGAGGCGAGTATGTGCGGGCGCCGCTGTTCGTCGGAGCGCCACAGCGCGGTGGCCCGCTCGACGAATCCGGTGAGTGTGGAGGCGGGTACGGCCGCGGTGGTGCCGGGTGCCGCCATGCCGATGTCGTCCAGCGAAAGCGGCCTGTTCAGCCGGTTCCCGAGCACTTCGCAGACCAGGTCCGGCACCTGGCCGCGCGGGCGCTGCCCCTTCAACCAGCGGGCCACCGCGGTGTGTTCGTACCGCAGGCGCAGTCCGCGGGAGCGGCCGGCCCGGTTGATGTGCGCGGCGAGGCCGGCCCGGGAGACGCCCGCCTCCTCGATCAGGGCCGCCAGCAGAATGTTGGGCTCCGTTGCCCGCATGTGCCCCTCCGGTGGTTCGGCACGCCGAGGCGTGTCGCACCAGTGGAGCACGATTCACACGGGGTGTGAACGGAATGCCCGAAGCGTCCCGCCGCGCGCTCTGTCGCCGCGGGACGCGGATCGGTTGAATCAGTCGTCTCGCAAGAGGCGGCCGGGTCGTCTGCTCCCCCTCGTACAGTCGGCGACCCGCACCCGCGCCCTGCGTTCCGCCGACCTGCCCGGCACTCCGCGGCGGCGCGAACAGCGCGGGCAACGCCCGGGTGCGGTTCTGTACCGCCCGGCGAGCGCGGAGGGGCGTATCCGGAATCGGATACGCCCCTCCTTCACTCTGTGTCGCGCGGGGTGCTACGCGCCCCGCAGCACCGCGCCCGTCCGTTCGGCGGCCAGGGCCACCGCGGCGTCGCGGGCCGCCGACGCCTCGTCGACCGTCAGCGTGCGGTCCGCCGCGCGGAAGCGCAGCGCGTACGCCAGGGACTTGCGGCCCGCACCGATCTGGTCGCCGGTGAAGACGTCGAACAGCCGCAGCGATTCGAGGAGTTCACCCGCGCCCGCGCGCAGCGCCTGCTCCACCTCGGCGGCGGGGACGTTCTCCGCGACGATCAGCGCGACGTCCTGGGTCGCCACCGGGAAGGCGGAGATCCGGGGCGCCCGGAGCGGGCCGTCCGCGGCCTGCTCCAGGATGTCGAGCTCGACCTCCATGGCGCAGGTGCGCTCCGGCAGGTGGAGCTCCTTGATGACGCGCGGGTGCAGCTCACCGGCGTGCCCGAAGAGGGTCTCCGCGCCGTTCACCGTGACGTACAGCGCGGCGCAGCGGCCCGGGTGCCAGGGCGCGTGCCGGTCGCTGCGGACGGTCACCTCGACACCCGCCTCGTGGGCGATCGTCCGAGCGGCCTCGATGGAGTCCGCCCAGTCGGCCGGGCGGCCCTTGCCCCACCAGCCGGCCTGCTCGCGGGCGCCCGCGAGGACGACCGCGGCGCGGCGCGGCTGGCGCGGCAGCGCGGCGTCGAGCCCGGCGATCTCCTCGTCGGTGGGACGGCGGTCGACGGGCAGCCGTACGGCCTTCGTCTCGCTGCCGGTCGGCCGGAAGACCAGGCCGGTCTCGAAGAGCGCGAGGTCGTGGCTGCCGCGGCCGTCGTTGCGCCGCAGTGCGCCGAGCAGGCCCGGCAGCAGCGTGGTGCGCAGCGCCGGCTCCTCGTCGGAGAGCGGGTTGACGAGGTCGACCGTGCGGCGGCGGGCGTCGTCGGTGTCGAGCCCGAGCTGGTCGAGCACGGCGTCGCCGATGAACGGGTAGTTCAGCGCCTCGACGTAGCCGGACCCGGCGAGCGCCCGGCCGACCCTGCGGTGCAGCCGCTGGCGGTCGGTGAGCCCGCGGCCGGACGGCGGGGTCGGGAGGGTGGACGGGAGGTTCTCGTAACCCTCCAGCCGGATGACCTCTTCGGCGAGGTCGTTCGGCTCGCTGAGGTCGGGGCGCCAGGACGGCACGGTGACGATCAGTTCGTCCTGCCCGTAGACGTCGCAGCCGACCTCCTGGAGGCGGCGTACGACGGTCTCGCGGCCGTAGGCGACACCGGCCACCCGGTCGGGGTGGTCGGCGGGCATCGCGATGGTGCGGGGCGCGGACGGGGCGCTGATCTCGGTGACGCCGGCCTCGGCGGTGCCGCCGGCGAGCAGGACCAGCAGGTCGACGGTGCGCTGCGCGGCGGCGGCCGCGGCCTGCGGGTCGGAGCCGCGCTCGAAGCGCTTGGACGCCTCGGAGGACAGCTTGTGGCGGCGCGCGGTCCGGGCGATCGAGATCGCGTCGAAGTGCGCGGCCTCGATGACGACCTCGGTGGTGCCGTGCGCGCCTTCCTGGACGTCCGCGATCTCGGTGTTGGCCCCGCCCATGACGCCCGCCAGGCCGATCGGCCCGCGGTTGTCGGTGATGACCAGGTCCTCGGCGTCCAGGACGCGGGCCGTGCCGTCGAGGGTGGTGAGCTTTTCGCCCTGCTCGGCGCGGCGCACCCCGATCGGCCCGTCGAGGCGGGAGCGGTCGTAGGCGTGCAGCGGCTGGCCGAGCTCCAGCATCACGTAGTTGGTGACGTCGACGGCGAGCGAGATCGGGCGCATCCCGGCCTTCTGCAGCCTGCGCTGCAGCCAGATCGGGGAGCGCGCCTCGGGCTGGAGACCGACGACGGTGCGCGCGGTGAACCGGTCGCAGCCGATCGGGTCGGCGACCTTGACCGGGTAGCCGTACGCGTTCGGCGCGGGCACGTCGAGGAGCGCCGGGTCGCGCAGCGGCAGCCCGTACGCGATGGCGGTCTCGCGGGCGACGCCGCGCATGGACAGGCAGTAGCCGCGGTCCGGCGTGACGGCGATGTCGAGGACCTCGTCGACGAGCTGGAGCAGCTCGATCGCGTCGGTGCCGGCCTCGTGCTCCGGCGGCAGCACGATGATGCCGTGCGTGCCGTCGTCGCCCATGCCGAGCTCGTCGGTGGAGCAGATCATGCCGTGCGAGGTCTTGCCGTACGTCTTGCGCGCGGCGATCGCGAAGTCGCCGGGCAGGACGGCACCCGGGAGGACCACGACGACCTTGTCGCCGACGGAGAAGTTGCGCGCTCCGCAGACGATCTCCTGCGGCTCGCCGGTGCCGTTGGCACGGCCGACGTCGACGGTGCAGAAGCGGATGGGCTTCTTGAAGCCCTCCAGTTCCTCGATGGTCAGTACCTGTCCGACGACCAGCGGGCCCTTGAGGCCGGCGCCGATCTGCTCGACGGTCTCGACCTCCAGACCCACGGCGACGAGCTTGGCCTGTACGTCACGGCCGGTCTCCGTCGCCGGCAGGTCGACGTACTCCCGCAGCCAGGAAAGCGGGACGCGCATCAGATCTCCATCCCGAACGGCCGGGTGAACCGGACGTCACCCTCGACCATGTCTCGCATGTCTTCGACGTTGTGGCGGAACATAAGCATCCGTTCGATGCCGAACCCGAAGGCGAATCCGCTGTACTTCTGGGGGTCGACGCCGCAGGCGACGAGGACCTTGGGGTTGACCATGCCGCAGCCGCCGAGCTCGATCCAGCCCTCGCTGCCGCAGGTGCGGCAGGGGCGGTCCGGGTTGCCGACGGAGGCGCCGCGGCAGACGTAGCAGACCATGTCCATCTCGGCGGACGGCTCGGTGAACGGGAAGAAGTTCGGCCGGAGCCGGGTCTTCATGTCCGGGCCGAAGAGCGCCTGGACCATGTGGTCGAGGGTGCCCTTGAGGTCGGCCATGGTGAGGCCCTCGTCGACGGCGAGCAGCTCGATCTGGTGGAAGACCGGGGTGTGCGTCGCGTCGAGCTCGTCGGTGCGGTAGACGCGGCCGGGGCAGACGACGTAGACGGGGGGCTCGCGGTCGAGCAGGGTGCGGGCCTGGACCGGCGAGGTGTGCGTACGCAGCACGACACCCGACTCGTCGTTCCCGGCGCCGTCGGCGCCCCGGACGAAGAAGGTGTCCTGCATCTGCCGGGCCGGGTGGTCGGGCACGAAGTTCAGGGCGTCGAAGTTGAACCACTCCGCCTCGGCCTCGGGGCCCTCCGCGACCTCGTAGCCCATGGCCACGAAGACGTCCGCGACGCGCTCCATGAAGGTCGTCAGCGGGTGGCGGGCGCCGGCCGGGGTGCGGTCGTAGGGCAGCGTGACGTCCACCGCCTCCTCGACCAGCACGCGGGCGTCCCGCTCGGCCTCCAGCTCCGCCTGGCGGGCGGCGAGGGCCTTGCCCACGGCGCCGCGGGCCTGGCCCACGCGCTTGCCGGCCTCGGCCTTGGCCTGCGGCGGCAGTGCGCCGATCTCCCGGTTGGCGAGGGACAGGGGCGAGGTACCACCGGTGTGCGCGGTCTTCGCCTGGGCGAGCGCGTCGAGGTCTCCCGCGGCGGCGAAGGCGGCGAACGCCTCGTCCCGCATGCGCTCGATCTCTTCCGGTTTCAGTGCCTCGACCTCGACTGGGTCGTACGACTTGTTCGGTGCCGACATCTCTTCCCGTGCTTCCGATTGGCTGATTACTGCTCTGAACCGGGGACACCCCGGACCCCGCGGCCCCGCTCGACGGCTGGAGGACGCAAAGGTGCCAAAGGTCGAGTCTAAGGGTCGCCGGATGTGTGGGAGGCCCGTGGGCCGCTCAGACCAGGTAGGCCGGCGCGCTCACGGGCAGGATAAATCGGAATTCCGCGCCGCCGCCGGGGCCGCGTCCGACCGTGATCGTACCGCCGTGCGCCTCGACGATGCCCTTGACGATGTAGAGGCCCAGGCCCGTGCCGCCGCGCTTGCTCCCCCGCCAGAAGCGGGTGAAGACACGGCCCATCGACTCCTCGGGGATACCGGGGCCTTCGTCGCTCACGGTGACGGCCGTTCCCTTCTCGTCGCTCTTCGCGGGTACGGATGCGGATGCGACTTCAATGGTGACGGTTCCCTCGCCGTGGCGCACCGCGTTTTCCAGCAGGTTGCCGAGCACCTGGTCGACCTTGTCCGGGTCGGCCCAGACCGCGGGCAGCGGCTGGCAGGTGCGGACGAGGAAGCGGTCGGGGGTCTGGCCGTTCGCGGTGAGGGCCTGGATGTGGCGTTCGACCGCGGCGGAGAGGTCCACGGGCTGCCGTCGCAGCTCCAGCCGGTCCGAGTCGATCCGGGAGATGTCGAGCAGTTCGGCGATGAGCCGGGTGACGCGGCCCGCGTCGGCGTCCACGGTCTCCAGCATCAGGCGCTTCTGGTCGTCGGTGAACCGCTCCCACTTGGCGAGGAGGGTCGCGGTGAAGCCCTTGACGGACGTCAGCGGGGAGCGCAGCTCGTGGGCGACGGTGGCGATCAGCTCGGCATGGCTGCGTTCGGTGCGGCGGCGGGCCTCGGTACCGCGCAGCGAGACCACCACCCGGCGTACGGGACCGGTCGGGTGCTCGCGTACGTACCGTGCGGAGACCAGGACCTCGCGGCCGCCGGGCAGCAGCAGATTGCGCTCGGGCTGGCCGACCCGGGTGGCGAGGCCGCCGTACGGATCGGTCAGCGCCCACCAGCGGCGGCCCTTGAGGTCCTCCAGCGGCAGGGCGTGCTCCAGGGGGCGGCCGAGAGCGGCGGCGCGGGGCACGGCGGTGATCCGGGCCGCGGCGGAGTTGAAGCAGATGACCCGGCCGGTCTCGTCGGCGACGACCAGGCCGTCGGGGAGGTCGTCGGGATCGACGGCCGCGTCGACGGCTCCGCTGTCCCGGCCGTCGTCCGGTTCGCCCGCCGTGCCGGGGCCCTCACAGGCGCGCACGACGGCCGTGTGCGTACCGCGCGGCCTGCTCATGCCGACAGCCATATCCCGTACCCCACCTCTCGAACCGGTGCAGTGGGCCCCCGAGTTCGTCACCCTACTAGTCGTCGGTGACGGAGCGACACCCTGCGGGGGCGCACTGCCGCGGTGCGCCGTCCGGCGGGGTACGGGCACGGCGTCGGTCAGGCGGCGGCCTCGACGCGGTCCCCGGCGGGCCGGGCCGCCCGCTCACGCCGCACGAGCGATCCGGAGGCGAACCATCCGGCGGCCGTACAGGCCGCGATCGCCATCAGGAGCAGGGCCGCGCCGATGCCGACGATCGTGCGGCCCCAGGTGCGGCGGAACGCCTCGATGAGCGGTGCGGGCTTCGGACCGTTCTGCTCGGCGTCGGCCGGCATCGCGTGGAAGACCGGGGACTCCTCGATCCGCAGCCGCGTGTGGAGCACGAAGCCGAGCAGCGGGAAGGCGGCGAGGAACGGCAGGCGCGAGCCCCAGGAGTAGAACGAGTCGTCGGGCAGCATCCCGGCGAGGGCGAACGCGCCGGACGAGATCAGCGTGCCGAGCTGCGGGATCGAGGAGTAGCTGCCGTGCTTCTCCTTCGGGGTGTGCTCCAGCGTGAGCAGCATGGCACCGCTCCACTCGCCGCCGACCGGGATGCCCTGCAGGAAGCGGAGCAGCGCGAGGAGGGCGGGGGCCCAGATGCCGATGGTGGCGTAGCCGGGCAGCAGGCCGATGCAGCCGATGGTGACGCCCGTCATCACGACGGTGATGCCTGTCCCGCGACGCCTGGCACGCCCGCCAGGGACTACGGGACAGCCCTCAGGGGCGAGTGCGCTGGGCGCGGGCGGAGGCGTACAGGCACACGGCCGCCGCCGTCGCCAGGTTGAGGCTCTCCGCCTTGCCGTGGATCGGCACCCGCACGACGGCGTCGGCCAGCGCGCGGGTCTCCTCCGGCAGGCCCCAGGCCTCGTTGCCGAAGACCCAGGCGGTAGGCCCGCCCATGGTTCCGGCGTCGAGCTCGTCGTCGAGGTCGTCCTCGCCCGCGCCGTCGGCGGCGAGGATCCGTACGCCCGCGTCCCTCAGTCCCTGGACGGCCTGCTCGACCGGGACACCGACGGCGACCGGCAGGTGGAAGAGCGAGCCGACGGAGGCCCGGACGGACTTGGGGTTGTAGAGGTCCACCGAGGCATCGGTGAGCACGACGGCGTCGGCGCCCGCCGCGTCGGCGCAGCGCAGCACCGTACCGGCGTTCCCGGGGTCGCGTACATGGGCGAGGACGGCGACCAGTTTCGGCTTCGCGGCAAGGATCGCGTCGAACGGCGAGTCGAGGAAGCGGCAGACACCGATCAGTCCCTGCGGGGTGACGGTCTGCGACACATCGGCGAGCACACCGCTGTCCGCGAGATGCACCCGTGCGCCCGCCGCGTGGGCGGCGTCGACGATGCCGGCGTAGCGCTCGGCCGCCTCGACGGTGGCGAACAGTTCGATCAGCGTCGGCTCTCCGTCGCTGCCGCGGTGTTCGGCGGCCTCGCGCACGGCCTGCGGCCCCTCGGCGATGAACCTGCGCTCCTTGCCGCGGAAGTTGCGCTTGGCCAGCCGCCGGGCGGCGGTGACGCGCGGCGATCGCGGGGAGATCAGTTCGGGGGTGCCCATGGTCGGCGGCGAGCCTCTCTGCGTACGGAGGTGGCGGACGTACGGAACATGTCGTGCAACGCACCGGACCCGCAGACGGCGAGCGCCTGCGGGTCCGGCTCACAAGACACGAAGTGCGACCTGGATCAGGCGGCCTTCGGGGCGTTGACGTCGCTCGGGAGGGCCTTCTGGGCAACCTCGACGAGGGCGGCGAACGCGTTGGCGTCGTTGACCGCGAGCTCGGCCAGGATCTTGCGGTCCACCTCGATGTTGGCGGCCTTCAGACCCTGGATGAGGCGGTTGTACGTCATGCCGTTCTGGCGGGCAGCGGCGTTGATGCGCTGGATCCACAGCTGACGGAAGTCGCCCTTGCGCTTCTTGCGGTCGTTGTAGTTGTAGACGAGGGAGTGGGTGACCTGCTCCTTCGCCTTGCGGTACAGGCGGGAGCGCTGGCCCCGGTAACCGCTGGCCTGCTCGAGGATTGCCCGGCGCTTCTTGTGAGCGTTTACTGCCCGCTTGACGCGTGCCACTTTTTAACTCCTTGTAGCGGGGCCGTGGTTGGACTCACACGGCCCGGAAACGAATTGGTCCCGGTCTGAGTCGAGGTCGCCGCCCACGGGTTCACCGCGGGCCGCTGCCTCACTTGCCGAGAAGCTTCTTGATCTTCTTGGCGTCGGACGGAGCCACTACGACCGTGCCGGTCAGCGAGCGGGTCTTCTTGGACGACTTGTGCTCAAGAAGGTGGCGCTTGCCTGCGCGCTCACGGAGCACCTTGCCGGAGCCGGTGATCTTGAAGCGCTTGCTGGCACCGCTGTGCGTCTTGTTCTTCGGCATCGCGCCGTTCTCTCCTCGTCAGTGGCGCCCCTCTCGGTGTGGGCACCGGGCAGCAGGGGCGTCAGATCTTGGTGGGAATTCCGTGCAGACCCGGGGCCGCCTGGATGGCGGCCCCCTGAGGTCACGCCTCGGAAGGTGTGTCTCCCGGAGCCTCGGGCTGCGCTTCGGCAGCCTCGCCCGCGGCTTCGGCGTCGGGGGTGGAACCCTGGCGCCCCGCCTTGCGGGCGGCCTGGGCCTCGCGGGCCTCGGCCATGGCTTCGGTCTTCTTCTTGTGCGGGCCCAGAACCATGATCATGTTCCGGCCGTCCTGCTTCGGGTTGGACTCGATGAAGCCGAGTTCCTCCACGTCCGAAGCGAGACGCTGGAGCAGTCGGAATCCCAGCTCGGGGCGGGACTGCTCACGACCACGGAACATGATCGTGATCTTGACCTTGTCGCCCTGCTTGAGGAACCGGACGACGTGACCCTTCTTGGTGTCATAGTCGTGCGGGTCGATCTTCGGCCGGAGCTTCATCTCCTTGATGACCGTGTGCGCCTGGTTCTTGCGCGCCTCACGGGCCTTCATGGCCGACTCGTACTTGAACTTCCCGTAGTCCATGAGCTTGCACACGGGCGGACGGGCGGTCGCCGCCACCTCGACCAGGTCGAGGTCGTACTCCTGTGCGAGTTCCAGGGCCTTGGCAAGCGGAACAATCCCGACCTGCTCGCCGCTGGGACCGACAAGTCGCACCTCGGGAACGCGAATCCGGTCGTTGATGCGGGGCTCGGCGCTGATGGATCCTCCTCGGTAGCACCACGCGGCCGCCTGGCGGACAGCCACGTAACGTCTGTTTTCGTCAGACCAACCGCACCGAGTCAAGAAAAATGCCCCGGACGGGACACAGGCGGGGCTCCTGGAACAACCGGAACACCGCCGCGGTCAACCGCGGGGCGCATCGGGCGGCTCCATCGTCCGTACGGAACGATGGTCGCCACCTGACCGGTGACCCGCTGTCCGTATGGACAGCCAGGTGGGAGATCGGAGCCTCCACTTGTGGGCTGAGCACATAGCTGCCCAGCCGGTCGTTACACAAGGTTAGCAGCTCCCCCGGGCGTGCGCTAACCAGGTGTCGCCCGGCCGCTCCCGCAGACGGACCCGCGCGGGCGTGGGCCTATCGTATGGCGCATGAGTGACGCGACCCCCACCAGTGATTCCCCCGGCTTCGACGACATGGCCCGCGACATCGCGGAGGTGCCCGCGGTCGAGGTGATCGTGACGGTCGCGGTCAATCTGATGAGCGCGGCCGCCGTGAAGCTCGGGCTGACCGAGGACGGCGACGAGCACAAGGACCTCGACGAGGCCCGCAAACTGGTCCACGCGCTGGCCGGCCTGCTGGACGCCAGCACGACCGAGATCAGCTCCTTCCACGCGGCACCGCTGCGTGACGGCCTGAAGTCGCTGCAGCTGGCGTTCCGCGAGGCGTCGCTCGTACCGGACGAGCCCGGCCAGGGCCCCGGCGAGAAGTACACCGGCCCCGTCTTCGGCTGACCCGCCCTCCTTTCCTCCCATCCTGTTCTTCCTGCGGCCGTGAGCCCCCGCCCGTCTTGGGCGGGGGCTCACGTCGTCGCACCGGAGTCAGACGGTGCCGAGCCGGACCTGTCCCTGGGCCGGGAGCGTCAGCCGGTGCACCAGTGCCGCGACCACTCCACCGACCAGCGGGGCGACCAGGAACAGCCAGAGCCGGGAGAGCGCCTCGCCGCCCGCGAACGGCGCCGGTCCGAGGCTGCGCGCCGGGCGACGGAGGTGCCGGTGAGCACGATGCCCACGGTCCCGATGCACTCGGCGCCCGGTACCGCCGATCCGACGGCGAAGAAGACCAGGAGCAGCGTGCCCAGGAATTCCGACGCGACTGTCCGCGTCCGCATACAACCACCCTGCGAAGATCATCTGATTTCTTCGCGGTTCTCCGGCCCAACGGGTGATCGCGCGCGTTGGACCGGCCGAGTGATCAGCGAGCGAACAGAGCGTCACCGGGCGTGGTCGCATCGGCCGGGAGCAGGGCGAGGTCCAGGCCCCGCACCAGGCGGGCGCGCAGGACGTCGTCGGCCGCCAGCCGTTCGGCGACCCGGCGGGCCGCGTCGCCGGGGTCCGCGCCGGGTACCAGGACGAGGGCGAGAGTGCCGTCGGCCCGGCCGGGGCCGAGGTGGGCGCGGAGCACCGCGGGCTCGGCGGCGACCGCGTCCCGCACCGCCGAGGTGACCGCGGGGTCGTCGAGCGGGTCGGCGCTGGTACGGCCCTCGGCGAGGGCCAGGAGCGCGGAGCCGGTCAGTTCGAACGCGACCGGCCCGGCGAGATCCAGGACGACCGTGTCCGCCTTCTCGTGCGCGGCGGCCTGCAGCGCCTGGTGCAGGGGTACGGCGACGGGACGGGCCTGCGGATCCCAGAGCGCCAGCGCGTCGGTCGAGGTGAAGGCGGGCAGCGCCCGGCGGTCCCCGGCCTGGAGGGTGGGGACGGCCATGTCGCTGGTCTTCTCGCGACGCAGCCCGTTCTCGTCCTCCTCCACCTCCCCGAGCACGGCGACGACGGGGACCAGGAGCCGGGTGCCCCGGAGGGCTTCGAGGACCGGGCCGACGGCCGACCGGTCCGCCGACCAGGCGGCGAGTGCCGCGGCCAGGGCCGGATCGGCCGTGCCGTCGTCGTCGGAGTAACCGGGGTCCGGAATGTTCTTCTGCGCCACACGGCGAGCGTAGTACCTCGGGTTTCCTACCTTGCGGACAGGTCGGCCCCGGTTGGTTGCCAGGTGCTGTTCCTACCGTCCGGGCCATGTCCCGAAGAAGATTCCGCGATGCCGTCCAGTCCGCGTCCGTGGCGGCCGCGGTCCTGGTGGCGGGTTCGGCCGCGGACGGCGGCGGCCCGGCCGGCCGGACGGCGGATCACGCTCCTCGCACCGCGGCCTCCGTATCGTCCGTACCGGCCGCCGGGGCCGCCCCGGCCCCGGCATCGACGAGTGAGGAGCCGACGGTGGATCTCGACGCGGCGCTGGCCACGGCGGTGGAGCCGCTGCTGGCCGGCGCGGGTGAGGCGGAGGTGTCGGTCGCGGTGCTGGACACCGGGAGCAGGGCGCGGGCGGTCTACGGCGACGGGGCGTACGACACGGCCAGCATCGTCAAGGTCGGCATACTCGCAGCGCTGCTGCTCGGGGCCCAGGACGAGAAGCGCGCGCTCACCGCCGACGAGCGCGCCCGCGCGGCCGCCATGATCGAGCGGAGCGACAACGCCTCCGCCACCGCGCTGCTGCGGGCGATCGGCGGGGCGGAAGCGCTCGACGCGGCCCATGGGCGCCTGGGCCTGACCGCGACGGCGGCGGCGCACGCGTGGGGCCTGACCCGGACCACGGCGGCGGATCAACTGGCCCTGCTGGAGGCGGTGTTCGGAACGGAATCGGAGCTGAGCGAGGAATCCCGTACGTATCTGCGCGGGCTGATGGGGCGGGTCGTGGCCGACCAGCAGTGGGGCGTCTCGGCGGCGGGCAGCAGTTGGGCCCTGAAGAACGGCTGGATGCCCCGGACGACGACGGGGCTGTGGGACATCAACAGCATCGGCCAGGTGACGGCGGACGGCCGCAGCTATCTGGTGGCGGTGCTCTCGGGCGGGCAGCCGACGAAGGAAGCGGGGATCGCGCTCGTCGAGTCGGTGGCCCGAGCGGCGGTGGGCGTGCTCGACGCCGCGCGTTGAGTTGAGCACGCGGCGAGCGGGTGGCCGCGGTCAGCGCCGCACGCCGTCGGGCCGGCCGCTCCGGCCCCGCCACAGCACCACGGCCAGCGCGAGCAGGACCGCTCCGAGGCCGCCCGCGGCAGGGGCGAGCCGGCCCGCGGCGCTGCTCCCGCGGTGCTCGGGGGTGGGGCCGGGCCCGAAGTACCGCTTCCGGTATCCGGCCTCGTCGGACTCGGCGCGCAGACCGGCGGGACGGAGCGCGGCCCCGGCCCTGATCGCCGCGGCGGGGTCGACGATGCCGTACCCCCGGGCGTCGTCGCGGCCGGGCGCCGGGGCGCTGCGGGCGGTGTCCATGAGCAGTTGCTTGATCTGTGCGGGCGCCAGTCCCGGATGTGCGGCGCGGACCAGCGCGACCGCGCCCGAGACGAACGCGGCAGCGGCGGAGGTGCCCCACTCCACGTAGTACTGGTGGTCGGGGGCGGCGACGACGATGTCGACCCCGGGGGCGCTGACGGCGGCGTACCAGCGGCGGGTGGAGAACGCGGCGTGGGTGCCGTACCGGTCGACGGCCGCGACCGCGATCACGCCCGGGTAGGCGGCGGGGTACGAGATGTGGTCGCCCTTCTCGCCCCCGTTGCCCGACGAGGCGACGACGACGGCGCCCTTCTTCAGCGCGTACTGGATGGCGGCGTCCTCACCCGGTTCGGGGTGTGCCGACTTGCTGTCGTCGCCGAGGGAGAGGTTGATGACGTCGGCGCCGTGGTCGGCGGCCCAGCGGATGCCGTCGGCGAGGGCGGTGCCGCGGGACTCCCGGGCTTTGGCGCGGGCCGGGTCGGAGGCTTCGAGGATCACCCGGACCGGGAGGATCTTCGCCTCGGGCGCGATGCCCAGGACTCCGTCGTCGTGGCCGTCACCATGGCCGTGGCCTGCGATGATCCCTGCCATCGCGGTGCCGTGCCGCGCCCAGGACCGGTCACCGCGGCCGGCGCCGAAGCCGATCATGTCCTTGCCCGGCAGCACCTGGCCGGCCAGGTCGGGGAGACTGCCGTCGACCCCGGTGTCGACGACGGCGACGGTGATTCCCCTGCCCTTGGTGGTCCGCCATGCCTGATCGGTGTGGAGCGCCTGGAGGCCCCACTGCTGGTCCCGGATGGCGTCGGCCCTGGCCGGCGCCGCGGGCAGGAGGGCGAACGCGGTGGCGGCGCAGACCGCGCCCAGGGCTCGGCGGCGGGCGCGGGCGCGGCGGATCATTCCGGCTTCTCCGTGAGGTCGGTGACGGTCCGGCGCAGGCCGCGCTCGATCCGGTCCGCGATTCCCGTGGCCTCGTGGCCGAGTCCGGCCTGGGCCGCGGCCGTCGTGGCGTTCGCGGCCATGGCCTTTTCGGCGGGTTGCGGATCGGTGACCGCACGGCCGTCGGCGAACCCGGAGACGGCGAACACGACGACGGGGGCCTCGGTCAGCACGTGGACGGTCCAGCTGGCGCGCTGCCGGTCGCCGAACCCGGCGGCGACCGTGCCCTTGGCGGGGTATGTACGGGGCATCAGGTCGGCGCGCAGGCCGAGGTGCTGGTCGGTGAAGCGGGTGCTCAGGGCCCTCATGGCCTCGGTGTCGCCCTCGGTGAAGATCAGCCCGACCGTGGTGACGCTGCTGCTGGTGGCGTCCGTGTAGGTGGCGCGGAGCATGCGCTCGCAGCCGACCGGGCCGAGTGTCCTGGCCAGCAGCGGGTCCAGCCCGGCCGCGCAGCCGCCGTCCGGGGCGACGGCGACCCGGGTCCAGACCCGGTCGGCACCGCCGGGACCCGCTCCGTCGCCGCTGAGCGTGCGGGGAAAGAGGGTGTCCACGGGGACGCTGTGCCAGGCGGAGCGGCCCACGGTGTAGGCGCTGTGGGCGGCAGGATCGGCGGAGGAATCGCTGGTGAGCCAGGCGCCGGTGGCCGCGCCGCCGATCAGCCCGAGCCCGAGCACGACGCAGGCCGCGGCGGTCGCGGTCCGGACGCGGTGGCGGGGCCGGATGGGGCGCAGCCGGGTGGTGGTCTCGACGGGCGTCTCGGGAAGCGGATGGCGGTGCGGGTAGGGGTACGGGTGCGGGTACGGCTGCTGGTACGCGGGCGGGGCGGGCGCCCGGCCGGGTGGTGCCGGGGTCGCGCCCGGACGCGGGGTGAGGTCCACGGCACCGACGGGCCGTCGCCGGGTCGCGGCGGGCGGCTGCTCGGGGCGGGGCGGCACGACGGCCGGTGCGGGCGCGGGAGCAGGCACGGGGGCGGGAGCGGGTGCCGCGGGCACGGGTCGGAGCCGGGCCGTGGTCTCCACGGGCGGGAGCGCCGACGGGACTTCGGGCGGAACCACGGGCGGGACTTCGGCCGGAACTTCGGGTGCGGGCGCCGGCCGGGGTGCCGCCACCGGCTTCGGCCCGGTCTCCGTTTGGTGCTTCGGCTCGCGCTTCGGCCCGGTCTCCAGTTGGTGCTTCGGCTCGTGCCGCTGAGCGGCGGGAGCGGGCGCGGCGGCCGCAGGCGGCGGGGTCTGCGGACACGGCGGGGCGGACGCGCCCGTGGAGGGTTCGGCGGGGTCCTGCACCGGATCTGCGGACACCGGTCCTGGCGGGGCCGTGGGGCGGGGCGGGACAGGGGCCCGCTGCGCCTCGGTACTCATCCGCCCCCCTGGTCCTCTTCCGTACCGTGCGCGGATCGACGTCACAGGCAGGCCCGTTGGTTGCCGCGTGCCTGTCACTCTACGGGGTGGAGCGGTCCCGGCGGGAGCGGGCGGCCCGCCCCTGGACGATCTGCGCGGATCATCCCCCTACCCAGCGGTACGGACGTCTGGCAAGCTGCGGCCATGACTGCCCGCGCCGCTGACCGGACCCGCTACGACCGGGCCACCGCCCATCTGGACGCCCCGATCGCCGTCGTCGATCTGGACGCGTTCGATGCCAACGCCGACGATCTGGTGCGCCGGGCCGCCGGGAAGCCGATCCGGGTGGCGAGCAAGTCGGTGCGCTGCCGGGCCCTGTTGGAGCGGGTGCTCGCGCGGCCCGGGTTCGCCGGGATCATGTCGTTCACGCTGGCCGAGTCGCTGTGGCTGGCCCGGGCCGGATTCGAGGACGTACTGCTGGCCTATCCGTCGGCCGACCGGTCCGCCTTCGCGGAGCTGGCCGCCGATCCGAAGCTGGCCGCGGCTGTGACGGTGATGGTGGACGACCACGCGCAGCTGGAGCTGATCGACGCGGCGCGGGCCGGCGGCCGCGAGGAGATCCGGGTCTGTCTGGAGCTGGACACCTCGCTGCGGCTGCTCGGCGGCCGGGTCAGGATCGGCGCCCTGCGTTCACCGTTGCGCTCCCCCGCCCAACTGGCCGAACTGGCACGCTCGGTGGCGCGCAGGCCCGGCTTCCGCCTGGTGGGGCTGATGGCGTACGAGGGGCATATCGCCGGGGTGGGGGATTCGGTCGCGGGGCGGCCGCTGCGCTCCCGGGCGATCCGGCTGATGCAGGCGGCGGGCCGCAAGGAGCTGGCGGCCCGGCGGGCCGAGGTGGTGCGGGCGGTCCGGGCGGTGGCGCCGGACCTGGAGTTCGTGAACGGCGGCGGCACCGGCAGTGTGCAGCACACGGCGGCGGAGCGCGCGGTGACCGAGATCGCCGCCGGGTCGGGGCTCTATGTGCCGCGGCTGTTCGACAACTACACATCGTTCACGGCGCGTCCGGCGGCGCTGTTCGCCCAGCCGGTGGTGCGCCGGCCGGGGGTGGGTGTGGTGACGGTCCTCGGTGGCGGCTATCCGGCGTCCGGGCCCGCGGGTGCGGACCGGCTGCCCGTCCCGTATCTGCCGGAGGGACTGCGCTACGACCCGCAGGAGGGGCCCGGCGAGGTGCAGACCCCGCTGCTCGGCGCCCCGGCCGACGATCTGCTGATCGGCGACAAGGTGTGGTTCCGGCACGCGAAGGCCGGCGAACTGTGCGAGCGCTTCGACGAGTTGCAGCTGATCGAGGGCGACCGGATCACAGCGACCGTGCCGACGTACCGGGGCGAGGGCCGCACGTTCCTCTGAACGCGGGTCACCGCGAGGAGCTCGGGGCGCCGCGGAGCCGCCCACGCCACCGCTCGTCCCGCTGTCGTCGATCGGCCGGGTCCCCCCTCGGTGACGGTGTCCATGAGGGGGAGCGGCGGTCCGTCGGGCCCCGCGTCGAAGGCGTGGCGGACGACGACCGGCCCGGCCACGGCGAGCGCGACGCCCCGGGGGCCGCCGGGGGTGTCGCGCCGCCCATCCCCCACTCCGGGGTTCCGCCGCCGACGGAGGCCCGGTCAGGCCCCGTTGGCGTGCGTACGCGACGTCCCGAAAGGTCCTAGAGGGGTGTGACGTACGCCCCGGAGATCCCTCCGTCGACGAGGAAGTCGGTGGCGTTGACGAACGAGGAGTCGTCGCTCGCGAGGAAGGCGACGGCCGCCGCGATCTCCGTGGCCTCGGCGAACCTGCCGACCGGGATGTGCACGAGCCTGCGGGCCGCGCGTTCCGGGTCCTTGGCGAACAGTTCCTGGAGCAGCGGGGTGTTGACCGGTCCGGGGCACAGTGCGTTGACCCGGATGCCTTCGCGGGCGAACTGCACGCCCAGTTCGCGGGACATGGCGAGGACACCGCCCTTGGAGGCGGTGTACGAGATCTGGCTGGTGGCCGCTCCCATGATCGCGACGAAGGACGCGGTGTTGATGATCGAGCCGCGGCCCTGGCGGCGCATGTAGGGCAGGGCGGCCTTGCAGCAGAGGTAGACGGAGGTGAGGTTGACGTCCTGGACGCGCTTCCACGCCTCCAGGCCGGTGGTGAGGATGGAGTCGTCGTCGGGCGGGGAGATGCCCGCGTTGTTGAAGGCGATGTCGACGGAGCCGTAGGTGTCGAAGGCGGTCCGGAACAGCGCCTCGACCTGTTCGGGGTCGGTGACGTCGACGCGTACGAAGGTGCCGCCGACCTCCCCGGCCGCGGCCCTGCCCGCCTTCTCGTCGATGTCGCCGCAGACGACGTGGGCACCCTCCGACGCCAGGCGGCGTGCGGTCGCCAGGCCGATGCCGCTGGCGGCCCCGGTGATGACGGCGGTGCGGCCGACGAGGCGGCGGCAGATGTTCTCACTGTCGGTGGTGGTCATGACGGCTCAGGCCTCCGTGCTGATGAAGACGTTCTTGGTCTCGGTGAATGCGGCGAGCGCGTCGGGGCCGAGTTCGCGGCCCAGTCCGGACTGCTTGTAGCCGCCGAAAGGCGTCCAGTAGCGGACGCTGGAGTGGGAGTTGACGGAGAGGTTCCCGGCCCGGACCGCCTGTGAGACGCGCAGCGCGCGGCCCACGTCACGAGTCCAGATCGATCCGGCGAGGCCGTACTCCGTCGCGTTGGCGAGCCGGACGGCGTCGGCCTCGTCCTCGAAGGGAAGGACGACGGCGACCGGCCCGAAGACCTCTTCGGTGGCGACGGGCGCGTCCGGGCGGACGTCGGTGAGGACGGTCGGCGGGAACCAGAAGCCGGGCCCTTCGGGCGCCTTGCCCCGGAGGGCGGTCGCGCCCTCCGGGACGTAACCGCGCACCCGTTCCCGCTGCTCCCGGGAGATCAGCGGGCCCATCAGGGTGTTCTCGTCGGACGGGTCGCCCACGACGACCGACTCGATCGCGGGGGCGAGGAGTTCCAGGAAGCGGTCGTACGCGGACCGCTGGACCAGGATGCGGGTGCGGGCGCAGCAGTCCTGGCCCGCGTTGTCCAGGAACGCCATGGGCGCGGCGGCCGCGGCGGCCTCGATGTCGGCGTCGGCGAAGACGATGTTGGGGCTCTTGCCGCCGAGTTCGAGGGTGAGCCGCTTCACCCGGTCGGCGCACTTGGCCATGATCCGCTTGCCGACCCGGGTGGAGCCGGTGAAGACGATCTTGGCTACGCCGGGGTGTGCGACCAGGGCGTCGCCGGTCACGTCACCGGCGCCCGGCAGCACCTGGAGGAGATGTTCGGGAAGGCCCGCGTCCAGGGCGATCCGGGCCAGCCGCAGGGCGGTGAGCGGGGTGGTCTCGGCGGGCTTGAGGAGTACGGCGTTGCCGGCGGCGAGCGCGGGCGCGAGGCCCCATGCGGCGATCGGCAGGGGAAAGTTCCACGGGGCGATCACGCCGATGACGCCGAGGGGTTCGAGGAGGGTGACGTCGAGCCCGCCGGGAACCGGGATCTGGCGGCCGGCGAGTCGTTCCACTCCGCCGGCGGCGTAGTCGAGCAGATCGCGGACGTTGGCCGCTTCCCAGCGGGCGTTGCCGAGGGTGTGGCCGGCCTCCTGGACCTCCAGTCGGGCCAGTTGTTCGACCTCGCCGTCGACGGCGGCGGCGAAGCGGCGCAGCAGCCGGGCGCGGTCGGCGGGGGCGAGGGCGGCCCAGGTGCGCTGGGCCGCCGCGGCCCGGACGACCGCCGTGTCGACCTCGGCGGCGGGGGTGGACGGGACGGTGGCGAGGAGTTCTTCCGTCGCCGGGTTGAGTACGCGGTGTTCCACCGGGTGGTCGGGTGTGGTCACTCAGTGCCTCACAGGCGTTCGAAGGAGCGGCGGAGCTCCCAGTCGGTCACTGCGGCGTCGAAGGCTTCGAGTTCGACGCGGGCCATGTTGCGGTAGTGGGCCACGACGTCGTCGCCGAAGGCCACCCGGGCGATCTCGCTCCGCTCCCAGAGTTCGGCGGCTTCGCGCAGCGTGGTGGGGACGTGGTCGTAGTCGGCGGTGTAGGCGTTGCTCGCGCAGGGCTCGGGGAGTTCGAGGCCCTTCTCGATGCCGTGGATGCCCGCCGCGACCATTCCGGCGACGGCGAGGTACGGGTTGACGTCGCCGCCGGGCAGCCGGTTCTCGAAGCGCATCGAGCGGCCGTGACCGACGACGCGGAGCGAGCAGGTCCGGTTGTCGTGGCCCCAGGCGACGGCGGTCGGGGCGAAGGAACCCGGCTGAAAACGTTTGTAGGAGTTGATGTTCGGCGCGTAGAGGAGGGAGAAGTCCCGCAGGGCGGCCAGTTGCCCGGCGAGGAAGTGGCGCATCACCGGGGACATGCCGCCGTCCTCGCCCGCCATGACACCGCGCCCGGATCCGTCGGTGGTCCGGAGCGAGAGGTGGATGTGGCAGGAGTTGCCCTCGCGCTCGTTGAACTTGGCCATGAAGGTGAGTGCGACCCCCTCCTGGGCGGCGATCTCCTTGGCGCCGGTCTTGTAGACGGCGTGCTGGTCGCAGGTGACCAGGGCCTCGTCGTAGCGGAACACGATCTCGTGCTGGCCGGGGTTGCACTCGCCCTTCGCCGACTCGACGGTGAGGCCCGCGGCGGCCATCTCGTTGCGGATGCGGCGCAGCAGCGGCTCGACGCGGCCGGTGCCGAGGACGGAGTAGTCGATGTTGTACTGGTTGGCCGGGGTCAGATCGCGGTAGTTGCGGTCCCAGGCCTGCTCGTAGGTGTCCTTGAAGACGATGAATTCGAGTTCGGTGCCGACGTGGGCGGTGCAGCCGAGCTCGGCCAGGCGTTCCAGCTGGCGGGTCAGGATCCGGCGGGGCGCGGCGGCGACGGGCGAGCCGTCCTCCTGGGCGAGGTCGGCCATGACCATGGCCGTGCCCTCGTTCCAGGGCACCCGGCGCAGGGTGGAGAGGTCGGCGTGCATGGCGAAGTCGCCGTAGCCGCGCTCCCAGGAGGACATCTCGAATCCGTCGACGGTGTTCATGTCGGTGTCGACGGCGAGGAGGTAGTTGCATCCCTCGGTGCCGTGCTCCAGGACCTCGTCGAGGAAGAATCCGGCGGCGAACCGCTTGCCCTGCAACCGTCCCTGCATGTCGGGGAAGGCGAGGACGACGGTGTCGATCTCACCGCTCGCGACGAGGGCGCGCAGCTCCTCGATCCCCAGCGGTGGTGTTCGGTCTGCCACGGGATACTCCTCCTTCGGTCAGCCGGAAGGCTTAAGGTATGCGAAAGAACCATTAATTGTGAAGGGAAAACGGGCCATGGCCGAGGAAAGCGGGTCCACCGACCGCCTGATGCCCGTACTGCGGCCCGTCCGGGCGGGAAACGGCTTCGAGGAGGCGCTGGAGCAGATCCTCCAGGTGGTCCGGCTCGGGCTGGTGCCCGGCGGCGGGCGGCTGCCGGCCGAGCGCGAGCTGGCCGAGCTGCTGGGGATCAGCCGGGTCACCCTGCGCGAGGTGCTGAAGGTCCTCCAGGACCAGGGCCTGGTGGAGAGCAGGCGCGGGCGGTACGGCGGCACGTTCGTGCTGCCCCGCACCGGCAGCACCGGCGAGGACGAGCTGCGCCGGAAGGTGGAGTCCGTCGACATCGAGGACGTGCTGCGCTTCCGCGAGGTGCTGGAGGCCGGGGCGGCCGGACTGTGCGCGGCACAGGGACTGACGGACGAGGGCGCGGACCGGCTGCGTACGGCTCTGACGGCGACTCACGAAGCACCTCTGCCCGAGTACCGCAGGCGCGACACCCTGTTCCACCTGACCCTGGCCGAACTCTCCGGCTCCGCGTCGCTGACCGCGCAGTACGCCGCCGTCCGGGCCACCGTGAACGATCTCCTGGACTGCATACCGCTGCTCGTGCGGAACCTGGAGCATTCGCAGCATCAGCACACGAGTCTCGTCGAGGCGGTTCTCGACGGGGACGCGGAGGCCGCGCGTGCGGTGATGCGCGAGCACTGCGCCGGCACTGCCGCGCTGCTGCGCGGGTTCCTGACCTGACCGGGGCCACTGGTTCCGCTTCGGTGCGCAACTCCCGGAAATGCAAAGGTAATCTCTGCCACCATTGAAGCCATGGAACCGAGTCCGCCCGAGCGGGCGGCCGACCGGAGGGACCACCCCGTGTCCGAACCTCTCATCGGCGTCTCCACCTACCTGGAGCCCGTGGCCCGCTGGGGTGTCTGGGAGCTGCCCGCGGCTCTTCTCCCGGCCGCCTATCCGCGGATGATCCAGCGCTCCGGCGGCCTGGCCGCGCTGCTCCCGCCGGACGACTCCGCCCGTGCCGCGGCCGCGGTGGCCCGGCTGGACGGTCTCGTGATCGCGGGCGGCGCCGATGTGGAACCCGGGCGGTACGGCGCGGAGCGCGACTTCCGGACCGGCCCGCCCGCGCGGGAGCGCGACGCCTGGGAGCTGGCCCTGATCGAGGCCGCGCTGGAGTCGGACACACCGGTGCTCGGCGTCTGCCGGGGCATGCAGCTGCTCAATGTCGCGCTCGGCGGCACTCTGACCCAGCATCTCGACGGTCACGCCGGCCCGCTGGGCGCGACCGGAGTCCTCGGCGTGCACCCCGTGACGCCCGTGCGGGACACGCTCTACGCGTCGATCGTGCCCGAGGAGTCCGCCGTCCCCACCTACCACCACCAGTGCGTGGAGCGGCTCGCGCCGGGCCTCGTGGCGTCCGCGCACGCGGCGGACGGCACGGTCGAGGCGATCGAACTACCCGGGCCGCGGTGGGTGCTCGGGGTGCAGTGGCACCCGGAGATGGGCGACGACACCCGGCTGGCGCGGGCACTGGTCGCGGCCTCGACGGCCCGGCTGGTCCCGGCCCGTACGCCGTTCGAGGACCTCGCGCCGGCGCGGAGGACGGCGGCCGGCGAACGCTCGCGGCCCTGAGGGGTACCCGCGGCTTCGGGAAGCGCACCCGGCTTCGGGGAGCGCACGCGGAACGAATCGGCGCGCGGCCCGCCACGCGTCCCGTCGGCCACCCGTCCGTCCCGTCGGCTACCTGCCCTGTCCCGTCGGCCACCGGCCCCGTCCCGGCTACCTGTCCTGTCCCGTCAGCGACAGCAGATCGCGCGCCGGCCCCGTCGGGCGGTGGCCGGACGGCCAGACCGCCCGCAGCTGCCGCCTCAGCCGCACCCCGGCGACCGGAATCTTGACCAGGCGCCTGGAGGACAGCTCCTCCCCCAGGGCCAGCTCGCTCAGGACGCACGGCCCGGCGCCGCTCTCCGCCGCTCCCTTCACCGCGGTCGTCGAGGAGAGTTCGAGCAGGGGCTGGGCGAGGCCGCCGTGCACGGCCAGCGCCGCGTCCAGGACCTGGCGGGTGCCGGAGCCGTGCTCCCGCAGGATCAGCGGGGTCGCGGCCAGCTCCTGCGGGGTCAGGGGCGTACGGCGGCGGGCCCAGGCGTGGGACGGGGCGACCACGACGACCAGCCGGTCGTGGGCGATGACCGTGCCGTCGAGGCCCTCCGGCACGGACAGGCCCTCCACGAAGCCGAGGTCGGCCTCGCCGACGAGCAGCCGCCCCGCGACCGCCGCCGAGTTCCCGGCGAGCAGCGAGACGGCGGTGTCCGGCCGTTCGGCCCGCAGGGCTATCAGCCAGCCCGGCAGCAGGTATTCGGCGATGGTCATGGAGGCGGCGACCCGGAGCCGGGAGTCCCGCCGGTCGCGCAGCGCCTGCGCGCCGGCGTCGAACGCCTCGGCCGCCTCGACGATCCGGCGCGCCCAGTCGGTGACCAGCGCGCCCGCGTCGGTGAGGCGGGAGCCGCGCGGCGAACGGTCCAGCAGGGCCAGGCCGAGCTGGCGCTCCATCGACCGGATACGGCTGCTGGCCGCGGGCTGGGTGACGCCGACGTCCCGTGCCGCACGCCCCAGGCTGCCGTGCCGGGCGACCGCGAGCAGCAGCTCCAGGGCACCGAGGTCGGGAACCCGATGGAAGAGAGGGACATGTTCTTCGCCGGTCATAAAGCCAGCTTATGACCTCATAGACACAGCGTCCCTGGTGGGACTCCGCCTGCGCCGCGAAAATCGTGGCATGGCCATCTTTCCGCAGACGCAGCAGTCCCCAGCCCCGTATCCGGCCGCCCTGCGGCTCCCTCAGCTGCGGCACCTCGGCCCCAACTGGTACGCGAGCGTCATGGGCACCGCGATCGTCGCGAGCGCGGGCGCCACGCTGCCCGTGCACGTCCCGGGACTGCGCGGCGCCTGCACGGTGGTGTGGGCACTCGCGGCAATCATGCTCGCCGTGGTGCTCACGGCCCGCACCGGGCACTGGATCGCCCATCGCGACCAGGCACGCACCCATCTGCTCGACCCCGCCGTCGCCCCGTTCTACGGCTGTCTCTCGATGGCCCTGCTGGCGGTCGGCGGCTCGTCGATGGTGGTCGGCCGGGACGTCGTCGGACACGGGGCTGCCCTGGCCCTGGACGTGGTGCTGTACACGGCGGGCACGGTGATCGGGCTGGCCGCCGCGGTCGCGATCCCGTATCTGATGGTCGTACGCCACCGGATCGAGCCCGGCACCGCGTCGCCGGTGTGGCTGCTTCCGGTGGTGGCGCCGATGGTCTCCGCGGCGCTCGGTCCGCTGCTGGTGCCGGAGCTCCCGGCCGGCCAGTGGCGGGAGGCGATGCTGCTGGCCTGCTACGCGATGTTCGGTCTGAGCCTGCTCGCCACGCTGGTGATGCTGCCGCTGATCTTCGCCCGGCTCGTCCATCAGGGCCCGCTGCCGCTCGCGCTGACCCCCACGCTGTTCCTGGTCCTGGGCCCGCTGGGCCAGTCGACGACCGCGGTCAATCAGCTCGCCGATGTGGCTCCGGGAGCGATCGGGGAGCCGTACGCCTCGGGCCTGGGAGTGTTCGCCGTGCTGTACGGGGTGCCCGTGATGGGCTTCGCGCTGATGTGGCTGGCACTGGCCGTCGCGCTGGTGGTGCGGGCCGTGCGGAACGGCATGACCTTCAGCATGACGTGGTGGGGCTTCACCTTCCCGGTCGGCACGTGTGTCACGGGCGCCGCCGGCCTGGCCCGGCACACCGGCCTCACGGCGTACACCTGGCTGGCCGTCGCGCTGTACGTGCTGCTGGTGACGGCGTGGGCGGTGGCCGGGTTCCGGACGCTGCGCGGACTGCTCAGCGGAGCGCTGCTCGCAGCGCCGCAGGCGCCTGCGCCAGTGACGGCCCGTACCACGTGAGAAACCGCCCGTCGACGAGTGCGGCGGGCAGTCCGGGAAAGGACTCCGGCCCGTCGTCCGCGGTGAAGCGGTACGGCTCGTCGGGCAGGACGACGAGGTCGGCGCCGGCCGCGTTGAGCACGTCGAGCGGGATACGGGGATAGCGCTCGGCGTGGTCCGCGTAGACGTTCTCGACGCCGAGCCGGGCCAGCAGGTCCCCGGCGAAGGTGTCGCGGCCCAGCACCATCCAGGGCCTGCGCCAGATCGGCACGACCGCACGACGCGGGGCGCGGGGCGGCGGGAGCGCGGCCCAGGCGGCCTCGGCCTCGTCCAGCCAGCGGGGCCTGGCCTGCCCGCAGACGACGGCAAGGAGCCGTTCCAGCTCCTCGAAGGCCTGGTCGAGGGTGCGGATCGTGGTGACGAGCACCTCGATCCCGGCGGCCCCGATCGCCGCGAGGTCCGGAGCCCGGTTCTCCTCCTCGTTGGCGACGACGAGATCGGGCCGGAGCGCGGCGATCGCCGCCACATCGGGATTCTTGGTGCCGCCGATACGCGCGGCGGTCAGGCCGGGCGGGTGGGTGCACCAGTCGGTGACGCCGGCCAGCGTGCCCGGGGCGGTGACGGCGATGGCCTCGGTGAGCGAGGGCACCAGGGAGACGACTCGCACGGCGGACAGCCCCTCTCAGCGACGCGGGTCGAAGGTGGCGTCGATGTGCTCGGCGACCGCGACGACCAGCAGCCGCGTACCGGGCACCGTGGCCCGCCAACGGTGCCGCACCCCGCCGGACAGGAACAGCGTGTCGCCCTGTTCCAGCCGGTACGCCTGCCCTTCGGCCTCCACTTCCGCGGCCCCCTGCGCCACATACATCACCTCGTCGTTGCGGTGCTGGAACTCGCGCCCGAGGTCGAGCTCACCGGTGAACTCCAGCGCGCTGAGCTGATGGCGGCCGCGCACCACCCTGCGCACCCCGTCGCCCTCGCCCGCCCGCACGACTTCGACGGCGCGTGCCGAGTCCGCCGCGGCGCGCAGCCGTGCCGTGGTGGTCTCCAGGGCTTCGGCGACCCGGTCCAGCGAGCGGGCGCTGGGCCGGGCCCGCTCGTTCTCGATCTGGCTGAGGAACGGCACGGACAGGCCGCTGCGCGTGGCGACCGCGGCCAGTGTGAGCCCCAGGGATCTGCGCTGTCGGCGGACCGCGGCGCCCACGCGGAGTGCTTCCTTCTCGTCCATGTCCGGCTCCCTCCCGACTCGTCATCCTTCCGGCTGCCAGCACATTACGCACACGGTTGCGCAAGGTCGGCCGGTGGATGAGCGTCTTCCGGACAGCCGGAAGGGGCGGGCCCGCCACCGGCGGTGCCCACCCCTTCCCGTGTTCCGGGCCCTGTCGAGGCCCTACTGCGGAGCCATCGTGTCCGCGATGCCCGGGTTCTTCTGCATCCAGGCCTTCACGGCCTCTTCCTCATGGCCCGCACCGAGCTTCTGGATCTGGTTCTCCAGACCGGCGAGCTGGTCCTCGCTCAGCTTGAAGTCCTTGAACCACTTCGTCAGCTGCGGGTAGTTCCGCGGAAAGTCCTTGCCGGCGATGGTGTGCAGCCGGTCGCCGTCGCCGAAGGCCTTCTCCGGGTCCTTCAGCTTGGTCATGCCGAACTCGTTGTACGCCCAGTGCGGCGTCCAGAGCAGCACCGCGACGGGCTCCTTCTTGGCGTACGCCCGCTTCAGCTCGGCCAGCATGCCGGGCGTCGAGGAGTCGACGACCTTGTACTCCTTGTCCAGGCCGTACGTCGGCAGCACGTTCTTCTTGAGGTTCTCCATCGTGGCGGTGCCCGGCTCGATGCCGACGATCCGGCCCTTGAACTGAGACGACTTGCCCTTGAGGTCGGCGAGGGACGTGACGTCCTTCACGTACGAGGGCACCGCGACCTCGATGGACGTCGGGCCGTACCACGAACCGATGTCGGTCAGCCGGGAGCCGTACTTGTCCCAGTAGTTCTTCTGGGTGTACGGCAGCCACCCGTCGAACTGCACATCGATCTGGCCGCGGGACATCGCGGTGTACATCGGGCCGACCTCGAACTGCTTGAGGTTGACCTTGTAGCCGCGCTCCTCCAGGACCGCCTTCCACAGGTACGTGGCGGCGATGTCCTCCTCCCACGGGAACCAGGCCATCTCGACGGCGCGGTCCCGCTCGTCCTTGCCGCCCGCGCTCTTGGCCGCGGGGGCCCCGGCGACGGGGGTCCACTTGTCGGCGACGCCCGGGTTGGCCTTCAGCCAGGTACGGACGGCCTTCTGCTCGTTGCCGGAGCCGGACTTCTGGATCTCTGCCTCAAGGCTGGTGAGCTGGTCCTCGCTCATCTTGAAGTTCTTGAGCCAGCTGCCGACCTCGGGGTTGTCGGCGGCGAAGCCCTTGCGGGCCAGGGTGTGGATGCCGTCGCCCTTGCCCCAGAGGTCCTTCGGGTCCTTGAGCTTGGTCAGTTCGAACTGGTTGTACGCCCAGTGCGGCGACCAGAGCGGGACGACGATCGGTTCCTTCTTGGCGTACGCCCGCTTCAGCTCCGCCAGCATCGACGGCGTGGATCCGTCGACGACCTTGTACTCCTTGTCCAGGCCGTAGCCCGGCAGGATCTTGTCCTTGAGCAGGCCCATCTCGCCGGCGCTCGGCTCGATGCCGACGATCCGGCCCTTGAACTGCGAGGACCTGCCCTTGAGGTCGTCCAGGGTCCGGACGTCCTTCACGTAGGAGGGGACGGCCAGTTCCAGCGAGGTGGGGCCGTACCAGGAGCCCATGTCCTCCAGGCGGTCCCGGTACTTCTTCCAGTAGCTGGCGTGGGTGACCGGGAGCCAGGAGTCGGTCTCGAAGTCGATCTGGCCGTTGGCCATACCGGTGTAGAGCGCACCGGCCTCGTACTGCTTGACGTCGACCTCGAAGCCGCGCCGCTCCAGCATCTCCTTCCAGAGGAAGGTGGAGGCGATGCCCTCGTCCCACGGGATGTACCCCATGCTGATCTTCTTGCCCGCGCCGACGTCCGAGGCACCAGCAGTGGTGGCCTTGTCCGCGTCGGAGGAGCCGAAGAGGCCCATGCCGCCCGCGACGAGCGCGAGGACGACGACGCCGACGACCGCGACGACGGGCTGCGGGCGGTGGCTCCAGATCTTCAGCCCGCCGGACATCGACTGCGCCCTGGCGAGCGCGCGGCGGGCGAGCGGGGAGACCTCGCGGCCGAGCGCGCCGGTCATGCGGTCCAGGTACATCGCCACGATGACGATGGAGATGCCCGCCTCGAAGCCGAGGCCGACGTCGACGTTGCCGATGGCGCGGTAGACGGCGCCGCCGAGGCCGCCGCCGCCGACCATGCCGGCGATGACCACCATGGACAGGCCCAGCATGATGACCTGGTTGATGCCCGCCATGATCGTGGGCAGGGCGAGCGGCAGCTGCACCCGCAGCAGGGTGTTGCGCCGGGTGGTGCCGAAGGCCTCGGCCGCCTCCACGAGCTCGCCGTCGACCTGGCGGATGCCGAGCTCGGTCATCCGGACGCCCGGGGGCAGCGAGAAGATGATGGTGGCGATGATGCCGGGCACCACGCCGACGCCGAAGAAGATGACGCCGGGGATCAGATAGACCATGGCGGGCATGGTCTGCATGAAGTCCAGGACCGGCCGGGTCACCGCGCTGACAGTCTTGGAACGGGACGCCCAGATGCCCAGCGGTACGGCCAGCACCAGCGCGATGATGGTGGCGACGAGCACCAGCGTGAGGGTGTCCATCGCTTCGTCCCACAGCTCGACGGAGTCGACGACCGCGAAGCCGACGAAGGCGAGCACCCCCGCGAGCAGACCCCGCAGCCACCAGGCGATGACGGCGACGATGCCCGCGAAGAGCAGCGGTGCGGGGGCGGAGAGCACGGCGGCTATGCCGTCGAACATGCCGCTGACGATCGAGCTGATCGCGTCGAACAGCCAGGACAGGTGGGTCTGCAGCCAGTCGACCGCGGAGTCGACCCAGTCACCGAGAGGCAGCCTAAACACTGGCCACCTTCTTCGTGCCGGCCGCTCCGGGCCTGACGCCCTGCGGGGCCTCGGTGGGAGTCATCGGCTCACCGAGGACGGCGAGCAGCCGGGCGCGCGGCACGACGCCGACCAGCTTCCCCTTGGCGTCGGCCACGGCGACCGCGACTCCGCTCCGCGAACAGGGCGTGAAGAGCTCGATGATCGGCGTGGATTCGGTGACGGTGGCCGGAGCCGCCCTGAGGACGTCGGCGGCGTTGCGCAGTTCCTCGCCGTCGTCCGTGGTGGTGCCCATGACGGTGTGCGGCTCGGCCATGATGGCGCCCGCGGTCAGCACCCGGGTGCGGTCGACGTCCTGGGTGAACGAGGCGACGTAGTCGTTGGCCGGGGTGACGAGGATGTCCTCGGCGGTACCGAGCTGGACGATTCTCCCGTCGCGCATCACGGCGATGCGGTCGCCGAGGCGCATGGCCTCGTTGAGGTCGTGGGTGATGAAGACGATGGTCTTCTTCAGACGCTTCTGCAGTTCGAGCAGCTGGTCCTGCATGTCGCGGCGGATCAGCGGGTCGAGCGCGCTGAAGGACTCGTCCATCAGCAGCAGGTCGGCGTCGGTGGCCAGGGCGCGGGCCAGGCCGACGCGCTGCTGCATGCCGCCGGAGAGCTCGTCTGGCCAGGACTTCTCCCAGCCGGCGAGGCCGGTCAGCTCCAGCGCCTCGGCGGCGCGCTTCTCGCGCTCGGCGCGCGGCACACCCTGCACCTCCAGGCCGTACGCGGCGTTCTCCAGCACGCTCCGGTGGGGGAAGAGCGCGAAGTGCTGGAACACCATGCTGATCTTGGAGGACCGGACGTGGCGCAGCTCGGCGGGGCTCAGGGCGGTCAGGTCCTGGCCGTCGAACAGCACGCGTCCGGCTGTGGGCTCCAGAAGTCCGTTGAGCATGCGCAGCAGCGTGGACTTTCCGGACCCGGACAGACCCATCACGACGAAGATCTGTCCCGGTTCCACGGTGAACGAGGCGTCGATCACCGCTGCGGTCGTTCCGTCGGCGCGCAGCTCGTCGCGGTCGGCGCCGCTTTCGAGCTTCTGCACGGCTTGATCGGGTCGTCTGCCGAACACTTTGTACAAGTGCTCGGCTTGCAGCCTTGACACATACACCTCGCGCGTTGAACCGAAAACGGTCTGCCACCCCCTCCGGCAGACCGTGGAGCGACGCGGGTTCGGCCCGCATGGCACGTGCACTAGTTGAAATTGCTACGTGATCCGCTCCGGCTGCGCGCCTGCCCTCGCTTACACGAGCCAAACGCAAGAGTGATCCAGGTCACATTTGAGCGGAGCCCTCGGCTCCGGCCGTTCGGCGCGGGCGTCCGCCACGACCGGCGTCGGCGAGGTGTCCCGGCGGGCGTCGGCAGAGCCCCGCGGCCGGCGCCGGTGAGGTCGGGCCCAGCGGGCGTCGCTGCGGTGCGACGACCGGTGTCGGTGGGGTGCGGCATCATCGGGGTGTGACGCGACGCCTGATGCTCCTCGACACCGCCTCCCTCTACTACCGCGCCTACTTCGGGGT
Source organism: Streptomyces sp. NPDC087845 (assembly GCF_044742755.1). Classification (NCBI taxonomy): domain Bacteria; kingdom Bacillati; phylum Actinomycetota; class Actinomycetes; order Kitasatosporales; family Streptomycetaceae; genus Streptomyces; species Streptomyces sp. NPDC087845. Next base: position 273,312 of record NZ_JBIUVC010000005.1, read on the forward strand.
TCCCGATTCGGTGCGCGCCCCGGACGGGACACCGGTCAACGCCGTACGCGGGCTGCTCGACTTCATCGGGCGCCTGGTGCAGGACCACCGTCCGGACGACCTGGTCGCCTGCATGGACGCGGACTGGCGCCCGCACTGGCGGGTGGAGCTGATCCCTTCGTACAAGGCGCACCGGGTCGCGGTGGAGACCGGCGAGGGGCTGCCCGACGAGGAGGAGACGCCCGACACCCTGGCCCCGCAGGTACCGGTCATCGAGGACGTGCTCGACGCGCTCGGCATCGCCCGGGTCGGCGTCGCGGGCTACGAGGCGGACGACGTGATCGGCACGCTCACCGGCCTGGCCACCGGCCCCGTGGACATCGTCACCGGCGACCGGGATCTCTACCAGCTGGTCGACGACGCCCGCGGGGTCCGGGTGCTCTACCCACTGAAGGGGGTCGGCTCGCTCCAGCTGACCGACGAGGCGTGGCTGCGGGAGAAGTACGGGGTGGACGGCTCCGGCTACGCCGATCTGGCCCTGCTGCGCGGCGATCCGAGCGACGGGCTGCCCGGCGTCCCGGGCATCGGCGAGAAGACGGCCGCGAAGCTGCTGGACGCCTTCGGCGATCTGGCCGGAATCATGGCCGCCGTCGACGATCCGGCCGCCGCACTGACGCCCTCGCAGCGCAAGCGGCTCGACGGGGCGCGGGACTACATGGCCGTCGCGCCGAAGGTGGTCCGCGTCGCCGGTGACGTACCCCTGCCGGGGTTCGACCCCGCGCTGCCCTCCGAGCCACGCGACCCCGTCGCACTCGAAGCCCTCGCGAAGCAGTGGGGACTGGGCGGTGCGCTGCAACGGCTGCTCTCCGCGCTGCGCGCTTGACTCCGGCCCTCCACAGCGCCCGGCCGAGATGCTAACTTAGGTAAGCCTAAGCAATCGGAGCAGGGAGAACCTCGTGGCAGAACGACCGGCACGGCAGGCACCGAAGGCGCAGGGAGCCCACGTCCTGCGCACCGAGCAGATCACTCCGCACATGGTCCGCGTGGTGCTCGGCGGTGACGGTCTCGCCGACTTCGGGCTCGCCGGGTTCACCGACCATTACGTCAAGCTCTGCTTCGCCCCCGAGGGCGCCGACTACGCGCACCCGTTCGACATGGCACGCATCCGCGAGGAGCAGCCCCGGGAGCTGTGGCCCACCACCCGGACGTACACGGTGCGCTCCTGGGATCCGGTCGCCCGGGAGCTGGCCATCGACTTCGTGGTCCACGGCGACGAGGGCCTCGCCGGCCCCTGGGCCCTGCGGGCGGCCCCGGGCGATCAGGTGACGTTCCTCGGTCCGGGTGGGGGCTACAGCCCGGACGCCTCGGCGGACTGGCACCTGCTGGCCGGCGACGAGAGCGCCCTCCCCGCCATCGCGGCGGCCCTGGAACAGATGCCGGAGGGCGCGGTGGTGCACGCGTTCGTCGAGGTGGCGGACGCGGCGGAGGAGCAGAAGATCGTGGCGCCCGACGGCGTCGAGGTGACCTGGCTGCACCGCGGGGAGCGCCCGGTCGGCGAGGCGCTGACCGCCGCGGTGAAGGAACTGGAGTTCCCGGCGGGCGAGGTCCGGGCGTTCGTCCACGGCGAGGCGGGCTTCGTGAAGGAGATCCGCCGCCACCTGCGCCTGGACCGCGCGATCCCGCTCCCCCAGCTGTCGATCTCGGGCTACTGGCGGCTCGGCCAGAACGACGACGCCTGGCGCTCGGTCAAGCGCGAGTGGAACGCCCAGGTGGAGCGCGAGCAGGAGAAGGCCGCGTAGCACCGGCCCGCTTCCGTACACCGGCTCACTTCCGTGCCGATCCGCGTGAAGAGCGCCGGGCTATCCTGGGTGTGCCGCACCTCGATCGCCCGGCTCGCCTTCACGGCATGGCCGGTCCGGGGTTCGAGACCCCGGCGGTCGCTGCTCCAACAGCTCCCGCCGGGGTCCTGCTCTCTCTTCGGTCCTGTGCTACGCCTTCCGCTCCGGGTTCAGGACGATTTCCTGCTCGTCCAAGTCCTGCCAGTCCTGCGGGACTTCACCGGTTTCATGGAAGGACCTCCACTCCTCGATGCCGCCGATCGTGGCGTCGACGAGTTCCTTGTGGAAGCTCTTGATCCACTCCAGCTGTGCGTCGATCATGTGGAGCTGGTATTCGGTCTCGACGACGAAGATGCGGGGGAGCTTCCCCCCCAGCTGGCCGAGGACCCCCCGGAGCGCCGCGGCCCGGACCTCCAGGGCCGCCTTCCGGGTCTCCATCAGCTCCGCCACTTCCTCCGGCGGCAGCACCGGCAGAAGCGAGAGCGCCGTCTCGAAGACCGGGTACTCGGCGGCCGGAACGGCGAGCAGATCGGAGAGCCAGTCGACCGTCTCCGCCCGCCCGGCCTCCGTGATGCCGTAGAGCGTGCGCTCGGGGCGGTTGCCCTGCCGCTGCACGCCCGCGACCTCGACGTAACCGTGCTTCTCCAGGTTCTGGACGACGGTGTACAGCGAACCGAAATTGATCTTGACGCTGTATTCCTTGCCGCGTCGGCGAAGCGTCTGGGCGATCTCGTACGGATGCATGGAGCGCTCGGCGAGCAGCACCATGACCGTCAGCGCCAGCGGATTGGTGAGCTTGCGCCGCTTCGCCATCGCCTTTGCCGCCCTTCGACCTCGTCACCGAATACTCGCGGGCGAGTATATCGCGTTCACCCGGACGCGTCAACCGCGATGTATCGCGTAATTCGTGAGGCGTGGAAATATCGGGCGCACCGACCAATCCGTACCGCCGTCGAGTCCGGATCACTTCGGAGGACCGACGCGCGATCAGGAAGGAAACCCGCGTGAAGGAAGCCGTGCACATCAGCCGAGCACCCTCGGCGGGGCCCGATCTCCAGGAGCTTCTGGGGATGGTCGCCCGGGGCGACCAGGACGCCTTCACCAAGGTGTACGACACGGTCAGCGGGCCTGTCCTCGGGCTGGTGCGGAGCGTGCTGCGCGATCCCGCCCAGTCGGAGGAGGTCGCGCAGGAGGTACTGGTCGAGGTGTGGCGAACCGCCCCCCGCTTCCGGGCGGACCGCGGCAGCGCGATGAACTGGGTGCTGACACTGGCCCATCGCCGCGCCGTGGACCGGGTGCGCTCGGCCGAGGCGTCCGCGGCGCGTGAGTACAGCGCTGCGCTGCTGGACCGTACGCCCGCGTTCGACGAGGTCACCGAGCAGGTCGAGAGCCGGCTGGAACGCGAACAGGTCCGCCGCTGCATGCGGACGCTCTCCGAGCTGCAACGGCAGTCCGTCGACCTCGCCTACTACCGGGGTCTGACGTATCGCGAGGTGTCGGAGCTGCTCTCCGTACCGCTCGGGACGGTCAAGACACGGCTGCGCGACGGACTGATCCGGCTGCGCGACTGCCTCGGGGTGGGCTCGTGAGCAGCGCCGGACTGCACACGCTGACCGGGGCCTATGCCCTGCACGCCCTGCCGGAGGCCGAGCGGCGGAACTTCGAACGGCATCTCGGCGACTGCGCGGCCTGCGCCGTGGAGGTGCGCGAGCTGTCGGAGACCGCCACCCGGCTCGGGCTCGCGGTGGCCGGGGCCCCGCCGCGCGCGCTGCGCGACCGGGTGCTGCGGGAGATCACGACCGTGCGTCAGGAGTCCCCGGCGCACGGCCGGCCGTCTCGCGCCGGGAGGGGTGCGGGACGGACCGGCCGGTGGCCGGGATTCGCCCTCGCCGCATGTCTGGCGGCCGCGGCGGGCTTGGGCGGAATCGCCGTGTGGCAGAACCAGGAGGCCCGGACCGCCCGGCAGGACGCCCGTGCCGCACAGCGGCAGAACACGGAGCTGGCCCAGGTCCTGGCGGCACCCGACGCCCGTGCCGGATCGCGCACGCTCGGGAACGGGGCGAAGGGCACCGTGGTCGTTTCGAAGCAGGAGGACCGCGCCGTCTTCCTGGCGTCGGGGATGCGGGAACCACCCGGCGGCAAGGTGTACCAGCTGTGGTTCGACGACGGCGGCACCATGCGTTCCGCGGGCCTCATAGCGGCGGCGGACACCTCGCCGGCGCCGCACGCGACGCTGCTGGACGGTCCCGTCGGCAGCGCCACCGGCGTAGGCATCACCATGGAACCGGCCGGCGGATCCGCGCAGCCGACGTCCGCCCCGATGGCCCTGCTGGACTTCCCGAGCGCCTGACCCGACCCCGTCCCGGCCCGAGCGCCCGGCCCCCGGCCTCCGCGCCCGACCCGACCTCCCGTCCCCGGCCCGGCCACCGCCCCGCGCGGCCCGAAAGGTGCTCGACCATGACCGTTTCGGTGGCACTGTTCACCTCCGACCTACGGCTGCACGACAGCCCCGTGCTGCATTCCGCGGTGCGCGACGCCGACCACGTCGTCCCCCTGTTCGTACGGGACACCGGCATCCGTCGAACCGGGTTCGAGGCGCCCAACCGGCAGGCGTTCCTCGCCGACTGCCTGGCCGATCTGGACGCGCAGCTGCGACGGCGCGGCGGCCGGCTGGTGGTCCGCGACGAGGAGGTCGTGGCCGGTGCCCTCGCCGTGGTCGCGGAGACCGGCGCGCACAGCCTGCACATCGCGGGCGGAGTGAGCGGGTACGCGCTGCGCCGTGAGGAGCGCCTGCGCTCGGCCCTGGCAGCCGCCGGCTGCATCCTGCACGTCCATGACGCCGTTGTCACCGCGCTCGCGCCGGGCACGGTCGTCCCGTCCGGCCGTGATCACTACGCGGTGTTCACCCCCTACTTCCGCCGTTGGGAGGCGACGGGCGTGAGGGGCACGCTCGCCGCTCCGCGCGCGGTGCGGCTGCCGCCGGGCGTGGCGTCCGAGCCGCTGCCGCGACGGGAGGAGGTGGCCGGGACCTCCCCCGGACTCGCCGGGGGCGGCGAGAGCGCCGGACGCCGGCTGCTGTCGGCGTGGCTGGACGGTCCCCTGGCCGACTACGGGAACTCCCACGACGACCTGGCCGGTGACGCGACGTCCAGACTCTCCCCGTACCTCCACTTCGGCTGCCTCTCGGCGGCCGAAGTGGTCCACCGGGCGCGGCGCAAGGGGACGCCCGGCGCCGACGCGTTCGTCCGGCAGCTGGCGTGGCGGGACTTCCATCACCAGGTGCTCGCCGCCAGGCCGGACGCCGCCTGGGACGACTACCGTCCGCGCCGGGACCGCTGGCGGACCGACGAGGACGAGGCCGAGGCGTGGCGCGCGGGGCGCACCGGCTATCCGCTGGTCGACGCGGCGATGCGGCAGCTGGCGCACGAGGGCTGGATGCACAACCGGGGCCGGATGGTGGTGGCGAGCTTCCTCACCAAGACGCTGTACGTGGACTGGCGGGTGGGCGCCCGGCACTTCCTGAATCTGCTGGTGGACGGCGACCTGGCGAACAACCAGCTCAACTGGCAGTGGATGGCGGGTACCGGGACCGACACCCGGCCCAACCGGGTCCTGAATCCGGTGGTCCAGGGCAGGAGATTCGATCCGCGGGGCGACTACGTGCGCCGCTGGGTTCCCGAACTGGCCGGCCTGGAGGGCCGCGCCGTCCACGAGCCGTGGACGCTTCCCGGACCGGAACGGGCCGGGCTGGACTACCCGGAGCCGCTCGTGGATCTCACCGAGGCCCGTGCCCGTTTCGAGCGGGCCAGGAGTCTCGGCCGACCGGAGGCTGCATGGGTCCGATCGGGTGACGGACCCATCCTCGGGCCGCCCGGCAACGAATCCCCCGTGTGACGAAAGACCGGAACAACTCGCACCGGCCCGGAGCCTCCCCGGCCCGGCGGTCCCGCCGGACACGCGCCGCTCTCGCCGCGCTCGGCGGTCTGATCGCCGGATTCTGCGCCCTCGCCGTGGCCGAACTGGCGGCGGCGGTCGTACGTCCCGAGGCGGGCCCGGTCGCGGCGGTGGGGAGCGCGGTCATCGACCGCACTCCCCCGGCCGTGCGGGACTTCGCCGTACGGAACTTCGGCACGGACGACAAATTGGTGCTCCAGCTCGGGATCCTGGTTCTCCTGGCACTCTTCGCCCTGGGGATCGGAATGCTGGCGCTGCGGCACCGGCGGCTCGGTTCCGCCGCCGTCCTGGTCTTCGGTCTGGTCGGGGCGGTGTCGGCGGTGGGGCGTCCGGAAGGCGCACCGGCCGACGCGCTGCCTTCCGTGGTGGGTGCCGCGGTGGCCGCCGGCGCGCTGTACCTCCTGGTCGGACGGCTCACACCGGCTCACCTCCCCTCTCCCGCGGCCGGGGAGGGGGACGGCGAGCCGTACGGCACCCTCGACCGCCGCGGCTTCGTGGTCGCGGCGACGGCGACGGCAGCGGTCTCGGCGGGCGCGGGATTCCTGGGACGGCGGCTCACGTCCTCCGTCCAGGCCGGGGCCACCGCCTCGCGGCACGACCTGGTCCTCCCGGCGCCCCGGTCCGCCGCACCGGCCGTCCCGGCGGGCGCCGATCTGAGGATCCGGGGCCTGAGCCCCTTCATCACCCCGAACAAGGACTTCTACCGGGTGGACACGGCTCTGGTCGTGCCGCGCGTCGATGCCGGCGCGTGGCGGCTGAGGATCCACGGCAAGGGAGTGGAGCGGCCCGTCACCGTCGGCTTCCACGACCTGCTGCGAAGGGAGGTCATCGAGCGCGACATCACGCTGGCCTGCGTGTCCAACGAGGTCGGCGGTCCTTACGTCGGCAACGCCAGATGGCTCGGTGTGCGGCTGGCGGATCTGTTGCGCGAGGCCGGAGTGCGCCCTCCGTCGAAGGGCGGCCCCGCCGACCAGATCGTGGCGCGTTCCGTCGACGGCATGACGATCGGCACCCCGGTCGAGACAGTCATGGACGGGCGCGACGCGATGCTCGCTTTCGGCATGAACGGCGAGCCGCTGCCCTTCGAGCACGGCTTCCCGGTCCGGATGGTCGTTCCCGGCCTGTACGGATATGTGTCGGCCTGCAAGTGGATCAAGGACATCGAGCTCACCACGTTCGATGCGTACGACGCCTACTGGGTCGTGCGGTCCTGGTCCCAACAGGCGCCGGTCAAGACCGAGTCACGGATCGACACGCCCCGTCCGTTCGCCTCGCCGAAGGCCGGCACCGTGCCGGTGGCCGGGGTGGCCTGGGCCCAGCACCGCGGCATCTCCCGCGTCGAGGTCCGGGTGGACGGCGGGGAGTGGCACACGGCCCGGCTGGCCGCCGCTGACACCCGGGACACCTGGCGCCAGTGGGTGTGGGAGTGGCCCGCCACGTCCGGCGACCACACCCTGGAGGTCCGCGCCACCGACGGAACCGGCGCCACCCAGACCGGCGTTCGCGTCGGCACCGTGCCCGACGGCGCGACCGGCTGGCACTCGGTGACGGTCCACGTGCCCTGAGCCGGGGCCTCCCCGACCGCACCACCCGCTCCACGGACTGCTCCACGGACTGCTCCACGGACTGCTCCACGGAGCGCGCATCACCCTACCTCCATGCCATCACTCCGAGTCATCAATTCAGCACCCTCCAGATGCGGGAGAACACCATGAAGACGGTGAATCGCGCGTACGGAAGGCGGGGCACCCTCCGTACACTGCCCGGATGAAGCATCCGGGCAGCGCGGACCGGCGGGACCGGGTAACGGGGGCCGTCGTCGGATCAGCGGTCGGTGACGCGCTGGGGGCGCCGTTCGAGTTCGGCCCCGCCGGTGTGTACACGGCCCGCTTCCCGGACGGCGTCGGCACCATGTGCGGGGGCGGCGGCTGGGATCCGGGCGAGGCCACGGACGACACCCAGATGGCGGTTCTGGTCGCGGAATCCCTGCTGGAGCGGGGCGGCCTCGACCTGCCCGACCTGTTCGGCCGGTTTCGCCGATGGGCGGCGGGCGGACCGAAGGACATCGGGCTGCAGACCGCGGACGTACTGACGAGCGGTGAGCCCTGGGACCTCGCGGCGGCGCTGCACTTCCAGGTCAGCGGGCGTGCGGCGGGCAACGGTTCACTGATGCGCGCCGCCACGTCGGCCGTGTACTTCGCGCGGGCGGGCCGGGAGGCGACGATGGGCGCCGCCCGCCGGATCGCCGCGCTGACGCATGGCGACCGGGCCGCCTGGGAGGGCACCGCCGTGCTGCACGAGCTGCTCCGGGTGGCGCTGGACGGCGGCGATCCGCTCGCCGCCGTGGCGGGCGTCCTGGGCCTCGTGCACGAGGATCACCGCGCGCGCTGGGCCGCCGTCCTCGCGCCCGACTGGCATCCGGATTCCGCCACGGAGTTCAACGGTGCGGTGTGGCCGTGCCTGGGCTCCGCCCTGTGGGCGCTGCGGACCACACGTACGTACGAGGACGCACTGGCCGCGGCGGTGGACGCGGGCGGGGACACCGACACGGTCGCGGCGGTGACCGGCGGCCTGGCCGGGGCGGTGTACGGCTGCGGCGCCGTTCCGGCCCGCTGGACGGATCCCCTGCACGTGCCGCTGCCGGGATACGGGAACCGTGTGCTGCGGACACCCGGTCTGGCGGCCCTGGCCGAGCGGCTGGACAGCGCCTCGTAGCGCGGTGGTTCCCCGCGCTATTCACTCGCCCTAAAGATATTGATTCACCCCAGAACTCCACATAAGGGTGATATAAGCGCACAATGACATTGAGGCCGCTCATCATGCGAAGCGGCGCCAGGTCTGTAGGAGCGAAGGAGACGAACCCCATGTCAAACCTCTCGCACACCGGCCGTGACATGGCCAGTCACCCCGATGTTTCCGAAATGCGCGACCGCTACGACCGAATGCTCGGGGGCCGTGACGTGGCCCTCGTGGACGCACCGGTGTTCCTCGTCGGTCTCTACTGCGCCATCTCGCCCTGGGTGCTCCACTTCACGACGAGCCAGCCCACCCTCGTGGCGCACAACCTGATCATGGGTATCGCCATCGCCGCGCTGGGTCTCGGGTTCACCGTCATGCCGCAGCGGATGTACGGCCTGAGCTGGGCCATCTGCGCCATGGGTGCCTGGATGATCATCTCGACGTGGGTCGTCGGCAGCAGCCCGAGCCTCGGCGTCATCCTCAACAACGTCATCATCGGCGGGCTGACCCTGCTGCTGGGGCTGGTCTGCGTGGGTGCGTCGATGAAGACCGGCAAGCGCACGGTCTGAGACACACCGTCCGATACAGGGACCGCCGGCCGGCCCGCGTGGAGCGGGCCGGCCGACGGTGGGCGGGGCGAGTGACGGTGGGCGGGGCAGGTGGCCCGGACCCGATGCGGTGCCGTGGGTCAGACCTCCCGGAACGGCAGGTAGTCCACGTCGTAACCGAAGTACCGCGGCCCGGCGAGGGCCAGGCCGCCCGGTGTGGTCCAGCGCGGGTCGCACGGGGCCGCGAGAACGCTGACGCGCAGGCCGTAGCGCAGGCCCTCCGTCGTCACCGGGTCGCCGGTGTCGGTGTCCAGCACGCAGATGAGGTCGGGCGTGGTGGCGACCGTCTCGCCGTCGCGGGTGGCGAGCAGGTGCTCGTTCTGGAAGCCGAGCTCCAGGACCCGGCCCGCGTCGTCGCCGATGCCCTCGATCCGGGCGCCGCCGCGGGCGAAGCCGCCCTGGGTGCGGCGGCTGACGTCGACGACCTTGCCGGTCAGCAGGTGGGTGCCGGACAGCATGGAACGGGCCGCGCGCACCGGGTCCTCGTGCGCGGCGCGCGCCTCGCGGACGGCCGCGCCGAGCCGTTCGGCGAGCGTCATCGTGGCGGGGACGAGGCCGTCGGCGAGCTGGTCCCCCCGCATCACGGTGTCGGCGCTGGAGATCTGGCAGCCGAGCTCCACACAGACCGCCCGTGCGATGCGCTCCGCGGCGTGGTTGGAGACGGCGTCGACGATGATGCTGTTGCCCTTGTCGTCGGCGAGCGCCATCGGCGTGTTGGCCACTCCGATCAGACCGGGCAGCACCATCTGGGCCTCGGGAAAGGCGCGGCCCATGGCGTCGCCGTCGACCAGCGGCAGCCCCGCCTCGGCGGCGCAGGCGATGGGCAGCATGGAGTTGACGCCGCCGACCTCGATCGGCGCGATGTGGGTGGCGGGGCGGCCGATGTGCTTCTCCAGGGCGCGCAGGGCGGCCACTCCCTCGCCTCCGGCCGGGACGCGCTCCAGCAGCACGGTCGGAGCGCCCATGCCGGAGACGGGCACGACGGTCGCGTCGGCCGGCACCTCGTCGAAGCCGACGAGCCGGACCGGCCCGTACGTGCGGATGGCCTCGCGGGCCAGCAGCTTGCCGATGTACGGGTCGCCGCCCCCGCCGGTGCCGAGGATGCCCGCGCCGCGCGCGATGTCGTCCAGGTTGTCGAGGTTGATCTCACGCATGTGAAGCTGCTCCATGGGTGTCGCGCGCCCCGGCCGGGGCGCGGGTGCTGCCGATGCCGTTCAGGTCGAGATCGCCGACCGCCTTGACCCGGATACGGGTCGCGCCGCCCGGCAGATAGGCGAGCGGAACCTCCTCCACGTCGACGATGCGGACCGTGCCGGGCCTGGCGCCCGCGCTCTCGGCCCGGCCCACGGCCTCCTCGCGGGCCTCGGCGAGTACGGAGTCCCTGCGCCCCTCGGGCACCTGGAAGACCCGGTCCACCTCTCCGCCGACCTGGGCGATGGCGGCGCCCACGGCGTTGGCGACGTCGAAGTGGCCCGGGCGGCGCACCTCGTCGAACCCCGGCAGGGCCGAGGGCACCAGCACGCTGCCGCCGCCCACCGCGACGACCGGCAGCGGCCCCGCCGAGGTGCGCATCCGGTCGACCGTCTCGGCCAGCCGCTCGGCGATCCGGTCGAGCGCACGGGTGACGAACCCGTGGTCCAGGTGCGCGACACGGGAGTGGTCGCCGATGTCCGCGCGGCCCGCGGCGACCGCGAGATCGGTCGCCGTCAGGGTGGAGCCGCCGAAGACCAGTGCCTCCTCGGTGAGCCGGAAGCCGACCGAGCGGGGGCCCGTCTCGCCGTCGGCCGACACCAGGGATCCGCCGCCGATACCGAGCGAGAGGACGTCGGGGATACGGAAGTTGGTGCGGATACCAGCGGCCTCGCTCTCGCCCGCCGCCTCGCGCGGGAAACCGCCGGCCAGTATGCCGACGTCCGCGGTCGTGCCGCCGACATCGACGACCGCGCAGTCGCCGAGACCGGACAGGAACGCGGCGCCGCGCATCGAGTTGGTGGGCCCGGAGGCGAAGGTCGCCACCGGGTAGGCGCGGGCGAAGTCCACGTCCATCAGGGTGCCGTCGTTCTGCGACAGGAAGAACGGGGCGGTCAGCGAGACCTCGGCGAGCGACTTGGCGAAGGACTCCACGATCGCGGTCGCCAGGTCGCGCAGGGCCGCGTTGATGATCGTGGCGTTCTCCCGGGCCAGCAGCCCGACCCGGCCCAGCTCGTGCGAGAGCGAGAAGTGGACGCCGGGGCCCAGTTCCGCGCCGAGGATCTCGGCGGCCCGGCGCTCGTCGTCCTCCGCGACCGGGGAGAACACGGACGAGACGGCCACCGAGGTCAGTCCGCGCGCGGCGATGTCCGCGGCGGTGCGCTTCAGCTCCTCCGGGTCGAGCGGCGACAGCGGCCGTCCGTCGAACTCCCGCCCGCCGTGGCAGAGATAGCCGTGCCCGCCGACGGCCGCCCGCTGACGCTCCGGCCAGTCGGTCATCGGTGGCAGGGCGGCCGTCGCGGGCAGGCCGAGGCGCACGGCGGCGACGGGTGCGAGCCGGGCGCCCTCGATCAGCGCGTTGAGGAAGTGGGTCGTGCCGATCATGACGGCGGTGACGGATTCCATCGGCGGGTCGAGTGCCCGGATCGCCGCGGTGACGCCGGAGGTGATGTCGGAGGTGGTGGGGGTCTTCGCGGTGGCGATGATCCGGTCGTCGTCCCCCAGAAGGGCGGCGTCGGTGTTGGTGCCTCCGACGTCGATTCCGATGCGCATGGTGTGTCTGTCTTTCGTAGGGGGTGGGATTTCGGGTCGGGCGTACGGCTCAGGCGGTGGCCTTCGACGACCAGGCCGTGCCCGCCGCCGCCTCGATCGCGGCGGCGGGTCGGACCGGCTGGTCGAACGGCAGGTCCCGGGCACCGCGCACCAGGCCGAGCTTGCCGAGGACGACATAGCCGAGCCCGGCCAGCAGCAGGGAGTTGAGCGCCGGGATCCCCCACCACTGGTAGTGGTCGCCGAGCCAGCCGAACAGGGACGCGGCGGCCCACAGGACGATCGTGGCCGGAACCCAGCTGGGTTCCGTCTCGGGCAGCCGCCCGAGGGAGCGGGACGCGTCCAGCTGCGGGCGCCACTTCTTCACCACGAAGTACTCGGCGACCATGATCCCGGCGACCGGCGGGGTGAGGACACCGAGCACCGTGAGGAAGTCGGTGAACCGGTCCAGGATTCCGGCCGCGGCGGCGAGGCTGCCGAGCACGCCGATCGTGACGGTCGTACCGACCCGGTGCAGCCGGACCTTGAAGAGCGCCTCGACGGCGCCGATCAGGCCGAGCGACGACGAGTACAGATTCCAGTTGTTGATCTTCACGGTGGCGGAGACCAGGACGATGACGCCGATGACACCGGAGGAGGAGGTGATGATGGCGATCAGGTCGGACGACTTCACCGCGTAGGCGAGCAGCACACCGCCGAGTCCGAGGACGTACTCGCCGAGGCTGATGCCGACGACGGTCTGCTTCACGACATCGCCGGTGTTGCGGTTGAAGCGGGTCATGTCCGGGGTGGTGACGGCTCCGACAATGTACGAGCCGGCGACTACGGTCGCGCCGGTGGCGATGGACATGTGGGCGCCGAACGGCGCGGACGCCACCAGATCCCCGATGTTGTGCCGGGAGAACTCGACGGTCATCGCCCAGCCGGCGAGGCCGAGGAAGGCGGGGACGGTGACGAACGCGGTCCAGCCCATGGCGCGGAAGCCGCGCAGCACGAGCGCGGTGACACCGAGGCCGCAGACGAGGCACCAGGCCCACACGGGCAGCGCGGGCACGATGGAGTGCAGCCCGGCCGCGAACACGGCCGTCTGCACACCGAACCAGCCGAACAGGCTGACCGCGATGACGAGTCCGATCAGGGTGGAGCCGTAGCGTCCGAAGCCGGTCCAGCGGACCAGCATCGAGGTGGACAGGCCCTCCCGCATGCCGGCGATGCCGACGAAGATGCAGACGATCTCCAGGATCACCGAGCCGAGCGTGAAGGCCCAGAACGCCCCCCAGAAGGAGAGCCCGGCGCCGAGCGCGGCACCCAGCAGGAACTGCGTCAGGTCGGAGAGCTGGCCGAAGCGCTGCACGGCGACGTTGAACCAGGAGTAGCGGGCCGCGCGCGGCACCCGCTCCAGCGGGTAGTCCTCGTCCGTCCGCGCCCGCGCCTGCTGCCGGTCCGGCTGCTGTCGGTCCGGCTGGTTCTGAGCGGATGGCTGTGGGTGCACATCGAACTTCTGGGTCACGGGGACGGTCCTCGGGTGGGCGGGGCGGGCAGGAGGGCGCAGCAGCACGGCACCGGGCCGCTGCGGAGGAGGAGGGAACGGGGAGTGGGGAGTGGGGGTCAGAGCGGGAGGGGCGGTCCCACGGCCCGTGCGCGAAGGAGCACAGCACCCGGCAGATACGGCACCGGCAGGTCCGGCTCCGCGTGGGTGTGTACGCGCCGGGGATCGGCCCCCGCCCGTACGGCACCGGCCCGGGCCAGGTCCCGCACCTCGTCGCGTACGGCGTCGAGACGGCGGCCGGGCCCTCGGTGGACGATGCGGTCGTAGTGGCCGCCGACCGGACTGGCCGCCGCGCCGAACGCCCCGGCGACGCCGCCGTGTTCGGGCCGTACGACATCGAATCCGGTGAGTACGCGGCCGGGCACGCCACCCGCGCCGCCGCCGACCAGGATCAGCGGGAGGAGTCCGGCCGCGGGACGCATCCGGTCGGCCGCCTCGGCCAGTTCGCGGTGGGCGTCGGCGCTCACGGTGATCAGGTCGGGGAAGCGCAGGCTGACCGGGACGCCGCCGATACGTTCGCCGGGGCCGGCCTCCTGCGGGTAGCCGCCGGTCAGGGCGCCGACCCGGGCCCGGCGCTCGCCGATGTCGGCGACCACGGCGTCGCGGAGGCCGGCCAGGAGTCCGGCGCCGCGAATGGTGCAGGCCGGGCCGCTGCCCAGGCTGAGTCCGGGCTGGCGGCGCAGATACTCCAGGCTCATCAGCGTGCCGTCGCTGCGGGTGACGAGGACGGCGGCACCGGGGGCGAGGCCGAGGCCGGGCAGGGTGGCAGTCAGCTCGTCCGCGACCCGCGCCACGAGCACGGACAGGGCCGCGTCGAGGACCGTGGCGTTCTCGCGGGCCAGCAGGTCGAGGGTGCCGACGTCGCTGGAGAGCAGAACGGTCGTTCCGGGGCCCGTCTCGGCGCGCAGGATCTCGGCGGCCTCCCGCTCCTGGCCGCCGTCGACGGGCGAGAACACGGCGGTGACCGCGAACGCCTCGGCGCGGCCCGCGAGTGCGGCGCCGAACCGGGCCACGGCGTCCCGGTCGAGCGGTGTGGTGTCACGGGGTGCCAGGCCACCGCCGCCCCTGACGTTCGCGGTACCCGCGCACACGGCGTCGCGCAGCGCCTCGGGCCAGCCGAACAGCGGCCGCACGGCGTCGGCGGCGGCGCCCCCGACGCGCAGCACTCCGACCCGGGCCAGCCCGTCCCGTTCCCGCACCGCGCGGGCGGCGACCCGCAGCCCCACGGCGAGCTGGGTGGCCCGGCGGCGCAGCTCGGCCGGCAGCGCGCCGACGGCGGCGCAGAGCGACCCGACGGCGTCACCGGCGATCGAGGGAACCTTGACGGCCCGGACCGCCCGGTCACCGTCGAGGAGGACGGCATCGGTGTTGGTGGGCCCGACGTCCACGCCGAGGATCACGGGGTGCCTCCCCGCGACGTGCGGCCGCCGGTGCGCGAGGAGCTGTCCCACGCGAGCCCGCCGGGCCCCGCGAAACCGCCGGGCCCGTCGGCTCCCCCGGCTCCCCCGAGACCTGCGAGGCCGAAGGCGGACGGGCCCGCGAGCCGCAGTCCGTCCGGCGAGTACCAGACCGGGGCGGAGGGCAGCGCGACGAGGTGGACGCGGAGGCCGTAGCGGACCTCCTCGACCGGGACGGCCCAGCCCGTCCGCACGTCGACCAGGGCGATGACGTCCGGCACGACCGCGAGCGGGGTGCCGTCCTCCAGCGCCGCGACGAACTCGCTGCGGGCCTCGATGAGCATCGTCCGGCCCGCGTCGGGGCCCCCGCCCTCCAGCAGGACACCCGTGGCGTCGTCGCTGTCGGCGCCCTCGGTGGCGTACCTCCGGACCGAGGAGACCTTGCCGGTCAGCAGGGGGGCCGGCCCTTCGCCGCGGCCGAGGGCGAGTGCGCGTGTGACCGATCCGGCGACGGCGTACCGGGCCGCCTGCCCGGCGGTGAGGGGGTAGTCGGTGGATGCGGCACGTCCGCCGAAGGCGGCGACGGCGGCACGGGCGAACCGTTCGAGATGCGCGCCGTCCACGTCGTCGATGACCACCGTGTGGCCGTGTTCGTCGGCGAGGACGGCCGGTCCCGGGCGCAGTCCGGCCAGTTCGAGGACGTTCTGGTCCATGCGCGGAAAGGCGCGGCCCATCGAGTCGGCGTCGAGCAGCGGCAGCCCCAGCCGGGCGGCCCAGGCGACGGCGACGCAGCCGTTGAGGCCGCCGATCTCGCTGCTCATCACGGCGGCCACCGGCGCACCGTGCAGGGCCTCGAAGCGGGCGCGCAGCCGTGCGGGTTCGTCCCGGCCGCCGATCCGCTCGGCGGCGACGGCGGGCGACCCCACCAGCCCGACGGGCATGACGAGCGCGTCGGCGGGCAGCGCGGCCGGGGCGACGACGGGCACCGGACCGCACTCCTCGATCGCCTGTCCGGCGACGGGCAGGGTCACATCGGCGGGTCCGCCGCCTCCTGATCCCAGGACGGCACAGCCCCGCGCGAAGTCGGCGAGTGCTCCGGCGTCCACGGTCATGGATCCCAGCGTAGGAAGGAGAAACACGCCCCGTATGGGCCGGTGGCTCACGGTTGAGCGGCCTGGTGTGCTTCCAGCACACTGGAGGGATGCCGAACATCCTGGAGCTCCTCTCGTCCCCCGGCCTCGACGAGGTCCGCCCGCTGGTGGGGCCGCTCGACGCGGTGGAGGTCACGGGGGTGCGCCTGGAGCCACGCCCGGACCGGCTCGCCGCCATGCCCGCCGGCACGGTCGCGGTGCTGCTGGCGCCGGTGCCGGGGCATCTGCTGGATGTCGCGGTGCGGGACGCGGCGGCCGCCGGGGCCGCCGCGCTGGTGCTGACGGGGGTGACGGAGGCCCCGCACGGGCTGCCCGCCGAGGTGACGGCCACGGCGCGGGCGCTCGCGGAACGGGGCCGGGTCGCGGTGCTGTACGCGGAGGGGGATCTCGCCGCTCTCGTGGTGGCCGTGGAGCGGGCTGTGGCCGGGTCCGCGGCGGACGCGCTGTCGCGGGTCGCCGCCGCGGCGCGGGAGGTGACGGCCGTCGCGGGTGACCCGGACCGGGTGGCCGCGGCGGCCGCCCGCGCCCTCGGCGTGCCGGTGGAACTGCGTGCGGCGGGGCCGGGTGAGGAGGGTGCCGCCGCCGCGGGCCCGGACGGCGAGATCCGGCTCGCGGCCCCGGCCCGCCCCGGTCACGCGGGGGCGGCGGTGCGCTCCGTCCTCGCGCTGGCGGCCCTCGCGGCGGCGGGCGGCGGGCACGGCGACGTCCCCGTGCGCTCGCGCGGCCGGCTGCTCGCCGAACTGCTCGCGGCCCCGCAGGACCAGGCCGTCCGGCTGGCCGCGCGGGGCCGGGCGCTCGCGCTGCCGGTGGACGGCTGGCACATCGCGCTGCGGGTGGAGGCGGGCGGCCTCGACGCCGCGAACCGTCCGAAGGCGCTGGACGCGGTGATGTCCCAGGCACTGACCCTGCTGCGGACCTGGGACGGCCCGGCGGCGCACCCCGGCGCACCCGTGCCCCCGCCCGCGGACACCGTGCAGTGGAACGCCGCCCTGGTCGACGATGCCCTCGTCCTGCTCAGCACCTGGCCCGCCGCCCCGGGGACGGACGGGCGCCGCGCCACCCTGGCCCGGGCCCGACGTGTGGTGCAACGGCTGGCCGGACCGCGCCCGGAGGCCGGGTTGAGATGCGGCGTGGGCTCACCACACCGGGGCCCCCTGGGCATCCGCACCTCCGCCCGTGAGGCCCGCGCCGTTGTGCCGCGCGGCGCGGGGCCGGCGGTGGCCGCGCACGACGCGGTGGGCCTCGACCGGATGCTGCTGGAGTGGTACGCCTCGGACACGGCACGTGAGGCGGTGGCCGAACTCCTCGCTCCGGTCCTGGCGTTGGGCCCGGAGCGCGCCGAGCCGCTGCTGCGCACGCTCCAGGGGTACCTGGACCACAACAACTCGCCCGCCCGCGCGGCGGAGGCCCTGCATCTGCACCGCAACGCGGTGGGCGCCCGCATCCGCAAGATCGTCCAGCTGACGGGCGCCGATCTGAACGAGCCGGATGTCCGCCTCGCACTCCAACTGGCCTGCCGCGCGGGCCTGTCCACGCCCCCGGGCGAGCCGACCCCGTTCCCGTCGCCCGACCTCCGGCCCTGACACCCGCTGCCCGCGGCACCGCGCCCGCCGCGGCCCCTCGACGGCGCATCGGTCCCGGAAACGGTTGACTCGGCACCAACACGCCTGTTCCACTGGGCAGATGCGTCCTCAGCTGCGGCTGGTCACCCGTGACCACATCGACTTCGGTCGAGTGTGGTCCGCCTCGTGTTGTCGCTGACCGCTCCCGCGTCAGCGCCGCAGACCACCGTTCCCCGCAGCACGAGATGAGGCTTTGCCATGCCCGTCGAGTTTCTCGGCATCGCAGCAACCAATGAAGGTTCCGAAGTGACCCCCCGGTCCGGGGCGTCCTTCGACAAGGAGTACACGCTCGCACTGGCCCGCGCGCACGAGGAGCACGGCTGGGACCGGGTGCTGTTCGCCTACGGTTCCGGCTCTCCCGATCCGTCCCCGGCCGCCGCCTACATCGCGGCCCGCACCGAAACGCTCCAGATCCTGGTCGCGCACCGACCCAACGTCTCGTACCCGACGTTCGCGGCCAAGACCTTCGCGACCCTGGACCGGATCAGCGACGGCCGCCTCGCCGTGCACTTCATCACCGGCGGCAACGACCACGAGCAGCAGCGCGAGGGCGACTTCCTCACCAAGGACGAGCGGTACGCGCGCACCCGCGAGGCCATCCGGATCATCAAGAAGGCGTGGACGTCGCACGAACCCTTCGACCACGAGGGCACGCACTACCGCTTCAACGACTTCGTGAGCGACACCTTTCCCGTGCAGCAGCCGCATCCGCGGGTCTCGTTCGGGGGATCCTCACCGGCGGCGTATGCGGCCGGGGGCGCCGAGGCCGACATCTACTGCCTGTGGGGCGAGCCGCTGGCACGGACCGCGGAGCAGATCGCGGCGGTGAAGGCCGCGGCGAAGGCCGCCGGCCGTACGGACGTCCCCAGGATCCAGGTCGCCTTCCGCCCGATCATCGCACCGACGGAGGAACTCGCCTGGGAGAAGGCCCACCGGACACTGGCCCGGATCAAGGCCCGCAAGGCCGGCGCGCCGCAGAGCCGCCGCCACCCGCTGAACAGCCCGGAGAACGCCGGCTCCCAGCGGCTCCTCGCGGTGGCCGCCGAGAGCGAGCGCCACGACCGGGCCCTGTGGACGCCGACCGCGGCGGAAACGGGCGGCGCGGGCAATTCGACGGCCTTGGTGGGAACGCCCGAGACGGTGGCGCAGGCGTTGCTGGACTACTACGACCTGGGCGTGGAAATCCTCTCGGCCCGCGGCTACGACCTGCTGGACGACGCGATCGACTTCGGCCGCCACGTCATCCCGATCGTCCGCGAGGAAGTGGCCAAGCGGGACGCGGCCCGCCCGGCGCACATCTTCAGCCCCTCCGGCGATTGAGGAGCGGGGGTCCGGGGGCGGAGCCCCCGGTTACGGGAAGGGGCGGGTAGGGGAACAGGCCCGCCGCAGGCGCACCCCCGCACCTCACCGCAAAACCCCACCGCACTCCGCCCCGGAATCCGCACCCAGCGGAACCCTCACCCCACGGAGCTGTAGGCCACAACCCCCCGCAACACCGCATCCACCGCCTTGCGCGCGCTCCGCGCGACAGAACTCCCCTCCCGCGGAGCCGCGGCCGCAATCTGCCCCAGCACGTCGATCACCTGCTTGCACCACCGCACGAAGTCCCCGGCCGGCATGTCCGCCTCGCCCAGCACCTCGTCCAGCGTCCGCCCCGACGCCCACATGTAGACCGCCCAGGCAAACCCCAGATCGGGTTCGCGCTGCCCGACCCCCTCCGCCTGGTTGATCTTGAATTCCTCCTCCAGGGCATCGAGCCGGCCCCAGATCCGGACCATCTCGCCCATCGCGGTCTTCGCGGGACCCGACGGCAGCTTGGGCGCCACCGCGTCATCGGCCTGCCGTGCCTCGTACACCAACGCCGAGACGCACGCGGCGAGTTCGGCGGGGTTCAGGTCCTCCCACACGCCGTCCCGCAGGCATTCGCTCGCCAGCAGGTCCAGCTCGCCGTAGAGCCGTGCGAGGCGCCGCCCGTGTTCGGTGACCTCATTGCCCCGCAGGTAGTCGAGCTCGGTGAGCAGCGCGACGATCCGGTCGAAGGTGCGGGCGATCGTGTTCGTCCGCCCCTCGATGCGCCGCTCCAGCTGCTTGGTGTCGCGCTGCAGCCGGTGGTACCGCTCGGCCCATCGAGCGTGGTCCTCCCGCTCGTCGCACCCGTGGCAGGGGTGTGCGCGCAACGCCGCCCGGTAGCGGGCGATCTCCCGGTCGTCGGCCGCCGGGGACCGCTCCTTGCGGTGCCGCTCCGGCGCTATGTGCCCGGCCTTCGTCCGCAGCGCGGAGGCCAGATCGCGGCGCGACTGGGGCGAGCGCGGATTGAACGACTTCGGTACCCGCATCCGCTCCAGCGCTTCCACCGGGACCGGGAAGTCGATCGAGGCGAGCCTCTTGACCTGCCGCTCGGCGGTCAGCACCAACGGCCGTGGCCCGTCGTGGTATTCGAGCCCGCGGTGCCCGTGCGCGTTGGTCCGTCCGGCGGACAGCCCCGGGTCGAGGACCAGCGCCAGTCCGGCGAACTTGCCGGTGGGTACGTGAATGACGTCGCCCGGCTTGAGCTTCTCCAGGGACGCCGCCGCCGCGGCCCGCCGATGCGACGCGCCCTGCTTGGCGAGCTCGGTCTCCCGGTCCTTGAGGTCGCGGCGCAGCCGCGCGTACTCCTCGAAGTCACCGAGGTGGCAGGTCATGCCCTCCCGGTAGCCCGCCAGCCCCTCTTCGTTCCGCTGGACCTGGCGGGAGATCCCGACCACCGACCGGTCGGCCTGGAACTGGGCGAAGGAGGTCTCCAGCAGCTCGCGCGAGCGATGCCGCCCGAACTGGTGCACCAGGTTGACGGCCATGTTGTACGAGGGCCGGAAGCTGGACCGCAGCGGATACGTCCGCGTACCCGCGAGTCCGGCCAGCGCGCCCGGGTCCATGCCGCGCTGCCACAGCACCACCGCGTGGCCCTCGACGTCGATCCCGCGCCGTCCGGCCCGCCCGGTCAGCTGGGTGTACTCGCCGGGGGTGATGTCGGCGTGCTGCTCGCCGTTCCACTTGACGAGCTTCTCCAGCACGACCGAGCGTGCGGGCATGTTGATGCCGAGGGCGAGGGTCTCCGTCGCGAACACGGCCTTGACGAGCCCTCGTACGAACAGTTCCTCGACGACTTCCTTGAACGTGGGCAGCATCCCGGCGTGGTGCGCGGCGATGCCGCGCTCCAGTCCTTCGAGCCACTCGTAGTAGCCGAGTACATGGAGGTCCTCGCCGGGGATGGACGCCGTCCGCTCCTCGACGATCTCGCGGACCAGTCGCCGCTTGGCGTCGTCGTTGAGCCGGAGTCCGGCATGCAGGCACTGCTGTACGGCGGCCTCGCAGGCGGCCCGGCTGAAGATGAACGTGATGGCGGGCAGCAGCCCTTCGGCGTCCAGCCGGTCGATCACCTCGGGCCTGGAGGGGGTCCAGATCCGGCTGCGCTGGCGGCGCTCGCGCTCGCGGTCCGCCTCGCGGACCATTTTGCCGCGGCGGCGCTCGCGCGGGTTGTATCCCCGCTGGTTCTCCATCCGGGCGAGCCGGACGAGGTCGGGGTTGACCTCGCGGCGTCCGGTGCCGCGGCCGCCGTGGTCGGTCTCCTCCTCGAAGAGGTCGTACATCCGGCGGCCCGCCAGGACGTGCTGCCAGAGCGGCACGGGGCGGTGTTCGGAGACGATGACCTGGGTGTCGCCGCGGACGGTGTCCAGCCAGTCACCGAACTCCTCGGCGTTGGACACGGTCGCCGACAGCGACACGAGGGTCACGGAGTCCGGGAGGTGAATGATCACTTCCTCCCAGACGGCGCCCCGGAAGCGGTCGGAGAGGTAGTGCACCTCGTCCATCACCACATAGCCGAGGCCGCGCAGCGTCTGCGAGCCGGCGTACAGCATGTTCCGCAGCACCTCGGTGGTCATGACGACCACCGGCGCATCGCCGTTGAGGCTGTTGTCACCGGTCAGCAGGCCCACCTTGTCCGGCCCGTAGCGCTTGACCAGATCGGCGAACTTCTGATTGGACAGGGCCTTGATGGGGGTGGTGTAGAAGCACTTGCGGCCCTGCGCGAGCGCGAGGTGCACGGCGAATTCGCCGACGATCGTCTTGCCCGAGCCGGTCGGAGCGGCGACGAGCACCCCCTTGCCGGCCTCCAGCGCCTCGCATGCCTCGATCTGGTAGGGGTCCAGATCGAACTCGTACAACTCGCGGAAGGGCGCGAGTGCGGTGGCCAGCTCGGCGGCGCGGATCCGAGAAGCCTGGTATCGCTCAGCTGGTGAGAGGTCCTCTGTCATCTTGCTTATGAGCCTACCCGCCACCTCTGACAGTGACGCGATCTTTAAATCACGGTGGGAGGACCCGGTGCGAGCACCCTCACCGCGCCCGGTACGCAGGTCGCGGTGAGCGGCAGCGCCCCGAGTTGTTCACCGTCCGCGTACGCCGTGACACCGGCTGCGGCCAGTTCGATCGAGGAGACCCGGTACGAGGTGACGTCGGGGTGGCCGAGGTGCGTTCCCTTGTAGACGCGCGGAAAGACCTTGAGGAGTGTGGTGCGGCTGCAGTCCCCGACGACGGTCACGTCGAAGAGCCCGTCGTCCATGACGGCGTCCGCGCAGATCCGCATGCCTCCGCCGTACGTCGATCCGTTGCCGACGGCGACGAGCGTCGCCTCGATCTCCCGGACCAGCCCCCCGTCCAGCCCGATGCGGTACGGGATGGGTCTGAACGCGGCGAGCTCGGCGAGGATCGCGAGATCGTACTTGAACCGTCCGCTGACCCAGCGCATCCGGTTGCCGCGGTCGTTGACCCGGGAATCGAAGCCGGAGGCGAGCACGGACCCGAACCACCGCTCACCGACCCTGCCGAGGTCGATCGTCCGGACCGCACCGCCCTTCAGCGCCTGGGCGGCGAGCCGCCCGGCGGCGGCCGGATCCCGTATCGGCGTCCCCAGGGCGCGGGCGAAGTCGTTCCCGGTACCCACGGCGACGACGCCGAGCGGGGTCCTCGTGCCGGCGACGGCCTGCAGGGCGAGGGACATCATGCCGTCCCCGCCCACGGCTATCAGCGCACCGGTGCCGCCCGCGACGGCCTCCCGTGCCCGCCGCAGGGCGTCGTCGGCGTCCTCGCCGAGAATCGTGCGCACGGAGAATCCGGCGTCCCGCAACGCGGAAGCGGCCGGCTGCGCGGCGTGCGCGCCCCGGCCGCGTCCGGCGGTGGGATTGACGAAAAGGGTGATCTCGCTGGTCACCCCGGGGACCCTACAAGGTCAGGTGATGTCGTCGTAACCGTTGGCCCGGTCACGGTCCGAGCTCGCCTGGGTGGGCAACGACCGTCCGGAGGAGACCGGTTCGATCTCACCGATGTCCTCGGGGGTGAGGTCCAGCTCCGAGGCCTCGTCGTCGGCGGGTCCGGCCGCCACGACCCGTGCCTTGCGGCGGTCGTTGAGGAGCGAGATCGCCGTGGCCACGAAGTAGAGCACCCAGATCGGTCCGGCGAGCCCCAGCATGCTCACCGGGTCGGTGCTGGGCGTGGCCACCGCCGCGAAGACCGTAATGCCCATGATCATGCCCCGCCACCAGCCGAGCATGCGCTTGCCGGTGAGGACCCCGCCGAAGTTCAGCATGACGAGCAGCAGCGGCAGCTCGAAGGAGAGCCCGAAGACCACCACCATGCGCGTGATCAGGTCGAGCAACTCGTCCAGCGGCAGCTGGTTGTCGAGGTCGGCCGGCGAGAATTCCAGAAGCACCCGCGCCATGGTCGGCAGCGTCTTGTACGCGAAGAAGCCACCGGCCAGGAAGAGCGGGAATCCCGCACCCACGAAGGCGAGCGAGTACTTCTTCTCGTGCTTGTGGAGCCCCGGTGCGACGAAGGCCCACAACTGGTAGAGCCAGATCGGCGACGACAGGACGACACCTGCCATCAAGGAGACCTTGAGGGCGAGGGTGAACGGGGTGAGCAGACCGTTCAGGACGATACGCGCGCAGGTACCGTCCTCCTGCTTGGTGAGTTCGGCGAAGCTGTACGCGCACCCGACCGACTTCAGCACCGGGTCGGTGAAGAACTCGATGATCTCCTTGTAGAAAAACGCGGCCACAATCGTGACGACGACGATCCCGAGCAGCCCCTTGGCCAACCGGTTACGCAGCTCACGCAGGTGCTCGACCAGGGGCATGCGCCCCTCTGGGTCCGTCTCCTGCTTGCGGGCAGACTTGAGCAACCCACGTCCTCATCTCGTGCAGCAGGCCCTCACCGATCAGGGCGCCTGCGTCGGCCCGTTTCTTGTCAGCGCTTGGTCGAGTCGGTCGGCTCGGCGACCGGCCGCGAACTGGTCACGTCACCGGGCGCGGCCTTGATGGTGCGCGGGGCGGCCTGGTCCTGGGCGGCGGTGTCGTTCGCCGGTTCGGCCGGGGTGGCCGACGGACTGCCCTCGGACTTCATGGCCTTGGCCTCGCTCTTGAGGATGCGGGCCGACTTGCCGAGCGAGCGAGCCATGTCAGGAAGCTTCTTCGCGCCGAACAGCAGAACAATGACGACGAGGATCAGGATGATCTCGGGAGCGCCGAGCCTTCCGAACATATGCGTGTACCTTCTCACCGAGGCAGCAGGGGTGGGGCGGATCGAACGTCGGACGGACGTCCGATCGTCGTACTGTCAGCGATCGTATCCCGCAGGAGTAAACGCAGGGCAATACCCATGCATCCTTGCGATTACGGCCCATGCCTCGCTCTCCGGGCCGCTTTCAGCAGCGTACCCCCCGAACCCGCGAAACTGGAGGCCGCGCCCGCTCCGTTCGATCGTCCCTGCTCACGGGGGTGCAGGGGCACGGCGCCCCGGGGTCACCCGAACGTGGGAGCGGTCCTTCTAGCGCAACGCCTCACCGGTGGCAGCGAGGTCCGTCGCAGCGCGTTCGAGGTCCTCCGCCGCCCGGTTGATGCGCTGGGTGGTTCGCGTCACCTGACGCCCCAGACGCTGGGCCTCGACGAAGACCTTGACGGCCAGCACCCCGAGGACGGCGATCCCGAGGAACCCCAGGGCGATGGCGAGCATGGGCCAGAACATGCGCAGAGCCTCGATGTGTCTAGGTGTCCGGAGTTCTAAAGGCCGGTGTGCAGGCGCAGCGTCCGCACGCCGCCGCCGGTGAGGAGCTCAACTATCCGCTCCCCGGCGGGTTTGCGGACGGCCGCACCGCACGCGGGGCAGGTGAAGGAGTAGAACGTCGTCCGGCGGCTGGCACCCACGGCGAGGCGGATGGCGCTCGCCGCCAGCTCGAACCGCTCGCGGCAGTCCGGGCAGGCGGCCTTGAACCGTACGGACTCGGGCACCACCACGGTCGGCACGCCTGACATCACGGACATATTGTTCATATCTCTCAGGTCCTCGTTCAGGCCGGGCCGTCGTAGGCAGCGAGCGCCGCACGGGCTGCCCGCTGTGCGCTCTGTGCCAGTTCCGGCGGGGAGACGATGCGGCCTTCCCCGCCGAGCCGCAGCGCGAGCCTGCGCAGTGAGGCCGGGTCGGGCGTGCGCAGGGTGATCCGCAGCCCGCCGTCGGGCAGCTCCTGGGCACTGTCGTGCGGATAGTACTCGGCGACCCACCGGCCGCCGGGGCCCACCTCCACCACGACCTCCGGGTCCTCGGCCGACGGCTGGACGAGCCCTTCGGACAGATCCCGCAGCTCCAGCTCGGGCGGCGCGGCCGGCTCGTCCAGCAGCCGGATCTCGGCGACCCGGTCGAGCCGGAACGTACGCCGGTCCTCGGTGGACCGGCACCAGGCCTCCATGTACGTGTGGCCCACGGCGAACAGCCGGATCGGGTCGACCTCGCGCTCGGTCAGCTCGTCGCGCGCGGGCGAGTAGTACCGCAGCCAGAGCCGGCGCCGCTCGGAGATCGCCCGGTCGACATCGGCGAAGACACCGCCCTCGGACTCGAAGGTGACCGAGAGCCGCGAGCTCGCCGCTCCCACCTCACCGGCCGCGGTCTCCAGCTTCGCGGTGGCCCGCAGCAGCGCCTGCCGGTCGCTCTCGCGCAGCCCCGGCAGGGTGGCCACGGCGCGGGCGGCGACCAGCAGCGCCGTCGCCTCGTCGGCCGCGAGCCGCAGCGGCTCCGCGACATCGTCCGGGTTGTGCCACCAGATCCGGTCGCCGTCGGTGTCGATGTCCAGCAGGTCGCCGCCGCGGAAGCTCGTCCCGCACATGGGCAGCACATCGAGGTCCGAGATCAGCTCGTCCTCGGTGATCCCGAAGGCGCGGGCGACGTCCTGGACGTGGGCGCCGGGGCGCTCACGCAGATACGTCACCAGGGAGAGCATCCGGCGGGTCTGGTCGATCGCGTTCGTGGCCATGAATGGGTCCCCTCAGTCCTTGGCCACGGCACGCAGCCGGTCCACCACATCGGCCCGCAGATCGGCGGGTTCCTGTACGACGACGTCCGGACCGAACTCGACGAGCCAGGCATCCAGACCGTGTCCGTACGGAATCTCCAACTCGTCCCACCCGTCGCCGAGTTCCCGGACCGATACGGCGCGCGAGCGCAGCGGGTATCCGGCCCCCGCGCGCAGCCTGATGCGTGCGGTCCGGGTGGCCGTCTCCCCCGCCCAGCTCTCGACCGTCTCCCGGACGGTCACGACGTCGGGCACCTCGGCGGTGAACGCTCCGGCCCGGGAGCGGACCCGGCCGGTGATCCGGGAGAGCCGGAACACCCGCTCGGCGCCGCGCTCCCGGTCCCAGCCGGCCAGGTACCAGTGGCCGCGCCAGCACTCCAGCGTCCACGGCTCGACCTGGCGCTGCTCGGGCCGGGCGGCGTTGGCCTTGCGGTAGTCGAAGGTCACCGGGCGGCGGTCCCGGCAGGCCAGCATCAACGGCTCGAAGGCGGCCTCATGAACGGGGATGCGGGGTTCGAGGGCGCTGTGCACCTCGTACGCGTCCTCGGCCTCCGGCATGCCCGCGGCCCGCAGCTTCTGCAGCGCACCACTGGCGGCACCGGCCAGCCGCGCCTGCTGCCAGACCTTGGCGGCCAGTCCGAGGGCGGCGGCCTCCTCGGCGTCCAGCGTGATCGGGGGCAGCCGGTTGCTGTCGCGGCGGGCGAGATATCCCGTCTCGCCGTCCAGGTTCTCCACGGTTTCGATGACCAGACCGAGCTCGCGCAGATCTTCCTTGTCGCGCTCGAACATCCGGTTGAAGGCGTCGTCGGAACCGGCTTCCAGATAGGCCTCGATGGAGCCGCGCAGCTCGCGCTTGCTCAGCGGACGCCGGGTCCCCAGCAGACACAGAGCCAGGTTCATCAGCCGCTCGGCCTTGGCGATCGCCATCGACGCCCTTTCTGTTTTGCTCTACGACGGTCGACCGTACCGCTCCGCGGTGTCCGGACAAAAGCGAGGGCCCGTGCCTTGCGGCACGGGCCCTCGCATCGCACGGATGCGGATCAGACGGCGACCAGGTCGCAGACGAAGATCAGTGTCTCGCCGGGGGCGATACGGCCGCCGCCGGCGCCGCGGTCGCCGTACGCGAGGTGCGCGGGGATGGTCAGCTGGCGGCGGCCGCCGACCTTCATGCCCTGCACGCCCCGGTCCCAGCCGGAGATGACCTGGCCGGCACCGAGCTGGAACTGCAGCGGGGCGCCGCGGTTCCAGGAGGCGTCGAACTCCTCGCCGGTGGAGAAGGCCACGCCCACGTAGTGGACGGAGACGGTGGCGCCTGCCTTGGCAACCGCGCCGTCGCCTTCCCAGATGTCCTTGATCTCCAGGTCGGCCGGCGGCTCGCCACCCGGGAAGTCGATCTCGGGCTTCTCGATGCTCACTGACTTGCTCCTCTTAATGATGAACTGGGCAACCGGGACAGTCTTACATCTTCGCCAGGATGTCCACGGCGAAGACCAGCGTCGACTTCGCCGGAATCGACTGCTGCGCCTTGTCGCCGAACCCCTGGTCCGGCGGGATGACGAGGAGCACGCGGCTGCCGATCTTCTTGCCGACCAGACCGTTCTTGAGCCCCTTGAGGGTGACCTGGGCGAGCGGGAAGGTCTGCGTCTTGCCCGCGGTGTAGGTGCTGTCGAACGTCTTGCCGTCCTTCCACAGCAGACCCACGTAGTTCACGACGACGCTGTCGGTGTCCTTCACGACATCGCCCTTGGACTCCAGGATGTAATTGGAGACGAGCTTCTTCGGCGGGTCGCTCTTGGTCGGGATGGTGACCTTCGGGGCCTTGCCGTCCGTGTTGGTGCCGACCTTGGGCAGGGCGATGTCGTCCTGGGCGACCTCGGTGCCCTTGGCGGACGCCGGGATCTGCGTCGACTTCAGAACGTCGACGACGAAGACGAGCGTGGCGTTCGGCTTGATGTCGCCCTGGCCCTGCGCCCCGTAGCCGAGCTCCGGCGGAATGACCAGCTCGACCCGGCTGCCGACCTTCTTGCCGACCAGGCCCTTGTCCCAGCCCTGGATCACCATGCCGGCGCCGAGGGTCAGGTCGAACGGCTGCTTGCGGTCGAAGCTGTTGTCGAACGGCTTGTCGGAGTCCCAGGCCTGCCCGAGGTAATTGACCTGGATCGCGTCACCGTTCTTGAGCGTGGCGCCGTCCCCCTCGCTGACGACCCGGGTCTTCAGCTCCTTGGGCGGGTTCCCCGTGCCCTTGGCCAGGGTGGGCTTCTCGCCGAACTTCGCGCCCGCGGTGATCGCGGGGAACCCGTCCTTGGACGCGGCGGAGGCGGAAGCGGAATCGGAAGCGGAGCCCTTTTCGTCACCGCAGGACGCTGTCAGCAGCAACAGGGGGACGACGAGAAGGCCGGCAAGTCGGCGCACTTGTTCCTCAGATCTCAGACGGCACAGTTGGTTGAGTCCCCGACACTCTAGGGCGTACGCAGGGCCCCGTACGAGGAACGTACGGGGCCCGCGTCGCGTCGGAAGCCGGGGTTTCCTGTCGCCGGCTCACATACCCGCGATCAGCTTCTCCACCCGGTCGTCGACCGAACGGAACGGGTCCTTGCACAACACCGTGCGCTGCGCCTGGTCGTTGAGCTTGAGATGGACCCAGTCGACGGTGAAGTCCCGCCGCTGCTCCTGGGCCCTGCGGATGAAGTCTCCGCGCAGCCGCGCCCTGGTCGTCTGCGGGGGCACCGACTTGCCCTCGAAGATCTTCAGGTCGTTGCACACACGGGCGGCCTGCCCCTTGCGCTCCAGCAGGTAGTACAGGCCGCGGCGGCGGTGGATGTCGTGGTACGCGAGGTCTATCTGGGCGACCCGCGGATGCGACATGGTCATGTTGTGCTTGGCCCGGTACCGCTCGATGAGCTTGTACTTCATCACCCAGTCGATCTCGGTCTCGATCCGGTCGAGGTCCTCGGCCTCGACCGCGTCGAGCGTACGGCCCCACAGTTCCAGGACCTGGGCGACGGTTCCGGTGCGGATGCCCCGGCGGTCGACGAAGTCCACGGCCTTCTCGTAGTACTCGCGCTGCACCTCGATGGCGGACGCCTCACGGCCACTGGCCAGGCGTACCTTGCGCTGCCCCGTGGTGTCGTGACTGACCTCGCGGATCGCCCGGATCGGGTTCTCCAGCGTCAGATCCCGCATCACGGTGCCCGCCTCGATCATGCGGAGCACCAGATCGGTCGCGCCGACCTTGAGCAGCATCGTCGTCTCGGACATGTTGGAGTCGCCGACGATGACGTGGAGGCGGCGGTAGCGCTCCGCGTCCGCGTGCGGTTCGTCGCGCGTGTTGATGATCGGGCGGGAACGGGTCGTCGCGGAGCTGACGCCCTCCCAGATGTGCTCGGCACGCTGGCTGACGCAGTAGACGGCGCCCCGCGGTGTCTGCAGCACCTTGCCCGCGCCGCAGATCAGTTGCCTCGTGACGAGGAAGGGAATGAGGATGTCCGCGAGCCGGGAGAATTCTCCGTGCCGCGCCACGAGATAGTTCTCGTGGCACCCGTAGGAGTTTCCCGCCGAGTCGGTGTTGTTCTTGAAGAGATAGACGTCGCCCGCGATTCCCTCCTCGTGCAGGCGGCGTTCGGCGTCGACGAGCAGACCTTCGAGAATGCGCTCGCCGGCCTTGTCGTGGGTGACCAATTCGGTCAGGTTGTCGCATTCGGGGGTTGCATATTCCGGATGCGATCCCACGTCGAGGTAGAGGCGGGCGCCGTTCCGCAGAAACACATTGCTGCTGCGGCCCCATGACACAACACGGCGGAAGAGGTAGCGCGCCACTTCATCAGGGGACAGTCGGCGCTGTCCCCTGAACGTGCACGTGACGCCGTACTCGTTCTCCAGCCCGAAAATGCGGCGGTCCATGACTGAACATTACGCCTGATGGCCTGAGCTGAAACCGGGTTCGACAGCACCGTTTCGATCATTTTCCGATCCCTGTACGGCAACTGCCGTGCGCCCGGGAACTGCGAGGACCCTTCCCGTGGCCAGCAGAACCAGCAGCGCCGCCACCCCACCGGCCCCCGCGACGGCGAAGCTCCACGCCGTACCGCCCAGCTCGACGGCCGGGCCGGCCACGGCCGTTCCCGCCGCCGCGCCCACCCCGAACGTCGTCACGAGCCAGGAGAACGCCTCCGTCACCGTGCCCCGCGGGGCGTGCCGGTCGACCACGATGAACGAGCACGCGATCGCGGGCGCCAGAAAGACTCCGGCCACCGCCGCCAGAGCGGTCATGGCGGCCACCCCCGGGGTCAGCATCAGCGGCAGGTAGCCCAGTGCCAGCAGGGCGACGATGCCCCGCAGCCGTCGCTCGGGAGCCCCGGCCCACTGCCGCGCCCCGTACACCGCGCCCCCGACCAGCGCACCCAGGCCGAGCGCGGCCATCAGCCAGCCGTACACCGACTCCCGGCCGTGGTCGTCGGCGTACGCCACACCGGCCACCGTGATGGAACCGAGGGCGAGCCCGACGAAGAAGAACGAGCCGAGCAGCGCCAGCAGCCCCGGCGAACGCAGCGCACCCAGCCAGTGCGCCTCGCGGGGCGCGGAGCGCCAGGCGCGGGAGGGCTCGGAGAGGACGACCGAGAGCGCCCCCAGAACCCCGATCGCATTGATCACGAGCAGGGCGGCGGCGGGCGACCACAGGGAGACGAGCAGGGTCACCAGCAGCGGGCCCACGGTGAACATGACCTCCTGGGCGACGGCGTCCATCGCGTACGCCCGGTGCACCCGGTCCTCGCTGCCCAGGACGCTCGGCCACAGGGCCCGCAGACCGCCCTCCAGCGGCGGGGTGAAGACGCCGGCCACCACCACCGCCCCGTAGGCCAGCGGCAGCGACCCCAGGCCCACCAGAGCCAGCAGGGCCATGCCCAGCGCCGACACCGCGGCGGCCGGCAGCTGGACGCGCGGCTGGCCGTACAGGTCGACGGCGCGGCCCAGCAGCGGCTGCCCGACCGCGGTGGACAGCCCGTACACGGCCGCGAGCGCGCCGGCGAGGGTGTAACTGCCGCCCTCGGCCCGGGTGAACAGCACGATCGCGATGTGCGCGGTGCCGTTCGGCAGCCGCCCCACCAGGGTTCCCGTCAGCAGCCGGGCGGCATGCCGCGCCCGGAGGATGTCCAGATATCCCGCGGCCATGTCCCGCCCTTCTCCTGCGGGCGCTCTCCGGCACCCTGAGGTTTTACGTATAACGTCGAGGCTCATACGTACCATGTGCCCAGTCCGCAGGTCCACCTCACGGCGCCTGCCCCGACCGGCCCGGAGGCCCCGAGTGACCAGCGCACCACCGTCACGCCCCGACCCGCCCCGGCCCACCAGCCGCGATGTCGCGCGGGCCGTCGGGGTCTCGCAGGCCACCGTCTCCCTCGTGCTCGGCGGCAAATGGCGCGGCCGGGTCTCCGAGGCCACGGCCGAACGCGTCCGGCACGCCGCCCGCGGCCTCGGCTACCAGCCCAACCTCGCCGCCCGCAGCCTCCGCCTCGGCCGTACCAGGACCGCTCTGCTCGTCGTCCCCGCGCTCACCAGCGAGTTCTTCGCCCGCGTCTACACCGGCGCCGCCGAGGTCGCCGCCGAACACGGCTTCGGGGTCGTCCTCTACCCGTCGCCCGAAGGCGTCGGTCCGGCCAGGGATCCGTTCGCCTCGGCGCGCGCCTCCCTGGACGGGGTGATCGCCTCGTCCATGGCCGCCGGCGCCCTCGACGCGCTGCGCGGCGCCGGTCTGCCGCTGGTCATGCTCGACAGCGACCCGGCGGACACCGGTGTCGCGGCCCGGGTCAACCTCGACATCGCCGACGGCATGCGGCAGGTCGCGGACCATCTGCTCGCGCTCGGCCACCGCCGCTTCGTGCACCTCGCGTCGGCGGTCGACTCCTGGACCTTCGCCGCCCGCGCGCGGGCACTCCACGACGCCCTGGCGGCGGTGCCCGGCACCTCCGTACGGACCGTCGCGGCGGTGCTCGACGTGCACGCGGGCCGCGAGGCGACGGAGCGGGCGCTGGACGCCCCCGGCCCCCGGCCCACCGCCCTCGTGTGCGACGACGACATCCTCGCCGCGGGCGCCTGCAAGGCCGCCCGCAGACTGGGGCTCCGGGTCCCCGACGACCTCTCCGTCACCGGTTTCGACGATCTGGCCCTGGCCACGGCCGTCGAACCGGAGCTCACCACCGTACAGCTGCCCGCCGAGCAGGTCGGGGAACGCGGCATGGCCGCCCTGCTGGCGGTCCTGGACGGCCGCCCGGCCGAGCCCGGCAGCCTGCCCGTGCGGCTGGTGGCACGCGGCTCCTCGGCACCCCCGCCCGCGGACGGCCCGCGGGCATGACGGTGCCCCGGCCCGCCGGGAGGGACGGACCGGGGCACCGGAGGAACTACTCCACGTCCCCACCGGAGTCGGTGGAGTCGGTGGGCTTGGCGACGTCCGTCGTGCTCGCGGGAGACCCGGTCTCCTCGCCGTCCTCGATGTCCGAGGGGGCGTCCGTCGGCGCGGCGCCGCCGTCCGCCTCCAGCAACCGCGCCAGCTGCCGGCCGACGATCCGCTTGAACTTGCGCTGCTGCGGCCTCGTACGGTCCAGGACCGCGACCTCCAGCCGCTCCGCGGGGATCTCCCGCTCGCTGCCGTTGGGATCACGCGACAGCGCCTGCACGGCCAGCTTGAGCGCCTCGGCGAGCGTCATCCCGTCCCGGTGCCGCTGATCCAGGAAGGTGCTGATCTGCTCGGCGTTGCCGCCGACCGCGACGGAGCCGTGCTCGTCGACGATCGAGCCGTCGTGCGGCAGCCGGTAGATCTGGTCGCCCTCCGGCTCGGCGCCCACCTCGGCGACCACCAGCTCCACCTCGTACGGCTTCTCGGCCGCACTGGAGAAGATGGTGCCCAGCGTCTGCGCGTAGACGTTGGCCAGCCCACGGGCCGTCACATCGTCGCGGTCGTAGGTGTACCCGCGCAGATCGGCGTAGCGCACACCGCCGATGCGGAGGTTCTCGTACTCGTTGTACTTGCCGGCGGCGGCGAAACCGATCCGGTCGTAGATCTCGCTGAACTTGTGCAGCGCACGGGACGGGTTCTCGCCGACGAACACAATGCCGTCGGCGTACTGCAGCACAACCAGGCTGCGACCACGGGCGATGCCCTTCCGGGCGTATTCCGCCCGGTCGGCCATGGCCTGCTGAGGTGAGACATAGAACGGCGTCGACACCGGTTATCCGTCCCTTTCTGTCAGTGACAAGAGCATCGAAGAAGCAGCGGAACGGCGGTCAGAGCAGCGCGGCGCGCGGGCCGTCGGGCTGTTCCATGCGACGTTCCAGGATCGTGCGGGCGATCTCCGAGGATTCCGCCTCGGCCAGCTTCCGGAAGCCCTCGTCGGTGATGACGGTGACGATCGGATAGATCCGCCGGGCCACATCGGGACCGCCGGTCGCCGAATCGTCGTCCGCGGCGTCGTACAGGGCCTGGACGACCAGGGTGAGGGCCTCCTGCTCCGTCAGGTCTTCGCGGTAGAGCTTCTTCATCGACCCGCGGGCGAAGATCGATCCGGAGCCGGTGGCCGCGTAGCCGACTTCCTCGGAACGGCCGCCGGTGACGTCGTACGAGAAGATCCGGCCCTTCTCGCGGTCGACGTCGAAGCCGGCGAAGAGCGGCACGACGGCGAGGCCCTGCATGGCCATGGCCAGGTTGCTGCGGATCATCGTGGAGAGCCGGTTCGCCTTGCCCTCCAGGGAGAGCTGGGCGCCCTCGACCTTCTCGAAATGCTCCAGCTCCAGCTGGAAGAGCTTGACCATCTCCACGGCCAGCCCGGCCGTACCGGCAATGCCCACCGCCGAGTACTCGTCGGCCGGGAAGACCTTCTCGATGTCGCGCTGCGCGATCATGTTGCCCATGGTGGCCCGCCGGTCGCCGGCCAGGACCACACCGCCGGCGAACGTCGCCGCGACGATGGTCGTCCCGTGCGGCGCCTCGATGACCCCCTGCAGGGGCGGCAGGCTCCGGTTGCCGGGGAGCAGCTGGGGAGAGTGGTCGGACAGGAAATCCATGAACGAAGAGGATCCCGGCGTCAGGAAGGCAGCTGGTAGACGCCCGGTGCTACGAGTGTTGGCTTCCACGCGTTTCCCTCCAGGTAAGCGACGGCCCCGCGGAAGGTGCCGGGATCGTCTCCCGACGTGCCGATGGCCGAATTGCAGTTGATGCGGTTACGCCACGGACCCTACCCGCCCCGTGGCAGTGATCCACCTGAACTGCGGGGGCGGCCGCACCGCTCGCGGTGCCGCTTGTGCCCGCGCGGCACGGGCCGACTCCGCCCGCACCGCGCGCACCTCTCCACCCCCGCGTTCACGTCTGTGAACTACTGTCCACCCTTTTGAACGAAGGAACGCACGAAGTCCTCTGCGTTCTCCTCGAGCACGTCATCGATCTCGTCCAGAACCGAGTCGACATCGTCGCTCAGCTTCTCCTGGCGCTCCTTGAGGTCCTCGGACGCCTGCGCGTCCTGCGCCTGCTCCTCGACCTCCTCCGTGGAACGCGTCGCCTTCTGCTGTCCGCCGCCGGTGTCCTTGGTCGCCATATAGCTCACCCCGCTCGGTTCGAAGCACTTGATCAGACCCTACCCACGGGGTCCGACATTGGCCCGGTACTTGTCTCAACGTCCGGGGGTCATCCCGATGATTCCCCGATCGCGGCCCTTTCAGCCGCCCGACAGCACCTGGACCAGCTCCTCCGCCGTGCGGCAGCGGTCCAGCAGCTCCTTGACGTGGTTGCGGGTGCCCCGGAGCGGTTCCAGGGTGGGGACCCGCTGCAGCGAGTCATGGCCCGGAAGGTCGAAGATCACCGAGTCCCACGAGGCCGCGGCCACGTCGTCGGCGTACTGCTCCAGGCAGCGGCCCCGGAAGTAGGCCCTGGTGTCCTCCGGGGGGGCCGTACGGGCCTTCTCGATGTCCCCGTCGTCCAGCAGGCGCTTCATCTTGCCGCGCGCCGCCAGACGGTTGTACAGGCCCTTCTCGGCCCTCACGTCGGCGTACTGGAGATCCACCAGGTGCAGCCGCGCCGCGTCCCAGTCCAGGCCGTCACGGCGACGGTAGCCCTCCATGAGTTCCCGCTTGGCGATCCAGTCGAGCTCGCCGGACAGGCTCATCGGATCGTTCTCCAGCCGGTTGAGGGTGTCCTCCCAGCGGACCAGGACGTCCTTGGTCTGCTCGTCGGCGTCCGCCCCGTACCGTTCCTCGACGTATTTGCGGCCCAGCTCGAAGTACTCCATCTGGAGCTGCACCGCGGTGAGCGTACGGCCGCTGCGCAGCGTGATCAGGTGCTGCAGAGTCGGGTCGTGGGAGACGTGGTGCAGCGTGCGCACCGGCTGGTCGACCGCGAGATCGACGTTGATGAAGCCGTCCTCGATCATGGAGAGGACCAGGGCGGTGGTGCCGAGTTTGAGGTAGGTGGAGATCTCCGAAAGGTTCGCGTCGCCGATGATCACATGGAGCCGGCGGTACTTCTCGGCGTCGGAGTGCGGTTCGTCGCGGGTGTTGATGATGGGGCGCTTGAGGGTGGTCTCCAGGCCGACCTCGACCTCGAAGTAGTCGGCGCGCTGGCTGATCTGGAAGCCGTGCTCGTGGCCGTCCTGGCCGATTCCCACGCGTCCCGCGCCGGTCACCACCTGGCGGGAGACGAAGAACGGGGTCAGATGGCGCACGATGTCGGAGAAGGGGGTCTCCCGCTTCATCAGGTAGTTCTCGTGCGTGCCGTACGAGGCGCCCTTGTTGTCGGTGTTGTTCTTGTAGAGGTGGATCGGCTGGGCGCCGGGCAGCTGGGCCGCGCGCTCGGCCGCCTCGGCCATGATGCGTTCGCCGGCCTTGTCCCAGAGCACCGCGTCCCGCGGATTGGTGACTTCCGGGGAGCTGTACTCGGGGTGCGCGTGGTCGACGTAGAGGCGGGCCCCGTTGGTGAGGATGACATTGGCGAGGCCGATGTCCTCGTCGGTGAGCTGGCTGGAGTCCGCGGTCTCGCGGGCGAGGTCGAATCCTCGCGCGTCCCGCAGCGGGTTCTCCTCCTCGAAGTCCCAGCGGGCGCGGCGCGCCCGGTGCATCGCCGCCGCGTAGGCATTGACGATCTGGGACGAGGTGAGCATGGCATTGGCGTTGGGGTGGCCGGGGACGGAGATCCCGTACTCCGTCTCGATGCCCATTACTCGCCGTACGGTCATGCGGCCCTCCTTGCCCGGCGGCGCTCCCTTGAGGGGCGGCGCTCAAGTACCGCTGCTTGTCGGTGGCGCGTGCGCTGCCCGTCCACGCACTGCGCGACCGGGCGGTACGCAAGAGCCTAGAGCGCCTCTGTGCTGGTGGGGAGATCAATTGCGTCATTGCTGCGGTGTCGTGCGAGCTGTCCGGAAAGCAACCGGCTGCGGATGCCCGGCCGGGCATCCGCAGCCGGTCCGCGCTTTACAGGTACTGCCCGGTATTCGCCACCGTGTCGATGGAGCGGCCGGTGTCCGCGCCCTGCTTTCCGGTGACAAGCGTACGGATGAACACGATCCGCTCGCCCTTCTTGCCGGAGATGCGGGCCCAGTCGTCCGGGTTCGTGGTGTTCGGCAGGTCCTCGTTCTCCTTGAACTCGTCCACGCATGCCTGGAGGAGATGGGAGACGCGAAGGCCCTTCTGGCCCTGGTCGAGGAAATCCTTGATGGCCATCTTCTTGGCCCGGTCGACGATGTTCTGGATCATCGCGCCGGAATTGAAGTCCTTGAAGTAGAGGACTTCCTTGTCGCCGTTGGCGTACGTGACTTCGAGGAAGCGGTTCTCCTCGGACTCGGTGTACATCCGCTCGACGACGGACTGGATCATCGCGTGCGTGGCGGCCTCCTTGGAGCCGGTGTGCTCCGCGAGGTCGTCCGAGTGCAGGGGCAGAGAAGGCGTGAGGTACTTCGCGAAGATGTCCTTCGCGGCCTCCGCGTCCGGGCGCTCGATCTTGATCTTCACATCGAGGCGGCCGGGTCGCAGGATCGCGGGGTCGATCATGTCCTCGCGGTTGGAGGCGCCGATGACGATGACGTTCTCCAGGCCCTCGACACCGTCGATCTCGGCGAGCAGCTGGGGGACGATGGTGTTCTCCACGTCCGAGCTGACGCCGGATCCCCGGGTGCGGAAGAGGGACTCCATCTCGTCGAAGAAGACGATGACGGGAGTGCCCTCGCCGGCCTTCTCGCGGGCACGCTGGAAGACCAGGCGGATGTGCCGCTCGGTCTCGCCGACGTACTTGTTGAGGAGCTCCGGGCCCTTGATGTTGAGGAAGTAGCTCTTGCCCGCGGGCTGGCCCGTGACTTCGGCGACCTTCTTGGCAAGGGAGTTGGCCACCGCCTTGGCGATGAGCGTCTTTCCGCAGCCGGGCGGTCCGTAGAGCAGGATGCCCTTCGGCGGCCGCAGTTCGTGCTCCTTGAAGAGGTCGGGGTGGAGGTAGGGGAGCTCGACCGCGTCCCGGATCAGCTCGATCTGGTCGCCCAGGCCGCCGATCTTGTCGTAGTCGATGTCCGGGACCTCTTCGAGGACGAGCTCTTCGACCTCGCTCTTGGGGACCACTTCGTAGACATAGCCGGACCTGGATTCGAGCAGGAGCGCGTCGCCGGGGCGGATGGTGGCGTCCAGCAGTGGCTCGGCGAGCCGTACCACCCGTTCCTCGTCGGTGTGTCCGATGACCAGGGCCCGCTCGCCGTCCTCAAGGATCTCCTTGAGGGTGACGATGTCCCCGGCCCGCTCGAATTCCATGGCGTCGACCACGTTGAGCGCTTCATTGAGCATGACTTCCTGGCCGCGCCGGAGGTCGTCGAGTTCGACGCTGGGGCTGACATTCACCCGGAGCTTTCGGCCTCCGGTGAAGATGTCGCAGGTGCCGTCCTCATTGCCCTGCAAGAACACACCGAACCCGGCCGGCGGCTGTGCGAGCCGGTCGACTTCTTCCTTGAGGGCCACGATCTGGTCGCGGGCCTCGCGGAGCGTGTTGGCGAGCCGTTCGTTCTGCGCGGACACGCCTGCCAGGTTGGTCTGCAACTCGACGATCCGCTCTTCGAGAATCCTCGTATGGCGCGGAGAGTCGGCGAGCTTACGTCGCAGGACGGCGATTTCCTGCTCGAGATAGGCGACCTGGCCGGCTGGGTCTTCGGACCCCCGCCCGGGCCGGATGCCGCGGTTGATGTCGTCGTCGTGGGCTGCCACGGTCCTCACCTCCTCCAAGGGGAGCTGGACGCTTCCTGACCCTACCTGGGTGGGTGATGATTGAAACCCCTAGATCACAAAGACTGCGGGGCGTGTCCGATCTTCACCCTTGCGTTCCCCCTCGTGAGAGGGGAATACCCACCCTTCAACATCGGAAAGCGGCCGGTTGTATCGTCGAACCGTTCAACACCCGTCAGGGCTGGCTTCTTTTGGTTCGGATACGCAGGGAACGGCAGGAGAAATGACCGTGCAGCAGGACGCTCCCACCGGCAGCGACACACAGGGTCTGGAGGTCTGGATCGACCAGGACCTCTGCACGGGGGACGGCATCTGCGTGCAGTACGCGCCCGAGGTGTTCGAGCTGGACATCGACGGTCTGGCGTATGTGAAGAGCAGCGACGACGAGCTGTTGCAGGACAAGGGCGCGACCACGCCCGTACCGCTGCCGCTGCTTCAGGACGTCGTCGATTCGGCCAAGGAGTGCCCGGGCGACTGCATCCATGTGCGTCGTGTTTCGGACAGGGTCGAAGTGTACGGTCCCGAGGCCGCCTGATCCGGCGGCTCCGGGCGGGCGGGCACGCGCGGTGACCGCTCAGGCGTCGGCCGGGGCGGCCCGGACGCTTCGGACGAACGCGCCGCCCTTCCACCGCCAGGTGACCTTCTCCTGCTGGTCGGGGCAGCAGCGGGGTACGTCGGCCGAGGAGTAGCCGAACAGGGTGGCGGAGACGACGCCGTCACGCACCGCGAGATCGCCGACGTTCATCTTCTGCGCGGGGTCCACCAGGGTCGCCACGATCCTGGGTGCGGCCCCGCTTCCCCGTGTGAGGACGTAGACGCCGCTGGGCGGGGTACCGGATCCGGCGTCGCAGTGGACGACGGCGACGGTCTCGGGGCGGCCGTCGCCGTCGAGGTCGCCGGGTGCCTGTTGGGCCACGACACTCCCCACCCCGGCGCATTCCAGGGGATAGGCCACCCGCTCCGGATCGGGTGCGGCGACGGGTGCGGTGCCGTGCTGTGCGGTGGTCCGGTGGGTGGTCGAGGCGGAGGCGGCGGGGTCCGGCTGGAGCATTCCGGCGGCTGCGACGACAGCGGCCATGGCTGTCGCGGTGGCGAGCCAGTGCAGCGGCCTGCTGTCGGTGTGCGCGAGGTCCGGGAGCTCGGAGGGCTGCACGCGGGATGTCTCCTGTGGTTCCTGTGGATCGAGGATGCCTGGATGCCCGGGCGGGCGGTGCCGCCCGTGGGACGTCCGCGGTGGCGTGGGGTGGCCAGCATCGTGCCACACCCCATGGGACAGGGGAACGGTGGGGTCGGCGCGGATGCGTGTCCCTGTCGACAACGGAAAGGCGCCGCCGCCGAGTTCCCGGGTCGGTCCGGGAACTCGGCGTCGGCGCCGGTACGTTGTGCGGCTCAGCCGCGGGAGGAGCCGCTCTGGCTGCCGGGACCGTCGTAGTCCTCGCCGTAGGCGCCCTTGGCCGGGCGGCGGCGGCGCAGCGGGGCCTCCACACCGTCGGCCAGGCGGCGGGCGGTGACGAGGAAGCCGGTGTGGCCGATCATCCGGTGGTCCGGACGGACGGCCAGTCCCTCGACGTGCCAGTTGCGGATCATCGATTCCCAGGGCTGCGGTTCGGCGAAGCAGCCCATCT
The DNA here is from genome assembly GCF_044742755.1 of Streptomyces sp. NPDC087845. Taxonomy (NCBI): domain Bacteria; kingdom Bacillati; phylum Actinomycetota; class Actinomycetes; order Kitasatosporales; family Streptomycetaceae; genus Streptomyces; species Streptomyces sp. NPDC087845. Next base: position 313,121 of record NZ_JBIUVC010000005.1, read on the forward strand.
CGCGGATGGACTCGACGGTCCGCGCGAGCTGGGTGGTCGTCGCGACGTACGCGCAGAGGATGCCGCCGGGGACGAGCGCCTTGGAGACGGCCTCCAGGCACTCCCAGGGGGCGAGCATGTCGAGGACGACCCGGTCGACGTCGGTGTCCGAAAGGTTGTCCTGGAGGTCGCCGACGGTGAGCTGCCAGGCGGGGTGGGGTTCGCCGAAGTAGCGTTCCACGTTCTGCTGGGCGATCTCGGCGAAGTCCTCGCGGCGCTCGTAGGAGTGCAGCATGCCCTGGTCGCCGATGGCGCGCAGCAGGAAGGTGGAGAGCGAGCCGGAGCCGACGCCGGCTTCCACGACGCGGGCGCCGGGGAAGATGTCGGCGAAGGCCAGGATCTGCCCCGCGTCCTTGGGGTAGACCACGGCGGCGCCGCGGGGCATGGACAGGACGTAGTCGGGGAGCAGGGGGCGCAGCGCGAGATAGGCGACGTTTCCCGTGGTTCGGACAACACTGCCCTCGGGGGCACCGATCAGCTCGTCGTGCGGGAAAGAACCCTTGTGGGTGTGGAAGTTCTTTCCGGCTTCGAGCGTGAAGGTGTAGTGGCGTCCCTTGGGATCGGTGAGCTGGACCTGGTCCCCGACCTTGAAGGGCCCGCGTCGGCGGGCGGCACCGGTCGGTTCAGACATGTGACCAGCGTACCGGTGATTCCCCGGGCTCCGACCGCGAGGCGGGGCGCGGGCCGGGCGGTCAGGCGGCCGGCCTGGCCAGGGCGGCGACGAATGCCCGTTCGACGTCGGCGGTGGACAGCACGCCGAAGATCTCCCCGGTCTCCTCGAGGACGAGGTATTCGGTGGCGGGATTGGCCTTGAGGCGGTCCAGCAGTGCTTCGCCGGCCAGCTCGGCGGAGATCTTCATGCCTTCGGTGAGGTCCTGGGCGAGGCCGCCCACGGCGACCCACGGGCGGCGGTGTTCGGGGACGGAGACGATGGCCGTTTCGCGGACGACGCCCTTGGGTTCGCCGTGCCCGTCGACGACGACGAGGGCGCGGGCGCCCGCCTCGTTGGCGCGGCGCAGGGCCTCGGAGAGCGGGGTGGCGGCCTCCACCGGGACGGCGCGCCGGGTGAGGGTGCGGGCACGCAGTTCGGGGAGGTGCTCGCGCAGGCGGGCCATGCGCAGGCTGTTGCCCGCTCCGGTCCAGATGATGGCGGCGAGGATGGCGGCGAGCAGCGCGTCGGTGACGGTGTCCATGCCGCTGAGGTCCCGGGGGTCGTTCCCGAAGGAGCCGGTGTGGGTGAGCAGCGGGAGGCCGATGAGGGTGACGACGGCGAGGGCCCGGCCGACCCAGGCGGCGGCGACGGTGCCGCTCATCGGCCGGCCGGTGATCTTCCAGACGACGGCGCGGAGCATCCGTCCGCCGTCGAGCGGGAGGCCGGGCAGGAGGTTGAAGGCTGCCACCAGGAGGTTGGAGATCATCAGTCCGGCGAGGAGGACGCCGGGCACGGTGCCGGGTGCGACGAACAACATCCCGACGTAGAAGAGGCCGGCCAGCACCAGGGAGAGCAGCGGGCCGACGAAGGCGAGCAGGAATTCGCGGCCGGGCGTCTCGGACTCCTTCTCGATCTCGGAGACGCCGCCGAAGAACTGGAGCTGGATGCGGCGCACGGGCAGCTCGTAGCGCAGCGCGACGACCGTGTGGGCGAGTTCGTGGACGAGCACGGAGGCGTAGAAGGCGATCGCGAAGAAGAGGGAGACCAGGTAGCGCGCCGCGCCGAGCTCGGGCAGTACGCGTTCGAGCTGACCGCCGAAGACCCAGGTGATCAGTGCGGCCACGATGAACCAGCTCGGTGCGACGTACACGGGCACGCCGAAGGGACGGCCCATGAGAAGGCCGCCGCCGGGCTCTTCGGGGCGCCGCGGTTCGCCCTTGCCGGGGCCGGTGCCGGGGGCCGTTCCCCCCGTACCGGGCTGCGGCCGCCCGCTGTCGCCGCTCTCGTCCACGGGGTCCTTTCGGTCGGTGCCGTACGGCACGATCATGCAGTGTTCGAGGGTCTGTGGTCGATGGTATGCCGCCGGCTGTCGGTGGCGGGCCGTAGGGTCTTCGACATGACCTCCCTGCCGCGGCCCGCTCAGCCGCCTTCGTCCCTGTCGCCGTCGCGGGCGAGCGATTTCATGCAGTGTCCTCTGCTGTACCGCTTCCGGGTCATCGACAAGCTGCCGGAGAAGCCCAGCGAAGCGGCTACCCGGGGCACGCTGGTCCACGCGGTGCTGGAGCGGCTCTTCGACAACCCGGCCGCGGAGCGCACGGCGGGCCGGGCCACCTCGCTGATCCCCGCCCAGTGGGACCGGCTGCTGGAGTCGAAGCCGGAGCTGTCGGAGCTGTTCGCGGAGGATGCCGGGGGCGAGCGGCTGTCGCGCTGGCTCTCGGAGGCGGAGAGCCTGGTGGAGCGCTGGTTCTCGTTGGAGGATCCGACGCGCCTGGAGCCCGCCGAGCGGGAGATGTTCGTCGAGACGGAGCTGGAGTCGGGCCTGCGGCTGCGCGGGGTGATCGACCGGATCGATGTGGCGCCGACGGGCGAGGTCCGGATCGTCGACTACAAGACGGGAAAGGCACCGCGCCCGGAGTATGCGGAGGGCGCGCTCTTCCAGATGAAGTTCTACGCCCTGGTGATCTGGCGGCTGAAGGGCGTGGTGCCGCGCCGGCTCCAGCTCGTCTATCTCGGCAGTGGCGACATCGTGACGTACGACCCGGTGGTGGCGGATCTGGAGCGGGTCGAGCGGAAGCTGCTGGCCCTCTGGGACGCGATCCGGCTGGCCACGGAGACGGGTGAGTGGCGGCCCCGGCCGACGAAGCTGTGCGGCTGGTGCGACCACCGGTCGGTCTGCCCGGAATTCGGTGGCACTCCCCCGGTATATCCGTTGTCCGTACGCCCGGCGGAGCCGGAGCAGGATGTCCAGGGCAGAATGGACCCGGTCCGCGCTGAGGCCGCCCGGCCTGTGGCCCTCGAAGGACCTCAACTCGAAGGACCGTAAGGAGACCCTGTGGCTATCCGCGTCCTACTGGTCGACGACCAACCACTGCTGCGCACCGGCTTCCGGATGATTCTGGAGGCGGAGGGGGATCTCGCGGTGGTGGGCGAGGCCGGTGACGGCCTCCAGGCTCTCGACCAGGTGCGGGCGCTGCAGCCCGATGTGGTGCTGATGGACATCCGCATGCCGCGGATGGACGGCGTCGAGGCGACGCGTCAGATCACCGGTCCGGGCCGGGACGGTCCGGCGAAGGTGCTGGTGCTGACCACGTTCGATCTCGACGAGTACGTGGTGGAGGCGTTGCGCGCCGGCGCCAGCGGCTTCCTGCTGAAGGACGCTCCGGCCAATGAGCTGGTGCAGGCGATCCGTGTGGTCGCGGCGGGCGAGGCGATGCTCGCTCCGAGCATCACCCGCAGGCTGCTCGACAAGTACGCGGACCACCTGCCGTCCGGCGAGGAGCCGCTGCCGGACACCCTGCACACGCTGACGGACCGGGAGGTCGAGGTGCTGAAGCTGGTGGCGCGCGGCCTGTCGAACGCGGAGATCGCCGCGGATCTGTTCGTCAGCGAGACGACGGTCAAGACGCATGTCGGCCACGTGCTGACCAAGCTCGGCCTGCGGGACCGGGTGCAGGCGGCCGTGTACGCGTACGAGAGCGGCCTGGTGCGCCCCGGCGCCCAGTGAGCGAACCGGAGGGCGGCCCCGCGAGGCCCGGAACGCGGACGGCGCCCCCCGGCCGGGGGGCGCCGTCCGCGTTCAGCCGGTGCCCTTGCCGAGTTCCCAGAGGTGTAGATCGGCGGAGGAGTTGACCGCCCACTCGACGCCGGTGAGTCCTTCGCGGGAAGCGGCGTACTGCTTGCCCTGCCAGATCGGCAGGAGGGGGACGTCGGTGGCGATGATGTCCTGGAGCTGCCGGAAGGTCTTGGTCGCGGCGCTGCGGTCGGACTCCCGGCGGGACTGCGGGATGAGCGTCTTCTGGGCCGGGGTCAACGTGTAGGGCGAGTTGAGGAAGTTGTTCCGGTCGAGGAACGGCGCCACGAAGTTGTCGGGGTCCGGGAAGTCGGGGAACCAGCCCATGCCGTACACGGCGTAGTCGCCGCGCAGCTGTGCCGGGCGGTACTTCGCCCAAGGGGTTCCCTCGACGGTCACGTCGAACAGTCCGGTGTCGTTGAACTGCTTCTTCAGGGTTCCGAACTCGGCGGCGGAGCCGGCCCCGACACGGTCGGACGGGTAGTGGAGGGTGAGCTTCACCGGGGTGTCGACGCCTGCGTCGTCCAGGATCGCCGCGGCCTTCGCGGCACTGGGCTCCCGGTACTTGTCGTAGAACGAGTTGGCGTGCGCGGTGATGCCGGACGGGATCAGCGAGTACAGCGGCTCGGCCGTGGTGCCGTACACCTTGCCCGCGATCTCGCCGCGGTCGATGATCTGGGCCATGGCCTGGCGGACGGCCTTGTTCTTCACGGCCGGGTCGTTGGTGTTGAAGCCCAGGAAATGGATGGCGAGGCCGGGCATCTCGGTGAGTTTGATGCCGTCCTCGGGCTTTTCGAGCATCTGCCGGGACTGCTCGGGCGACATGGTGCGGGTCATCATGTCGATCTTCTTGTCGTCGAGGGCCTTGCCCATGGCCTCCGGGCCGGGGAAGACGTCCAGCTCGACCTTCTCGTTCCGCACCTTCAGGTCCCCCTTGTAGAGGGGATTCCTGGTGAAGAGGACCTTGACGACCTTGTTGTGCTCGACTTCCGGCTTCATCGTGTACGGGCCGGAGCCGTCCACCTGGAATCCGGCGCGCGCGGACTTCGCCTCGTACTTGCTCCGGGGCACGATCCCGGCGACCGGGGTGGCGAGCTTGTACGGGAACGTGGCGTCCGGCGTGCGGAGGTGGAAGACGACCTCCCGCTCGCCGCGCGTCTCGACGGTGTCGATGTTGGCGAGCAGGGCGACGGGGCCGTTGTCGGCGTCGATGCGGATGACGCGGTCGATGGAGTACTTCACGTCATCGGCGGTGATCGCCGTGCCGTCGGCGAACTTCAGGCCGCCGCGCAGCTTGCAGCGGTAGCTCTCGTTCTGGGTGTCCGTGAAGGCGCAGCTCTCCGCCGCTTCGGGTACCGGCTCGCCGCCGCCGCGCGGCACATGCATCAGCGTCTGCACGGTCTGCCGGAGAACGTTCCAGACGCCCGCTTCGTAGCCGATGGCGGGGTCGAGGGGGGCGGGGCTGTCCTTGGAGGCGACGAACTGGTCCGTGGTGCCGACAACGATGGCAGCCTTGCCATCGCTCCCGTCTCCCGACGCGCCGCAGGCGGCGAGTGCGGGTGCGAGCAGGCCGACGACGGCCGGCAGCACCAGAGTCTTGCGGTTCATTGTGGACGCTCTCCCTCATCCGGCATTGAGAGAGCGACACTAGTGCGCGCCGTCGGCGTGGCCGGACCGGAGCTGCCCCGATGCGTAATCGGACGGTGATGGGAATGACCGGCGAGCCGTTTTCCCCGGTCGGGAAGGTTTCTCACGAGAAGCCATCAACCGGGACACTTCGATACCCCAAAAAGGCCATCTCGGGCGATCTTGAAGAGCCATTGATCGCGATTCGGGTGACAAAGGTCACGCCCGAACCCGTTTTCCCTCTGCCGTGGGCCCGGCTTGCGCACACGTACACACGACAGAAAACGCACCGTCCCGCGCCGAGAGTTTTTCGGTTCGTTCACAGGAACACTCTCGGTGTGCGGATCAGCGCACTCCCGTGACCAGGCCCCGGAGGAATGCGAGATCGACTTCTTCGAGCGACCGCACGACCACGCGGCCGGACGCGGGGGCGATGGGCGCGACGGACGGTACGGCGACGACCCGGCAGCCCGCGGCCTCCGCGGCAGCGACACCGGTGGCGGTGTCCTCGATGACCGCGCAGCGCTCGGGCTCCGCCCCGAAGCCGGACGCGGCGGTGAGATAGGGCTCCGGGTGCGGCTTCGTACGGGCGACCTCGTCGCCCGCGACGGTGAGCGAGAAGTGGTGGTGGCCCACCGAGTCCAGCACCCGGTCGATGATCCGCCGGTGCGAGGCCGAGACCAGGGCGGTGGGAATCTCGTGCCGGGCCAGTTCGGCCAGCAGCCGTGCCGCGCCCGGCATCAGCGGCACTCCGCGGCCGATGCGCTCCTCGAAGCGGTCGTTGAGCAGCACGGTGAGTTCGGCGAGGGTGATGTCCGCGCCGGTGACGTCCATGAGGTAGCCGGCGCTGCGGGTCATCGGCCCGCCGACCACCACGTCCCGCCAGGCCTCGTCGAGCCGGTGCCCGAGACCGGCGAAGACCTCCACCTCGGCGTCCCACCAGAAGCCCTCGGTGTCGACGAGGGTGCCGTCCATGTCGAGCAGGACGGCCTGCAGGGCGGCGCCTTCGGCCGTGCGGGTCATGGACGCGGGAACCGTGCTGGTCATCCGGCACACCTTCCGTAAGGGACGAGAAGGCCGGCCGCCTTTTCCCGTGGGAGGGGCGACCGGCCTGCACTGGACCGACCAGTGTACGACTTGTCCTGCTACCGCGCGGTGAACGCCGTCTTACCGCGCGTTGAAGTACTTCGCCTCCGGGTGATGGATGACGATCGCGTCGGTGGACTGCTCCGGGTGCAGCTGGAACTCCTCCGAGAGATGCACGCCGATCCGCTCCGGCTGGAGCAGCTCGGCGATCTTCCCCCGGTCCTCCAGGTCGGGGCAGGCACCGTAGCCGAGGGAGAAGCGCGCGCCCCGGTACTTCAGCGCGAACATGTCCTCGACATCGGCCGGGTCCTCGCCGCCGAAGCCGAGCTCGGAGCGGACCCGGGCGTGCCAGTACTCGGCAAGGGCCTCGGCCAGCTGCACGGACAGGCCGTGCAGCTCCAGGTAGTCGCGGTAGGAGTTGGCCTCGAAGAGCTTGGCGGTCTCGCCGCCGATCTTCGAGCCGACGGTGACGACCTGGAGGCCGATCACGTCCGTCTCGCCGGATTCCTCGGGGCGGAAGAAGTCCGCGAGGCAGAGGCGGCGGCCACGGCGCTGGCGCGGGAAGGTGAAGCGGGTGCGCTCGGAGCCGTCCTCGTGGAGCAGGATCAGGTCGTCGCCCTTGGAGACGCAGGGGAAGTAGCCGTAGACGACGGCGGCTTCCAGCAGGTTCTCGGTGTGGAGCTTGTCGAGCCAGCCGCGCAGGTGCGGGCGGCCCTCGGTCTCCACCAGCTCCTCGTACGTCGGTCCGTCACCCGCGCGGGCCTGCTTGAGACCCCACTGGCCCTTGAAGAGCGCGCCCTCGTCCAGCCAGGACGCGTACTCCTTGAGCTGGATGCCCTTGACGACCCGGGTGCCCCAGAAGGGGGGCTCGGGGACCGGGTTGTCGACGGCGACGTCGGAGCGGACGCCCTCCTCCGGCTCGTCGGTCTCCGGGGCCACGGTGTCGCGCTTGGGTACGCGGCGCTGCTTGAGTTCCGGGAGGGCGGCGCCGGGGACGCCTCGCTTGACCGCGATCAGGGCGTCCATCAGGCGCAGCCCCTCGAAGGCGTCGCGGGCGTAGCGGACCTCGCCCTCGTAGATCTCGTGGAGGTCCTGCTCGACATAGGCCCGGGTGAGGGCGGCGCCGCCGAGGATCACCGGGAAGTCGGCGGCCAGCTTGCGCTGGTTCAGCTCCTCCAGGTTCTCCTTCATGATCACGGTGGACTTCACCAGGAGGCCGGACATGCCGATGACGTCGGCGCGGTGCTCCTCGGCGGCCTCCAGGATCGCGGAGACCGGCTGCTTGATGCCGAGGTTCACGACGTTGTAGCCGTTGTTGGACAGGATGATGTCGACGAGGTTCTTGCCGATGTCATGGACGTCGCCGCGGACGGTGGCCAGGACGATGGTGCCCTTGCCCTCGGCGTCGGACTTCTCCATGTGCGGTTCCAGATGGGCCACCGCGGTCTTCATGACCTCGGCGGACTGGAGCACGAACGGCAGCTGCATCTGGCCGGAGCCGAAGAGTTCGCCGACGACCTTCATGCCCTCCAGGAGGGTGTCGTTGACGATGTCGAGGGCCGGGCGGGTCCGCAGGGCCTCGTCGAGGTCGGTCTCCAGGCCGTTCTTCTCGCCGTCGATGATGCGGCGCTGGAGGCGTTCGTCGAGCGGCAGGGCGAGGAGTTCCTCGGCCTTGCCGGCCTTCATCGACTTCGTGCTGACGCCCTCGAAGAGCTCCATGAGCTTCTGGAGGGGGTCGTAGCCCTCGGAGCGTCGGTCGTAGACGAGGTCGAGTGCGACCTTGACCTGCTCCTCGTCGAGACGTGCGATCGGCAGGATCTTGGAGGCGTGCACGATCGCGGAGTCGAGACCGGCTTTGACGCACTCGTCGAGGAAGACGGAGTTGAGGACGACGCGGGCGGCCGGGTTGAGGCCGAAGGAGATGTTGGACAGGCCGAGCGTGGTCTGTACGTCGGGGTGGCGCTTCTTGAGTTCGCGGATGGCGCCGATGGTGGCGATGCCGTCGCCGCGGGACTCCTCCTGACCGGTGCAGATGGTGAAGGTCAGGGTGTCGACGAGGATGTCGGACTCCTGGATGCCCCAGTTGCCGGTCAGGTCCGCGATGAGCCGCTCGGCGACGGCGACCTTGTGCTCGACGGTGCGGGCCTGGCCCTCCTCGTCGATGGTCAGGGCGATCAGCGCGGCGCCGTGCTCGGCGGCCAGCGCGGTGACCTTGGCGAAGCGGGACTCGGGTCCGTCGCCGTCCTCGTAGTTGACGGAGTTGAGGACGGCACGGCCGCCGAGCTTCTCCAGACCGGCCCGCAGGACGGGCAGTTCGGTGGAGTCGAGCACGATCGGCAGGGTGGAGGCGGTGGCGAAGCGGCCGGCCAGCTCCTCCATGTCCGCCACACCGTCGCGGCCCACGTAGTCGACACAGAGGTCGAGCATGTGGGCGCCCTCGCGGATCTGGTCGCGGGCCATCTCCACGCAGTCGTCCCAGTGGCCCTCCAGCATGGCCTCGCGGAACTTCTTCGAGCCGTTGGCGTTCGTACGCTCACCGATCGCGAGGTACGAGGTGTCCTGGCGGAACGGGACGGTCTGGTAGAGGGACGCGGCGCCCGGCTCGGGGTGCGGGGTGCGGGTGGTGACGGCGACGCCGCGGACCCGTTCGACGACCTGGCGCAGGTGCTCCGGGGTCGTACCGCAGCAGCCGCCGACCAGCGAGAGGCCGTACTCGCGGACGAAGGTCTCCTGCGCGTCGGCCAGTTCCGCCGGGGACAGCGGGTAGTGCGCGCCGTCCTTGCCGAGCACGGGGAGGCCGGCGTTGGGCATGCAGGAGAGCGGGATGCGCGAGTGGCGGGCGAGGTAGCGCAGGTGCTCGCTCATCTCGGCGGGGCCGGTGGCGCAGTTCAGGCCGATGAGGTCGATGCCGAGCGGCTCCAGGGCGGTGAGCGCCGCGCCGATCTCGGAGCCGAGCAGCATGGTGCCGGTCGTTTCGACGGTGACGGAGCAGATCACCGGGAGGTTGGCGCCGGTGGCCTCCAGGGCGCGGCGGGCGCCGATGACGGAGGCCTTGGTCTGCAGCAGGTCCTGGGTGGTCTCGACCAGGAGGGCGTCGGCGCCGCCGGCGATCATGCCCTCGGCGTTCTGCTGGTAGGCATCGCGGAGCCTGGTGTACGGGGCGTGGCCCAGCGTCGGCAGCTTCGTGCCCGGCCCCATGGAGCCGAGCACCCAGCGCTGCTGTCCGGTGGAGGCGGTGAATTCGTCGGCGACCTCGCGGGCGATGCGCGCGCCGGACTCGGAGAGCTCGAAGACCCGCTCGGCGATGTCGTACTCGCCCAGGGCCGCCAGGTTGGCGCCGAAGGTGTTCGTCTCCACGCAGTCCACGCCGACGGCGAAGTACTCCTGGTGCACGGAGCGCACGATGTCGGGACGCGTGACGTTCAGGATCTCGTTGCAGCCTTCGAGGTTCTGGAAGTCCTCGAGACTGGGGTCCTGTGCCTGGAGCATGGTGCCCATGGCACCGTCGGCCACCACCACCCGGGTGGCGAGTGCCTCGCGGAGGGCTTCGGCTCGGTTCCGGCTGTCGGCGGAAGGGGTCGGCGACGAGGCCATGGATGTACTCCCTGGGATGCGACGGCTGTCGGCTTTGCGTCTTCGGCGGAAGGCGCACCAGGCCAGCGTAGCCGGGTGGCACCCGGGGCCGTCACTCCGTCCCAGGGAACGGACGGCATGCTGTGCGGGGGGACGTCCGGATCGGAGTGGTGCAGCGGTTTTCCTGCGTGATCGCGCACGGGTCGGCATCGACCGATAGTGTTCAGCATTGTCGAACCGAGGTGGAGGAGTACGGCGCGATGGCCAAGAACATCCAGTCGCTGGAGCGGGCGGCGGCGATGCTGCGCCTACTGGCAGGCGGCGAGCGGCGGCTGGGGCTGTCCGACATCGCCTCTTCACTGGGCCTGGCCAAGGGCACCGCGCACGGCATCCTGCGCACGCTCCAGCACGAGGGCTTCGTCGAGCAGGACACGGCGTCCGGCCGCTATCAGCTGGGCGCCGAGCTGCTGCGGCTGGGCAACAGCTATCTGGACGTCCACGAGCTGCGGGCGCGCGCGCTCGTCTGGACGGACGACCTGGCCCGCTCCAGCGGCGAGAGCGCCCATCTGGGCGTCCTGCACCAGCAGGGCGTCCTCATCGTCCACCACGTCTTCCGGCCCGACGACAGCCGGCAGGTCCTGGAGGTCGGGGCCATGCAGCCGCTGCACTCGACGGCCCTGGGCAAGGTGCTCTCCGCGTACGACCCGGTGGCGCACACCGAGGCCCTGGAGGCCGAGCGGCGGCCGTTCACCCCGCGCACCGTCACGGACGTGGAGGAGTTCGAGGCGATGCTCGACCTGATCCGGGCCCGCGGCTGGGCAGCTGACGTGGAGGAGACCTGGGAGGGCGTGGCCGCGGTGGCCGCCCCGATCCACGACCGGCGGCGGATGCCGGTCGGCGCGGTGGCCGTGACCGGCGCGGTGGAGCGGGTCTGCGCGGACGGGGAGCTGCGCCCCGAACTGATCGCGGCGGTGCGGGACTGCGCCCGCGCGGTCTCCAGGGATCTGGGCGCCCGGCCCTTCTGACCGCCTCGGCGGGTGGCCGTCACCGGCGGCGCGACACGACGGGTCGCCGGTAACGATCGAGTTATGGGCCACACAACCCTTGACGCATGATTCACCGGGGTGAAGCATTGCCGTTCATCGGTCGGCATTGTCGAACAGCTAACGGAATTTCGCGTTAAGGTGTGACAGCGCCAAGGGCCGGAAAACGCCCTCACGTGAGGGCGCGGACCACCGGAGGGACCCGGGGTTCGGCTTCCCTGGACGAAGGACAAAGGAGTCGCGGGTGTCCAGCTCCGACATCTTCATCGGCGAGACCATAGGTACCGCCGTACTCATCCTGCTCGGCGGCGGTGTCTGTGCCGCCGTCACTCTCAAGCGCTCCAAGGCGCAGAACGCCGGCTGGCTCGCCATCACCTTCGGGTGGGGTTTCGCCGTGCTGACCGGCGCTTATCTGGCCGGTGGCGTTTCCGGCGCGCACCTCAACCCGGCGGTCACGATCGGTCTCGCGATCGAGGGCGGCACCAAGTGGAGCGACGTCCCGCTGTACCTCGGCTCCCAGCTGTTCGGCGCGATGATCGGCGCGGTGCTGGTCTGGCTGACGTACTACGGGCAGTTCCGGGCGCATCTCACAGATCCGGAGATCGTGGGCGCCCAGCCGGGTGAAGAGGCCATGGTCGACCAGGTCTCGGCCCCGAAGGCGGGCCCGGTGCTGGGCATCTTCTCCACCGGTCCCGAGATCCGCCACGCGGTGCAGAACCTCGTCACCGAGATCATCGCCACCGTCGTGCTCGTCCTGGCGATCCTCACCCAGGGCCTGAACAACGACGGCAACGGCCTCGGCACGCTCGGCGCGTTGGTCACCGCTCTGGTCGTCGTCGGCATCGGTCTCTCGCTCGGCGGGCCGACGGGATACGCAATCAACCCGGTTCGCGACCTCGGTCCGCGTATCGTGCACGCGCTGCTGCCGCTGCCGAACAAGGGCGGCTCCGACTGGGGCTACGCGTGGATCCCGGTGGTCGGACCGCTCATCGGCGGCGCGATCGCGGGCGGGCTCTACAACGTCGCCTTCGCCTGAGCCGTGACGCACAGCGCCGTGACGTACCGAGCCGCAACCCTCACGACCACACAGACTTCCGGGAGCACACCGTGACCGACGCACACACCACCGGCCCGTTCATCGCCGCCATCGACCAGGGCACCACCTCCAGCCGCTGCATCGTCTTCGACAAGGACGGCCGGATCGTCTCCGTCGACCAGAAGGAGCACGAGCAGATCTTCCCGAAGCCGGGCTGGGTCGAGCACAACGCGACCGAGATCTGGGAGAACGTCCAGGAGGTCGTGGCGGGCGCCGTCGTCAAGGCGGGCATCACCGCCGCCGACGTGAAGGCCATCGGCATCACCAACCAGCGCGAGACCACGCTGCTCTGGGACAAGAACACCGGTGAGCCCGTCCACAACGCCCTCGTCTGGCAGGACACCCGCACCGACGCGCTCTGCAAGGAGCTCGGCCGCAACGTGGGCCAGGACCGCTTCCGCCGCGAGACCGGTCTGCCGCTCGCCTCGTACTTCGCCGGCCCCAAGGTCCGCTGGCTGCTCGACAACGTCGAGGGGCTGCGCGAGCGCGCCGAGCGCGGCGACATCCTCTTCGGCACCATGGACTCCTGGGTCATCTGGAACCTGACCGGCGGCACGGACGGCGGCGTCCACGTCACCGATGTCACCAACGCCTCGCGCACCCTGCTGATGAACCTGCACACCATGACGTGGGACGACAAGATCCTCGCGTCCATGGAGATCCCGGCGGCCGTGCTGCCCGAGATCCGCTCCTCCGCCGAGGTGTACGGCACCGCGAAGGGCGGCGTGCTGGACGGTGTCCCCGTCGCCTCCGCGCTCGGCGACCAGCAGGCGGCCCTCTTCGGCCAGACCTGCTTCTCCGAGGGCGAGGCCAAGTCCACGTACGGCACCGGCACCTTCATGCTGATGAACACCGGTGAGACGCCGGTCAACTCCTACAACGGACTGCTGACGACCGTCGGGTACCGGATCGGCGACCAGAAGCCGGTCTACGCCCTGGAGGGCTCCATCGCCGTCACCGGTTCGCTGGTGCAGTGGATGCGCGACCAGATGGGCCTGATCAAGTCCGCGGCCGAGATCGAGACGCTGGCCTCGTCGGTCGAGGACAACGGCGGCGCGTACTTCGTGCCCGCCTTCTCGGGTCTGTTCGCCCCGTACTGGCGCTCCGACGCCCGCGGCATCATCGCCGGTCTGACCAGGTACGTCACCAAGGCGCACATCGCCCGTGCCGTCCTGGAGGCCACCGCCTGGCAGACCCGCGAGATCACCGACGCCATGACGAAGGACTCCGGTGTCGAGCTGGCCGCCCTGAAGGTCGACGGCGGCATGACCTCCAACAACTTGCTGATGCAGACGCTCGCCGACTTCCTGGACGCACCCGTGGTGCGGCCCATGGTCGCCGAGACGACCTGCCTCGGCGCCGCCTACGCCGCCGGTCTCGCCGTCGGCTTCTGGCCGGACACCGACGCGCTGCGCGCCAACTGGCGCCGGGCCGCCGAGTGGACCCCCCGCATGGACGCGGACACCCGCGACCGCGAGTACAAGAGCTGGCTCAAGGCCGTGGAACGGACCATGGGCTGGATCGAAGACGAGGAGTAATCGACATGACCACCCTGCGACGCGTTCCCGCGCTGGGGACGCACCCGGCCTCCGGCTCCCTTCCGAGCCGCGCCGAGACTCGGGAGCAGCTGTCCAAGGCTGCGTACGACCTCCTGGTGATCGGTGGCGGCATCCTGGGCATCTCCACCGCCTGGCACGCCGCGCAGTCCGGGCTGCGGGTGGCCCTGGTGGACGCCGGCGACTTCGCCGGCGCCACCTCCTCCGCCTCCTCCAAGCTGCTCCACGGCGGTCTGCGCTACCTGCAGACCGGTGCGGTGAAGCTGGTCGCGGAGAACCACTTCGAGCGCCGTGCGGTGTCCCGCCAGGTGGCTCCGCACCTGGCCAATCCGCTCACCTTCTACCTGCCGGTCTACAAGGGCGGCCCGCACGGCGCGGCCAAGCTCGGCGCGGGCGTGTTCGCGTACTCGGCGCTCTCCGCGTTCGGTGACGGTGTCGGGCACGTGATCAGCCCGGCGAAGGCGCAGCGCGACGTGCCGGAGTTGCGCACGGACAACCTGAAGGCCGTCGCGGTCTACGGCGACGACCAGATGAACGACGCCCGCATGGCGCTGATGACGGTCCGCGCGGCCGTCGACGCGGGTACGGTCGTCCTGAACCACGCGGCGGTGACCGGGCTGCGGTTCACCCGGGGCCGGGTGACGGGCGCCGACCTGGAGGACCGTACGGACGGCACGGAGTTCGGCGTCAACGCCCGTCTCGTGCTGAACGCCACCGGCCCGTGGGTCGATCACCTGCGCAGGATGGAGGACGCCGGCGCGGCTCCTTCGATACGCCTGTCCAAGGGCGCGCACCTGGTGCTGAAGCGGACGCGTCCGTGGAACGCCGCGCTGGCCACGCCGATCGACAAGTACCGGATCACGTTCGCCCTGCCGTGGGAGGACATGCTCCTGCTCGGTACGACGGACGAGGAGTACGAGGGCGATCCGGCGGACGTCGCGGTCAACGAGAAGGACACCGCGCAGATCCTGGACGAGGCCGCGTTCTCCGTCAAGGACCAGCAGCTTTCGCGTGATCTGATCACGTACTCCTTCGCGGGGCTGCGGGTGCTGCCCGGCGGACCGGGCGACACGTCCAAGGCCAAGCGCGAGACGGTCGTGACGGAGGGCCGCGGCGGAATGCTGTCGGTCGCGGGCGGCAAGTGGACGACGTTCCGCCACATCGGCCGTACGGTGATGAACAAGCTGGCCGCGCTCCCCGGGCACCCCCTGGCGGAGGACATGGAGCCGATCGCGCATCTGCCGAAGAAGCTCCCGCTGCCCGGCATCGCCAACCCGAGAGCGGTGGCGCACCGGCTGCTGGTCGACGGCGGTACGCCCGGTCCGCGGATGGCGGCCGACACGGCCCGCCACCTCGCCACCCACTACGGCTCGCTCTCCTTCGACATCGCGCGGCTGGCGAACGAGAACCCGGCACTGGCCGAGCGCATCCACCCGGACGCGCCGGAGATCTGGGCGCAGGTCGCCTACGCGCGTGACCACGAGTGGGCCGAGACGGCGGACGACGTGCTGCGCCGCCGGACGACGCTGACGATCCGGGGCCTGGCGACGGACGAGATCCGGGCCGGCGTCGAGTCCATGCTCGGCGACCGGGGCTGACGGAACCGGACGCATCGGACGGGGCGGCTCCCACGCGGGGGCCGCCCCGTCCGCGCGTCCGGAAGACCCCGGCCCGGTGAACGCGCCGTACGACGCCATACGGCTGCCATACGGGTGCAATATGACGCGGGGACAGTTGAACTATGAAGCTCTCCGTGCTTTCCCTCATCGGCCACGCCCCGCACCCGCTGACCGGTCGGCGCCCCTCCCCCGCCGAGCGGTTCGAGGAGGTGATCGAGACCGGAGTCGTCGCCGAGCGGCTCGGCTTCGACGCGTACGCGATCGGCGAGCGGCACGCCGGCCCCTTCCTGTCGTCGAGTCCGAGTGTGGTGCTCGGCGCGCTGGCGGCCCGTACCTCCGCCATCCGGCTCCTGACCGGTGTCACGGTCGTCGCGATCCTCGATCCGGTGCGGGTGGCCGAGGACTTCGCGACCCTCGACCAGCTGTCCAGGGGCCGGATCGAGCTGGTCGTCGGGAAGGGCGCCGAGGCCGGCCACTTCGACCTCTTCGGGCTCGACGAGGAACGGCAGTGGGACCTCCAGAAGGAGAAGTACGAGCTGCTGCGGCGGCTCTGGACCGAGGAGGGCGTCGACTGGGAGGGCGAGTTCCGGCCGGCCCTGAAGAACGCGACGACCCTGCCGCGCCCGTACGCCGGGGCCCCGCGCGTCTGGCACGGCTCGGCGACCAGCCTCAACTCCCCCGAACTGGCGGCGTTCCACGGCGATCCGCTGTTCACCGCCAATGCCGTCCAGCCCCGGGCTGCGTACGCCCGGCTGATCGGCCACTACCGGGAGCGCTTCGAGGCGTACGGCCACGATCCGGCCCGCGCGCATGTGGCGGCGGGTTCCGGCGGGCTGCTGATCGCCGACAGTTCGCAGCAGGCGGTGGAGCGCTACAAGGAGCTGTACGAGGCGAAGGTGAGGCAGTCCTCCCGGCCGCATCTGGAGGGCCGGCCCGGCTACAACACCCCGTTCCGGACGATCGAGGAGGCCATCGCGGACGGGCCCCAGCTGATCGGCAGCCCGCAGCAGATCATCGACAAGATCCTCGGCTGGCACGAGGTGTACGGGCACGATCTCCAGTCGGTCACCGTGGACGGGTTCGGGCTGAGCCACCCCGAGCAGATCGAGACGCTGGCGCGGTTCGCCGAGGACGTGGCGCCCGTGGTGCGGCGCGAGGCACCGTCCGCGCTCTGGGACTGACCCCTGCCCGGCCCGGCGGCCGCGCACCCGGGACGGCCTTCGCCGGACCTGGCTCATCCGCCTCTCCCGACCCGCATAATGAGAGGAGACATCGGATGTCTGATTCCAGTCCGGATCCAGGAGGACCGTCATGGCTGTCACCGACGAGGCGATCGAGAAGATCAAGGGAATGATCGTCTCGGGTGCGCTGAGGCCCGGCGACCGGCTCCCCAAGGAGAGCGAACTCGCGGCCGAGCTGGGGCTCTCCCGCAACTCCCTCCGGGAGGCGGTGCGCGCGCTGTCACTGATCCGCATCCTCGATGTGCGGCAGGGTGACGGCACGTATGTGACCAGCCTCGATCCGCAGTTGCTGCTGGAGGCACTGAGCTTCGTGGTGGACTTCCACCGCGACGACACGGTGCTCGAATTCCTGGCGGTCCGGCGGATCCTGGAACCGGCCGCGACGGCGATGGCGGCCACCCGGATCAGCGAGGCCCAACTGGACGCACTGAGCTCGCAGTTGGACGCCCTGGGTGCGCAGCCCTCGGTGGAGGAACTGGTCGCCTGCGACCTGGAGTTCCACCGCGGGATCGTGCAGTCCTCCGGGAACTCGGTGCTCTGCTCGCTGCTCGACGGGCTCTCGGGGCCGACGACCCGGGCGCGGGTCTGGCGCGGACTGACGCAGGAGGACGCGGTGAGCCGCACGCTCCACGAGCACCGGGCGATCGTGTCGGCGCTGCGGGACCGGGACGCGGAGGCCGCGCGGGCCTGGGCGACGGTGCACGTGGCGAGCGTGGAGCAGTGGTTGCGGTCGACGCTGTAGGGCGTCTTCGGGGCTCCGCCCCGGACACGCGCCGCACCACGCCGGTGGGGCCGACAGGCGTCGGCCCCACCGGCGTCACGGGATCAGGGGGTCAGTCCTGCTTCTCGCCGCTCGCGAAGCGGGAGATCACCAGGGCGACGATGATGATCGCGCCGTTGAGGAACTGGTTCCACAGCGCCGGGACACCGCCGAGGGTCATCACATTGACCACCAGCTGGAGCGTCAGTACGCCGGTCAGCGCACCGAACAGGGTGCCGCGCCCGCCCTTGAGACTGATGCCGCCGATGACCGCCGCGGCGAACACCTGGAAGATCCAGCCGTTGCCCTGCGTGGCCGCGACCGATCCGTAGTGGCCGGTGTAGAGGATGCCCGCGAAGGCCGCCAGCAGACCACCGAGGGCGAGCACGATCCAGGTGACCCGGTCCACCCGGATGCCCGCGGCGCGCGCGGCCTCCGGGTTGCCGCCGATCGCGTACAGCGAGCGCCCGTGGCGCAGCCAGGCCAGCGCGGCGCCGCCGACGGCGAACAGCGCCAGGCAGATCCAGACGGCGGCCGGTGCGCCGAACCACTCGCTCTTGCCGAGGTAGCGGAAGGACTCCGGCACGTCGGTGATGGACTTGCCCTCGGTGATGCCGATGTGGAGGCCGCGCAGCATGGTGAGCATGCCGAGCGTGGCGATGAAGCCGTTGACCCGAAGCTTCAGCATCAGGAAGCCGTTGACCGCGCCGATGACGAGGCCCACCAGCAGGCAGAGCGGGATCGCCGACCAGGCGGGCAGCAGGCCGAGCCCCGCGAAGCGTCCGCCCTCGGCGGGCAGGACCAGCCACATCGCGACGACCGGCGCGATGCCGATCGTCGACTCCAGCGAGAGGTCCATCCGTCCGCAGATCAGAATCAGCGCCTGGCCCAGGACCAGCAGACTCAGCTCGGAGGACTGCTGGACGACGCTGATCAGGTTCTCGGAGGTCAGGAACACCGGCGAGACGATGAACCCGATCACCATCAGCACCAGGATCACCGGTACCAGGGAGAAGTCGCTCCACCGGATCAGCTTCAGCCGGTCCAGCGGGCTCTCGCCCGTCGGGGAGCCCTTGGGCCCGCCGTCGATGCCGTCGGCCGCCGCGGGCCGTACCGTGCCGGTCATTCCCTTTCCCCCACACCTTCCATGGCGGCGACGAGTTCCCCGTCGCTCCACCCGCTTGCGAAAGTCGCGACCACGCGCCCGTGGAACAGGGCGAGCACCCGGTCGCAGACCCGTAGATCGTCCAGTTCGTCCGAGACGATCACCGCGGCGTTCCCCTCGTCCGCGACCCGCCGCACGACTCCGAGCAACGAGTCCTTGGATTTGACGTCCACGCCCGCGGTGGGCCGGACCGCCACCAGCACGCTCGGCGCACGGGCCAGCGCGCGGGCCACCACCACCTTCTGCTGGTTGCCGCCGGAGAGCCCGGAGACGGGCTGCTCGGGTCCCTGTGTCTTGATGTCCAGCGAGGCGATCATCGACCGCGCGAACTCCCGCGTACGGGAGGGCAGTACGGTCCCCCACGGGCCGAGCTGGTCCGTGACCGTGAGGGTGGCGTTCTCGGCGACGCTGCGCTCCGGTACGAGGCCCTGGTCGTGCCGGTCCTCGGGGATGTAGCCGATCCCGGCGTCCAGCGCGTGCGGCACGCTGCCGGAGCGCACGGCCCTGCCGTGGACAGAGACCGTGCCGCCGCCCGCCTTGCGCATTCCGGCCAGCGTCTCGCCCAGGGCCGTGTTGCCGCTGGCCGCGGAGCCGGCCAGGCCGAGCACCTCGCCGGGGCGGACCTCCAGGTCCAGGGGCTCGAACTGGCCCTCCAGGGTGAGCCCTTCGGTACGCAGGACGGGGGCGGCCGACTCGTCCCGTGCCGTCGCACCGGCACCGCTCGCGTGCCAGGCGGTGGCGCCGGCGGACTGTTCGCCGGTCATCGCCGCCACCAGTTCCGCCTTGTCGATGCCGGCGACCGGGGCGGTGAGCACATGGCGGGCGTCGCGGTAGACGGTGACCGCCGTGCACAGTTCGTACACCTCCTGCAGATGGTGGGAGATGAAGAGGAACGCAACTCCCTGGCTCTGCAGTTCCCTGAGCTTGTCGAAGAGCCGCCCGATGCCGCGGGCGTCGAGCTGGGCGGTCGGCTCGTCCAGGATGATCAGCCGGGCGCCGAAGGACAGCGCGCGGGCGATCTCGACGAACTGCCGCTGTTCGACGGCGAGATCGCGCGCCCGGGTGCCGGGGTCGACCTGGACGCCGTACTCGGCGAGGAGCCCCTGGGCCCGCTTGCGGAGCTTCCCCCAGCTGATCCAGCGGGCCTTGTCGTCGAAGCGGTTGAGGAAGAGGTTCTCGGCGACGGTCAGATCGGGGACGACCATGGACTTCTGGTAGACGCAGGCGACCTTGGACTGCCAGGCCGCGGTGTCCCCGAAGGCGGGCGCGGGCTGCCCGCCGAACGTGACCGTGCCCGCGTCCGGCTTGTGGAGTCCGGTCACCACGCCGACCAGCGTGGACTTGCCGGCGCCGTTGCGGCCGACGAGGGCATGGGACTCACCGGGCCGCACGGTGAGCCGGACCCCGTCGAGCGCCAGGGTGGGACCGAAGCGTTTGACGACGCCTTCCGCCTGTACGGCAGGTGGTGGTACCTGGTCCATGGCTAGCTCTTCTTCTCCAGCTGGTTCGCCCACAGCTTCGGGTCGTCGACGTTGTCCTTGGTCACCAGCGGCGCGGGGAGCTGGTCCTCCAGGCCGCCCGGGATCTCGATGATGTTCGAGTCGTGGTCGGTCGGGCCCACCTTGAAGGTCTTGCCGTCCAGGGCCGCCTTCGCGTAGTAGAGCGCGTACTTCGCGTACAGGTCGGCGGGCTGGGAGATCGTCGCGTCGATCTTCCCGGCCTTGATGGCGTCGAATTCCTCCGGGATGCCGTCGTTGGAGATGATCGTGATGTGGCCCGGCGCACTGGCCGGCTTCAGCAGCTTCTTCTGCTCCAGGAGCGCGAGGGTGGGCTGCAGGAAGACACCGCCGGCCTGCATGTAGATCCCGTTGATGTCGGGGTTGGCGGCCAGGGTGGCCTGGAGCTTCGCCGAGGCGACGTCGCCCTTCCAGTCGGTGGCCAGCTCGAAGACCTTGATGCCGGGGAAGTCCTTGTCCATGCAGGACTTGAACGCCTCGGACCGGTCACGGCCGTTGATCGAGGAGAGGTCGCCCTGGAACTCGACGACCTTGCCCTTGCCCTTCAGCTGTTCGCCGAGGTACTTGCAGGCGTTGGTCCCGTACGCCTTGTTGTCGGCCCGCACCACCATGTAGATGTTGCCCTTGTCGGGGCGGGTGTCGACGCTGATGACGGGGATCTTCTTCTCGTTCAGCGTATTGAGCGACTCGGCAATGGCACCGGTGTCCTGAGGTGCCATCACGACGGCCTTGGCGCCCTGGTCGGTGAAGGTCTGGACGTTGGCGACCAGCTTGCCGATGTCGTTCTGCGAGTTGGTCAGCGGCAGCGCCTTGACCTCGCCCGCCTTGACCCCCTTCTCCACATAGTTCTGGTACGAGTTCCAGAAGTCGCTGTCGCTGCGCGGCAGATCGATCCCGATCTTCCCGCCACCCGCCCCGTCGTCGGAGGACTCGCGGTTGCAGCCCGCGAGGGCAGTGACGGCCAGCAGTACGGCGCAGGCCGCCGCACTCGTCGTACGCACTCTCATTGGTGTCCCAATCCTTTGTGGAGTACCGGCTCGGAGCTCTGTGGCAGAGCGGGGGTGCGTGGTGCGCGGGGTGCGTGGTGCGCGGGGGCGCGGGGGCGCGGCCGGTGGTGCGGCCCGGCCCGTCCGGCGGATCAGGCCGGACTGGCCCGGGGCCGCGTGTCCCGGATCAGCTGTCGGCGGGGCGCAGCCGCAGACCCTGCATTCCGCCGTCGACGGCGAGCGCCGTGCCGGTGACGGAGGCGGCGGCCGGGCTCGCGAGGTAGACGATCGCGGCGGCCACCTCGTCGGCCGAGACCAGCCGTCCCAGCGGCTGGCGGGCGTTGAGCGCGGCGCGTTCGGCCGCCGGATCGCCGGCCTGGCCGAGGAGCCGTCCGATCCACGGGGTGTCCGCGGTGCCCGGGTTGACGCAGTTGACCCGGATGCCCTCGCGGACGTGGTCGGCGGCCATCGCGAGGGTCAGGGAGAGGACCGCGCCCTTGCTCGCGCTGTACAGGGCGCGCTGCGGCAGTCCGGCGGTCGCGGCGATCGAGCAGGTCTGGGTGATCGACGCGGCGCCGGGGCGGTCGGCCGCCGCACGCCGCAGATGGGGCAGGGCGTGCCGGGCGGTGCGGACCATGCCGAGGACGTTGATGTCCAGGACCCGGGTCCACTCCTCGTCGGCGTTGTCCTCGACGGTGCCGATGGAACCGATGCCCGCGTTGGACACCACGGTGTGCAGGCCGCCCAGTTCGCCGGCGGCCCGGTCGACCGCCTCGCGCACGGCGTCGTCGTCGGTGACGTCCGCCTCGACGGCCAGGACGCCCGCGGGGGCGCCCGCGGTCTCGCGGTCGAGCACGGCCACCTGCGCGCCGCGTGCCAGCAGCAGGGTCGCGACGGCCGCCCCGATGCCGGAGGCGCCGCCCGTCACCAGGGCGTTCATCCCCTCGAAGTCGCTTGTGCCGGTCATCGGTCAGCCTCCTCGGTGGTACGGCGGGCCTGCCATACGGGGCCCTCCGGGTAGCGGTGTGCGGCGATCGACTCGGGGAGCATCCGGGCGGAGAAGCCCGGTGAACCCGGCGCGGCATAGCGGCCGTTCTCGATCACGGTGGGGTCGGCGAAGTGTTCGTGGAGATGGTCCACGTACTCGATCACGCGGTTCTCCCAGCTGCCGGAGACCGCCACATAGTCGAACATCGAGAGGTGCTGCACCAGCTCGCACAGCCCGACTCCACCCGCGTGCGGGCAGACCGGTACGCCGTACTTGGCGGCGAGCAGCAGGATCGCGAGGTTCTCGTTGACGCCCGCGACCCGGGCCGCGTCGATCTGGACGAAGTCGACCGCTCCGGCCTGCAGCAGCTGCTTGAAGACGACCCGGTTGGCGACGTGTTCGCCGGTGGCGACCTTGACCGGCTGCCCGGCGCGGACGGCTGCGTGGCCGAGGACGTCGTCGGGGCTGGTCGGCTCCTCGATCCAGTGCGGGTCGTACGGCGCGAGCGCGGTCATCCACTCGACCGCGTCGGCGACGTCCCAGCGCTGGTTGGCGTCGACGGCGATCCGGACGTCGGGCCCGACGGCCTCGCGGGCCAGGGCGAGTCTGCGTACGTCGTCGCCGAGACTGCCGCCGACCTTCAGCTTGATCTGGGTGAAGCCGTCGGCGACGGCCTCCTTCGCCAGCCTGACGAGCTTGTCGTCGGTGTATCCCAGCCAGCCCGGCGAGGTGGTGTACGCCGGGTAGCCCTCCGCGCGCAGCCGCTCGGCGCGCTCGGCCCGCCCCGGTTCGGCGGCCCGCAGGATCGCGAGGGCCTCGTCGGGAGTGAGGGCGTCGGTGAGGTAGCGGAAGTCGACGAGCGAGACGATCTCCTCGGGCGTCATCTCGGCGAGGAACTGCCAGACGGGCCTGCCCGCCTGCTTCGCCGCCAGGTCCCAGGCGGCGTTGACGACCGCGCCGGCCGCCATGTGCATCACGCCCTTCTCGGGGCCGAGCCAGCGCAGTTGGGAGTCATGGGTGAGCTCACGGTGCAGGAGCGCGAGGTCGGCCGCGGTGCGGGGGGCCGGGCGCCCCACCAGGTACGGGCGCAGTGCCTCGATCGCGGCGGCCATCACCTCGTTGCCGCGCCCGATGGTGAAGCAGAAGCCATGTCCCTCGATCACCGCACCGTTGTCACCCGGTCCGGTTCGCAGTACGACATAGGCGGCCGAGTAGTCGGGATCGGGGTTCATGGCGTCCGAGCCGTCCAGTTGTTCCGAGGTCGGAAAACGGATGTCGTGGACCTCGAAATCCGTGACGGTCTGACTCATGTGCGCCCCCAGGGGAATAACATCGGACCTCTGTTCTGGTCATCCGATGTATAGCGTCACGAAGGTCTCAACGTCCAGCGTTGGAGCGAAATTGACCGGACACAGCTCGGATGTATCCATAGACTGATGCCCTGATTCGACCGGTGATGCACCCCCGTGGCACAGGTTCACCCAGCTGTGCACAGGGGCTGCGGCGGGAGTGGCCGGAAGCCGTAAGGTTGGTGCGTACGCAAGGGAACTTCGGAAGGAGGCCTGGGTGATCGAGCTCGAGGGGGTTCCCGAGCTGATCGACCCGGTCATGGTGGCCGCGTTCGAGGGTTGGAACGACGCGGGTGACGCCGCCTCCACGGCGGTCGCTCACCTGGACCGGGAGTGGAAGGGCGAGGTGTTCGCGGCGCTGGACGCCGAGGACTACTACGACTTCCAGGTCAACCGGCCGACGATCTGGCTGGACGGCGGGGTGCGCAAGATCACCTGGCCGACCACCCGGCTCTCCGTGGTGCGCGTCGGCGGGGAGAAGCCCCGCGATCTCGTCCTGGTCCGCGGTATCGAACCGTCCATGCGCTGGCGCTCGTTCTGCAACGAGATCCTGGCCTTCGCCCATGAGCTGGGCGTGGAGATGGTGGTGGTCCTGGGCGCGCTGCTCGGCGACACCCCGCACACCCGCCCGGTGCCGGTCAGCGGAGTCACCTCCGACCCGGATCTGGCGCGGACCATGGATCTGGAGGAGACCAGGTACGAGGGTCCGACGGGCATCGTCGGCATCCTCCAGGAGGCCTGCACGCACGCGGGCGTGCCCGCGGTGAGCCTGTGGGCGGCGGTGCCGCACTATGTGTCGCAGCCGCCCAACCCGAAGGCGACCCTCGCCCTGCTCAACCGCCTGGAGGACCTCCTCGGTCTGCGCATCCCGCTGGGCGAACTGCCCGAGGACGCGCGCGCCTGGCAGCTCGGCGTGGACCAACTGGCCGCCGAGGACAGCGAAGTGGCGGAGTACGTGCAGACGCTGGAGGAGGCCCGGGACACGGCGGAGCTTCCCGAGGCGAGCGGCGAGGCCATCGCCCGGGAGTTCGAGCGCTATCTGCGCCGCAGGGACACCGGTCCGGGCCAGGCGCCCGGCGGGCACGCGACCGAGAGCGGCGACGCGTCGTATCTGCGCGACACGTCCAGCGGCCGCACCCGTCCGCCGAAGCCGCTCCGGCCGGAGACCGGTGGCGGGACGGGGCCCGGCTCGCCGCCCACCGGCGGCCCCGGCCGGCAGCCCCCGGCCGACGAGGGGAACGAAAGGATCGAGGGAACCGAAAACGGCGACGGCGGCGCCGGCGACGGCCCGCGGGATTCGTCGGAGGACTCCTCGGAGGACTGAGACGACCGGTGGAGCGCCGGGCGGGGTGCACCCGCCCGGCGCTCCTGTGCTGTCCGGGTCGTTCAGGGACATCCGGCCCTTTCAGGAACAGGTGAACCGCGCCGCGGCCCAGTCCCCGTGGTCGCCGGTCTTGGAACCGTTGGTGTCCGTGACCTTCAGGTGCACATGGCGCGCGCCGTCGAGCTTCACCTCGACCGGTACGGTGGCCGACGCCCCCGTCACCTTCGGCGAGGTCCACAGCACCTTGCCGTCCGCCTCGACGGAGAACGCCACTTCGCCGTAGCCGTCGATCTCGTCGTCGATGCCCGCGTCCGCGGTGAAGGCGGTGCAGCGCCCGCCGAGGTAGACCTCGATGTCGGAGTCGGCATGGGTGCCGATCCCCTTCTCGTACACCTTGCCCGCGAGGGTCAGCGGGTGTCCGTCGGCCGCGCCCGACTCGCCGTTGCTGCGGTCCCGCTCGGCGGGCCCGTAGCCGTTCACCGACTTCAGCCACACCAGGTCGCTCGCCCAGGCCTCACCGGTGGGCGGCGGTGGCATCACTCCGGCGGCGAACCGCTGGACGGTGGTCCGGGACTCACCGGCCGACCGGTAGCGGGCGAGTGCGGTGATCCTCGCCTCCCCCGCCGTGGCGTCCTTCGCCGGGGTGACCGGCACCTCGACCCGCCGGGTGGTGCCCGCCGGGATCCGGCCCACGGCCGCGGCCGGTGCGGCCTGCCAGCCGTCGGGAACGTCCAGGGCGACCGTGGCGTCCGTCACATCGGCGTTGCCCGCAGTGACATCGACGGCGACAGTGCCTTCGGTCCCGGCGCCGATCTCCTGGCCGGCCGGCACGGAGACGACGGCGGTCGCGGCGGCGTTCCGCCCGCCGACCGCGCTCGTCCGCTTCAGCTTCAGGGAGAACTTCTTGTCGGTGGGGAGCGGCGCGGTCTTGATCTTCACGACACCGCCGCGGTCGTCCTGGTCGTACCACCAGCCCTGCTTCGCGGCCTTGTACGCGGCCGCGGATGCCAGCCGGGGCAGCGTGCCGTCGAGCGCGACCGTGCTCGGTGCGGATCCGGTGTGCACGCTGAACTCGTACGGGCGCGTCCGCTGCTTGCCGGTGAACTCCCCCTTGCTCGCCCCGATCCGTACGGTGACGTCGCCCGCGCCCCGGGCCGGTGCGTCCACGTCGGCGGTCTGGGTGGCGTACTTGCCGCCGCGGTGCTGCCGGGTGACGCCGTCGTCCTCGTACAGCGTGAAGGACGACCTGCCCTGCGGGTAGATGTCCCAGGCGAGCGGGGAGGCGGCGGTCCGGTCCTGGTACGAGCGGATGCCGGGCCACATCGGCACGCTGGCACCGCCCTTCACGAACAGCGGCAGGGTGTCGAGCGGGGCGCTGTAGTGGTCGACGGTGGTCGGGCCCTCGTAGGTACGGCCGCTCCAGTAGTCGGTCCAGGTGCCCTTCGGCAGGTAGATGCCGTTGCGCTCCGCGGTGTCCTCGTACACGGGCGCGACGAGGAAGTCCTCGCCGGACATGAATTCGTACTTCGCGGCGTCCGTCGCCGCCTTCGGGTCGTCCGGGTATTCGAGGGCCAGGGGCCGGACCATGCCGACGCCGGTCTTCGTGGCCTCGTGCGCGTAGGAGTACTGGTAGGGCAGCAGCGACTCCTTGAGCTTGAGGTAGTCGCGGTTGATGGAGGTGTACGGCTCCCCGTACCGGTAGGGCTGCTTGTCGCTGGCCGCCCAGCCGTCCATGGTCATCGTGGTCCCCAGGAACATCTTCCACTGGAGGTCACGGGTGTACGTCTTGGCGCTGCCGCCGAAGATGCCGTCGACGTCGCCGGTCGTGTAGGCGAGACCGGACATCGTGGCGCCCGCGTAGGTCGGGATCTGCCAGCGTATGTAGTCCCAGGTGCCGTACTGGTCACCGGACCACTGGACGCCGCAGCGCTGGGCACCCGCCCAGCTCTCGGGGGCGTAGGTGAATCCGCGGGCGTCGCTGTTGTCCTCGATGCCCTTGTACGCGTCCTTGCAGCCGTCCAGGGCGAACTTGTAGCCGGCGCCGACCCAGGCGACGTCCAGCTTGGCGACCCGCTGGCCCGCCTTCACCTGGTCGGCGATCTTGTCGATGCCGTCCTCGGTCCACAGGCCGAGCTGCATGCCGCGGTCCTGGAGCCCCTTGGCGGCCTCCGCGAGGTTCTCGTGGCCGCAGCCGTAGCCGTCGTTGACGAGCATCCAGCCGTTCGGCATGTCGTGCTCGACGTACCCGTCGGCGACCTTCAGGGCGTCCAGGGTGTGCCGCTCACCGCGGTTGGCGTTGTGGAGGTAGCAGTCGGCGTCGCCGATCTCCATTCCGTACACGGGCGGCAGGAAGGGCTTGCCGGTGAGCTTCGTGTACTGGCCGATGACGTCCTTGGCGCTGTCGCCCGCGAAGTAGTAGGCGTCGAAGCGCTTCTCCTTCGCGCTGGTGGTCACCGGGTCGGTGAAGGCGTAGGTGTTCGGCGCATAGGTGTTGCGGAAGACGCCGTACCCCGCCGAGGAGAGGTAGAAGGGCACCGAGTTGGGGTGGCCGCCGTCGTCCCAGTTGTAGTCGACGCCGACCTCGACGGTCTTGCCGCGGTGCGAGGTGTTGCCGCGGCCGTTCTGCATTCCGGCGCCGTAGAACTGCTCGTCGGCGCCTCGGGCCAGCGTCTGGGTGGTCCGCTCGCCGTTCCAGCTCAGCCCTGCGGCCTCGGACCAGACCCTGGTTCCGTCCGCGCGGTACAGCGCGAAGCGCAGGGGCGACTTGTAGGCGCGCAGGGTGACGCTGCCGGTGGAGAGTTCGTAGCGGTCGCCCCGCTCCTTCCAGCGGGTGTGCGGCGGGGTGCCCTGCGGCAGGACCATGTCGCCGCCGGCCGGATCGGAGAACGTACCCTCCGGGGCGAGTTCGATACGGAAGGTCTCGGCGGAGACGAAGCTGACGCGGGCCGCGGCGGCGCCGGCCCTCAGCTGGTAGACGGGTCCGTGGGCGGAGAACCCGGTGACGTCGCCGACCGTGGTGGTGTCCGGTTCGGCGGCGTCGGCCTGACCGGCGCCGGGCCCCGCGAAGACGGCGACCAGCCCCAGCAAGGCTGCAACTGCCGCCGTTCTGATGCGCGTTGATGATTGCATAGAGCGCTTTTAGCGCAGGATCGAGCACTTGACCATGGACAAAACGGAACCGGCCCCGAACTTCGTCGAGAAGTCCAAGGCCGGTTCGGGGGAAGACGGTCAGGGGAGTCCCACCGCGCGCGGCAGGTGCGGGCGGCGCTACAGAGCGACACCCAGCAGCGCGTCGACGGTGCGCGAGACGAGGCCGGGTGCGCCCTCGTCCGTACCGCCCTCGGCGTTCTGACGCTCCGCCCAGCGGTCCACGGCGGCCAGCGCGGCCGGTGCGTCCAGGTCGTCGGCGAGGGCCTCGCGGACCTCCTCGACCAGGGCCTCGGCAGGCAGTCCGTCGGGGCGCGAGACGGCCGAACGCCAGCGTGCGAGCCGCTCGACCGCATCGGCGAGCACCTGGTCGGTCCACTCCCAGTCGGACCGGTAGTGGTGCGAGAGCAGGGCGAGGCGGATCGCCGCCGGGTCCACGCCGTCGTGGCGGAGCTTCGAGACGAAGACCAGGTTGCCCCTGGACTTGGACATCTTCTCGCCGTCCAGAGCGACCATTCCGGCGTGTACGTACGCCTGGGCGAACGGGTACTCGCCGGTCAGCACCTGAGCGTGCGAAGCGCCCATCTCGTGGTGCGGGAAGGCGAGATCGGACCCGCCTCCCTGGACGTCGAAGCCCATGCCGAGGTGGTCCAGCGCGATGGCGACGCACTCGATGTGCCAGCCCGGCCGACCGGGGCCGAGGGAGGCCCCGTCCCAGCTCGGCTCGCCCTCGCGGGCGGCCATCCAGAGCATCGGGTCGAGCGGGTTCTTCTTGCCGGGGCGCTCGGGGTCGCCGCCGCGCTCGGCGGAGAGCAGCCGCATCGCCTCGGCGTCGAGGTGGGAGACCCCGCCGAAGTGCGGGTCGGTCTCGACGGAGAAGTACACGTCCCCGTCGAGTTCGTAGGCGGCGCCGGCGTCCCGGAGCCGTTCGACGAGCGGGACGATGCCCGGTATCGCCTCGACGGCACCGATGTAGTGCTTCGGGGGAAGCATGCGCAGGGCAGTCATGTCCTCGCGGAACAGGGCCGTCTCGCGCTCGGCGAGTTCGGTCCAGTCCTGACCGTCGCGCACGGCCCGCTCCAGCAGCGGGTCGTCCACGTCGGTCACGTTCTGGACATAGTGAACCTGCCGCTTGGTGTCGAGCCACACGCGCTGAACGAGGTCGAACGCGTTGTAGGTCGCCGCATGACCCATGTGGGTCGCGTCGTACGGCGTGATGCCGCAGACGTAGATGCGGGCGACGGGACCGGGGTCAAGAGTGATCCGTCCGCCGGTCGCGGTGTCGTGGATCCGAAGGTCGCGGCCCTTGCCAGGCAGGGCGGGGACCTCAGAAGCGGGCCAGGCATGCATGCCACGAGCGTAACCGGATGCATGTTCCGGATACGAACCGGATACCGGATCCTGACCGAAGAGGCGGTCTTGCACGACGTGGGTTCATCTGCTTCGGCACGGCCCGCCCCGGGTGCCCCCGCCCCTCAGCTGCCGGAGTGGCTCGAATTCGTCACACCGGTGGCCAGGGGATCGACGGCCACTCGCCGCTCGGCTCCGGGTGCCGCCCCGAGGCCTTCAGCCCCGCCACGCGCCCCCGCAGCGCCTCGATCTCGGCCGCGGTGATCAGCTCGGCCAGCCGGGTGACGAGCGGGGTCCCCGGCGCCAGCTCCGTACCCAGCCGGTCCACGACCTCGACGGCCTCGGCCGTCAACGGCTCCCCCGCCCACCCCCACAGCAGGGTGCGCAGCTTGTCCTCGGCGTTGAAGGTCACACCGTGGTCGATGCCGTAGAGCCGGCCGCCGGGCGCGGGCAGCAGATGGCCGCCCTTGCGGTCACCGTTGTTGATCACGGCGTCGAGGACCGCCAGCCGCCGCAGCCGCGGATCGTCCGCGTGCACCAGCAGGGCCGTCCTGCCCTCCCCCACCTCGGCGAGGGCGACGGCCTTCCAGCCCTCCCCCGGCTCCTCGTCCTCGACGAGCGCGAGCAGCGGCGGCAGGCCGTCCGTGGAAGGCTCCTCGCTCTCCGGGGCCGCCTCGATCCACAGCTGGCACATGCCCTCGCCGTACGGCCCGTCCCGCAGCACGGTGGGCGGTATGAGCCCCCATCCGGTCGCCTCGGAGATCTCGTACGCGGCCACCTCGCGCCCGGCGAGCGTGCCGTCGGGGAAGTCCCACAGGGGCTGCTCCCCGGCCACGGGCTTGTAGACGCAGGTCACTTCGTCCCCGTCGTGGGCGACCGTGCAGTAGAGCACCGCGTTGGACGCCCCGCGGACCTGTCCGCGGACGGTGAGCCGGCCCCGGGTGAGCACGGTGACCAGCTCGGCGTCGGTCAGGCTCCGCGGCGGTACCCGTTCTGGCGCGGGCATACGTGTCCTTCCGGGTCGAGCGGCAGGCTGCACAGCGGGCACGGCGGGCGTCCGGCGTTCACGACGTCGAGGGCGCGCTTGGCGAAGGCCCTGGCCTGTGCGCCGCTGAGGCGGACACGGAGCATGGGCGGGCCGTTCTCCTCGTCCTGGAGCAGCCGCTCCTCGGCCTCCGCGAGATCCTCGTCGGAGTCCACGTCCAGCTCGACGAGCGCCTGCGCCTCGACGATCATGCGCTGTTCCTCGCCGTCCCAGGCGAGCGCCATCGTGCCGACCCGGAACTCCTCCTCGACGGGCACGTCGAGAGGGGCGGTGTCGGTGACGTCCATGGGCGCCACCGCGGGGACCGGGGAGTTCCCGCCGGTCCGCCGCACCACCTCGTCGAGCAGTTCGTCGATGCGTTCGGCGAGCGCGGCGACCTGAGTCTTCTCCAGGGCGACGCTGGTGACGCGTCCGCCTGAGGATGCCTGCAGGAAGAACGTACGACGTCCAGGCAACCCGACCGTACCGGCCACGAAGCGGTCCGGGGGGTCGTAGAGGAACACCTGACGGGACACGTCCTGTCTCCCTTGAAAATTGACGGCAGATGAGGGGCGGCCGGGCTCCGGGGGACTCCCCCGGTGGAAAGGGCGCCTACGGCGCGTCCACCCTACTGCGCGAAGCGATCACGGTGCCCCAGCGCCGCCGCCGACCGCGGCGTCGGCATCGGCGTCCGCCGCCGGGCGCCGGTCCGGGTCCGTTCCGGCAGGGTGCTCCCGCGGCGCCAGCGCGGCCAGGTCCCCCGTGTCTCCGAGCCGCAGCAGGAAGGGACGCAGCCTGGTGTAGCGGATCGCGGTGACCGAACAGGGGTCTGCCTGGATCCGCTGGAAGAGGTCGAGGTGCATGCCGAGCGCGTCGGCGACGAGGGCCTTGATGATGTCGCCGTGCGAGCACATCACGTAGGCGGCGTCGTCACCGTGCTCCGCCTCGATCCGCGCGTTCCAGTCGCGCACCGCGTCGACGGCGCGTGCCTGCATGGCGCGCATGGACTCCCCGCCGGGGAACGCCGCGGCCGACGGATGCTGCTGCACGACGCCCATCAGCGGCTCGTCGGTGAGTTCGGCGAGCTTGCGCCCCGACCAGTCGCCGTAGTCGCACTCGCTGATCCGCTCCTCGGTGTGCAGCACCAGCTCCGGCCGCGCGTCGAGCAGCGGTCGCAGGGTCTCCCGGCAGCGCTGCAGGGGGCTGCTGACGGCGGCGGCCAGCGGCAGCGCGGCCAGCCGTCCGGGCAGCGCCGCGGCCTGTGCGGCACCGCGCTCGTCGAGCGCGACACCGGGGGTGCGGCCCGCGAGCACCCCGGCCGTGTTGGCGGTGGAGCGTCCATGGCGTACGAGGATCAGGGTGGGCATACGGGCCAGCGTAAGGGCTGTCCCGTATTCCCCGGCGGGCGTGCGACGACGGCTACGGCACCTCGCCGCGTTGGGCCGCTGCCGCCGATGAGGTGCGCCGGGGACCGGAGCAGGGAAGAATGCGCGCCGTGATTGTGGACTGTGCGATCTACCGGGGCGGACGTCGTACCGAGGGCCCCGCCGACCTCTCCGATGCCCTCGCGGAGGCACGGGCCACCGGGGACGCGTTCCTCTGGATCGGGCTGTACGAGCCGACGGAGAGCGAGATCGAACGCGTCAGCAGCGAGTTCGGGCTCCATCCGCTGGCCGTGGAGGACGCCTTGAGAGCGCATCAGAGGCCCAAGCTGGAGGTGTACGACGACTCGCTCTTCGCGGTCATCAAGCCGGTGGTATACGAACACCTGAGCGACACGGTTTCCACCGACGAACTGATGGCCTTCATCGGCGATTCGTTCGTCGTGACGGTCCGGCACGGGGAGGGCGCGCCGCTCGCGGCGGTACGCCGCCGGCTGGAGGCGGAACCGGACGTTCTCAAGCACGGGCCGACCGCGGTGCTGTACGCGATCAGCGACGCGGTCGTCGACCACTACATAGAGGTGGCTGCCGAGCTCCAGGTCGACCTGGAGGAGCTGGAGACCGAGGTGTTCGCGCCGACCGGCGCCGTGGACACCAAGAACACCGCGTCCCGCATCTACATGTTCAAGCGGCAGCTCCTGGAGTTCCGCCGGGCCGCGGGCCCGCTGAGCGCCCCCATGGCCCGTCTGGCGAGCGCGGAGGTGCCGTTCGTCCACGAGCACTCGCAGCCGTTCTTCCGCGACGTGAGCGACCACCTGACGCGCGCCAACGAGTACGTGGAGGGGCTGGACCGGCTGCTCTCCGACATCCTCTCGGCGCATCTGGCCCAGGTGGGCGTGCGGCAGAACGACGACATGCGCAAGATCTCGGCCTGGGCGGCGATGGCCGCCGTCCCCACGATGGTGGCGGGGATCTACGGCATGAACTTCGAGCACATGCCGGAGCTCCGCTGGGTGTGGGCCTATCCGGCGGTGATCGTGCTGATGGGCTGCGTGGTCTTCGGCCTGTACCGGTTGTTCAAGCGGCGCGGCTGGCTCTGACGGGCGGCCGGCTCCGACGGGGTGCGGCGCACGGCCCGGATATCGGTGACCCTGCTGTGCGCGAGGCAGGTGACGATGTCGTGCTCGGAGAGCGGCTCCTGGCGCCTCAGCCGCTCGTGGGCGAGGCCGACGCCGTGCTTCTCCAGCGGCATTGTGTAGTCGGTCTCGTGCAAAACCTCGACCGGCCCGTCCGGCGTCCGAGGACGAAAACCCGGCCCGGTGGACCCGCGGCACCGGACCGTGCACCGTTCGGCGTAACCCCGCGCCCCCGAGCGCGTTGTTCCGTGCAACGGCCGTGGCGGGGAGACCCCGAGCCCCCACCACGGCCGTAGTGCTGCCCCGGAGCCCCCGACAGGAGGTCCGGAGGTCCGTGGCACCCGGGCTAGGCGAGCCCGGACCGCTCCAGCGCATCCGTGCCGGCCCGCAGAGCCGCGATCC
This sequence comes from Streptomyces sp. NPDC087845, assembly GCF_044742755.1. Lineage (NCBI taxonomy): Bacteria > Bacillati > Actinomycetota > Actinomycetes > Kitasatosporales > Streptomycetaceae > Streptomyces > Streptomyces sp. NPDC087845. The sequence goes on from NZ_JBIUVC010000005.1 coordinate 346,252, forward strand.
GCTCGTCGAGCGTGAACCCGGCCGGGGCCAGCGTCAGCGTCGTGACACCCGCCGCGGCGTACGCCTGCATCCGGTCGGCGATCCGCTCGACCGGACCGAGCAACGCGGTCTGGTCGATCAGCTGGTGCGGCACCGCGGCAGCGGCGCCGCTCTTGTCGCCGGACAGGTACTTGTCCTGGATCTCGGCGGCCTCCTTCTCGTACCCCATGCGCTGCGCCAGCTGGTTGTAGAAGTTCTGCCCGCGGCTGCCCATGCCGCCCACGTACAGGGCGGTGTACGGACGGAACATGTCCGCGAGACCGTTGATGTCGTCGCCGAGGGCGAGCGGCAGCGTCGGGCAGACGTCGAAGCCCTCCATGGTCCTGCCGGCCTTCTCACGGCCCGCCCGCAGGAACTTCACGGCGGTGTCCTCAAGGTGCTCGGCCGAGGGGAAGATCAGCAGCGCGCCGTCGGCGATCTCGCCGGTCTGCTCCAGGTTCTTCGGGCCGATCGCGGCGATGTAGAGCGGAATGTGCTCGCGCTGCGGGTGGACGGTGAGCTTGATGGGCTTGCCCGGACCGTCCGGCAGCGGGAGCGTCCAGTGCTGCCCCTCGTACGACAGCCGCTCACGGGACATCGCCTTGCGGACGATCTCGACGTACTCCCGGGTGCGGGCCAGCGGCTTGTCGAACTTGACGCCGTACCAGCCCTCGGAGACCTGCGGCCCCGACACGCCGAGGCCGAGCCGGAACCGGCCGCCGGAGAGCGAGTCGAGGGTGGCCGCGGTCATCGCCGTCATCGCGGGCTGGCGGGCCGGGATCTGCATGATCGCGGAACCGACGTCGATGGACTCGGTCTGGGCGGCGACCCAGGAGAGCACCGTCGGCGCGTCGGAGCCGTACGCCTCGGCCGCCCAGCAGACGTCGTAACCGAGCCGGTCGGCCTCCTGGGCGACGGCGAGGTTGTCGCCGTCCATTCCCGCACCCCAGTAACCGAGATTGATGCCGAGCCGCATAGCCGCTCCCCTTACTGATCAGTAACGTCTCTGGGTTCCGGACTCTAGCGCGCGGCGGCGGGTTCCGGCAGGGGCGACTTGTTGCCGGGTTGTCCACAGGCTTCCGCCGGGTGGGGTTCTGGCCAGTAATCTCAGCGCCCATGGAGCAGAGGCATCTCGGCCGCACCGGCCTTCGAGTGTCCCGGATCGGGCTCGGCACCCTCACCTGGGGCCGGGACACCGATGAGCACGACGCTGCCGAACAGCTGAAAGCCTTCTGGGAGGCCGGCGGCACACTGGTCGACACGGCTGACGTGTACGGCGGCGGCGAGGCCGAGTACCTGCTCGGGCGGCTCACGGAGGGGCTGGTGCCGCGCCAGGAACTGGTCATCGCCACGAAGGCCGGCAGCGTGGCCGACCCGTACCGCAGATTCAACGGCTCGCGCGGGCATCTGCTGGCCGCGCTGGACGCCTCTCTGGAACGGCTCGGCACGGACTACGTGGATCTGTGGCAGATCCACGCCTTCGACCCGGTGACTCCGCTGGAGGAGACCCTTCAGGCGGTGGACCTGGCGGTCTCCACCGGCCGCGCCCGGTACGCGGGGGTGTCGAACTTCTGCGGCTGGCAGCTGGCCAAGGCGGCCACCTGGCAGCTCGCCTCGCCCGGGGTGCGCACCCGGCTGGCGAGCACCCAGATGGAGTACTCCCTGCTGCAGCGGGGCGTGGAACGCGAAGTGCTGCCGGCCGCGCACGATCTGGGCGTGGGGCTGCTGCCCTCCTCCCCGCTGGGCCGGGGGGTCCTGACCGGGAAGTACCGGGCGGGCACTCCGGCGGACTCGCGCGGCGCCTCGGAGCTGCTGGCCCCGTTCGTCGAGCCGTATCTCGACGACCCGGCGAGCCGCATCGTGGACGCGGTGTCGACCGCGGCCGACGGCCTGGCCACGACCCCGCTCCAGGTGGCTCTCGCCTGGGTGCGGGACCGGCCCGGGGTGGTGTCCCCGATCGTCGGTGCGCGCAATGCGCAGCAGCTCACGGAGGCGTTGTCAGTGGAGGCGCTTAGTCTTCCTGACGAGATCTGCCAGGCGCTCGACGATGTGTCGGCGCCCGTGCACCGCTATCCCGACCAGGACTGGAGCACGCTGTGACTGCGCTTCCCCGGGGGGAAACCCCCGGCTCCCCGGCCGCCGACGACACCGGCGTCGTCGCGGACCCCTCCACCGACGTGCCCGCCCCGTCCGCGCCGGCCGAGGGGCACGGGACGGACGGGGGATCGCCGGCGGCCGAGGACGCCGCCGACGCCGCGGAGACGGACGGCGACGGCTCCCGGGCCACCGGCGCGGACGGCGTGGAGCCACCCCCGGTGAACGACCAGGCAGCCGAAGCCGCCGCCGAGCCCGGTGACACGACCGGCACCGACGGCGCCATCGACACCGACGCCGGAAGCGACGCTGGAACCGATGCCGACCCGACAGGCACGGCCGACGGCACCGCGGACGGAGCGGCCGCCGACCCCGCTCCGCTCTCCGAGGCCGAGGCCGAACTGGCCGCGCAGCGTGAGCTGCGGGAGCGGATCGAGCAGCGCAAGGCCGAGAAGGAGGGCCCCATCGCCGCCGGTGCGAAGCTGAGCGGCCGGGCGGCCGATCTGCTGGCGGCCGTGCGTGCGGTGGAGAGCGGCGAGAAGCCCGCGACCTCGTTCTTCGATGCGCCCGCACCCGCCGCACCCCGCCGGACCGCTGCGGTCCCCGCGCCGGCACGCACGCGCGGGCCGGAACCGGCTCCGGCTCCGGCTCCACAGGGCCCTTCATCGGAGGCCGTGGGCGCGGTGGCGGCCGTGCTGGCCGAGGGCGGGGCTCCCGGCGCGCTGGCGGGGCCGGCGGCGGAGGTCCTCGGCGCCCAGGCGGCCGATGTGCTGCGCGAGGACCCCTGGCAGTTGCTGACCGTGCCGGGAGTCGGGCCGGAACAGGCCGACGGTTTCGCACGGGCCCTGCTGGGCGCCGGGTGCGGGCCGGACGACGAGCGGCGGACCGCCGCCCTGGTCGGCTGGCTGCTGGAGCGGGCCGCGCTCCAGGGCCATACGGCGCTGGACGGGACCGCGGTACGTGCGGCGCTCGCCGAGCGCTCGGTGAGCGACCCCGGAGCCGCCGTGGACCACGCCGTCGCCGAGGGCGTGGTCCTGGCCTTCCGGGACGACGAGGGCGACCAGGGCGCAGAGGGCGGCCACGACGAGGGCGACCAGGAGTCCGCAACGGTCGCGAAGCACGGCGAGGACGCGGGAGAGGGCGCGGAGGACGGAGCCGGGCAGCAGCCGGTGCAGGTGCTCCTGGGTCTCGACCGGTACGCGCTCGCCGAGGAGAGCCTCGCCGATGGTCTGGCCCGGCTGGTCAACGCCTGCGAGAAGGACGCCGACTGGACGGAGGCGGCCTCCGCCGCGGGCTCCCCGTCGGCGGCCGAGCTGATCCGTGCGGTCGCGGCCCACGGCCTGGTGGCGCACACCGGCGGCGAGGCGGCCAGGGCCGAACCCGCGGCTCTGATCGGCGCGGCCCGCGGCCTCGGACTGCGTGCCCTGGGTGCCGCGCACAGCGTGGACGGCAGGCACCGGCTGGCCGGGGCGACCGGTGATCCGTCGGCGGCCGTCACCCTCACCGGGCTGCTCTCCGGTACGGAGGGTCCGGGGCGGGACGAAGAGGGGGCGATCGCGGTCGACCTGCTCGTCGTGCTGGACGCCCCGCAGCTGGACGTCGAGACCGCCGCGATCCTCGTGGAGTCCCTGGCCGACGGCACCCGGCTGGTGCTCAGCGGCGACCCGGGCGTGCTGGGCTCGGCCGGCGCGGGACAGGTGTTCGCGGATGTGCTCGCGGCCCGCGCCTGCCCGCAGATCGTGTCCCGTACACCCGATCCGGGGCCGATCGGCGAACTGGTCTCCGGCATCGGCATCGGCGAGCTGAACCAGGTCGCGGCGCCCGGCAAGGAGGTGGTGATCGTCCCCGTACGCGACGCGGGCGAGGCGGTGCACCGCACCGTGCAGCTGGTCGCCGACTCGGTGCCGCGCGCCATCGGGGTACCGTCGGCCGACACCCAGGTGATCACCGTCGGCCACGGCGGCTCGGCGGGCACCCGGGCGCTGAACGCGGCGCTCAAGCAGCGGCTCAACCCCGGTCCGGGGCGGTTCGGCGGCTTCGACCCGGGCGACCGCGTCGTCCATGTCCCGACGCCCGGCAGGACCCTGCCCGGGGTGGTCGTCTCGGCCGACGCCGAGGGCCTGCACCTGGACTGCGCGGGCACGGAGCTCGTCGTGGCTCAGGCGCGGGTGGCGTCGTCCGTACGGCACGGCTGGGCGCTCAGCGCCCATCAGGCGGCCGGAATGCGGTGGCCCGCCGTGGTCGTCGTGCTGCCCGGCGACGCCGCGCAGGGGCTGACCCGCCCCTGGGTGTACACCGCGTTCAGCCGCGGCGAGCGGCATCTGTCCGTCGTGCACGGGGTGGATCAGGCGCTCCCGCGCGCGGTCGCCCAGTCCCCGGCCGAGAACCGCACGACGCGACTGCGCACCCTGCTGGAGGCACAGGCCCGGTGACCGGGCCGCGCCCTCTCCCTGGCCGTCGGACGGGCTCCGTTCCGAGCCCGTCCGACGGACGGGTCAGGAGCTGTCCACCACCAGGCCGGCCGGCTCCTCGTCCGTCCCGTCCTCGTCGAAGACGGCGCTGACGTCGAAGCGGCAGACCACCAGTTGCGGGTCCGCTTCGTCGAACGGGGCGCCGAGCCACTCCCCCGCCTCGGGAAGCTCCTCGGCCGCCGTGACCCAGAGCGTGGAGTCGCCCTCCTCCAGGCCGAACTCCCTGTGGCGGGAAGCGATCTCGTCCGGTTCGTACTCGCCGAAGAGCACTCCGAGTGCCGCGTGGACGCTGGAGCCGACGACTGCGGCGCTCCCGCCGCCGCGGTCGTCCGGATCGAGGTCGGCGATCCGCTGGGCCTGGGCCAGCAACCGGGGCGGCTCCACCACCGCGTAGTCGCGCCGGATGAGGACGCTGAGCGCGTTCGGTTCCTCGGGGCCGGTGTACGGCGGCAGGGAGTCCTCCGCACCCGGGATCTCGAAGGGAGTGACCTCGTCGTAGCGGTCGTAGAGAAGTTCGTCGTAGAACTCGGCGGCAGCGGCCAGTGCGTTGAACGCGTCGTAGACGGCGGGATCGTCGTCCCCCGTCCGGCGTTCGACCGCCTCGAGGTGATGGTCGAGCGCGGCTTTGATCGCTTCGGCGGCGGCGCGTACCTCGGCAGCGGTGGGCTGCGCAGCATCAGACATAGTGCAGACGCTATCCGTACACGGGCTCTGCCCGCACAATAGATGCGATGCCGGAATACGAATTTGTCGATGTGTACGTGCCGCGCGGGGTGTCCCGGAAGGAGACGGCCCGTCTGCTGACCGACCATGCCGAGTACGGGCACTGGGAGTTGGACCGGCTGACGCTGCGCCGTGACGGCAGCCGCAGGGTGCGTCTGCGCCGACGGATCATCCGCCAGCTGCGGGCCACCTGGTGACAAGGAGCGGGCCCCGCAGCCGCGGGGCCCGCTCACTTCGCCGTGTTCGCGTCGTCGCCTCGGTCCGCTATGCGGACATCCGGGCGCGGCGGAACAGCACCGCTCCCGCACCCGCCAGCAGCAGGCCCGCGCTCGCCGGAACCAGCAGGTCGAGCCCGCCCGCTCCGGTGTGTGCAAGCTCGGCGACGTTCTGTGTCACGGGCTCGTTGGGCACGGTTCGCGGCCCGGGTGCCGGGGGCTTGTGCTCGGTGACCGGGGTGACCGGGGTGACCGGGGTGCCGATCGGTGGCGTGACGGCCTCCGGACCGTTTCCGCACTCGTTGCCGAAGGCCGGGTTGAGCAGTCCGCCGATGGTGATGCTGTTCCCGCAGGCGTTCACGGGGATGTCGATGGGCACCGCGATGTTGTTGCCCGAGAGCACGCCGGGCGAGCCCTTCGCGATCCCCTCGGCCGTCGCCCCGCTCCCGGTGTCGCCGGTGAGGGCCCGGTGCTTGCCGTTCCCCGTCCGGGTCGCCTGGGTCAGATCGCCGGACACCTGGCTGCCCGAGGCGTGCCTGCCCGAAGCAGCGCTCTGAGAACCGTTTCCGCAGGTGTTTCCTGTGACTGGGTTGAGCAGTCCCACGACACTCACGGAGTTGCCGCAGATGTTCACCGGTACGTCTACCGGGATCTGGACCGAATTCCCTGAAAGCACCCCCGGGGAATCCGTTGCGCCGCCGGTCGCTCCCGCGTCCGCGTGCGCGTAACCGCCGCTCAACGCGAGCACTCCGCCCGCGGCCGCCACGGTGATCAGGCCTTTACGCGTGACCTGTCGCATAGGTTGTTTCCTGCCTTCTACCTTCCGGAAAACCCCCGGACTTGACCGTGCGGGGGCGGATTATCCAGCGGCCCCGGAGTGCATGGCGTGCACCCGGGGCCGACCGGATTCAAACCCTTACGGGTTGACCCACAACGTCAGGCGTTGACGCAGGTGTTGCCGAAGGTGGGGTTCAGCAGCCCGATCACGGAGATCGTGTTGCCACACACGTTGACCGGCACGTGCACGGGCACCTGAATGACGTTGCCCGAGATCACGCCGGGGCTGCCGAGAGCGGCGCCCTGGGCACCGGAGTCCGCGACGGCCATGCCCGCGCCGGCGAGCACCAGCCCACCAGTGACAGCCGCAGCAGCGACGACCTTCTTGATCATTATTCCTCCTAGTTGGCAATGCGGTCCCAGCCGCGGACCGCATCACTTGTAACGAGGAAGAGGTAATCGGGCTACGAGCGTATGGTTCCTTTCACTCGTTCCGGTCACATACGCACACACTGGCGATTGCCGACGCGGAGAATCGACGGAAAACCAGCGGATCCCCGGCAGGAGAGGGCCGGAGGCTCAGCAGTTGTCGATGAAACGGTCGAGCACCCGCACGCCGAACTGCAGCCCGTCCACCGGCACTCGCTCGTCCACACCGTGGAACATGCCTGCGAAGTCGAGCTCCGGCGGCAGCTTCAGCGGGGCGAACCCGAAGCAGCGGATGCCGAGATCGTCGAAGGACTTGGCGTCGGTCCCGCCGGAGAGCATGTAGGGGACCGCACGCGCGATCGGGTCCTCCGCCTTCAGGGCGATCTGCATCGCATCGACGAGCGAGCCGTCGAAACTGGTCTCCAGCGCCTTGTCCCCGTGCACGTCCTCGCGCTTCACCCGCGGGCCGAGGATCCGGTCCAGGTCGGCCAGGAACTCGTCCTCGAAGCCGGGCAGGAAACGCCCGTCGACATGGGCGGTGGCCTGGCCGGGGATCACGTTCACCTTGTAGCCGGCGCCCAGCATGGTGGGAGCGGCGGAGTTGCGGAGCGTGGCGCCGATCATCTTGGCGATGCCGCCCAGCTTGGCGAGCGTGGCGTCCATGTCCTCCGGGTCGAGCGGGGTGCCGAGCGCGTCGGACAGCTCGTCGAGGAAGGACCGCACGGTCTTGGTCACCCGGACCGGCCACTTGTGCCGTCCGAGCCGTCCGACCGCCTCGCAGAGCTCGGTGATCGCGTTGTCGCCGTTGGTCATCGAGCCGTGGCCCGCGGTGCCGTCCACGGTGAGCCGCATCCAGTGCATGCCCTTCTCGGCGGTCTCGACGAGGTAGAGCCGCAGCTTCTCGTTCACCGTGAAGGAGAAGCCGCCGACCTCGCCGATCGCCTCGGTGACGCCCTCGAAGAGGCCGGGGTGCTTGTCGACGAGATACCGCGCGCCGTACGTACCGCCCGCCTCCTCGTCGGCGAGGAAGGCCAGCACGATGTCGCGCGGGGGCTTGCGGCCGCTGCGCATCCGGTCGCGGACGACCGCGAGGGTCATCGCGTCCATGTCCTTCATGTCGACCGCGCCACGGCCCCACACGCAGCCGTCCGCGACCTCGCCCGAGAACGGGTGGTGCGTCCAGTCGTGCGCATTGGCCGGAACCACATCGGTGTGGCCGTGGATCAGCAGCGCGGGCCTGGACGGGTCCTCGCCCTCGATCCGCGCCACGGTGGAGGCCCGGCCCTTGTGGGACTCGAAGATCTGCGGCTCCAGCCCGACCTCGGCGAGCTTCTCCGCGACGTACTCGGCGGCGCGCCGCTCCCCCGGCCCCGAGTGGTCCCCGTAGTTGCTGGTGTCGATCCGGATCAGCTCACGACAGAGGTCCACGACCTCGTCCTCGCCCGAGACGGTCCGGGCCGTGTTGGTCTCGCTCACACTGCTTCCTTCCACTGTCGCTGTGGTGCTCCCCCTCATCCTCCCGCGCCGGGTCCGCGCGCCCAAGGCCGCCCACCCCTCGTCATGCGCCCTTCACATCCCCCGGCGTGATCGAGCACCTCCGGATGTTTGCTATTGTTTTCCACGTCGGAACGGGCAAGGCCCGCGAGACAGACACCCTGTCCGGGTGGCGGAATGGCAGACGCGCTAGCTTGAGGTGCTAGTGCCCTTTATCGGGCGTGGGGGTTCAAGTCCCCCCTCGGACACAGAGCAGATGCCGATCAGGAGCGATCCTGATCGGCATTTTGCGTTGCGCCCACACGGTCACGCCCGCACATGGCCGGGGAGACTCTTGTTGAATCGGTTCAATACTCGCTAACGTCCGGCGGCACGGAGGGCATTGCCGAGCGAGGAGTCCCATGAACCGCACACACACGCCCGTCCTGCCCTGGTACGAGGACATGGTTCCCGGATCGGGTGGGCTGGAGCCGCGAGCCTGGTACGCGGGGTCGGATGCCGGGCGGCTGTCGTTGAACGGGGAGTGGCACTTCCGGCTGTCACCGGGCGCCGCCGCGCAGGACGAGTCGTTCGCGCGGCCCGGATTCGACGCTTCGGGCTGGGGAACGGTCGCGGTTCCCGGGCACTGGGTGCTGCAGGGGGCCGGTGGGGCACCCGCGTACACGAATGTGGCGTACCCCTTCCCCGTCGATCCGCCGCGGGTGCCGACCGAGAATCCGACCGGGGACCATCTGCGGATCTTCGACCGGCCCGCCGGGTGGGCCGGGGACAGCGAGGTCGTGCTCCGTTTCGACGGGGTGGAGTCCTGCGCCCGGGTCTGGCTCAACGGCCGGGAGCTGGGCGACTTCAAGGGGTCGCGGCTGCCGCACGAGTTCGCGGTGGGCGGGCTGTTGCGGGCCGAGGGCAATGTGCTGGCGGTACGGGTGCACCAGTGGTCGTCGGGGAGCTATCTGGAGGATCAGGACCAGTGGTGGCTGCCCGGGATCTTCCGGGACGTGACGCTGCTGGAGCGGCCGCCGGGCGCGCCCCGGGACTTCTTCGTGCATGCCGGGTACGACCATCGCGACGGGTCGGGGACGCTGCGGGTGGAGTGCGACGGGGCCGAGGGGCGGGTCGTCCTGCCCGAACTGGGCGTCGATGCCGCGACGGGCGGGACCGTGACCGTGGCGGTCGAGCCGTGGACGGCCGAGACGCCCCGGCTGTACGACGGGGAGCTGTGGACGGCCGGGGAACGGATTCCGTTGCGGGTGGGGTTCCGTACCGTCGCCGTCGAGGACGGCGTCATCAGGGTCAACGGGCGGCGGGTGCTCTTCCGCGGCGTGAACCGGCACGAGTTCCATCCGGAGACCGGCCGGACCGTGGACGCGGCGACCATGCGGCGCGATCTGGTGCTGATGAAGCAGCACAACATCAACGCCGTACGGACCAGCCACTATCCCCCGCATCCGGCCTTCCTCGATCTCTGCGACGAGCTGGGGCTCTGGGTAGTCGACGAATGCGATCTGGAGACTCATGGCTTTGTCGACCTGGAGAGGCGCGACAATCCGGTGGACGACGAGCGGTGGACACCGGCGCTGCTCGACCGGGCCGCGCGGATGGTGGAGCGCGACAAGAACCACGCGTCGGTGATCATCTGGTCGCTCGGCAACGAGTGCGGGTCGGGGCGCGGGCTGACCGCGATGGCCCGGTGGATCCGGGGCCGGGATCCGGAGCGGCTGGTGCACTACGAGGGCGATCCGTCCTGCCGGGACGTCGACCTGTATTCACGGATGTACCCGGACCACGCCGAGGTCGAGTCGATCGGCAGGCGGGCCGAACCGCCGTGGGGTGACGCGGAGTCGGACGCGCGGCGGCGCGCGATGCCGTTCGTCATGTGCGAGTACGGCCACGCGATGGGCAACGGTCCGGGCGGACTCGGGGAGTACCAGCGGCTGTTCGAGCGGTACGAGCGCTGCCAGGGCGGCTTCGTCTGGGAGTGGATCGATCACGGGCTCGCCCATCCGGAGCACGGTTTCGCCTACGGCGGGGACTTCGGCGAGGAACTGCACGACTCCAACTTCGTCTGCGACGGGCTGCTCTTCCCCGACCGCACTCCCTCCCCCGGGCTGATCGAGTACAAGAAGGTCGTCGAGCCCGTACGGATCGAGCCGGTGGCCGGGTCCGCCGCCGGTCCGGGCGTGGTCAGGATCTCCAACGGGTACGACTTCGCGGGGCTGGAGCACCTGGACTTCGAGTGGTCGTACGAGGTGGACGGCGTACCCGCCGGATCGGGGACGCTCGATGTGCCGGAGCTCGCGCCCGGTGCGTCGGCCGAGGTGGGGCTGGAGCTGCGCGGGGAGGGGGTGTGGACCGTGCGGGCGGTGCTGGCCCGGCCCACCGCCTGGGGTGAGCGCGGCCATGTGGTGGCGTGGGGTCAGGCGGAGGCGGGTGCGGCCGTCGCCCCCGCCGCCGCGGCGGGCGAGCGGCCGGAGCGCAACGGCCGGGTGATCACCCTCGGGGCCGGGGTCTTCGACGCGGCCACCGGGGCGCTGGTGAGGCTGGGGGCGGTGCCGGTGGAGGGGCTGCGGCTGGATGTGTGGCGTGCGCCGACCGACAACGACAACGGCGCGCCGTGGCAGCCGGACGAGCGGTACGGGCTGCGGTGGCGGGAGTCGGGGCTGCACCGGATGCGGCACCGGATCGACGCGGTCGAGGTGGGCGCGGACGCGTTGGTCGTACGGACCCGGGTGGCGCCCGCCGGAGTCGGCCCGGGACTGCGTACCGCGTACCGGTGGACGGCCGACGGGGCGCGGCTGGGGCTGACCGTTTCCGTGGTGCCGGAGGGCGAGTGGCGGGTGCCGCTGCCCCGGCTGGGCATCCGGTTCGGACTGCCCGCCGCGTACGGCGGGGCGTGTTGGTTCGGCGGCGGACCCGGTGAGGCGTATCCGGACACCCGGGCCGCGTCGGCGCTCGGGTGGTGGCGGATGTCCGTGGACGCGATGCAGACTCCGTACGTCCGGCCGCAGGAGAACGGCGCACGGGCCGGCGTCCGGTGGGCGGAACTGACGGACGGCAGCGGCGCGGGGGTACGGGCCGAGGGCGGCGAACCGTTCTGGTTCACCGCGCGGCGGTGGACGAGCGAGCAGCTCGATGCGGCGGAGCACGTACCGGAGTTGCGGGCCGGGGAGACCGTCTGGGTCAATCTGGACCACGCGGTGCAGGGCATCGGTTCGCAGTCGTGCGGACCGGGGGTGCTGCCGGAGTACCGGCTCGACGCGAAGGACGCGGAATTCTCGTTCGTGTTCTCGGCGCCGGCCTGAACCGCGGCGGCCTGCACCCGGATCCGCCCCGCGAAGCGGACGACGTAGCATCGGGCCTTTGCGCGATCTTCGTACTTCGCAAGGGGGAAGTGATGGGCGGCAGTCGCAGACGGCGGGGCGCGCTCCTCGCCGGGGCGGTCGCCGGGGCGGTGCTCGTGTCCGGCATCGGGCTGTGGGCGACGGACAGTTGGCCGTTCCGGGACAGCTACTGCTGGGGGGCGTGGGAGCAGAACAGCGGTGCGGCCTTCCTCGGTGAGGGCGGTGTCGCCAAGTCCGGCTCCGAGCGGCACGCCACCGAGTCCGCACCGCCCTCGGCCGATCGCCATCACGCCAGGTGCACGGTCGCGGTGACCTCGACGGTCCCGGACGACGACTCGGACGAGCCGCTCACGTTCAAGGAGCAGGTGACGGTCGAGTACGGTCCGCTTCCCACCGGGGTCGAGGAGCACCGTGCCTGGATCGCGCGGTACTTCCACGGGTCGGCCTCCCCGCTGCCCGACGGGCTCCACGGGCTGGTCGCCGGGGACCGCGCCATGCTGGTCCTGCCCGACGCCTGCGACGTGGACGGCAGGCCGTCCGCGGTGACGATCCGGAGCGGGAGTTCCGGCGACGGCCATCTGGGCAGGGTGAACATGCCGTTCACGATCGGCAGCCGGTCCGATGTCGCCCGGATGCTGCTGGATGCCGCCAACACCGTTATGCGCAAGGCCGGTTGCGCGCCGGACGAGCCCCTGCGGGCGACGTCGCCCTTCGTGACGGTCGCCGAGGGCGACGAGGCCGCCCGGAGCCCGCTGTGCCGGATACCCGGGGTGACCCTCGAATTCGGCCGGGGCTCCCGGTACCGGGAGCAGGTGGGGGTGGTCGGCGAGCGGCTCCAGACGTGTTCGGTGGTGTGGCGCGCGCTGCGGATGCCCGACGAGCCGGCGGCACAGTACGTGATGGCGGGCGAGCCGCGGCTGGCCGCGCTGTTCAAGGGCCTTCCAGAGGGCGTCGGCGAGGGGCTCGTGCGCGCCGAGTGCCACGGGCGGCAGACGGTGTTCTACGGGAACGTCCAGTCCGGGCTGAAGGGTGCGGGGCGGCCCGACGACCGGAAGGTGTTCACGCGCTTCACCGAGTCGGTGAGCAAGCGCATCGGGTGCGGGGCCGGTGGGGCCGCGTGAACGGCGAGGAGGGCGAAGAGAGCAGGCCGGCGGCAGTGGACGGCGAGCAGGCCCCGGTTCCGCGGCAGGAGGACGAGCGGGCCCCGGAACAGACACCGGTGCAGGAGCAGCCGCCTCGGCCGGGTCCGTCGGCGGAACAGCGGTCCGCCCCCGCGAGCGTCTCCGTTCCGCGTCGCCTGTTCCGCAGCCGCACCGCTCGCGCCGTCACCGCCGCCGGTCTGGCCGGTGCCCTTCTCGGCGCCGGTGCGGTGGCCTGGCGGACGGACACGCTTCCGCTGCTCGGCCCCGCCCCCTGCTGGGACTCGATCGGCGGCACGACCATGTCGGACCTCTTCGGCGACCGCAGGACCGAAGTCGAGGAGCAGTCCCTGCACGCCAGTCCGCGCGACCTGGAACCGTCCTACGGTCAGTGCCGCATCACCAGTTACAAGGACGGCAGTCCGCGCCGCCAGGTGACCCTGCGGGTGCACCAGCTGGACGGTCTGCGGGGCACCGACGCGCACGAGTGGCCGCGGGAGTTCCTCGCCGCCGGAACGGTGTCGCTCGGCGACGGGCTGCCGGGGATGACCTCGCCTTCGCGCGCCTGGCTGGCACTCCCGCAGAGCTGCACCGGCCGGGACCAGTTCACCGGTCCCACCGTGGTGGACATCGGCATGGGACAGGCGGGACTCGACACCGGGTCGGAGTACGACCGGACGGATCGCGCCGCGCTGACCCGCGCGGTGGTGGAGGCGGCCAATGGCGTCATCCGTGAATTCGGCTGTTCCGGCACCTATCGGATACCCCGCGCCCTGCCCGCCCTCGTGGAACGGCAGGACACGGAATCCGGGGCGTTCTGCGGCGTCGAGGGCCTGACCGTCCCCGCGGCGTACCGCAAGGCTCTGGGGCGGACGCGCGTCGGCGGCGAGGGCGGGCCCGCCCGGGTCTGCGAGGCGGGTGACTCGTACTCCCCCGTCGTACGGACGACCACGGTGACGGACCCGGCGCTGGCCGAGATCTTCTCCGGGAACACGCGCAAGGCCGGTCTGCCCGTCAAGGGCTCCAAGGGGATCGGCAGGCTCGACGGATCCCGGGCCGTCTACCGGGCGAGCTGCCAGACCGGGCCCGTGATCTTCATGGTGGAGCAGCTGGATCAGCCGTCGGGCGTGGGCTTCGACCTCACGCGTGAGCTGCTGCCGGGCTATGTCGCCGCCGAGGCCGAGCGCATCGGGTGCGGCCCGGAGAAGGTGACGCTGCCGGACGACTGAGTGCGGGGGCAGGGCCCCGGTGGGCGGGCGGAACGGGCGATACTGTGCGGACACCCCGGCAGAAGACACGAGGAGCCGCACATGCGCACCGCTGTACCGGTCGGCGCACCCCGGTGAGGGGGCGCGCGAAGCCCCCGCCGGCGCCGCTGCCGCAGCGGGACGGGATCGATCCGGTCCGGCTGCGGCTCCCCGAGGATCCGGACGGCCGGTGGACGACGGTCCGCGACCATCTGCTGGCGCGGTTCGCCGGTGCGATCGGGGCGGCGCGGGTGGACGCCATGCTGGCCGGGGGGCGGTTCGTCTCCGTGCGGGGCCCGGTCTGCGCCGACGAGCCGTACACCGCGGGCCGGTACCTCTGGTTCCACCGGGATTTCGCGCCGGAGGAACCGGTGCCGTTCCCGGTCGGTGTCGTCCACCGCGACGAGCATCTCGTCGTCGCCGACAAGCCGCACTTCCTCGCGACGACGCCGCGCGGCCGGCACGTCACCGAGACGGCCGTGGCCCGGCTGCGCCGCACGCTGGACCTGCCCGGACTGCAGCCCGCGCACCGGCTGGACCGGCTGACCGCGGGTCTCGTCCTCTTCGTCGTACGGCCCGAGGAGCGGGGCGCGTACCAGACGCTGTTCCGGGACCGGTTGGTGCGCAAGGAGTACGAGGCGGTGGCACCGTACGCCCCGGGCCTCGCCCTTCCGCGGACCGTCCGCAGCCGCATCGTGAAGGAGCGCGGGGTCATCGCCGCCCGCGAGGAGCCGGGCGAGCCGAACAGCGAGAGCCGGATCGAGCTCCTGGAGCACCGGGAGGGGCTCGGCCGCTACCGGCTGCTGCCTGCCACCGGGCGCACCCATCAGCTGCGGGTCCACATGAACAGCCTGGGGTTGCCGCTCGTCCACGATCCGGTCTACCCGGTGGTCCGGGCGGAGGGTGCCGTCGACGACTGGTCGCACCCGCTCCAGCTCCTGGCCCGGGTGCTGGAGTTCACCGATCCGGTCACGGGCGAACCGCGCCGCTTCGAGAGCGGGCTGCGGCTGTCCGCGTGGCCGGACCGGTGAGCAGCGGCGGTCCTCAGTGACCGCGGGCGATCCATTCGTCCAGATGCGGGGCCTCCGCGCCGATGGTCGTGGAGTCGCCGTGCCCGGTGCGGACCGTGGTCTCCGGCGCCAGGGTGAGCAGCCGGTCCCTGATCGACGCGACGATCGTCGGGAAGTGGGAGAAGGACCGCCCGGTGGCGCCGGGGCCGCCCTGGAAGAGCGTGTCGCCGGTGAAGACGGTGGCCAGCCCCGGGACGTAGAGGCAGACGGCGCCGGGGGCGTGGCCGGGGGTGTGCAGGACCTGGAGCGTCGTCCCGGCGATCTCCAGTTCCTGGCCGTCGGCCAGTTCGCCGTCCGGGGCACGGTCCGGGTGGGTCTGCTTCCACAGCGGCAGGTCGTCGGGGTGCAGCAGGATCGGCGCACCGGTGGCGGCGGCGAGGGCCGGGGCCGCGTCGATGTGGTCGTTGTGCGCGTGTGTGCAGACGATGGCGCGCAGCGTGCGGCCGTTCAGCGCGGCCTCGATGGCGGCGGCGTCATGGGCGGCGTCGATGACGATCGCCTCGGTGTCGTCGCCCACGATCCAGACGTTGTTGTCGACGTCCCACTCCCCGCCGTCGAGGGCGAAGGTGCCGGACGTGACGAGGTGGTCGATGCGGGCGGCCATCAGAGGATCACCACCGAGCGCAGCACGTCGCCGTCGTGCATCCGGGCGAACGCCTGCTCGACGTCGCCGAGTCCGATGGTCTCGGTGACGAACGCGCCGAGGTCGATCCGGCCCTGCTGGTGCAGGTCGATGAGCATCGGGAAGTCGCGCGAGGGCAGGCAGTCGCCGTACCAGGAGGACTTGAGCGAGCCGCCGCGGCCGAAGACGTCGAGGAGCGGGAGCTCCAGTCGCATCTCCGGGGTGGGGACGCCGACCAGGACCACGGTGCCCGCGAGGTCGCGGGCGTAGAAGGCCTGCTCGTACGTCTCCGGGCGGCCGACCGCGTCGATGACGACGTCCGCCCCGTTGCCGCCGGTCAGGGCGCGGATCGCCTCGACCGGGTCGGTGGAGCGGGAGTTGACGGTGTGCGTGGCGCCCATCGTCTTCGCCGTCTCCAGCTTGCGGTCGTCGATGTCCACGGCGATGATCTTCGCCGCGCCGGCCAGCCGGGCGCCCGCGATCGCCGCGTCACCGACGCCGCCGCAGCCGATCACGGCGACCGAGTCGCCGCGGCCGACCTGCCCGGTGTTGATGGCGGCACCGATGCCCGCCATCACACCGCAGCCGAGCAGCCCCGCGACGGCCGGGGAGACCTCGGGGTCGACCTTGGTGCACTGGCCGGCGGCGACCAGGGTCTTCTCGGCGAACGCGCCGATGCCGAGCGCCGGCGACAGCTCCGTGCCGTCCAGCAGCGTCATCCGCTGCTTCGCGTTGTGGGTGTTGAAGCAGTACCAGGGGCGTCCTCGCAGACACGCGCGGCACTGCCCGCACACGGCGCGCCAGTTGAGGACGACGAAGTCGCCGGGTGCGACGTCCGTGACGCCCTCGCCCACGGACTCCACCACGCCCGCGGCCTCATGGCCGAGCAGGAACGGGAACTCGTCGTTGATGCCGCCCTGCTTGTAGTGCAGATCGGTGTGGCAGACACCGCACGCCTGGATCTTCACCACGGCCTCGCCGGGGCCCGGGTCCGGGATGACGATCGTCTCGACCCGTACCGGCTCGTTCTTCCCCGGTGCGATGACCCCTTGCACCTGCTGCGACATACCGTGGTCTCCCTGTTTCCGTCATGTGTGAAGATCGAACGCGAACAACCGTACGCCCCGCGAGGGTGTCACGGCGGCGCGCCGCGTTGGCGGGAAACGACTGCCGCCCACCCAGTGGGATGTACCGGTTTCGGTCAGATGGTACGGACCGCTGAACTCCACCGGGCCCCGGCGGGTCCTTTGATGCAGAGGGACCACGGAGCCGATACCTGCGGGGGCAGGGGTTCCATGGTCCACCGGCAGAGGAATGACGGATCACGGGGGAAGTACCTTGATCGAGATTGCCGAGATCACGGAGAAGATCAGCGAGCGGACCGGCGGACCGGGGCCGGTTCCCGCAGAGGCGGCGCTCGGGGCGCCGGTCGGCGGACTCGTGCCGTACACCGACGCGCTGCCCGTCCCGCCGGTGCTGCGCCCGCAGAGCGGTGAGGTGCTCCGCGAGACCGAGATCGCCGTGTCGCCCACCTGGGTGCGGCTGCACGCGCAGCTGCCGCCGACCCTGATGTGGGGGTACAACGGCACGGTCCCCGGGCCGACCATCGAGGTGCGGCGCGGGGAGCGGATCAGGATCGCCTGGACCAACCGCGTCCCCAGGGGGAGCGAGTACCCGGTCACCGCCGTGGAGGTCGGTCCGGTGAAGCAGGGCGAACCGGCCCCGCACAACCGGCCCGGACGCGACGGCGTCGAACCGAACCCGGACGTCGCCGCGCTGCCCGCCTGGACGGTGACCCATCTGCACGGTGCGCAGACCGGCGGCGGGAACGACGGCTGGGCGGACAACGCCGTCGGCTTCGGCGACGCGCAGTTGTCGGAGTATCCGAACGACCACCAGGCCGCCCAGTGGTGGTACCACGACCACGCCATGAACATCACCCGGTGGAATGTGTACGCGGGGCTCGTGGGCACCTATCTGATCAGGGACGACGAGGAGGACGCGCTCGGTCTGCCGTCCGGCGACCGGGAGCTGCCGCTGATCCTCGCCGACCGCAACCTGGACACCGACGAGGACGGCCGGCTCAACGGGCGGCTGCTGCACAAGACGACGGTGGTCGCCGAGGCGGACCCGGAGACCGGGAAGCCGGTGTCCATCCCGTTCCTCGGCCCGTACACGACGGTCAACGGCCGCATCTGGCCGCACCTCGACGTGGACGACGCGTGGTACCGCTTCCGGCTCGTCAATGCCTCCAACGCCCGGATCTACGATCTGGTGCTGGTCGACGACGGGAACAACCCGGTCCCGGGCGTGATCCGGCAGATCGGCAGCGACGGCGGGCTGCTGCCGCGCCCGGTGCCGGTCGACTTCGACGAGGCGCTGCCCCAGCTGACGATCGCCCCGGCCGAGCGGATGGATCTGCTGATCGACTTCTCGGCGCTGGCCGGCCGCCGGGTCCGCCTGGTCAACCGGGGCGGGCTCGCCCCCGGGACGCCCGATCCGGCGGCGAACGTGCCGTTCCCGCAGGTGATGGAGTTCCGGGTCCGGGAGACGGGGCGGCGGGACGCCTTCGAACTGCCCGAGGTGCTGTCCGGTTCCTTCCGGCGGTACGAGCACGGCCGGGTGGACCACGGGCACCGGCTCGTCGTGCTGACGAAGCCGGGCACCGTCGGAGGCGGCGGTCACCCGGAGATCTGGGAGATGGCGGAGGTCGAGGACGCCACCGGTGTCCAGGTGCCGACGGACGGTGTCATCCAGGTGCGGGGCGAGGACGGCACGGTGCGCACGTACCGCAGGATCGCCCGGACCTTCAACGACGGGCTCGGCTTCACGGTCGGCGAGGGCACGTACGAGCAGTGGTCGTTCCTCAATCTGGGCGGCCCGACCCATCCGATGCACATCCATCTGACGGACTTCCAGGTGATGGGCCGGGAGGCGTACACGCTCGACGGCTTCGATCCGGCGGCCGGCGGCACCCGCTCCCCCGTGGCGTTCGACCACGGCACCAAGATCCCGGCGGCGCCGAACGAGCAGGGCTGGAAGGACGTCTTCCGGGTGCCGCAGGGGCAGTTGGTGAAGGTGCTCGGGAAGTTCGACGGGGCGTACGGGCGGTTCATGTACCACTGCCACCTGCTGGAGCACGAGGACATGGGCATGATGCGGCCGTTCGTCGTGATGCCCGCCGAGGCGATGAAGTTCGACCACGGCGCCGGGCACGGCGGCCACCACGGGCACAGCGGCTGACCCGGACCGGGCCGGCCGCCGGCCGGCCCGGTTCATCGGCTCAGTCGGCGGCCTCGGCGGGATCGTTCCGCGGAGGCCGCCTCGTGTCCCTCACGCCTCGTGGACCCGCCTGCCCTCCACGTACGTCTGGAGGACGCGGGTCCCGCCGATCTCCTCCGGCTGACCCGCGTACGGATCGCGGTCCAGGACCACCAGGTCGGCGAGGGCCCCGGGGCGGATGCTTCCGGTGTCGTCCAGATGGTTGACGTAGGCGGAGCCCGCCGTGTACGCGGCGATGGCGGCGGTCAGGGAGATCCGCTGCTCCGGGAGGAAGGCCGGCCCCGCGCCCCCCGGGGTGATGCGGTTGACCGCGGTGTGGATGCCGTGCAGCGGATCGGCGCTGCTGACCGGCCAGTCGCTGCCCGCCGCGACGGTCGCGCCGGAGCGCAGCAGCGCGCCGAACGGGTACTGCAGTGCGGCGCGTTCGTCGCCGAGGAAGGGAATGGTCAGCTCGTCCATCTGCGGTTCGTGGGCGGCCCAGAGCGGCTGGATGTTGGCCGTGGCACCGAGCTCGCGGAACCGGGGGATGTCGTCGGGGTGGACGATCTGGAGGTGGGCGAGGTGGGGCCGGGTGTCGGTGCGGCCGTTGGCGGCGCGGGCGGCCTCGACGGCGTCGAGCGCCTCGCGCACCGCCCGGTCGCCGAGCGCGTGGAAGTGGGGCTGAAAGCCGAGGGCGTCCAGTTCGGTGACGTGACGGCGCAGCTCGACGGGGTCGACGAAGCTGGTGCCGCGGTTGGCGGTGGCGCAGCCGCAGCCGTCGAGGTAGGGGGCGAGCAGGGCGGCGGTGCCGGTTTCGGCGACGCCGTCCTGCATGATCTTCACCGAACCGGCCCGGAAGCGTCCGACGTTCAACTCCTTTCGCCTGGCGACGAGTTCGGGGATCTGCTCGGCGCCGCGCTCGCGGTCCCACCACAGGGCGCCGACGACCCGCGCGGTCAGCGAGCCGTCCCGGGCGGCGCTCAGATAGGCGTCGGCCGGGTCGTCCATGGAGCCGAAGCCGCCGACGATGGCGTCCTGCCAGGCGGTGATCCCGTGGGCGTGCAGCAGCCGTTGGGCGCGGAGCAGGGCGGCCAGCCGGTCGGCCCGGGTGGAGCGCGGGGTGTGACGGGCGACCAGGTCCATGGCGCCCTCCTGGAGGAGGCCGGTGGGCTCGCCCCGGTCGTCGCGTTCGATGCGGCCGTCGGCCGGGTCGGGGGTGTCCCGGGTGATGCCGGCGAGCGTCAGGGCACGGGTGTTGACCCAGGCGCCGTGGTGGTCGCGGTTGACCAGGTAGACGGGGCGGTCGGGGACGACGGTGTCGAGCCGGTCCCTGGTGGGGGCGCCGCCCTCGAAGGCGTCCATGGACCAGCCGCCGCCCGTGATCCACTCCTGGTCGGGGTGCGTGTCGGCGTAGGCGCGGACGGCGGCGACGGTCTCCGTCGCGGTGTGGGTGCCGGTGAGGTCGCACTGGGCGAGTTCCAGGCCGGCGGTGACCGGGTGGACGTGGGCGTCCTGGAAGCCGGGGAGGAGGAGCCGGCCCGCGAGGTCGACGACCTCGGTCCTCGGCCCGGTCAGTTCGCGTACCTCGTCGTGGCCGACCGCGGTGATGCGGCCGTCGGTGACGGCGACGGTGGTGGCGCGGCTGCGGGCCGCGTCCATCGTGAGGACGGGGCCGCCGGTGAGGACGAGATCGGCGGGGGTGCGGTGCATGGGTGGTTCCGTTTCCTTGAGGGTGCGGTGTGCGGTCAGGCCGGGTCGGGCGCGGTCTCGCGTACGGCTCCGTCGGTGAGGTCCGGGGCGGTGGAGATCCCCGTGACGAAGTAAGGGGACTTCCTCGCCCACTTGGCCCAGGCCGCCGCCCCGACTCCGGACAGCAGCATGACGGCCGGACAGAAGAGCATGAACCAGCCGTTGTCGGGGTTGACCTCGAAGTGGTCGGCGGAGGTGTAGAAGGTCCAGCAGAGATAGCCGCCGAGGCCCAGCAGGACGACGGCGCTCACCACGGGGAGCACCACGGCGCGCAGGGCCTCGGACGGGCTCTCGCGCAGTGTGCCGCGGAAGCGGGCGGCGGCGGCCAGCGCGGTGAGCGCGTAGTAGATCGCGACGACGACACCGATCGCGTTGACGGAGGCCAGGATGAGGTCGCCGACCTTCGGGATGACGAGGGAGACGACGGCGATGGCGGCGGCGACACAGCCGACCGCGACGGTTCCGGCCGCCGGTGTCCCGTAGCGCGGGCTGACCCTGGTCCAGAACGGGCCGAGCGTGCGGTCGCGGCCCATCGCGAACATGCCGCGCACGGTGGGGATCACGCCGGACTGGAGGGAGGCGACGGCGGAAAGGGTGAGGGCGATCAGCGGGAGTGCGGCGAGCGGCTGGTCCGCGAGCCGGTCGCCGAGGTAGGTGAGCCCCTGGGCGCCGTGGCCGGTCAACTCATCGAGAGAGAGCACGCGTTGGAAGGCGAAGGAGCCGAGCAGGAAGAGACCGAGCATGGTGAACAGGGTGATGAGACCGGCGCGGGAGGCGTCCTCGGGGTCGCGGATCTCCTCGGTGACGCTGAACGTGGATTCGAACCCCCAGTAGCAGAAGACCGAGAGCAGCAGCCCCTGGGCGAGCTGCTGCCCGGACGGGATGGTGAAGGGGTTGATCCAGTCGAGGCTGAAGGGGTGCGGACCCACGAACAGCCCGTAGCCGCAGAAGCCGAGCAGGACGGCGTACTCGAAGACCAGGAGGTACTTCTGCAGAGTGGCGGCGGACCGGAGGCCGGTGATCGCCGTGAAGGTGACGGCGATCAGGACGACGATGCCGAGCGCGGTCGACTGGGCGGTGGAGTCCGCGTCGAGCCGGAGCCCGGCGAGTGTGTGCAGGCCCGTCTGGTCCACGAGTTGGAGCAGGGCGGAGCCGGTGACGGTCGTGGTGTAGGAGAGGAAGACGATCGTGGAGACGATGCCGATCCAGCCGACGAGGAAGCCGAGCCAGGGGCTGAGGGAGCGGCCCACCCAGACATAGCCGCTGCCCATGTTCGGTTCGACCCGGTTGAGCCGGGAGTAGGCGCCCGCGATGCCCAGGATGGGCAGGAACCCGAGCAGCATGATGATCGGCAGATGCAGACCGACCGCGCCGGCGGTGACGCCGAGCCCGATTCCGATGCTGCTGGTGGCGGCGGTGGACGAGGCCGCGATGGCGAATCCGTCGATGACGCCGAGGCTCTTCGTCAGGGCCGCGGGCGCCGGTGGATCACTGCCGTAGGGGGTACGTGGGGCCGTCACGGGCTCTCCTTCGCCGAGGGGCGCTCTTCGGCCCCGATGGCGGCACATCGAACTCTCCGACGGGTTCACACGTCAACGCCGTTGTCATAAGGTGCGGCCATGAGCGCGAGCGAGCGGGTGGTGCCGGAGGGCGCGCGGCAGCGCAGGCGCCCCACCAAGCGGGGCACGGTGCTGACCGAGCAGCTGATCGTGGAGACGGCGCTGCGGCTGATCGGTGAGCACGGGGCGGCGGCGCTCACCGTGCGCCGGCTCGGCGCGGCCCTCGGCTGCGATCCGAGCGCGCTCTACCGGTACTTCCGGGACACGGACGAGCTGCTGCTCGCGGTGGCCGACGAGTTGATCGGCCGTACGCTGCGCACCTGGCGGCCGACGGGTGACTGGCGGGCCGATCTGCGCGCCCTCGGCCTGCGGATGCACGCGGACTATCTGGCACACCCTCAGGCGGCGACGCTGGCCTGTACGCGGGTGACCGGCCGCACGCATGAGATCCGGTCGGTGGAGGCGATCCTCGGGGTGTTGCGCGGCGCGGGCTTCCCGGACGCCGAGGCGGTGCGGATCTACCACGTCTTCGTCGACCAGACGCTGTCCTTCGCGGCGCTGGACGCGTCCACGCTGGTGCTGTCGGAGCACGCCCGCGCGCAGGAGGTGCGGACCTGGCCTCAGACGTACGCCCGGCTTCCCGCCGAGACCCATCCGAACATCGCGGCGACCGCGGAAATACTGGTCGCGGAGATGGACCGCAGCGGGTACCCGGCGGCTCTGGAGATGATGCTGGCCGCGGCCGCGGCGCGGCTCCAGCACCTCCGCGCGCCGATGCCGTAGCGACGGACCTCCGGGCGTGGTCACGTACGCCCGGCGGCGCCGGGGTGCGGGCCTCAGGGCGCGAGCACGTCCAGCTCGTGCAGGGCGCCCACCGCGATCTCCTTCGTCAGCCGTTCCGCCGCCACCGCGTCGCCCTCGCGCACCGCTTCGGCGAGCCGCACGTGGAGGGTGACCGCGGCCGGGTCCGGGTCCTCGAACATGACCTGGTGGTGGGTGCGGCCGGCCAGGACCTCGGCGACCACATCGCCGAGCCGGGCGAACATCTCGTTGCCGGAGGCGTTGAGCACGATCCGGTGGAACGCGATGTCGTGCTCCAGATAGCCCTCCAGCTGCTGGCCGCGCGAGGTGGCGACCATGCCGAGCGCGCACTCGGTGAGGGCCGCGCACTGCTCCGGGGTGGCGTTGCGGGCGGCCAGACCGGCCGCGACCGGCTCGATCGCCGAGCGCAGCACGGTCAGGGAGCGCAGCTGGCGCGGGCGGTCGGCACCGGCCAGCCGCCACCGGATGACCTGCGGATCGTAGACATTCCACGCCTCGGTCGGCCGCACGGTCACGCCGACCCTGCGGCGGGACTCGACCAGGTGCATGGATTCGAGGACGCGGACCACTTCGCGTACGACCGTGCGCGAGACGTCGAAGCGCTGGGCCAGCTCGTCGGTGCGCAGCACGTGTCCGGGCCGGTGCTCCCCCGCGGCGATCTCCAGACCCAGGGTGTCCAGCACATGTGTATGCAGCCCGGGGCCCTGTGTGGTCATGAGCACAGCCTACGGGGCAGCCCCGGGGAACAAAAAGTACGACGTTTATGTCACAGCATCTTGAATAAGTCGTACGTATGGGTTTCAGTAGCGCGACGGACCGATGTCGAGGAAGACATCGAAGTAGACAGCGAGGCACCACCAATGAGCACCCCCCACGTCGTCGTGGTGATGGGCGTCGCAGGGACCGGCAAGACCACGATCGGCCCCCTGCTCGCCGCCGCCCTCGGCGTTCCGTACGCCGAGGGCGATGACTTCCATCCCGCGGCGAACATCGCCAAGATGTCGGCCGGCGTCCCGCTGGACGACTCCGACCGGTGGCCCTGGCTCGATGCGATCGGCCAGTGGGCGCACGGCCGGGCGGGGCTCGGCGGGGTGGTGAGCAGCTCTGCTCTCAAGCGCGTCTACCGGGACCGGCTGCGGGCCGAGGCCCCCGGCGCGGTCTTCCTCCACCTGACCGGCGACCGGAGCCTGATCGAGCAGCGCATGGCGGAGCGCAAGGGCCATTTCATGCCCACCGCCCTGCTCGACTCGCAGTTCGCCACCCTGCAGCCGCTGCAGGAGGACGAGGCCGGCGTCTCGGTCGATGTGTCCGGCACCCCTGAAGAAATCACCCAGCGAGCCGTCGCCGCGTTGCGCCGGCTCGACATCTAAGGATCACCACCGTGACCAGTCTCAGCGTCGAGATGCTGGCAGCGGACGCCGCCGAACCGATCACTTCGGCAGGCAACGCGCAGTTGGGCATCGCCGTACTGGCGGGCATCGCCGTCATCGTTCTGCTCATCACCAAGTTCAAGATGCACGCGTTCCTCGCGCTGACCATCGGCTCGCTGGCGCTGGGCTCGTTCGCCGGTGCCGCGCCGGCCAAGACCATCGCCAGTTTCACCGCGGGCCTCGGCTCGACCGTCGCGGGGGTCGGTGTCCTCATCGCGCTCGGCGCCATTCTCGGCAAGCTGCTCGCCGACTCCGGCGGCGCGGACCAGATCGTCGACACCATCCTGGCGAAGGCGAGCGGCCGGGCCATGCCGTGGGCGATGGTCCTGATCGCCTCGATCATCGGCCTGCCGCTCTTCTTCGA
This sequence comes from Streptomyces sp. NPDC087845, assembly GCF_044742755.1. NCBI lineage: Bacteria > Bacillati > Actinomycetota > Actinomycetes > Kitasatosporales > Streptomycetaceae > Streptomyces > Streptomyces sp. NPDC087845. The sequence goes on from NZ_JBIUVC010000005.1 coordinate 371,074, forward strand.
GGTCGGGATCGTGCTGCTGATCCCGGTGGTGCTGCTCGTCGCCAAGCGCGGCAACTACTCCCTGATGCGGATCGGTGTCCCGGCACTGGCCGGTCTCTCCGTGATGCACGGGCTGATTCCGCCGCACCCCGGCCCGCTGGTGGCGATCGACGCCCTCGGTGCCAACCTCGGCGTCACGCTCGGGCTGGGGGTGCTGGTCGCGATCCCGACCGTGATCATCGCCGGGCCGGTCTTCTCCCGCTACGCCGCCCGCTGGGTGGACATCAAGGCTCCGGAGAAGATGATCCCGCAGCGCCCCTCGGAGGAGCTGGAACGCCGTCCCGGCTTCGGCGCCACCCTGGCGACGATTCTGCTGCCCGTCGTGCTCATGCTGGTCAAGGCCCTGGTCGACATCGTCGTGGACGACCCGGAGCAGAGCGTTCAGAAGGTCACCGATGTGATCGGCTCGCCGCTGATCGCGCTCCTCGCGGCCGTCATAGTCGGCATGTTCACGCTGGGCCGGGCGGCCGGTTTCTCCAAGGGCCGGCTCTCCACCACCGTGGAGAAGTCCCTTGCCCCGATCGCGGGTGTGCTGCTGATCGTGGGTGCGGGCGGCGGTTTCAAGCAGACCCTCATCGACGCCGGTGTGGGCCAGATGATCCTGGACTTCTCCAAGGACTGGTCGATCCCGGCGCTGCTGCTGGGCTGGCTGATCGCCGTCGCGATCCGGCTCGCGACCGGCTCGGCGACCGTGGCCACCATCTCGGCGGCCGGCCTGGTCGCCCCGCTGGCCGCCGACATGTCGACGTCCCACGCCGCCCTGCTGGTCCTCGCCGTCGGCGCGGGCTCGCTCTTCTTCAGCCATGTCAATGACGCCGGGTTCTGGCTGGTGAAGGAGTACTTCGGAATGAACGTCGGTCAGACGATCAAGACCTGGTCGGTGATGGAGACCATCATCTCCGTGGTCTCGCTGGCCTTCATCCTGCTGCTGTCGCTGATCCTCTAGCGAGCGGCTCCCCACGCACGGTCCTCCCCCCTCGGCGCGAGCCGGGACCGTGCCCGACGGCGCCCGCCGACCCGCGCATGCCACGGCATGCCTCCGGGCCGGCGGGCGCCGTCGCGCTGTGCGGCGGACGCCCTGCCCGCCCGCCCCCGCCGGCAACCCCGGCCGGTCACCGAACAGTTGACGCCGCCCCCGCGCCTGCCGGACGCGGCGGCGGGCGGGTGCCGGACCCGGTTCCGGGTCCGCGGCACATGTCAGACTTGGCGCCATGGCGAACCGTGAACCTCTCAAGCCCTTCCTGCTCACCTTCCCCGGCCCGCTGCGCGATCGCCTGGTGGCGGCGGTGCTCGCCGGTGCCAAGGTATCGACGACCGGGCTGCTCGCGGAGTACGAGGCGGAGAACGAGGAGCTGCCTCCGGTGGGCGAGCGGTCCGCGCTGATCGACTCGGACGGCCGGGAGATCGCGGTACTGGAGGTGACGGAGGTACGGGTACTGCGCCTCGGCGACGTCGATCTCCAGCACGCGATCGACGAGGGCGAGGGGGACACATCGGTGGCCGAGTGGCGTGCGGGACACGAGAAGTTCTGGCACAGCAAGGAGATGCGGGAAGCACTCGGCGACCCGGAGTTCACGGTAGACGACGACACCATGGTCGTCGCCGAGCGGTTCCGGGTCGTCGAGCTGCTGGATCCCGTCGTGGGCGCGACGGAGCGGTAGGCGGGGCGGACGGCCGGGGCCTACGGCGGGGGGCGGACGGCCGGGGGCCCAGGGTCGCGGGGAAGACGGCCGGGGCGGACGACCGGTGGTCTCCGGCCGCGGGCCGGACGGCCGGAGACGGCCGGTGCCTACGGCCGCGGGGAGGGAATCTCGCGGCAGGTCAGGGGCGGGGCGACGGTGCCGGGACGGCCGGTGCGGGCGAAGCCGGTCCAGGTGGCGCGCATCGCCCTGCCCAGGCCGTCCACCTCGTCCCAAGGGGTGTGCCCCAGCATCGGGGAGCGTCGCCAGGCGGCACGGGAGCCCAGGAGCAGCGGCAGTTCCACGCAGTGCGTGGCGCCGAAGTCCGATGCTGCCGGGCGCCAGTCCAGCCGGTAGGCGTGGACCCGGGCGCCGGCCCGTACCAGCCGTCGGCCCAGGGCGTCGAGCGGTTCGGCGTAGATCCGCCGGGTCGGACCGGCCGGGTCGCCGTTCTCACCCGTCTCACCCGTCTCACCCAGCTCGCTCTTCTCGCCCGTCTCTCCCGTCTCGCCAGGGAAGGCGGACATGTCGTCCGCGTTCCAGCCGTACATGACATCCATCCCCCGTACGTGCGCGTCGAGGGCGTCATCGGCCGTCGCGACCGGTCCGAACGGCGGTTCCAGGATGGAGCCGGAGCGTTCCCGGTGGGCGAGCGCGGTGTCCCGTTGGGCCGCGAGCAGGGCCTCCGGGGCGGCGGTCCGCGGGTTGTCGCCGGGGGCGTGGACCGCGAGCCGTTCGGCGAAGATCCGGCCGAGCACGGCCGCGTCGGCCCGCGACCGGGTCGCGATCGCCAGCGGTGCGCTCTGCAGGATCGCGCGGTGGAACAGCCCGCGGGCTTCGGGCAGTCCCATCAGCAGCCGGATGGAGAGCGCGCCTGCGGACTGCCCGAAGACGGTCACATCGGCCGGGTCACCTCCGTACCCGGCGATGTGCGTGTTCACCCAGCGAAGCGCTTCGAGCTGGTCGTACAGGCCGAGGTTGCCCTCGGCGACACCGTCGAGGCAGAGGTATCCGAGCGCGCCCAGGCGGTAGTTGACGGCCACGACGACGACATCGCCCTCGGCGGCGAGTGCGCCTCCGTCGTACCAGTCCAGGAGGCCCGCGCCGCTGCTGAATCCACCGCCGTGGAACCAGACCAGCACCGGGCGCGCCGCGGTGTCGCGGGCGGGTGTGGTGACCGTCAGGTTCAGGCAGTCCTCGCCCTGCGGGTGCCGGTCGAGCGGCGGTCCCATCACGGCGTCGAGCCTGGACGGCAGTTGCGGACAGATCTCCCCGCTCGACGGGCGGGTGTCCTGACCGCGCACCGGGCGGGGCCGCGCGAAGCGTTCGGCCTCGGCGTAGCGGATCGGGCCGGACCGGACCACGGCGGGGCCGGTCACGCGGTGCCTCCGGAGAGCGATTCCATCGGCGCCGGAACCGGCTCGGGCGCGCCCTCGGGCACCAGGCGGAACAGGGCGACGGCGCCGGCCAGGCTGACGCCGCAGATCCCGACGAGGTACCACGTCACCCCGGTCGACGACCCGCCGGAGTTGAGCAGCGCCGTGGAGATCATGGGTGCCAGACCACCGCCGAGGATGGCGCCGCCCTGCAGGATCACCGAGGAGCCCGAGTAGCGGACGTTGACGGGGAAGGTGTCGACGATGATGCTGCCCTGCACGCAGTGGGTGACCGGGATGATGAGTCCCATGCCGAGCAGCGCGACGACCGCGAGGGCGGAGTTGCCGGTGTTGAGCAGCGGGAAGAAGGCGACGCACCAGAGAAGGATGGCGGCGGATCCGGCGATGAACATGGTGCGTCGGCCGTGCCGGTCGGCGATCTTCGTCCACACCGGAATCGTCGCGAACCACAGGGCCGCCGCGACGGTGACGCTCACGATGAGGAACTGCTTGTCGTAGCCGAGGTGCTGGGAGCCGTAGGACAGCGTGAAGACCATGAACACATAGGCGACGGCCGAATTCGCCACGACGGCGAGCAGGGTCAGCGCGAGCCTGGGGAAGCCGACCTTGAGGGACTCGGCCAGCGGGAACCTGACCACTTCGTCCTGGGCGCGGACGCGGTCGAAGGACGGCGACTCGGTCACCCGCAGCCGGATCACCAGCCCCACGGCGACCAGTACGAAGCTGAGCAGGAACGGGATGCGCCAGCCCCACGAGGTGAACGCGTGGTCGCCCAGAGCCGCGTTGGTGGTGAGGAAGACGACGTTGGCCAGGACCAGGCCGCCGGGTGTACCCATCTGCGGGAAGCCCGCGTACAGGTTCTTCTTGCCCGGCGGCGCGTGCTCCATCGACATCAGGGTGGCTCCGGCGCCCTCGCCGCCGAGTCCGATGCCCTGGATGATGCGCAGGGCGACCAGGAGGACGGGTGCCCAGAATCCGATGGAGTCGTAACTCGGAATGGCGCCGATGAGGGTGGAGCCGATCCCCATCAGGACGAGGGAGACCACCAGCGTCGCCTTGCGGCCGATGCGGTCTCCGTAGTGGCCGAAGACCAGGCCGCCGAGCGGACGGGCGATGAACCCGACGGCGAAGGTGCTGAACGCGGCGAGGGTACCCGCGGCCGGGCTGAGCGAGGGGAAGAACTGCTCGTTGAAGACGAGTGCCGCGGCCGTGCCGTAGAGAAAGAAGTCGTACCACTCCAGCGTGGTGCCTGCGAGCGTGGCGAGGGCGGTTCTGCCGGCAGCGGCTCGGGCTCCGCCCGAGCGTGCTTCCTGAGGTGAAGTGTTCACGGGGTGACCTATCACTTGGATGGCGGGCTGTGGGCGGTGCGCTCCGGACAGCCGCTACGACGGCCGGGCTTCACCCGTCGTTAACCGTGGATCCTGATGCCCTGAGACATGACACACAAATGCCGAATCGGGGACCAGTCATACCCGTTCGGGTATAGCGGAGACCCTGATCTCCGCGATGTCCAGGCGCCTGGGTATGCCAGTTCAGTTATGTCTCCGCACAAGAATCGCATTTGTCCGGCATGGCTGTGCCGATCACAGTGGGACGCATGACGGCAGAGACAGGGCGGTGGATCCGCAACTTCGTGGCCGGGCAGTTCGTGGAGCCCGACGAGAACCGCAGCTTCGACAAGACCGACCCCGCCACCGGCCAGGTGTTCGCCCGGGTGCACGAGGCGGACAGAGAGCTGGTGGACCGCGCCGTGGCAGCGGCCCGGCGGGCCCTGCACGACGGCTGGGCGGCGACCCCGGTACGGGAGCGCGCGGCGCTGCTGCGGCGTGCCGCGGACCGGATCGAGGAGCGCTTCGAGGAGTTCGTCGCCGCGGAGATCGCGGACACCGGGAAGCCGGTCACCCAGGCCCGGGAGCTCGATGTCGCCCGTGCTCTGGCGAACTTCCGCACCTTCGCGGACGTGGTGGCCGCCGCCGGACAGGAGTCCTTCCTCACCGACCTCGCGGGGGGTCGCCAGGCGCTCAACTACGCGGTGCGCAAGCCGCTCGGCGTCGTCGCGGTGGTCGTCCCGTGGAACCTGCCCCTCCTGCTGCTGACCTGGAAGGTCGCCCCGGCCCTGGCGTGCGGCAACGCCCTGGTCGTCAAGCCCAGCGAGGAGACCCCCGCCACCGCCACGCTGCTGGCCGAGGTGCTCGCCGAGGTCGGGCTCCCCGCCGGCGTCTACAACGTCGTCCACGGCTTCGGCGGCGGCTCCGCGGGTGAGTACGTGACCTCCCACCCGGGGATCGACGGCGTGACCTTCACGGGTTCGTCCGCGACCGGCTCGCACGTCATGAAGACCGTCGCGCCCCGGGTCCGCCCGGTGTCGTTCGAACTCGGCGGGAAGAACGCCGCCGTCGTCTTCGACGACGTCGACGTGGACGAGGCGCTGACCGGGCTGACCAAGTCGGTCTTCACCAACACCGGTCAGGTCTGCCTGTGCACCGAGCGGGTCTACGTACAGCGTTCGGTCTTCGCCGACATCGCCGAAGGGCTCGCCGAGCGCGCCCGGGGGCTGCGGCTCGGCCGGCCGGCGGACGAGCGGACCACCACCGGACCGCTGATCTCCCAGACCCACCGCGACAAGGTGCTGGGCTACTTCGAGCTGGCCGAGCAGGCCGGGGCGAAGGTGCTCACCGGCGGTGGCATACCGCAGCTCGGCCCCGGACTGGCCGGCGGATCCTGGATCGAGCCGACGCTGTGGACGGGGCTGACCAACGCGGACCGCGCGGTGCGCGAGGAGATCTTCGGCCCGGTGGCCGCCCTGATCCCCTTCGACACCGAAGCGGAGGCGATCGCCCTGGCCAACGACACCGAGTACGGCCTCGCGGCCTCGGTGTGGACCAACGACCTGCGCCGCGGTCACCGGGTGGCCCAGGCGATGAACGTCGGGATGGCCTGGGTCAACACCTGGTTCCTGCGCGATCTGCGCTCCCCGTTCGGCGGTGTCGGGCTCTCCGGCATCGGCCGCGAGGGAGGCGCGTCCTCCCTGCACTTCTACACCGAGCCGACGAATGTGTGCGTACAGCTGTGACCGATCACGACAACCCCGGCCTCTGCCCGCGGATCGACGCGGCCGTGGCACGCCTGACGGCCGCTGCCGCCACCGGCACTCCGTGCGCTCCCGTCCGGGAGTTCCTGGGCCGCGACGACATCGATGCCGCCTACGAGGTCCAACGGCGTCTCGCCGCCGCCAGAAGCGCGGCCGGAGCCCGGGTGGTGGGCGCCAAGATCGGCCTCACCGCCCCTGCCGTGCAGCAGCAGTTCGACGTGTTCCGGCCGGACTTCGGGGTGCTCTTCGACGACATGATGTACGCGCACGCCGAGCCGCTGCCGCTGCGCCGGTTCCTCCAGCCGCGTGCGGAGGGCGAGATCGCCTTCGTCCTCGGCCGGGACATCGACCGGCCCGGCGCGGGCGTCGCCGATGTGCTGCGGGCCACCGAGTTCGTACTGCCCGCCATCGAGATCGTCGATTCGCGGATCAGCGGCTGGGACCTGGCCATCACCGACACCGTCGCCGACAACGCCTCCAGCGGCGCGGTCGTGCTCGGCACCACTCCGTATCCGCTGAGCGGGCTCGACCTCTCCCGCGTCGGCATGGTGCTCCAACGGGACGGCGAGCCGGTCTCCTTCGGCGCCGGTCACGCCTGCCTCGGCTCGCCGGTCGTGGCCGTGGCCTGGCTGGCGCGCGAACTGGCCGCGCGGGAGCAGCCGTTGCGGGCCGGGGACGTGGTCATGTCCGGGGCGCTCGGCCCGATGGTGCCGATCGAGGGCCCCGGCCGGTACCGGCTGGCGCTGGACGGGCTCGGCGAGGTCGAGGCAGTCATCGAGGAGGAGACCAAGTGAATTCCCACGCAGGCGGCACAGCGGCCGGCCATGCTTCCGGCACCGTTCCGGTGGCCGTCATCGGGTCCGGCAACATCGGAACCGACCTCATGATCAAGGTGCTGCGGCTCTCCAGGACGCTGCGCATGGGCGCGATGGCGGGCATCGACCCGGACTCCGACGGGCTGGCCCGCGCCGCCCGGCTGGGGGTCGCCACCACCCACCGCGGTGTCGAGGGGCTCCTCGCACTGCCCGGGTTCGCCGAGATCGAGGTGCTCTTCGACGCGACCTCGGCCAAGGCCCATGTGCGCAACGCGCAACTCGCCGCGGAGCACGGGAAGCTGATGATCGATCTCACCCCGGCGGCGCTCGGGCCGTTCGTGGTGCCGTCGGTCAATCTGGACGAGCATCTGGACGCGCCGGACGTCAACATGGTGACCTGCGGCGGCCAGGCCACCATTCCGGTCGTGGCCGCGGTCTCCCGGATCGTGCCGGTCGCCTACGCGGAGATCGTCGCCTCCATCGCGTCGAAGTCGGCCGGTCCCGGTACCCGGGCCAACATCGACGAGTTCACCGAGACCACGAGTGAGGCGATCCGGCTGGTCGGCGGCGCCGAGGTCGGCAAGGCCATCATCGTGCTCAACCCGGCGGAGCCCCCGCTCGCCATGCGCGACACGGTCTTCTGCCTCGTCGAGGGCGAGCTGTCCGGCGCCGACCGGGACCGGATCGCGGCCTCCGTCCAGCAGATGGCCCGGTCCGTGCGGGAGTACGTGCCCGGCTACCGGCTCAAGCAGGACGTGCAGTTCGACCCCGTCGAGGACACCGTCGTACCGGCCCTCGGGCGGCGGGTCACCGGGGTGCGGATCTCCGTGTTCCTGGAGGTGCTCGGCGCCGGCCACTACCTGCCCGACTACGCGGGCAATCTCGACATCATGACCTCCGCCGCGGTGCGCACCGCGGAGAAGGTCGCCGCACTCCGAGGATGGGTGACCTCATGAAGCTGTACGTCCAGGACGTGACCCTGCGGGACGGCATGCACGCGATGGGGCACATGTACACCGTCGACCAGGTGCGCCGGATCGTCGCCGCCCTCGACCGGTCCGGGGTCGCGGCCGTCGAGGTCGCGCACGGCGACGGCCTCGGCGGTTCGAGCGCGAACTACGGGTTCGGCGCGCACAGCGACGAGGAGTGGATCGAAGCCGCGGCGGACGTCCTCGAACACGCGAAGCTGACCACCCTGCTGCTGCCCGGCATCGGCACCATCGACCATCTGCGCCGGGCCCACGCCCTCGGAGTGCGCAGTGTGCGCGTCGCGACGCACTGCACCGAGGCCGACGTCGGCGCGCAGCACATCTCCTGGGCCCGGGAGAACGGGATGGACGTGTCCGGGTTCCTGATGATGAGCCACCTCAACTCCCCCGAGGGACTGGCGCGTCAGGCCGCGCTGATGGAGTCGTACGGGGCGCACTGCGTCTATGTCACCGACTCCGGCGGCCGTCTGACGATGCGTGATGTCGCCGCCCGGGTCGACGCGTACCGGGAGGTGCTGGACGAGTCGACCGAGATCGGCATCCACGCCCACGAGAACCTCTCCCTGTCGGTCGCCAACAGTGTGACCGCCGTGGAGCACGGCGCGTACCGCGTCGATGTGGCGCTGGCGGGCCAGGGCGCCGGGGCCGGGAACTGCCCCGCCGAACCGTTCGTCGCCGTCGCCGACCTGCTGGGCTGGGAGCACGGCTGCGACCTGTTCGCGCTCCAGGACGCCGCCGACGACATCGTCCGGCCGCTGCGCAACCGGCCGGTCCAGGTGGACCGGGAGACCCTGACCCTCGGCTACGCCGGTGTCTACTCCAGCTTCCTGCTCCATGCCGAGCGCGCGGCACGGCGCTACGGGGTCGACACCCGGCAGATCCTGCTGGAGGTCGGCCGACGGCAGATGGTGGGCGGCCAGGAGGACCTCATCGTGGACATCGCACTGGACCTGGCCGCGCGACGCGAGGCCCTGACGGAAGGGAGCGGCAAGTGATTCCGGCGGAACTGACCGGCATATTGGCTCAGCGGCTCGACACGGCGCAGACGTCCCGCAAGGACACCCCGAGCCTCGCCGACAGCCATGAGTTCGACATCGACGACGCGTACGCCGTGCAGGCGGCCCTGCTGGCGCTGCGGGTGGCGCGCGGCGAACGGATCGTGGGAGTGAAGCTGGGGTTCACCAGCAAGGCGAAGATGGCCCAGATGGGTGTCTCCGACGTGATCGTGGGCCGGCTCACCGACGCGATGAGGACCGCGGACGGCGACGAGGTCGACCTGTCGCGCTTCATCCACCCGAAGGCGGAGCCGGAGGTCGCCTACCGGCTCTGCCGGGACGTGGACCTGGACGATCCGCTGACGGGCATCGAATCCTGTGTGGACGCGGTGGCCCCGGCCATCGAGATCATCGACTCGCGCTACCGGGACTTCCGGTTCACGTACACCGACGTCGTCGCGGACAACACCTCCGCGGCCGGTTACGCGATCGGCCCGTGGCGGCCCCTGGAGAGCGTCGCCAACCGGGCGGTCCGGCTGCGTACCGCGACGGCGGACGTGGTCGGTTCGACCGCCGCGATCCTCGGCGACCCGGTGCGCGCGCTCCACGCGCTGCTGGACATGTGCCGACGCCGCCGCATTCCGCTGAAGGCCGGTCAGGTGGTACTCGCGGGGGCGGCCACGGCGGCCGTGCCGCTGGTGCCCGGCGTCACCGAGTGCGAGGTGGCGGGGCTGGGATCCGTCGCCGTGAAGGGGTGCTGATGAGCGGCTCACGGGTGATCGAGGGCAAGGCCACTCCGCGCGGGCGGTTCCCGCATGTGAAGGTCGCCGGGGACCTGGTGTTCGTCTCCGGCACCAGTTCGCGCAGACCCGACAACACGTTCGTGGGGGTCGAGGCCGATGAGTTCGGCACCACACGGCTGGACATCCGGGCCCAGACCCGGGCGGTGATCGGGAACATCCGGGACATCCTCGCCGAGGTGGGCGCCGAGCTCTGCGACATCGCCCAGATCACCACCTATCTGGTGTCCATGAACGACTTCGGCGGATACAACGAGGTCTACGGCGAGTTCTTCGACGAGCGCGGACCGACCCGGACGACCGTCGCGGTGCACCAGCTGCCGCACCCCCATCTGCTGATCGAGATCCAGGCCGTCGCCCATCTGCCGCGGCCCCGCCCGTCACACACAGAACACAGCACGGAGGTGCCGTCATGACCGCCATCCCCCCGGTCATCGATTTCCAGGGCTGGATCACCGAGCACGAGCACCTGCTCAAGCCGCCGGTGAACAACCGCACCATGTCCCTGGGCCAGGACTTCATCGTCCAGGTCGTCGGCGGTCCCAACCAGCGGACCGACTTCCACCTCGACCCGTACGAGGAGTGGTTCTACCAGGTCAAGGGTGACATGCACGTCGACATCATCACCGACGACGGGCCGCGGACCGTGCACATCCGGCAGGGCGAGGCCTGGCTGCTGCCCGGCCATGTGCCGCACTCCCCGCAGCGGCCCGACGCCGGTTCGATCGGGCTGGTCATCGAGCGGGTCCGGGAGGAGGGCACCTTGGAGAAGTTCCAGTGGTACTGCCCCGAGTGCGCCGCGAAGATCCACGAGGTCGAGCTCCAGGTGCGGGACATCGTCGCGGATCTGCCGCCGGTCTTCGCCGAGTTCTACGGGGACGAGAAGGCGCGTACGTGTCCGGACTGCGGTGCGCTGCACCCCGGGAAGGGCTGAGCGTGGACCGCACGATCGACATCCATACGCATTACGTTCCGCGGGGCTGGCCGGATCTGACGGCCGAGGCCGGTCCTCAGGCCCCCTGGCTGCGGGTGGAGTCCGAGTCCGACGCCGTGATCATGATGGGCTCCCGGGAGTTCCGGCGGATCCGGGCCGACGCCTGGGACGCCGAAACGCGGCTGCGGGACATGGACGCGGACGGTGTGCACCGCCAAGTGGTCTCCCCCACCCCGGCGTTCTTCACGTACGGGAGCGGCGGGGCGGAGGCGGCGAAGGTCTCGCGCGTCTTCAACGATCTCGCGCTGGAGATCGTCGCCCCGGCACCGGACCGGCTGATCCCGTTCTGCCAGGTGCCGTTGCAGGATCCCGACGCGGCCTGCCGCGAGCTGGAGCGGAGCATCGCCAACGGGCACCGGGGGGTGGAGATCGGCAACCACGTCGGTGATCGCGACCTGGACAGCGAGGGCGTCGTGACCTTCCTCCAGCACTGCGCCTCGCTCGATGTGCCGGTGTTCGTGCACCCCTGGGACATGGCGAGTTCGCCCCGGCTGGACCGGTGGATGGCACAGTGGCTCACGGCCATGCCCGCCGAGACCCATCTGTCGATCCTCGCGCTGATCCTGGGCGGGGTCTTCGACCGGATCGACGACCGGCTGAAGATCTGCTTCGCGCACGGCGGCGGGTCCTTCGCCTTCTGGCTCGGCCGGATGGAGAACGCCTGGCACGGCAGGAACGACGTCATCGGCACCTCGGAGCGCCCGCCCTCGCACTACCTGGGCCGGTTCTACGTCGATTCGGTCGTCTTCGACGACCGGGCCCTGCGGCTCCTGGTCGACACGGTCGGCGCGGACCGGGTGATGGTGGGCAGCGACTACCCGTACCCGCTGGGGGAACGGCCGGCCGGCCAGGTGGTCCGCAAGAGCGCCTTCCTCGACGACCGCAGCCGGGAGCTGATCACGCACGGCAACGCGGAACGCTTCCTGGGGCTGACGGGGGCGGACACGCCCTGAGGGCTGTTCCGAGCCGGGAATCGTGTTCATGCGGCCGACGCGGCGTTCGAGGTGCAGGCGGCGGTTCTCGTCCGCGGTTCTCGTGCGCGGTTCCCGTCCGATGCGCCGTGCCCATATCCACGGCGTGGAGCGGGCCGCACCCGTCCCCCGGGTGCGGCCCGTTCCTCGTCCGACGGTGTCACTCCGCTTTCGGCCCCGTCCGTGCCGATGAACAAGCCTGCGTCCCGGCAGAGCTCCCGGTCCGCAGTCCGAGAGCCGTCGACGCGGAACGCCTGCGGTACGGGCCTGCGGTCACGCGCTGGGGACGGTCTTCCGCCCCGGCCGGAGGCTCTCACCCGGGCAGCAGGGCGCCTTCGAAGCCCTCAGGGTGGTTGATGGGATGGTCGAGGAGAACCTCGTCCGCGATGGCGAATCCGTTCGTGAGGGTCATGGCGTGGGGTGCGAGGTCCGCGACGGCGCTCTCGGCCGCGTCGGGAAGCTCCCTCACCTGATCACTGGTCAGGTACCCCTCCGCGAGCAGGTCTCCGCTGTGCGCCGCGACGCGACGCAGGGCGAACAGGCGGTGCAGCAGAAGCAACTGGCGCCGCGCCTCGGGGTCCGGGGCCTGGGCGGCCGCGTCCAGAAGAGCTTGGGCGGCCCGGCCGTGGGCGTAGGCGTCGACCAGTTCCAGAGCGGGTGTGACGGTGGCGTTCCATCGGTTGAGGGGATCGCCGGCCTTTCCGCTGCGCAGGCGGGTACGCGCGCGTTGGTGCCAGATGCGCTCGATGCCCGCCAACAGGTCCTGGAGGAAGTCCGGATCGCCGAGGCCGCGGTCCTCGGGCGCCGCCTCGTGTCGCTCCTTCGGGGTGAAGTGTCCGAGGAGCATCTCGCCGGCGGCCTTGACCCAGATGACAAGGTTGTCGCCTTCCGCCGTGATGGTTCCCTCGTTGGCTGCCAGCTGGCCGGCGATTCCGTTGGCGAGGAAGAGCCCCTGCGCGCCGCAGCGTTCGCGGCACTCGGTCATGACGGCGCGGGCCCGCCAGGTGATCCAGCCCTTGGCTATGGCCGCGAACCGCTCGCCGTTCTCCCGCTCCGACTCCGTTGCCTGCGCCCACTTCCGTACCGCGGCCCGGTGCAGGAGGGTCGCGGCGTAGCTGGTGGCGAGGGCGTCGACGAGCGGGGCGTGGTGGCTGCGGTGGGCGAACAGCGGGACGCTGCCGCGGGCCGACACACCGGAGGTCTGCCGCGTATGGGCATGCCGTACGGCCACGGCGAGCGCGTGGCGCATGACACCGAGGCTGTAGCCGCTCATGCAGAGCTTGCCGGCGGTGACGCGGCCGATGGAGTGCAGGAAGCGCTTGCGGGGGCTGCCGATCGAGCTGGTGAAGTCGCCTTCCGGCGTGAGGCGCCCGTGGTCGGACTGGAGAAGCGCGTCGTGCGGCAGCCGGACGTGGTCGAAGGAGGTGACGGAGTGGTCGACGGGGGCGGTGGCCGTCTGCGGCAGCCTGCGTATCCCGACTCCCGGCATGGGGAGCCCGGCGTCGTCGCTGAGCCGGGTGAGAAACAGGAAGACGCCCCGGTCCTCGCCGTCCGTGATCAGTCGGGCGGCGACGACAGCGGATTTGGGACCGCCGGTGGAGCTGGTGTTCGGCATGAACTTGGCCGCGGCCGCATGGGGAGTGTGCAGTACGAACTCGCCCGTGGTGCGGTCGTACGTGGCGGTGGTCTCCAGTTGCGAGGCGCTGTTGCCGTGCCCGGCCTCCGTGCACAGGAACGTTCCTGTACGCCGCAGACGGGCGAACTCCCCCAGATCGCGCTTCGGACCCGATGCGTGGTCGACGAGGCTGCCGAGGAAGAGGTTGTAGTGGATGCTCGCCACTGTCCCCAGTCCCGCGTCCACCGGGCCGACCCATTCGTGGAGTGCCGCGAGTCGTTCCACGTCGGCCACGAAGTCCTCTGGTCTTTCGAGCGCTTCGTTGATCAGGTGTAAACGCTCGTAGGACAGCGCGGCGCGTTCATCGGGTGACAGCCCTTCCCGGAAGCGGAACGGCTCGGTGCTGAACAGCTTGCGCCAGGGCTCGTGGAACTGCTCCAGTTGTTCGCCGAAGAGCGCCCGCGTCAGCGCGGCAACGGTTGAAGTCGCCTGGTCAGAGGGGAGAGAGGTGTTGATCACGCTTCGGAACGCTAGCTCATACGTTCGGTGAGCACGGCGTGATGATCAACACGATTGAGATCATGGAAAGGGCGGTACCTGCCCGCTCCGGGGTGCGGCCAACCCTGCTCGGGCCGGGGAATGTGCGGGGAGCCGCAGCGGCGGCTGTCCGCCCGGGTCGGCCCCTCGCGGGCGGAGCGCAGATCCTCCGCTCCGCCCGGCGGCAGAGGGACCCGGACCCGCCCGCGGCACTCCGGATGCCGCCCCTCCGGAACGGAGCGGCCGCCCCGCCCGTCAGCGCTGGAGGGAGTCGTCGCCGTCCGTGCCCTGCGGGGCCATTCCGGCGGCGATGTCCTCCAGGCTCCGGATCAGCGCCTGCGCGGAGGGGCCCAGCGCGCGGGCGGCCGACAGGGTCAGCCCGACGCTGTGGCCGATCGGGTCCAGCGGCACCGCCAGCCTGACGATCCGGGTGTCGTCCCGGGTGATCAGGCTGGGCAGCGCCGCGACGACATCGGTCTCCAACAGAAGTTGACGGACCGTCAGGAACGAGGTCGTCTCGACCCGGTTCATCGGCAGCGGCATTCCGTGCCGCGCGAAGAACTCCTCGATCTCCCGCCGCAGCGCGGTCTCCGCCCCCGGCAGGATCCACGGGTAGTCCGCCAGGTCCGCGAGCTCCACCGCGGACTGCCCGGCGAGCGTGTGCGAGGCCCGGACCACGAGCTCGACCGACTCGTCGTAGAGCTTGCGGCGCACGGTCCGCTCGTCGGAGGGGACGGTGAGCCGGCCGACGACGAAGTCGATGCGGCCCGCCTCCAGTTCCAGGAGCAGCGCTTCCGGCGACGCCTCCCGGACGATCACCGTCAGGTAGGGGCGCTCCTTCTTGATCTCGGCGATGGCCCGTGGGAGGAGCACATTGGACCCGGCCAGATGGGTGCCGACGATGACCGTTCCGCGGTCGGCGTCGGCCAGCTCCACCACATGGCGGCCCGCCTGCGCCAGCTGGGCCAGCACGGCCCGCGCGTGCTCGGTGAAGGCCGCGCCGAAGACGGTCGCGGTGACGCCCCGGGGTCCGCGTTCGTACAGCGGGACACCGAGGATGTCCTCCAGCTCGTGCAGGCTGCGGGTGGCCGCCGGCTGGGTGACATGGAGCTCCGCGGCGGCGCCGACGACACTTCCCTGCCGGGAGAGCGCGTCGACGAGGACCAGGTGGCGCAACTTCAGCCGGCCGTCGAGGAGACGCGGGATCTTCACCCCGCCGACTCTATCCGCGCCGGCTCCGGCCGCCCGGGACAGGGCCGGTCCGGGAGGCCGCCGCGCGTACGCTCCGGGACGGGGCCGCCCGAACCGCCCGAGCCGGGTGCTGCGGCTGCCGTCGCTGCGGTGGCTGCGGTGGTGCGGTGGCTGCGGGAAGTCGCCCACCCGGGTCCTGGCCCGGCCGCCCGGGGCCGGGCAGCCCTTAGCCGACGGCCTTCGCCGCCGCCCTGCCCGCCGCCCTGCCGGAGAAGATGCAGCCGCCGAGGAAGGTTCCTTCCAGCGAGCGGTAGCCGTGCACCCCGCCGCCGCCGAAACCGGCCGCCTCCCCCGCCGCGTACACACCGGGCAGGGGTGTCCCGTCCTCGGTGAGGACCCGGGAGGCCAGGTCTGTCTCCAGTCCGCCGAGCGACTTGCGGGTCAGGATGTTCAGCCGTACGGCGATCAGCGGGCCGGCCTTGGGGTCGAGGATGCGGTGCGGCGCCGCCGTCCGGATCAGCTTGTCCCCCAGATAGGTGCGGGCGCCGCGGATCGCGGTGATCTGGAGGTCCTTGGTGAAGGGATTGGCGATCTCGCGGTCGCGTGCGGTGATCTCACGGCGCAGTCCGGCCTCGTCGATCAGCGGTTCGGCGGTGAGCGCGTTCATCCCGCGGACCAGTGCCGCGAGGTCCTTCTCGACGACGAAGTCCGCTCCGTTGTCCATGAACGCCTTCACCGGTACCGGGACGTCCGCCCGCGCCCGGCCGATCACGTCGCGGATCGACTTTCCGGTCAGGTCGGGGTTCTGCTCGGAGCCGGAGAGCGCGAACTCCTTGCCGATGATCTTCCGGTCGAGAACGAACCAGGTGTAGTCGTATCCGGACTTCATGATGTGTTCGAGGGTGCCGAGGGTGTCGAAGCCCGGGAAGAGGGGGACCGGCAGCCGCTTGCCGCGGGCGTCCAGCCAGAGCGAGGACGGTCCCGGCAGGATGCGGATGCCGTGCCGGGCCCAGATGGGGTTCCAGTTCTCGATGCCCTCGGTGTAGTGCCACATCCGGTCGCGGTTGATGTGGTGGGCGCCGGCCTCCTCGGTGATGCCGAGCATCAGTCCGTCGACGTGGGCGGGCACCCCGGAGAGCATCTTCGCGGGCGGCGTGCCGAGCCGCCGGGGCCACTGCTTGCGTACGAGGTCGTGGTTGCCGCCGATGCCGCCGGAGGTGACGATCACCGCCTGGGCCCGCAGCTCGAACGTGCCGGCCGTCACGCGGCTGCTCGCGGTGCCGCGGGCGGCCCCGCTCGGCTCCAGTATCTCGCCGGTCACCGTGTCGACGGTGCCCGCGGTGCGGCCGAGGCCGGTGACCCGGTGGCGGAACCCGAACCGCACGAGGCCCTTCGCGACACCCGCGCGGACCCGGCGCTCGAAGGGGGCGACGATGCCGGGGCCGGTGCCCCAGGTGATGTGGAAACGGGGTACGGAGTTGCCGTGGCCGTTCGCGTCGTAGCCGCCGCGCTCCGCCCAGCCGACGACGGGGAAGAGCCGGAGCCCCTGGGCGTGCAGCCAGGAGCGCTTCTCGCCGGCCGCGAAGTCGACGTACGCCTCGGCCCACTTCTGCGGCCAGTGGTCCTCCTCGCGGTCGAAGCCCGCCGTGCCGAGCCAGTCCTGGAGGGCCAGCTCATGGCTGTCCTTGATCCGCATCCGGCGCTGCTCGGGCGAGTCGACGAGGAAGAGACCGCCGAAGGACCAGTGCGCCTGGCCGCCGATGGACTGTTCGGGCTCCTGGTCGAGCAGGATCACCGAACGGCCCGCGTCGACCAGCTCGGCGGTGGCCACCAGACCCGCGAGCCCTGCCCCGATAACGATCACATCAGCGTCGTACGCCATGGGTTCCATCCTTGTCGGGGTTCGGGCGGTCCGGTCACGGCCGTGGCCGGGGTCAGGTCCCGGGCCAGGGCCAGGGCCAGGGCCAGGGCCAGGGCACAGTGAGGCTCCGGCGCGAACGCCGGAGGTTACTCGTGCGTCAGATCCTCTGCACCGGCCGCTGCGACGTCAACCGCCCGGTCGGCGGCGTCCCGGCCGCACCCACGGGGCTCAGGCGCTATCGTCGGAACGAATCACCCACTTCTGGCCTGACTTGAGGTAGAAGCGTGTCGGTGCTGGTTCTCGTGCTCGCCGTGAGTGCCGCCTGCTGTCTGGGGTTCGGCTTCGTCCTCCAGCAGGCCGCCGCTTCGCACGCGCCGCGGAGCGACTACCTCTCCTTCCGGCTGCTGCTGGACCTGATGCGGGTGCCGAGCTGGCTGGCCGGGATCGGATTGATGGTCTGCGGCATGGTGCTGGGCGCCCTGGCCCTGGGCAAGGGCGAACTGTCCATCGTCGAGCCCCTGCTCGCGACCAATCTGCTCTTCGCGATGGCCCTGTCGCGCCATCGCACCGGTCAGCGGCTCGGCCGGCAGGGCTGGGCCGGGCTCTGGATGCTGGCCGGCGGAGTCGCCGCCTTCCTCCTGGGGGGCCGGCCGCAGGGCGGTGAGGCGGTGACCGATCCGCTGCGGCACTGGCTGGTGATCGGCGTGGTCGTGGGCGCGGCCCTGCTGCTCACCACCATCGCCAAGCGCTTGCAGTTCGGGGCCGCCCCGGCGCTGCTCGCGGTGGCGGCGGGTCTGCTGTACGGACTCCAGGACGCCCTCACCCGGGTCACCGGCCAGCGGCTGTCCGACGACGGTCTGACGGCGCTCGTGACGGCATGGCAGCCGTATGCGGTCGTGGTGCTGGGGGTGACCGGCCTGCTCCTGGTGCAGAGCGCGTTCGAGACGGGCCCGCTGCGGGTCTCGCTGCCCCCGCTGACGGCGGCCCAGCCGCTGGCCGGGATCGCCTGCGGGGTCGGCTTCCTCGGCGACCAGTTGCGTACCGACGCCGGGGCGCTGGCCTGGCAGACGGCCGGTCTCGCGGCGATCGTCGGCGGAATCGTGCTGCTGGGCCTGCATCCGGCGATGCCGGAGGGGCCGGTGGGCGGGCGCCGGGAGAAGAGCCTGCTGCCGAGCTGAGCGGCGTCCTTCCGGCCCGCCGATGACCTCGTACGTCACCGGCGCCGAACTCGCCGTGGTCGGCGGCTGGACCACGGGCCCGACGGTCACGTACGTCATAAGGCAGTGAGCGCTGCCGGCGGTCTGATGCTGGATGATCTGATGTTGGATGAGGAGCATGACTCCTTCTGACGAGATCCTGGACATCGTCGACGAGAACGACGTGGTCGTGGGGCAGGCCCCGCGCGGTGAGGCGACCGCGCGGGGCCTGCGCCATCGCTGCGTCTTCATCGAGGCCCGGGATGCCGGGGGCCGGCTCTTCGTGCACCGCAGGACCCCCACCAAGCTGGTCTTCCCGTCCCACTACGACATGTTCGTCGGCGGGGTGGTCGGGGCCGGCGAGTCATACGACGAGGCGGCGCTGCGGGAGGCCGAGGAGGAGCTGGGGGTCTCCGGTCTCCCCCGCCCCGAGCCGCTGTTCACCTTCCTCTACGAGAGCGCGGAGCACTCCTGGTGGAGCCGCGTCTACCAGGTACGGTGCGAGCTGCCGGTGCGCCCGCAGGCGGAGGAGGTCGCCTGGCACACCTTCCTCACCGATGCGGAGCTGGAGCAGCGGCTCGGCGACTGGGAATGGGTGCCGGACGGCCTGGAGACGTACCACCGGCTGCGCGCCTTCCGGGCGGGCGGAGCAGTCTCCTGAGCCCGGCCTCCCCTCGTCGACCGTTCCAGGGTTCCGTCGGCCGTTCCAAGGTCCGTCGGCCTTTCCAGGGTTCGTCGGCCGTTCCAGGGTCCGTCGGCCGTTCCAGGGTCCGTCGGCCCTTCCAGGATCCGTCGGCCGTTCTAAGGTTCACGCGTGAACGAATTCGTACGGAGTCTGCGGCTGTGGTTCGCGCCGCAGCGGATCCGTGAAGAGGGCGACACCCCCGACTACCGGTTCTCGCTCGCCAATGAGCGCACCTTCCTCGCCTGGATCCGGACGGCCCTCGCGCTGATCGGCGGTGGTTTCGCGGTCGACCAGTTCCTCCCGGAGCTGTCGTGGGGCATCCGCGCGGGGCTGGCACTGGCGCTGCTGGCGGCCGGTGTGCTGTGCGCGCTGCGGGCGATCAACCACTGGGTGCGGTGCGAGCGGGCGATGCGGCGCGGGGAGGATCTGCCGGTCTCCCGTTTCCCGACGCTGCTCGGTCTCGCCGTCGCCGTCGTCGCCGTGGCGATGGTGGTGGTGGTCGTCTTCGGCTGGGAGGGCCGGTGACGGCCGACGGGCGCGACCCCGGGCTGCAGCCCGAGCGGACCAGGCTGGCGTGGCGGCGGACGACGCTTTCCTGCACAGTGGCCGCGCTGCTGGCGGTCAAGCAGGCGCTGCATGGCGGGGCGGGTCCGGCCGCGCTCGTCGCCGTGTCGCTGAGCGCGCTGGCCTGGCTGGGTTTCCTGCTCGTGGCGCACCGGCGGGTCCTCGGGATGGAGACCGCCCGTCCGCAGCCGCTGTCGGCACGCGGGGCGCTGACCGCGGCGGCGTGCACGATCGCGCTCGCGGTGTTCGCCGCGGCCATGCTGTTCTGAGGCCCGGCACCGGACTGCGCCCGGCCGGTCAGACGTCGGGCGTCTCCCAGGGGACGGTGACGACGATCTTTCCGCGGGTACGTCCCTGCTCGTTCAGCCGGTACGCGTCCGCCGCCCGTTCCAGCGGGAAGACCCGGTCCACATGGACCGTGACGATGCCCTGCTCGGCCAGTTCGGCCAGGTGGGCGAGGTCCTTGGCGTCCGGGCGCACGAAGGCGTAGCGGCCGCCGTACGAGAAGACCTCGCCGTCCGCGATGGAGGCCAGTCGGCCCCCCGGCTTCAGCACGTCGGCGGAGACACGGAGCGCCTCACCGCCGACGGTGTCGAACGCGGCGTCGACACCGTCCGGGGCCAGCGCCCGCAGCCGGTCGGCGAGGCCGTCCCCGTAGGCCACGGGCTCGCCGCCGAGCTGCCGCACATGGTCGTGGTTGCGTTCGCTCGCGGTGCCGATGACGCGGGCGCCCGCGTGGCGGGCGAGCTGGACGGCGAGCGAGCCCACGCCGCCCGCCGCCGCGTGGACGAGGACCGTCTCGCCGTCCTGGATCCGCAGCGTGCGGTGGAGCACCTGGTACGCGGTGAGACCGGCCAGCGGCAGGCCGGCGGCCTCCTCGAAGCTCAGGCTCAGCGGCTTGCGGGCGAGGGTGCGCACGGGCGCGGCGACGTATTCGGCGAACGTGCCGCGGCAGAGGAAGTCCTCCCGCACATAGCCGATGACCTCGTCACCGACCGTGAATTCGTCGACGGCGACGCCGGGCTGTACCACGACGCCGGACACGTCCCAGCCTGGGATCACCGGGAACACGGCTTCCAGACCGGAGTCGAGGTGGCCCTCGCGGGCCTTCCAGTCGACCGGGTTGACCGCTGCGGCCCGTACCTTCACCAGGACGGTGTCGGGGCCGACCTTGGGATCGGGCCGTTCGCCGTACTCCAGGAGGTCGGCCCCGCCGTACGCGCTGTAGCTGATCGCCTTCATGTACCGACCCTCGGCGCGGTCCGGGGCCCGCGCAACTCAGGCCGTGGGGGCCCTGCGCGCCGGGTGCCGAGGGACCGCGGATGAACCGCCGGCCCCCGCCCGGCCCCCGCTCTGCGCCCGTCCGGCCCCCGCCCGCGCGGGCTTCACCAGCGCGGGATCGACGGTGTCCGCCAGCCCGGCTCGGCCTTGCGCATCGCGGCCGCGTCGTCGCGCTCGCGCATCGTGCCGTCGTCGTCGAGCCAGCGCCGGTGCAGTGCGGCCAGGCGCGCGCGGTCGAGCTCGACGCCGAGTCCGGGTGCGTCGGAGACGGTGAGCCGGCCGTCCCGGAAGACATGGCGGGTGGTGATGACGTCCTCGGTCTGCCAGGGGTAGTGGCTGTCGCAGGCGTAGTCGAGGTTGGGGACGGTGGCCGCGACGTGCGTCATCGCGGCGAGGCTGATGCCGAGGTGGGTGTTGGAGTGCATGGAGAGCCCGACGCCGAAGGTGCGGCAGATCCCGGCCAGTTCGCGGGTGCGGTGCAGCCCGCCCCAGTAGTGGTGGTCGGAGAGGACCACCTGGACGGCGCCGCGGGCGAAGGCCTCCGGGACCTCGGCGAGGGTCGTCACGCACATGTTGGTGGCGAGCGGTACGTCGGTGGCGGCGGCCACCTCGGCCATCAGGTCCGTACCGCTCGCCGGGTCCTCCAGGTATTCGAGTACGCCTTTCAGCTGCTCGGCGACGTACAGCGAGGTCTGAACCGACCAGGCGCCGTTGGGGTCGAGGCGCAGCGGCCGGCCGGGGAACTCCTCGGCCAGGGCGCGGATCGCGGCGATCTCCCGGTCGGGTTCGAAGACGCCGCCCTTGAGCTTGAAGGAGGAGAAGCCGTGCTCACGCGCGAAGCGCCGGGCCTGGGCCACGACGCCGGCCGGATCGACGGCGGCGCCCCAGTCGTCCTGTTCGCCGCCGTCGGGGTGGGCGGCCCAGCGGTAGAAGAGGTACGCGCTGTACTCGACGCTGTCGCGGACCTTGCCGCCGAGCAGGGCGTGCACGGGCAGGCCCAGGGACTTGCCCAGGGCGTCCAGGCAGGCGACCTCGAAGCCGGAGACGACGGAGAGCCGGAGCTTGTCGGCGGTCTGGGCGCCGCGCAGCCCACCGGCGTCGACCCGCTCGTCGGCCGCACGTGAATCACCGCACACCTCGTCGGCCAGGGCGAACAGGCCGTTCAGATCGCTGACCGGGCGCCCGGCGAGCGCGGCGGCGAGCGGCCGGGCGAGTTCGAGGTACTTGCCGTCCCCGTACGTCTCCCCGACACCGGTCACTCCCCCGTCCGTGACGACTTCCACGATGAGCCTCGGGGTGTACGGCTGGTGGACGCCCTGGGTGTTGAGCAGGGGCGGGTCGGCTATCAGGATCGGGGTCAGCCGGACTTCGTCGATCAGCAATTCTGGTCTCATACGTGAACCCTATTCAGGGATGCGACTGAGCACCAGACTCCGGACCAAGTCCGCACGACGTCCGCGCACCCGATTCCGGGAGTCCACTGGACGACATACCGACTGGTCGGCATCATGAACACCGACCGTCTCTCACCCTGGAGGTGCGCACGATGAGCCCAGTCCATCCGCCAGGTCTCGACCTCGACCGGCTGCGCGGACATCTCGACCGCGAGCGGCCGGGTCTGGTGAACGGACCGCTCGAAGCCCTGCTCATCGAGGGCGGCCGGTCGAACCTGACGTACGTCGTCGCGGACGGCACCGGCCGCTGGGTCGTGCGCAGGCCCCCGCTGGGCCATGTACTGGCCACGGCACACGACATGAGGCGCGAGCACCGGGTGATCAGCGCGCTGCACCCGACGGCCGTTCCGGTACCCGGACCGGTGCTGCTCTGCGAGGACGACTCGGTGATCGGTTCGTCCTTCTACGTGATGGAGTACGTCGAGGGCACGCCGTACCGCACGGCGGAGCAGCTCGCCCCGCTGGGCGCCGAGCGCACCCGGGAGGCCGTCCTCGGCCTCGTCGACACCCTCGTCGAACTGCACGCCGTGGACCCGGTGTCGGTCGGGCTAGGCGGCTTCGGGCGCCCCGAGGGCTTCCTCGACCGGCAGCTGCGCCGCTGGGGCAAGCAGCTGGACGCCTCCCGCAACCGCGAGCTGCCCGGCATCGACGAACTGCACGCCGCACTCGGCCGGGAGCTGCCCGTCTCCCCCGCGCCCACCGTCGTGCACGGCGACTACCGCCTGGACAACGTCCTGATCGGCTCGGACGACCGGATCAAGGCCGTCCTCGACTGGGAGATGTCGACGCTCGGCGACCCGCTGACCGACCTCGGCCTGCTGGTGATGTACAGCTCCGACCTCGGCCTGGCGAACTCCCCGGTCTCCACCACCAGCGGCGCGGCCGGCCACCCCACCCCCGCCGAACTGATCGAGCGCTATGCCGCACGCTCCGGCCGGGACACCGCCGCCCTCTCCTGGTACACGGCGTTCGCCTGGTTCAAACTCGCCGTGATCCTGGAGGGCATCCACTACCGCTACACCCTGGGCCAGACCGTCGGCGCCGGCTTCGACCGTATCGGCGACCTCGTCCCCGTCTTCATCGAGCACGGCCTCACCACCCTCCAGGAAGGCTGATCATCCCGTGGACTTCGCATTCGACGCCCGTACCGAAGAGCTGCGCACCAGGCTTCTCGCCTTCATGGACGAGCATGTCCACCCCGCCGAGAAGATCGCGGACGAGCAGCGCGCGCACCTGGCCTCCCCGTGGGACACCCCGCAGATCGTCGAGGACCTGAAGGCCGAGGCGCGGCGGCAGGGTCTGTGGAACCTCTTCCTCCCCGACGCAGAGTACGGGGCCGGGCTGACCAATCTCCAGTACGCGCCGCTCGCCGAAATCACCGGGCGCTCACCGCAGTTGGCGCCGACCGCACTCAACTGCGCGGCCCCGGACACCGGGAACATGGAGGTGCTCTTCCAGTTCGCCACGGACGAGCAGAAGAAGCAGTGGCTGGAGCCGCTGCTCGCCGGGGAGATCCGCTCGGCGTTCGCGATGACGGAGCCCGAGGTGGCCTCGTCGGACGCGACGAACATCGAGACCCGGATCGTGCGCGACGGTGACGACTACGTCATCAACGGCCGCAAGTGGTACATCTCCGGGGCGATGAACCCCGACTGCCGCATTCTCATCGTGATGGGCAAGACCGACCCCGAGGGCGCCGACATCCGCCGCCAGCAGTCGATGATCCTGGTCCCGCGCGACACCCCCGGTCTCGAAGTGCGGCGCGCCATGCAGGTGTACGGCTACGAGGACCACTCCCACGGCGGCCACGCCGAGGTCGTCCTCACGGACGTACGGGTGCCCGCCGCGAACCTGATCGGCGAGGAGGGCGGTGGTTTCGCCATCGCCCAGGCGCGGTTGGGGCCGGGCCGCATCCACCACTGCATGCGGCTGATCGGCATGGCCGAGCGGGCGATCGAGCTGATGTGCAGGCGGGCGGTGTCCCGTACGGCCTTCGGCAAGCCGCTCGCCCAGCAGGGCGTCGTGCAGAACTGGATCGCGGACGCGCGGGTCACGGTGGAGCAGCTGCGGCTGCTGGTGCTGAAGACGGCATGGCTGATGGACACGGTGGGCAACCGGGGCGCGCACACGGAGATCCAGTCCATCAAGATCGCCACCCCGCGCGCGGTGGTCGACATCATCGACCGGGCGGTGCAGCTGCACGGTGCGGGTGGCGTCGGCCAGGACTTCCCGCTGGCCGAACTGTGGGCGGCGGCACGGACGTTGCGGCTGGCGGACGGGCCGGACGAGGTCCATCAGCGGTCGTTGGCTCGCCGGGAGATCAAGCGGTACGTGTAGGCGGGGCCACCGGTTGCCGTTCCGTCCTCGGGCGCCGGGCGGGGACTTCGGTCGTCGGGCGGGCCTGACGGCTGCCCGGCGGGATCTTCGGTCGCCGGGCAGGCTTGACGGCTGCCCGGCGGGTCTGATCGTTGGTGGTGGTCAGCCGGACGTCCCGATCCGGTCGAGGACGGACGTGTAGACGGAGCGCCTGTCGGGGCGGGCGTGGGCGGCGGCGTGGCGGAGGGCCGGGACCGCCGCCCCACCCATGCCGATGAGGCCCTCGGCCGCCGCCCTGCGCACGACGGGACGGGGATGTGCGAGCAGTCCCGTCACGGCGGGGATCGCGGGTTCCCAGCCTGCGTGGCAGAGCGTGCGGATCGCCGTACGCACCACATCCGGCCGGGGGTCGTCCAGCAGGAGCACGGTGTGGCCGAGATGAGTGATCCGGTCCAGCATCGCCCGTGAGGTCCGGTGGGCGCGCAGGCGCACCTCGGCCCGGGGATGGGTCAGCAATTCGTCCAGCAGGCGGCGGAGTTGCGGGTCCCGGTCCGGGTCCGGGCCGGAATGCGCCTCGGCCATGCCGGCGAGGGCCCGGCAGGTCTGTTCCGGAGTGCCGGTCCGGGCCAGGTCCAGCAGTTCCCTCCGGGACGGGCCGTGCGGAGTTCCGGTGTCCGCGACCGGGGGGCGGTCCCGGAGCGCCGCCAGCGCCGCCGCGTCCCGCTGTGCGGCGTCCGGGCCGCGCAGCGGGCCCTCGACGAGCAGGAGCCGGTCCGCGAGTGCGTCACGTCCTTCGGCTCGCAGGCGTCGGCTCGTACGCGTCAGCGCGGGGGTGCGCAGGAGCCGGCGGCCGAGGAGCAGGTCGAGGAAGCCCCAGGCCCCGGCGTCGAGACGGTCGCCGAGGGTCCTGGCGAGCGCGTCGGCGGGGTATCCGCGCAGTGCGTCGCCGACTGCCGGAGCAACGGTGGACGGGGCGTGTTCCCACCACTCCAGCAGCAGCGGGACCAGGGGTGCCAGTTCCCCGGGGCCGAGCTTCGAGGCGGCGAGCGCCACCCTCTCGGGCAGGATGTCGTCGCCCCGGAGCTCCGCCGGGTCGACGGCGCTCAGCGCACGGGCCTGCTCCGCGCCGAGGGGCAGGTCGATGTCCCCGCGCAGGTAAGCGCGCAGCACCGGCAGCCGGGCCTCCGGCTCGGGCCACTTCGCCAGCGTCAGGGCGGCGGTCTCCCTGCGGTCGGCACGGTCCGACCCGAGCATGGCCAGCAGGCGGTCCCGCAGGGCCGTCGAGCGGGGCTGGTCGAGGTCGTCGATGTGTACGCGCCGGGGCGGCGGCGTCGGGGCGTGGGCGGTCTCGGTGAGGGTCCAGGGCGGCGCGTCGAGCGGCTGAAGCAGTGTCATCCAGTCGAGCAGGGCGGCCCGGACCTCGGGGTCCGCACCGTGATGGACCTCGATCAGCGCGGCCAGCCGGTCCCGCGATCCCACCGGGCCCCCGTCCCGACGGCGGAACTCCTCCAGCGCACCCGGTGTGCGTACCGCGTCGTCCAGCGCCGCCCGCCAGGCCCGGGTCTCGGCGCACCCGGGCCCCGCCTCCGGGGCCGCGAACGCCTCCCTCAGCACGGCGGTCCCGGCCCGCCAGGGGTCGGCGCCGAGCCGGGCCGACGCGAGCGCCTGATCGAGGTCGGCGCGGACCAGCACCGCGCCCAGGCGGCGCAGCAGCGTCAGCGTGGACCGGCTCGGGATCACGGGTGCCGGCCGCAGGGCCCGCACCGCGGCGACGACGGACGGCTTCCGTGCCGCCGCGAGCATCGGCGCGACCGCTTCGAGCAGGGCGATCAGGTCGTGCCGGTCCTCGTCGCGGGTCTCGGCGAGGGCGTCGGCCAGGACCGGAACGTACCGGGCGAACACCGCCAGTTCCCCGGCGGCCCAGGGGGCGGGGCAGATCCGCAGCACGAACCGGACCACCCGGCTCCGGGCCGCCGGCCGGGAGTCGGCCAGGCGGAGCCAGTCGGGGAGCATCGGCCGCAGCGCGTCCAGCCGGCCGGGGGCGGGCGGCTCGTCCCGCTCGGCGAGGCGCAGCGCGACGGAGGGGTTCCAGCCGCCGGCCACCAGGGACTCGATGGCGCGGTCCGCCCGGCTGCCCACCGGTGGCCGCCGGGCGGGGGCGGATACGGTGATCCCATGCCGGGCCGCCGCCGTCGCGAGTTCGCCGACCTCGCCGGACGCGAGCCCGACCCGGCCGGCCGCCACCAGGGAGAGCAGGGTGCCCGCCGCCGGTGACTCCTGGTCGTCCAGGGCGAGGACCGCGCGGGCCGTGAGGACGCCGTCGAGACCCGCCAGCAGCAGTTCGCGGGAACGGCCGTCCCGGCTGTGCTCGGCAGCGGCGACGAGTGTGGCGGCGTAGGCGTCGCCGAGGACGGCGCGCAGGGCCTCGACGAGCGCGCTGCGCAGCCCGGGATTGTCGTGGTGCCCGAGCCAGAAGAGCAGCTTCGGCAGCGCCGCCGGAGTGCCCGCCCGGACCAGCGCCTCGGCGGCGGTCTTCTTGATGTTCATGTTCGGCCGGTCGAGGCAGGCCGCGATCGCGGTGCATGCCCAGTGGGCCCGTGCGTGGCCCAGGGCGAGCAGGGCCTGGCGGACGGTCTGGATGTCCTGGACGGCGGTCAGCGCGATCAGGGTCGCCGACAGTGCCTGGGCGTCCTCGCCCGTCGCGTCGCGGGCGAGCAGGGCGATGACATGTTTGCGTACGTGCCGGTCGCGGTGGCGCAGCAGCCGGTGCACACGGGCGCGGGTCCCCGCCCACGGGGCCCGGAGCAGCAGTTCGAGCAGAATCGTCTGCTCGCGGCCGGACAGCCCGGTCCGGTCCAGCAGGTCCAGCGCCGTGGTCGCGACGAGTGCGTGGCCCGCCTCCCGCCCGTCCGCCGCGTCCAGCAGGCAGACCGGCCGGATCGCGCCCCGCGCGTGGAGCCGCCTGCCCAGGTTGTGCACGGCGTCCAGGACCTCCTGGGGCACCGCGGGCTCCCCGCCCGGCCGTCCCCGTTCCCGCTCCCGCTCCCCGGCGGCCGACAGCCCGGTCACGACGCGCAGCAGCAGGTCCGCGACGGCCGGGAGTGTGCCGGCGTTGCCGTGGGCCGCCAGCCGGCACAGCGCCGCCACCGGGTCGTCCGGGTCGAGGTGGGAGCTCAGCAGGGCCAGTTCCCGCTCGTCCGGGCCCCCGAGCCCGGCGGCGATGCGCGGCGGCAGGTCGACGGGGTCGAGCCGTACGAGGAGGGCGTGCCGTTGCACCGGATCGCTGGTCAGCTGCCAGAGGAGTCCGAGGGCGCGGTCGCGTACGGCGTACAGATGGGGTGCGGGCGGGACCGTGGACAGCCCCAGTCCTTCGCGCAGTGCCTGCGCCGTCCGGTGTCCGCCGATGGCCTCCAGGGCGTCCAGGGCCGCGGCCGGCACCGAGGGCAGCAAGGCGATCACGGCCTCCTCGGCCTCCGCGTGGCGCAGCTGGCGGATCGCGTGGAGGAAGGGGCCGGGGGCGGGGGCCGAGGCCAGTACGCGGCTGACCGCCTCGCCGATCGGAAGATCGCCCGCGCCCTGCCCGGACAGGGCGATCAGCAGGGCGAGCCGTCGCGGCCAGGCCGGATCGTCGGCCGCGGTGTCCGTCAGGACGCGGAGCATCTCCCTCCGGCAGGTGTAGAGGACCGTCGCGACGTCGCGCGGCGGAATCGAGTGATCGGACAGGGCGAGGCCGATGACGGCCGGGACGTCCGGATCGTCCGCGAAGTGCCCGCGCCGGTGGAGCCCGCGCAGGCAGCTCACCATCGGCCCGCCGAGCAGCAGCGGATCGCGTGCGGCGACGCCCGTCAGTTCACCGATGTCCTCGCGGCCGGCCAGGCCGCCGAGCAGTTCCATGCCCTGTCGGCGAAGACCCGGCGGGAGACCGGGGTCCTCGACGACCTGCCGCAGCAGGTCCTTGTGGCCGTGGCGGGCGGCGGCCGCGAGGGCGGCATCGGCCACCGCGGGCCGCTCCCCCGCCGCATCGGCGGCGAGAAACGGAGCGAGGCGCCCCGGCGGCAGCGGCTCCGGCGCGGCCCACGGCTCGGCGAGTCCGCCCAGCGCACCGGCGACGACCTGGGCACTGTCGGCGTCGAGCAGGCCGGCCAGGATCCCGCGGACCGGCGTCGGGGCCAGCAGTCCGGCGTGCAGCCCCTCCCGGGCGAGCCGCAGCGCCTCGGCCTGCAGTACGGGGTCGCCGCTGTCCGCCAGTTCGCCCACGAGCCGCGCCGGGCGGCACGCGCCGGCGATACCCGTCTCGCGCACAGCCTGGTACAGGAGTTCACCGGGAGCTTCGCCACGGATCACCGTCGGGTCGTGGAGGATTTCGGCGCGCAGCCATGCGATCCCCACCCGCGCCGGCAGCCCCGCCGCGCGCCACGAGGGCCACGGGCGGTCCCGGAGACGGTGACCGAGCCGCTCGTAGAGCCCCGCCAGGAGCAGATCCGCCTCCGGTGGTCCCAGCGGCGACACCGGCAGCAGGCCGGCGATTTCGGCCAACTCCCCGTCGTCGGACGGGCTGCACGCGGCGGCACGCTCGGTGAGCAGGACCAGGCCCAGGTGACGCGTGCCGGGGTCGTCGTGCCGGATCAGTCGGCCCAGTTCCGAAAGCGGGCCCTCACGCGCGTCCACGAACCCGGGCAACGACGCGTCCACGAGCCCGGACAGCGGCGCGTCCGGAAATCCGGACAGCCGGCCGGTGCCGGCCCGGGGTGCGGCGTCGTGGAACGGTTCGTCGGCCGGCGTCTTCACCGTCGGATGCTAACCGGGACGCTTCCGGCTCCACCAACGGAATAGGCCCCTCCCCCGGTCGGCAACCGCCGATGGTCAGTAGCCGCCGAACGGCACATGGTCCGCCAGTGCCAGATCCCGGGCGAACGCCCTCAGGCGCAGCAGGCACCGGGCGGCCCGGCGGACGGCACGGGTGTGCCGCGGCCCGTATGCCGCGGCCCAGAGTGCGGGGACGCGCGCGGATGGCTGGATGTGAGTCATACATCCAGCTTCGGCCCGTTTCGCCGGTCGGTCCAACAGGTGGTTTCGCCGGCGGCGACGACACCGCGGACGGACGGAGATACGCCGACTCCGCCGCTTCGTCGCGGTGCTCACGCACGGCACCTTCACCAACGCAGCCCGTGCCGAGCCGAGCGGGCGGGCGGTCCGCGCCGAGCGTGCGGCCCGCTCCGAGCACCTCGGTACGCGCTCCCCCCAACGGGGGCCGGGTGCCGAGCTGTTCGACCGGACGGGCCGGCGTGCGATCCCCACCGAGGCGCGCCGGGCGCTGCCGCCCTCGGCCCGGCCGGTGCTCATCCGGCAGCCGGAGCCCGGCCGGACCGTGGTCCTCACCGGGCAGGCGCCCCGGCCCCGCGATCCTGCGGCGGAGGCGCTGCTGCGCCGGCCGGCCGGAGACTCAGCAGACTAGGGACGCAGGGCGCGCAGCAGCAGGTCGGCCAGGTGGTCGGCGACCTCCTGCTGGCTGAGCGGGCCGTCCGGCCGGTACCAGGTGGACAGGTGGTGCACCGAGCCGAAGTGGTAGTCGACGATCAGGTCCGCCGGCGTGGCCGTGGAGAACACCCCGCTCCGCTGGCCCTCTTCCACCAGGGCGCGGAACCGCTCGTGGTAGCGGCGCCGCTCCAGCCGTACCTGCTTGTTCTTCTCCGGGCTCAGGTGGTGCATGGACCGGAAGAAGATCGAGGCGTCGTCGAGATTCTCGATGGTCGTGACGACCACGTCCGCCGCCGCGTCGCGCAGCCGCTGCTCGACCGGGGCGTCGGCGTCCGCGAAGGCGTCGAGCCGCTCCTGCTGGAGCCGGAGCACCCGGGCGTAGACCTCCTGGAGGAGGTCCTCCTTGGAGCCGAAGTAGTGGTAGAGCGCGCCCTTGGTGACGCCTGCCGCCTCGACGATCTCCTGGACCGAGGTGCGGTCGTAGCCCTGCTCGGCGAAGAGCCGGGTGGCGGCGGCCAGCAGCCGCTGAGGGACGGGGGGCGTCTCCCCGTCCGTCGCCTTGGCCATTGCCGCCACCTTCCTTCCGTGCTGTGCTGTGCTGTGCTGTGCTGTGCTGTGCTGTGCTGTGCTGTGCGTGAAACGGTCCGACCGGCCGGCGGTCCACCGGGGGGAACACAGTTCCCACCTGAGGATCTTCCCACTCGCCGGCTCCGGGAGCCCGGTCAGGATCTCAACCTCGTGCGGGTACTTGTACGCGTGGCTCACGCGCCCGTCGAAGCGGGCGAGCGCGGGGTGCCCGGGGCTGCGGCCGCCGGACGCGCGGACGGCTCGGAAGGCGCGGACCACGGTCCCGGCCGGACGGGGGCCCGTTGGGCCTCGCCGAGCAGGGCGGTCCACGGCGTGGCGGCGTAGATCGCCCCGGTCATGCGCCGGTCTCCTCCCACTTCCGCTGGAGGTGGTTCATGCTGCCCAGCCAGTGGTCGGTGTCCTTGGTGCGGGCCCGGTAGTAGCCGGCGACCTCGGGGTGCGGCAGGACGAGGAAGCGGTCCTCGGCCATGGCGTCGAAGAGCGCGTCGGCGACCGCCTCGGGCTCGATGGCACCGGGGGCGAGGACGAGCTCGCCGGCCGATCCGGCGGCGGCGAGCATGTCCGTACGCACGCCCTGCGGACAGATGGCGTGGACCTTGATGCCACGGTGGCGGTAGGTGAGCGAGAGCCATTCCGCGAAGGCGACGGCGCCATGCTTGGTGACGCTGTACGGGGCGGCTCCGATCATCGTCAGCAGCCCGGCCGCGGAGGCGGTCGAGACGAACCGGCCGCTGCCGCGCTCCAGCCAGTCCGGCAGCAGCGCCCTCGCCGCGCGGACGTGGGCCATCACATTGACGTCCCAGGCGGCGGCCCAGATCTCCTCGTCGGCGAAGACGTCGCCGGGCGAGGCGAGGCCCGCGTTGGCGCAGTAGATGTCGACGGTGCCGTCCAGCGCGTCGCGGGCGGCGTCCACGATCCGCGAGGCGTCACCGGCGACGGCGACGGCGCCGATCTCCTCGGCCAGCGGCTTGATCCCGGCCTCGTCGAGGTCATTGACCACGACCCGCGCGCCCTCCGCGGCGAACCGGCGGGCCAGAGCGGCTCCGATGCCGCCTCCGGCCCCTGTGACCACCACGCCCGAGCCCTGCACCGTACTCATCGGGTCCCGCCTCTCTCCGCCGGCTGCCCCCGCAGACTAACCAGTCGGTATGTCGGAACGGAAGAGGCCGTCCCGACTCGGACGACACTCCTGTCACACCCGTCGCGTCCGGCTCATTCCGTATGGCCGGAACGCGCGCTA
Source organism: Streptomyces sp. NPDC087845 (assembly GCF_044742755.1). Taxonomy (NCBI): domain Bacteria; kingdom Bacillati; phylum Actinomycetota; class Actinomycetes; order Kitasatosporales; family Streptomycetaceae; genus Streptomyces; species Streptomyces sp. NPDC087845. The sequence goes on from NZ_JBIUVC010000005.1 coordinate 402,850, forward strand.
GCGTGCGTGACCATGACAGAGGTCGCGATCATGGAGGTACCCGAATGAGCCTGTCCAGACGTGGTTTGCTGGCCGCCGGCGGTGCGGTGGGGGCCCTCGCGGCGACGGCCGCCGGCACCGGGAGCGCGGCCGCCGCCCCCGCATCCGGCCACGGGCGGGGCAACGGGCGCGGCCGGGTCCGTACCGGCTTCGACCGGCTGGCGGCGGACGGCTACGGGCTGCTGAAGGGCCAGAAGGTCGGGGTCGTCACCAACCCCACCGGGATCACGTCCGACGTGCGCCACATCGTCGATGTGATGCACCCGGACGAACGGGTGGACCTGATCGCCGTCTTCGGGCCCGAGCACGGTTTCCGCGGCACCGCGCAGGCGGGTGGTTCGGAGGGGCGGTACGACGACCCGGCGACCGGGCTCCCCGTCTACGACACGTACTTGAAGAGCGGGCAGCCGCTCGCCGATGTCTTCGCCGCGTCCGGTGTGGACACGGTCGTCTTCGACATCCAGGACGCGGGCGCCCGCTTCTACACGTACATCTGGACGCTGTACGACTGCATGGAGGCGGCGGCTCTCGCGGGCAAGCGGTTCGTCGTACTGGACCGGCCGAACCCGGTGACCGGACGGGCGGCGCTCGGGCCGGTGCTGGATCCGGCGTACGCCACCTTCGTGGGCCGCCGGGAGATCGCGCAGGCGCACGGCATGACGGTCACCGAGCTGGCGCTGCTGTTCAACAAGGAGTTCCTGGCCCGGCCGGTGGATCTGCGGATCGTGAAGATGTCGGGGTGGAAGCGCGCGGACTTCTTCGACACGACCGGGCTGCCGTGGGTGCCGCCGAGCCCCAACATGCCGACGCCGGACACCGCGCTGGTCTACTCGGGGACCTGCCTGTTCGAGGGCACGAACCTGTCCGAGGGGCGCGGCACCACCCGGCCGTTCGAACTGCTCGGCGCGGAGGGCATCGACCATCGGTGGGCGGCGGCCGCGAACGCGCTCGATCTGCCGGGGGTCGCGTTCCGCGAGGCGTACTTCGCGCCGACGTTCTCCAAGTTCGAGGGGAAGACGGTCGGCGGGGTGCAGCTGCACGTCCACGACCGCGAGGTCTTCGATCCGGTACGCACCGGGATCGCGCTGCTGGTGACGGCGAAGCGGACGTGGAGCGGGTTCGCCTGGCGCCCGGACAACTGGATCGACAAGCTCACCGGCAATACACGGGTCCGCACGATGATCGATGCGGGTGCGGACACGGACGAGGTGGCGGGAGCGTGGGCGGCGGACCTCGCCGCGTTCCGGACCGTCCGCAAGAGGTACCTCCAGTACCGGTGAGCCCAGGGGGCGGGTGCACGTGCCGGACGGGCCCGATGGTGCCGGCCCACCGGCTGGACGGTTCCGCCCTCGGGCGCCGGACGGGCTGGAAATCAAGCCCGTCCGGCGATTGAGGACAAAGCGGCTGCCGGACGCCCCCGGTGCTAGCGGTGCGCCGGGAACTCCACCACCTGCTGGTACGTCGGGCGGTTCTGCCAGTGGACGGCCTTCTGCGCGATCCCGCCCAGCGGCCGGTGGACGATCGAGTCCGAGCACCACTGCTCACCGGCCTTGCAGCTGTCGTCCCCCGGGTACACCTCCGCCGCGGGCTCCGCCGCGGCCCCCTTCAGGGAGGCCAGCAGCGCGTCCCGGCAGCTGTCCGGATCGCCGTTCCCGCAGTAGGTCTTGGCCAGCGGGCCCTCGACCGGCTGGCCCAGGACCTGGCGCAGGTCCTTGTCCACGAAGCCCCACCAGCCGTACTGGAACGCCGAACCACTGTGCGCCCCGCTCGGACCGTGGCTGGCCGCCGGGGACTCGTCGGTGGCGAGGTTGGCGGTCAGCGCCCCGTACAGCCCGTCGCCGAGCCCCGGCCTGAACTCGGCCTCGACCAGCTTCGGCCACCACGCGTCCATGATCCGTACCGCGTCGGCATGGCTGTACGTGTGCGATCCGGGGCTGCTCTCCCGGCGCTGCGATCCGTCCGCCCGCCAGGACTCCAACTGCTGCACGACGCCGTTCAGTTCCGGATCGGTGACCGGCCGGGACCGGATCACCTTCAGCAGTTCGGGCAGCAGCTGCTCGCCGCGCAGATCGGTGACCGCGGCCTGGGCCATCGCCCGGGTGAGGGACGCCCGGGTCACACCGCCCTCCTCGACCAGCCGCGCCACCCGGTCGTCCAGCAGATCGGCCCGGTGCACCGCGCCTAGGCCGAAGCCCGCGGAGGCGTACCCCTTGGCCTGCTTGTTGTTCCAGGAGACGTAGTAGTCCTGGCCGCTGGAGTGCGGGTGCTCGGCGAACGGGGTGTACGCGGCGGTGTTGGCGGCCGGGTCGTACTCCTTCCACTCGTAGGCCCGCTCGGCCTTCACCGGCAGCGCCGGGTCGACGCCCGCCGCGCGCACCGGGTTCATGCCGCTGTTGTAGTACGCAGCGGTACGGGAGTCGGCGTAGAACCAGTTGAACGCGTAGTCGATGCTGCTTGCCGCCTGCTGGAAGGAGGCGGCGTCCTTGACGTACGCCGGGTCGTTCAGCATCTGGAAGCCGATGATCGAGTCGGCCTCGTGGCGGTAGGTGGTGCGCAGCGAGGTGTACGCGACGGGCTTGCCCCCCACCGTGGCGCGGTGGGTGACGATGCCGTAGTTCGTGCGCCGGACCTGCATCCGGTAGGAGCCCTTCGCGGTGGAGTCGGCGACGGTCGGATTCCAGGAGTTGGTGCGCTCCAGCGTCTCCATGGCGGTGCAGGTGCCGCGGTAGAGGTAGTGCGTGGAGTCCTTCGTGGGCGTGGAGCCGTCGGGCTCGCACAGGTCGACGGCGTATGTGTCGGTGATGTCCTGACCGGCGGAGGTGGCGCTCCAGGCGTAGTCCTGGCCCCGGCCCATCTGGATGTACATGCCGACACCGGCGAAGGAGACACCCCGGGCGCTGATCCCCGGACCCTGGAGCTCCTGGAGCATCATCAGCTGCGGGGCGAAGTAGCCGGTCTGCGGTCCGAAGACGGCGATCGGGTTTCCGCTCGCCGTGTGCTTGCCGGAGACGAGCAGGGCGTTGGACATGCCTCGCTTCTGGGCGCCGGAGCCGGAGCCCGGCAGCGAGCCCTCGGGGATGACGCCGTCGTCGTAGATGCCCTGGGCCTTCTTGAGCGCGGCGGGGGCCTTGACGGGGGTCTTCCTGTCCGTGCCGGCGGAACCGGTGCGGTCGTAGATGAGGGGTTCGGCCGTGACGGAGCCGCTGTCGGGCAGGGCGGTGCCGCGCGCCGCGGCGGGCTTGCCCGCGTACGGGAACGACGTGCCGTCGTGAATCGTCAGCACGGCCTCGGGGTCTTCGCGCTGCCGGAACGACTCCCAGACCTTGGTGCCTTCGGCGACGCCGTACTTCTGCTGGGCGGACAGCAGCGAGAGCGCCGCCTGCACCTCGCCACCGCCGCCACCGCCGAACTGGCCGCCGACCACGGAGGCGATGGAGATCAGGTCGGTCAGCTCGAACGGCTGTATCTCCCCGACGTTGGTGATGGCGTCGATCTTGCCGGTCAGGACGTACTCGCCCGGGAAGTAGCGGCCGTTCTTGGACTTCTCGCGGTAGGCGTTGATGCCGTCGACATACGCCTGGGCGTCCGCCATGGCCTGTTCGCCGCGGGCGCCCTCATGGGTCCTGATGTAGGTGACCTGGGCTTCGAGATCGGCCTCGGTGTACGGGGCCTGCGGCCAGAACTGCTGCTCCAGGCCCTGGTTGGCCAGTGCGCCGCCGGCGAACGAGGTCAGTTCACCGCGTCCGATGTGGCGGAAGAGGTCCATCAGCCAGAGCCGGTCCTGCCCGGCGGCGAATCCGGCGCCGAACTCGGTGCCGTAGCGGGTGGTTCCCTTGATGTGCGGGACACCGGACGCCTTGTCACGGGTGATGGTGACGTCGTCGCGCGGCGAGGTGACGGACTCGACCTGGTCCTTCGGGACGCCGAACGAGGCGTCGTTGAAGAAGTCGGTCAGCTTCTGGTCGGTGAGACCGGAGTGCCCGGCCACCAGGCCGTTGTAGCGGTCGAGTTGGTCGTCGCTGTGGGCGGGGTGCGTGCCGAACGCCTTGTTGCCGAGGATGTCGACGAGCGTGGCGTTGCCGTTCTCGCCGGGCGGCAGTATGTCGTCGCACTGCCCCTGGCAGTAGTCGGTGACGGGTGCGGGTTCCGCCGCCGCGGCGCCGGACTGCGGCGCGGCAGCGAGCAGCGCGGCGCCGAGAGCGAGGACCGCCGCGGCGGTGGCGGCTCTGAACTTGACGGTGCGTGGGGGCATGCGTGCTCCTCCGAGAGGCCGATGCGCCGGAGGTTACCGGCGGTACGACCCGTCGGTAAGGTGAGCAACAGTCACTTTTTCCGAATCATCACATGCCGCCGCGCACGGCCCCCATGACGACCCGTCGTCTCACATGGTGGACGTCACAGCGGTTCGATGGATCCGGATCGGGCAGTCGCACGTCTATTCCTGGACGCCGAAGTACGAGCGACGGAGGTGGCGGTGCAGTGGCCGGATTCCGGAGTCTTGCGAGACAGGTCCGCGATCCGCGGAGCGACCTGGCGCTGCGGCGGTATTCGCTGCGCAAGTGCCTGGAGAGGTTCGCCCCTTACGGGCATCGGGCGACCTGGGACCATCTGTGCGCCCGGCACGGGATCGATGCCGAGGACCGGTCCCCGGATCCGGTGCGGCTGATGCGCGCGCTGGACGAGCTGGAGGCGGCGCGGGCCGTCTGGCTCGGCTACGAGGCGGGGTTCGCCGAGCGCCGCAGGCGGGAGAAGCACGACGGGTTGCGCAGGCCGGGCGCGTTCGACGACTGGCACCGGCGCACCTGGGGCGGGTACGGGGTCGCCCGCTGCGAGGACCCGGGGGTGCACCCCTCGGCGCCGCTCGCCGAGGTCCTCGGCCGGCTGATCGCCGCCCTGGAGTCGGAGCCGGGCACCGCCTGCCCGGTGTGCGCGGGCGCAGAGATCGCCTGGCGGCCGGACCTGGGATGCGAGCCGTGGTCGGGGCCGGTCTGCACGGGGTGCGGGATCCTGGTGCCGCAGCCGGTGCTCACGCGCGGGGCGCTGGCGAGGGCCCGGAGCGCGCACCGCGAGAATCTGGCGTCGGCGGCGTGACGGACGACAGGGGCATCCGGCAGGCGCGCCCGGCCAGGGGTCCGGCGGCGTGACGGACGACAAGGGCATCCGGCGGGCGCGCCCGGCCAGAGTGTCCGGCGGCGTGACGGACGACAAGGGCATCCGGCAGGCGCGCCCGGCCAGAGTGTCCGGCGGCGTGACGGACGACAAGGGCATCCGGCAGGCGCGCCCGGCCAGGGGTCCGGCGCGCCCGCCCGGCAGCCGAACGGCGGCGGGCGGGCCCCGGTATCTACCGGCAGTCGGCCGACGGGCGCTCCGGCATCAGCCGCGAGCCGCTGATCCGCTGCCCGGAGACGTCGTTCGGGTTGGAGAGCACGCAGTTCTCCAGCGACAGGCAGCCGCAGCCGATGCAATCGGTGAGATGATCCCGCAGCCGGCCCAACTGCTCGATGCGCTCGTCCAGTTCGCGACGCCATGCGGCGGAGAGCCGCGCCCAGTCGTCGCGGGTGGGGGTGCGCTCCTCCGGGAGCTCGGCGAGGGCGTCGCGGATGGTGGCGAGCGGGATTCCGACCCGTTGCGCCGCACGGACGAACGCGACCCGGCGCAGCGCGTCCCTGCTGTAGCGGCGCTGGTTGCCGCTGGTGCGGCGGCTGCTGATCAGGCCCTTGGCCTCGTAGAAGTGCAGGGCCGAGACAGCGGCGCCGCTACGCGCGGAGAGCTGGCCGACCGTGAGTTCCTGGAGTGTCTGCGGGATCTGGGGCACCCCTCCAACCCTACGTGGCCACCCCCGGGCAGGTCCGTCGTTGACAGGAACGCACCCGCCAACCATGCTGAGCAAGCGCTTAGACAGGCGCGCGACACCGGATGGCCGAGAGCGGGAAGGGCAGGGACCAGGGACATGGCGGAGCCGAGGATCTTCACGTCCGCGCAGGAGCTGCGCGACGGGGTGGGCGAGCAGTTGGGACACAGCGAGTGGCTGGAGGTCGACCAGAAGCGGATCGACCTCTTCGCCGAGGCCACCGGTGACCACCAGTGGATCCACGTGGACCCGGAGCGGGCCGCGGCCGGGCCGTTCGGCGCGACGATCGCGCACGGCTACCTCACGCTCTCGCTGCTGCCCGCGCTCGTCCCGCAGATCATGCGGGTCGAGGGCATGAAGATGGGGATCAACTACGGGACGAACAAGGTCCGCTTCCCGTCCACCGTCCCCGTGGACTCCCGGCTGCGCGCGACGGCCGTTCTGCAGAGCGTGGAGGAGGCCGGGGGCGGCGTGCAGGTCACCGCCGTCGTCACGGTCGAGCGCGAGGGCGGCGACAAGCCGGTGTGCGTGGCCGAGTCGGTGTCGCGCTACTACTTCTGACGGCGCCCCGGCGCTACCGCCCGGCAGCGACCATGCGCAGCACGAGGTCGGCGTACAGCTCGCCGACCTCGTCCGGCGTCCGGCTGCCCTGTGCGTTGAACCAGCGCGCCACGTCGATGCAGAGGGAGAGCACCGCCAGCGTGGTGCCCGGGATGTCGGGCACGTCGAACTCCCCGGCCCGCACGCCCTCGCTGATGATCCGGCGCACCACCGCGTCGCTCCTGCGGCGCAGCTCGACGATCTCGGTGCGGTGCTCCTCGCCGAGGGCGTCGAGTTCGTACTGGACCACACGGGCCGTGGTGTGCCGTTCGGCGTGCCAGCGGACGAAGGACCGTACGGCCTCGGCCAGCCGCTCGGCGGCCGTGCCGCCGCTGTCGGCGGCGGCCTCCAGGACGAACAGGGCGCGGTCGTGACCGATCCGGCTGATCCGGTGGAGCAGTTCTTCCTTCGTCTTGTAGTGGATGTAGAGCGCGGCGGGGCTCATCCCGGCCCGGCCGGCGATGTCGCGGGTGGTGGTCGCGTGGTACCCGCGCTCGGCGAAGGCGTCGACGGCGGCGACGAGGAGCCGCCTGGCCGCCTCGGGTGTCACCTCGGCCCACGGCGCACTGTCGCCGTCGGTCTCCTCCGCCGTGCTCATCGTCACTCGCCCCTCTCGTCAGCAGGACGAACACCATACCCCGAACCTGAGCAAGCGCTTAGGGTCCGTCCGGGCCGGACCCTCCGGGCGCCGGAGGGCCGGAGGGCCGGAGCTTCCGCAGAGGTCAGAGCTTCTGGAAGGGGTCGTGCTCCGCGAGGATCTTCTCCAGCCGGGCCTGGTCGACCCGGCTGACGATCTGCCCCGCCTCCTGCCGGTCGCGGACGACCTTGGCCAGGGTGAAGCAGGAGGTGACGAGATAGAGGACGCCGATCGCGAGGAATCCTCGGACCCAGGCGTCGGCGTCCAGGAAGTAGATACCGAGGGCCACCGCGGCCATCGCCACCCCGAAGGAAGCGACGGCCTGGCTGTAGAAGGCCGCGGTGCTCTGCTGCTTGACCGATGCTGTGTCACTCATGGCACCCAGCATCGGCCGCCGTGGTGTGCGCCACATCCGTCCCCGTACTCAGTGCGGTACTCAGACTCCCGTTCGAGCACGGGCGAAGCGGTCAGAAGGCGGAGACCCCGGTGAGCGCGCGGCCGATGATGAGCTTCTGAATCTGGCTGGTGCCCTCGTACAGCGTCATCACCCGGGCGTCGCGCAGCAGCTTGCCGACGGGGTACTCGTCGATGTAGCCATAGCCGCCGAAGACCTGGAGGGCGTTGTTGGCGGCGCGGACGGCGGCCTCCGAGGCGAAGAGCTTCGCCTTGGAGGCGGCGGTGGCGAAGTCCTCGCCGCGGTCGACGAGGTCGGCCACCCGCCAGGTCAGCAGCCGGGCGGCGTCGACGTCCACGGCGATGTCGCTGATGAGTTCCTGGACGAGCTGGTGGCTCGCGATGGACTTGCCGAACTGCTCGCGCTCGCCCGCGTAGCCCACGGCCGCGTCGAGGGCGGCCTGCGCGATGCCGACACAGCCGGCCGCGACCGACATCCGGCCCTTGGCCAGGGCGGACATGGCGATCGAGAAGCCCTTGCCCGCCGGGCCCAGGAGCGTCGAGGCGGGGACCCGGACATCCTCCAGGACCAGTTCGGCGGTGGCCTGGCCACGCAGGCCGAGCTTGCCGTGGATGGTGCGGCGGCTCAGGCCGGGGGTGTCGGTGGGCACCAGGAAGGCCGATATGCCCCGGTGGCCGGGGGCGTCACCGGTGCGGGCGAAGAGCAGGACCACATCGGCCCAGGTGCCGTTGGTGATGAACATCTTGCTGCCGTTGATGACGTACGAGCCGCCGTCCCGGACGGCCTTCGTCGTCAGGTTCCCGGCGTCCGAACCGGTGCCGGGCTCGGTGAGGCCGAAGCAGCCGACCGCGTCGCCCGCGGTGAGCGCGGGCAGCCAGCGCCGCTTCTGTCCCTCGTCGCCCCGGGCCGCGATCGTCTTGGCGACCAGGCCGAGGGAGACGGAGACGATGCCGCGCACCGAGGAGTCGCCGCGGCCGAGCTCCTCGGTGACCAGGCAGTAGGCGAGGTGGTCACCGCCCGAGCCGCCGTACTCCTCGGGGACGGTCAGCCCGAGGAAGCCGACGGAGCCCAGCTTCTTCACGATCGACCTGTCGACGCTCTCGGACCGGTCCCACTCCACGGCGTGGGGGGCGACCTCACGGGCGACGAAATCCCTGGCGAGCCGCCGGACGGCCTCCTGCTCCTCGCCGAGTTCCAGGTTCATCCTTCGGCTCCCCACTTTTAATTAGCACTGCTAGTTTTCCGTTCGCACGCCCTACTATGTGCCGCATGGCCCGACCGCGCAAGCCCCTCCTCAGCAGAGACCGCATCGTCGAGACGGCGAGCGCACTCGTGGACTCCGAGGGACTCGACGCCGTCTCCACCCGTCGGCTCGCCGCCGAACTCGGGGTCAGCGGTCCCTCGCTCTACAACCACTTCCGCAACAAGGACGAGATCCTGGACGCGGTCGCGGACGCCGTGTCCGCCCAGGTCGATCTGTCGATGTTCGACGAGGCGGACGCCCGTGACTGGCGCGCCGCCCTGCACGACTGGGCCGTCTCCTACCGTGCGGCGCTCAGTGAGCACCCGCACATCGTCCCGGTGCTCGCCCAGGGCCCGGGCCGCCGCCCGGCCGGCCTGCGGGTCGCCGACGCGGTCTTCGGCGCGATGGTCCGGGCCGGCTGGCCGCCCGCCCAGGCGACGTACATCGGCGCCCTGATGCGCTACTTCATCACCGGATCGGCCCTCGGTTCGTTCGCCCGCGGCTTCGTGGACGACGAGACGGCGTACGACCCCGCGGACTATCCGCACCTCGGTCAGGCCCACCTGCTGGCCGAGCGCCGCCAGAAGGTCGACGAGGGGGCGTTCGAGACCGGGCTGCGGGCGCTGGTCGACGGCCTCGACCTCCAGTACGAGCGGCTCCCGCGCGAACAGCTGCCGCCCGCCGGAACAGTTCGGCAGCGGCCGAAGCGTCCCTGACGCATCCTGGAACCCATGGCACGCATGGCACACCCCGACCCGGCCGCGCCCCGGCTCGCCGCCCTGGCCGCGCTCCTCGCCGACGAGACCCGCGCGGCCTTCTGCCTGGCCCTGCTCGACGGCCGCGCGTGGACCGCGGGAGAGCTGGCCCGCTACGCCTCGGTGGCACCGTCCACCGCCAGCGAGCACCTCGGCAAGCTCGTCGCGGGCGGGCTGCTGGCCGAGGAGCGGCAGGGCCGCCACCGCTACCTGCGGCTCGCCGACGAACGGACCGCACACCTCGTCGAGGACCTGGCGGCCCGGGTCCTCGACGGTTCCGCGCCCGAGCGGCCGCACACGCTGGGCGCGGCGAGCGCGGGCAGCGCACTCGCGCGCGGGCGCACCTGCTACGACCACCTCGCGGGCCGGATCGGCATCGCGATCGCCGATGCCATGACCGTCCGGGGGCTGCTGAGCCAGGACACCGGCTTCGCGCTCACCGATGACGGCCTCGGCTGGTTCGACGGGCTGGGCATCGGCCTGGAGTCGAGGTCGCGGCGTCCGCTCGTACGGAGCTGTCTGGACTGGACGGAGCGCCGACCGCACCTGGCGGGGGCCGCCGGAGCGGCGCTGTGCCGGCACGCGCTGGATGCCGGGTGGTGCGTGCGGATCGGGTCCGGGCGCGCGGTGAAGGCGACCCCGGAGGGGGAACGGGCGCTGCACGAGCACCTCGGTATCGAGCCGTCCGTCCTTCGGTAGGTGCCGAACGGCCGCGGCCCTGCGGCCGGGGCCATGACGACGGCATCCGCCCCGGCGACGCCGCCCGCGCCCTCTCGTGACGGGCGGGCCACCGCCGCGGCCCGCTCTGTCCGGCCGGGGTGGCGGTCTCCCGTACTCGTCAGCAGACTGGCCTGACGCGGAAGAGTCCGGCACAGCCGGTGGAGGGACACCTGCATGACACGGAGCGCCAAGGAACCGAGCAGCCGCAGGAAGACGAAGAAGCAGCCGGCCGGGGCCCGGGAGGCCGTGCCGGACGCCCTGGCCGAGGCGGCCCGCCACGGCGGCTCCGGGCTGGACGGCTTCACCGTGGCCGACAGCGGTGACGACGACCCGGTCCTGGTGACGCCCGAGGGCCGGGCCCGGGACGCCTGGCGCGAGGACTACCCGTACGACAACAAGCTCGGCCGGAAGGCGTACGAGAAGTCCAAGCGCGCCCTGCAGATCGAGCTGCTCAAGCTCCAGCACTGGGTGAAGGAGCGCGACGAACGCCTCGTCATCCTCTTCGAGGGGCGCGACGCGGCGGGCAAGGGCGGCACCATCAAACGCTTCACCGAGCACCTCAACCCCCGTGGCGCTCGGGTGGTGGCCCTGGAGAAGCCCACCGAACGCGAGCGCACCCAGTGGTACTTCCAGCGGTACACGGCCCATCTGCCGTCCGCCGGGGAGATCGTGCTGTTCGACCGGTCCTGGTACAACCGGGCGGGGGTGGAGCGGGTGATGGGGTTCTGCACCACCCGCGAGTACCTCGAATTCATGCACCAGGCACCGGGCTTCGAGCGGATGCTCGCCCGGGACGGCATCCACCTGGTGAAGTTCTGGTTCTCGGTCTCGCGCAACGAACAGCGCAATCGGTTCATGATCCGGCAGATCGATCCGGTGCGGCAGTGGAAGCTGAGCCCGGTCGACCTCGCCTCGCTCGACAAGTGGGACGCGTACACGGAGGCCAAGGAGTTGATGCTCTTCCACACGGACACGGCGGACGCGCCCTGGACGGTGGTGAAGAGCAATGACAAGAAGCGGGCCCGGCTGGAGGCGATCCGGCATGTGCTGCACCGCTTCGACTACCCGGACAAGAACACGGACGTGGTCGGCGAACCGGACCCGCTGATCGTCGGCCCGGCCTCCCGGCTCTTCGAGCAGGACGAGATGGACGCCCGGCTGCTCACCACGGAGCGGGCTCAGGCCGCGCCGACGGCCTGAGGGCTGTCCCCCGGTCCCTGGCGGGACAGCCCTTGGACGGGATCAGAACACGACGAGCGCGCGGCCCCCCTTGCCCGCGATCATGTTGTCGAAGGCCGCCGGGATGCCTTCCAGCGCGATCCGTTCGGTCACCATCATGGAGAGGTCGAACCTGCCCGCCCGGATGTGCTCGGCGAGGACCGGCAGATCGCGGGCCGGGTCGCTGTTCCCGTACACACAGCCCGTCAGCGAGCGGCCCCAGTGGAAGATCTCCAGGGCGTTGAAGGTCACCAGCTGGTCCTTGCCGCCGATGCCGACGACCGTGGTGCGGCCGCCGCGGCGGGTGGAGTCCCAGGCGCCGCGGATGGTGGCGGGCCGCCCGACGCACTCGATCGCGACGTCGGCGCCCTGGCCGCCGGTGAGCTTCCGGATCGCGCGCGGGGTGGTGTCGGAGGCGATCACGTAGTCGGTGGCGCCCGCCTGCCGGGCCAGTTCCTCCTTCTCCGGGGACACGTCGACGGCGATGATCTTCGAGGCGCCCGCGATCCGGGCGGACTGGAGCACGGCGAGGCCGACGCCGCCGATGCCGAACACGACGACCGACTCGCCGGGGTGGACCCGGGCGCTGTGGTGGACCGCGCCGTATCCGGTGAGGACCGCGCAGCCGAGCAGGGCGGCGTCGGTGAGCGCGATGCCGTCCGGGGCGGGCAGGACGCAGTTCGCGGCGACGACGGTCTCCTGCGCGAACGCCGCCACGTTCAGGCCGGGGTGGAGCTCGGTGCCGTCGGCCGTACGGGCGTGGAGGCCGGCCGCACCGGCCAGGGCGTGGGCGCAGAGCCACACCTCGCCGATCCCGCAGTGGTGACAGCTTCCGCAGGAGGGAGCCCAGTTGAGCACGACGCCGTCACCGGGCGCGACATGGGTGACACCGTCGCCGACCGCGACGACGGTGCCCGCGCCCTCGTGCCCGAGGACGGCGGGGACGGGCAACCGCATGGTGCCGTCGGACAGCGAGAGGTCGGAGTGGCAGACGCCCGCGGCGGCGAGACGGACTCGCACCCGGCCGGGGCCGGGCTCCGGGAGTTCGATGTCGGTGATCTCCAGGGGAGCTCCGGCGGCGGGCAGTACGGCGGCGCGGACCACGAACAGGCTCCTTGACGGTCGGCAGCGGGGATCGGGGCGGGGCGGAACGGTCAGAACTGCAGGGACTTGGTCTGGAGGTACTCGGCGAGCCCGTGCGAGCCGAGCTCGCGGCCGACGCCGGACTGCTTGTAGCCGCCGAACGGGGCGAGCGCGTTGAACCGGCCGCCGTTGATGTCGACCTGCCCGGTGTCCATCCGGCGGGCGAACGCCACCGCCTCGGCGTCGTCGCCCGCCCAGACCGCGCCCGCGAGGCCGTACACGGTGCCGTTGGCGATGCGCAGGGCGTCGTCCTCGTCCTCGTAGCGGATGATCGAGACGACCGGGCCGAAGATCTCCTCCTGGGCGATGGTCATCTCCGGGGTGACGTCGGCGAACACCGTGGGGCTGACGAAGTAGCCCTGCTCGCGCGGGGCCTCGGGGCCGCCCGCGACCAGGCGCGCACCCTCCGACACGCCCTTCTCGATGTAGCCGAGTATCCGCGCGTGCTGCTTGGCGTTGACGAGGGGACCGATGCGGTCGCCGTACGTGGCGGCGGCCTCGGCGGCAAGCGCGACCGCCTCGTCGTACTGGGAGGTGTGCACGAGCATCCGGGTCCAGGCACTGCACGTCTGGCCGGAGTTGCCCATGACGTTCGCGATGCCGGCGCCGACGGCCCTGGCCAGGTCGGCACCGGGCAGGATGACGTTGGCGGACTTGCCGCCCAGTTCGAGGGCGACGCGCTTGACGGCCGCGCCGGCCGTGGCGCCGATCCGCCTGCCGACGGCGGTGGAGCCGGTGAAGGAGACCAGGTCGACGCCCTCGTGCTCGGCCAGCGCCTGTCCCGCGACCGGCCCCAGCCCGGTGACCAGGTTGAACACGCCTGCGGGGATGCCCGCTTCGTGGACGGCCTCCGCGAAGAGCTGGGCGGTCAGCGGGGTGTCCTCGGCCGGCTTGAGGACGATCGTGCAGCCGGCCGCGAGCGCGGGGGCCACCTTGGCGACGATCTGGTGCAGCGGGTAGTTCCACGGTGTGATCGCGCCGACGACGCCGACCGGTTCGGCGTAGACGGTGGAGTTGCCGACCTTCTCCTCGAAGGCGTACGACGCGGCGAGCTCGGCGTACGAGCCGGCCACCAGGATCGGCACGCCCGCGTGCACCGCCCGCGAGAACGGCAGCGGGGCACCGAGTTCGGCGGTGACGGTCGCGGCGACCTCGTCCCTGCGGGCGACGAGGACGTCGCGCAGGGCGGCGATCCTCGCGGCGCGCTCGGCGGGCGGGGTCGCGGCCCAGGCGGGGAAGGCCGCCCGCGCGGCGGACACGGCGGCGTCGACGTCCTCGGCAGTGCCCGCCGGGACGTGGGCGATGACCTGCTCGTCCGCCGGATCGACCACGGCGATCGTGTCCGTGCCCGCGGCGGCGCGCCACTCGCCGCCGATGTACATCCCGTCGTGGGCCTTCATCGCATTCCTCCCGGGTGCCGTGGTTACGGCGTAGTCGTCCGCGCCCAAACTAGCGCTGTTAGTTTTTGGGCGCCAGGGCCATGTCTCCGAGGACCGTGTCCATGGCTCCCGCCACCGTGTCGTGCCGCGCGGTCGTGCCGCGCGCCGGATGTCCGTCGGGCCGGGGCCGGCAACCCGCCGGCAACGCCCCTCCTGGCGCCCGGGACCGGGGGCGTCCGGCAGGAGCGTCCGCGGCGGACGAGACCGCCGCGACGGACGGGAGCACCGCCCGCACCGGGTACCCGGGCCGACCGCCGGCGGCGGCCGTTTGTCAGCCGAGTTCCACTTCCGCGGGCTCCGCACCGGGGGTCTCGAACTGGGTGCGGTACAGCTCCTCGTACCGGCCGCCCGCCGCGAGGAGTTCTTCGTGGGTGCCCCGCTCCACGATCTGCCCGTTCTCCACGACCAGGATGAGGTCGGCCGCCCGTACGGTGGAGAGCCGGTGGGCGATCACCACCGCCGTGCGTCCCGCGAGGGCCTCGGTGAGCGCCTCCTGGACAGCCGCCTCGGAGGTGTTGTCCAGATGGGCGGTGGCCTCGTCGAGGATGACGACGCGCTGGCGGGCCAGGAGCAGCCGGGCGATGGTCAGCCGCTGGCGTTCGCCGCCGGAGAGCCGGTAGCCGCGTTCGCCGACAACAGTGTCGAGCCCGTCGGGCAGCGAGGCGACCAGACCGTCCAGGCGGGAGCGGCGCAGTGCGTCCCAGAGGTCCTCCTCGGTGGCTTCGGGCCGGGCGAGCAGGAGGTTGGCGCGGACCGACTCGTGGAAGAGGTGGCCGTCCTGGGTGACCATGCCGAGGGTGTCGCGCAGGGTGTCGGCGGACAGGTCGCGTACGTCGATGCCGCCGATGCGTACCGAGCCCTCGTCCGTGTCGTACAGGCGCGGCAGGAGTTGCGCGATGGTCGACTTGCCCGCGCCGGACGAGCCGACGAGGGCCACCGTCCGGCCGGGTTCGGCGCGGAAGGAGACCCCGCGCAGCACTTCGCCGCCGCCCCGGGTGTCGAGGGTCGCGACGTCTTCGAGCGAGGCGAGGGAGACCTTGTCGGCGGACGGGTATCCGAACCGCACCTGGTCGAACTCCACGGAGACCGGGCCGTCCGGGACCGCCCGTGCGTCCGGCTTCTGCTCGATGAGCGGCGTGAGGTCGAGGACTTCGAAGACCCGCTCGAAGCTGACGAGGGCGCTCATCACCTCGACGCGCGCCCCGGCCAGGGAGGTGAGCGGCGCGTACAGCCGGGTCAGCAGCAGGGCGAGGGCGACGACCGCGCCCGCGTCCAGCTGTCCGCGCAGCGCGTAGAACCCGCCGAGCCCGTAGACCAGGGCGAGCGCCAGCGCGGACACGAGGGTGAGGGCGGTGATGAACGCGGACTGGGCCATGGCCGTACGGACCCCGATGTCGCGCACGCGGCCCGCTCTGGCGGCGAACTCGGCGGACTCGTCGGCGGGGCGGCCGAAGAGCTTGATCAGTGTGGCGCCGGGTGCGGAGAAGCGCTCGGTCATCCGGGTGCCCATCGCGGCGTTGTGGGCCGCGGCTTCCCGCTGGAGCCGCGCCATCCTCGTACCCATGCGGCGTGCGGGCAGCACGAACACCGGCAGCAGCACCAGGGCGAGCGCGGTGATCTGCCAGGAGATGGAGAGCATGACGCCGAGGGTGAGGAGCAGCGTCACGACATTGCTGACGACGCCGGAGAGTGTGTTGCTGAAGGCGCGTTGGGCCCCGATGACGTCGTTGTTGAGGCGGCTGACGAGCGCGCCGGTGCGGGTGCGGGTGAAGAACGCGATCGGCATGCGCTGCACATGGTCGAAGACGGCCGTGCGCAGGTCGAGGATCAGCCCTTCGCCGAGGTTCGCCGAGAGCCAGCGGCCGGCCAGGCCGAGCGCGGCCTCCGCGACGGCGATCACGGCGATGAGCAGGGACAGCCGCGTGACCGTGTCCCCGTCCTCGCCGGCCACGATCGCGTTCACGACGCGTCCGGCCAGGACGGGGGTGGCGACCGCGAGCAGTGCCGTCGCCACGCTCAGAATCAGGAACAGGGCGACCCGGCGCCGGTGCGGGCGGGCGAACGCGGCGATGCGCCGCAGGGTGGTTCGGTCGAAGGGGCGTCGGTCCGCTTGCGCGTTCATGACGTTGTGGAGCTGCGTCCACGCGGTGGCTTCCATGCTCATGGGAAGGAACGTACGACCTCCAGTGGGCTTGAGGTCAATGCCCGTCCCAGGCAGTCGGCGTCGGACGCCGAAACCCGGAATGCCCTTCGGCGGCGGGCAGATCCGGCGGCCGTGGCGGTCGGGCGCCTACCGGTACGCCGAGTAGGCGGCGAGCCGCGCCATCGGCACCGCCCCCTGCGCGCAGGCGAAGACGACGACGAGGCGCGGCAGCCGGCTCCGGCCGGGCTTCTGGGTACGGGCCGCGGTCAGATGATGCCGAAGAGGAGTCCGGCGCAGAGCACCACGAGTGAGGTGAGCGCGGCCCACTTGACGGTGAACCTGGTGTGGTCGCCGAATTCGACTTTCGCCATGCCTACGAGGACGTAGACGGCCGGGACCAGCGGGGACGACATGTGCAGGGGCTGGCCGACCAGGGAGGCGCGGGCGATCTCCAGCGGGGAGACGCCGTGGGCGGCACCGGCTTCGGCGAGGACGGGGACGACCCCGAAGTAGAAGCCGTCGTTGGACATGAAGTACGTCAGCGGAACGCTCAGGATGCCGGTGACGATCGCCATGTGCGGGCCCATGCCGTCGGGGATCGCGCCGACGAGCCAGTCGGCCATGTGGTCGACCATGCCGGTGCCGGAGAGGACGCCGGTGAAGACGGCGGCCGCGAAGACCATGCCGGAGACGTTGAGGACGTTGTCGGCGTGGGCGGCGATGCGGGCCCGCTGGTCGGGCATGTGGGGGAAGTTGACGGTGAGGGCGAGGGCCGCGCCGAGCAGGAAGAGCACCGGGATCGGCATCAGTTCCATGATCATCGCGGTGAGCAGGGCGACGGTGAGGCCCGCGTTGAACCAGTAGAGCCGGGGGCGCAGGGTGGCGCGGTGGGGGTCCAGCCCCTTGAAGCCCTCGCCGTCGTCCCCGCCGCCGTCCTCGTCCTTGCCCTCGCTCCTGTCCTTGTCCTCGTCCTTACCCCTGCCCCTGTCCTCGTTCTTGTCCTTGTCCGCACGCGCTTCCGCGCCCGTCGCCGCCCCCGTACCGGCTCCGCCGGAGTTCTTGCGGGTACGGCCGCCGCCGCCCGCCCCGACGAGCACCGTCTCCGGCTCCGTGGCCGTCTGCGCGGCCAGCGCCTCGTCGAGGGTGAGCATGCCGAGCCGCTTGCGCTCGCGCCGGCCCAGCACGACGGCCAGCAGCAGGACCGCGGCCAGTCCGACGCCGAGCGCCGGGATCATCGGGACGAAGATGTCGGCCGCGTCCAGCTTCAGCGCCGTGGCGGCACGGGCCGTCGGGCCGCCCCAGGGAAGGGTGTTCATGACGCCGTTCGCCGTGGCGGCGACACCGGTCATCACGACCAGGCTCATCTTGAGGCGCTTGTAGAGCGGGTACATCGCCGAGACCGTGATCATGAAGGTGGTGGAGCCGTCGCCGTCGAGCGAGACGATCGCGGCGAGCACCGCCGTACCGACGACGATCCGCATCGGGTCGGCCTTGCAGAAGCGCAGGATGCCCCGCACGATCGGGTCGAAGAGGCCGACATCGATCATCACGCCGAAGTAGACGATGGCGAACATCAGCATCGCGGCGGTCGGGGCCAGGTTGCCGACGCCCTCGATGACGTAGTCACCGAGCTTCGCACCCTGCCCGACGGCTACGCAGAACAGTGCGGGGATCAGGACCAGCGCCGCGATCGGCGACATCTTCTTCAGCATGATCAGGACCAGGAAGGTCGCGATCATGGCGAAGCCGAGGATTGTCAGCATGTGGGATACCTATCGTTCACCCTTGAACTCCCACCGGAGTCGGCGGTGCGGATGACGTTAGGGCGCGGCTCGCCGCGTTAACAAGATGTTGACACGCGAGCAATACGAGCAAAACCCCAGGTCAACATGGGGGTAATGAGGTGGGCGCAACCGGCGGCACCTCCGGGGGCGCGCCGTCGGACGCCGCGGCCGGGGTCACCGTCACCGGGATGCCGTTGAGCACGGCGGTGCCGGAGAGCGGGTCGAGCCGGGTGCCGTCGAGAAGCTGGTTGACGTTGACACCGGGGCGGGCCGCGGCGACGGACAGCCGGGTGCCGGGGCGGTCGTGCCCCCACCCGTGCGGGAGGCTCACCACTCCGGTCCGTATGCCCTCCGTGAGTTCGACCGGGACGGTCAGCGCGCCGCCGTCCGACGCGACCGCGGCCCGGCCGCCGTCCGTCAGCCCGAGCCGGGCCGCGTCGGCGGGATGGATCTGCAGGGTGCAGGTGTTCGAACCGCCGCTCAGCTCGGCGATGTTGTGCAGCCAGCTGTTGTTGGAGCGCAGATGGCGTCGGCCGACCAGCAGGAGGGTGTCCGGTCCGCGCCGGTCGGCCAGGGCGCGGCGGAGCCTCGGCAGATCGGCGGCGATCGGTGCGGGGAGGAGTTCGACGCGTCCGCTGCGGGTGGCGAGGACCTGCGGGAGGCGGGGGCGGAGCGGGCCGAGGTCGATGCCGTGCGGGTGGGCGAGCAGCCGTTCCAGGGTGAGGCCGTCGGGGTCGGTGCCGAAGCCCTCACCGTACGGGCCGAGGCGGAGTATCAGGTCGAGGCGGCGTTCGGGTCCGGTGCGGCCGGTCAGTGCGGCCGCGAGCCCGGCCGGGGCGCGGCCGTGCACGGGCGAGTGCGGGTCGGCGACGGCCCTGGTCAGCATCCGGTCGATGGCCAGGGCGTCGACGGCGGACGGGTCGGTTCCGTGCATCCCGGAAACGGCGAGGACGAGCCGGGCGAGGATCTCGCTCTCGTCGAGCAGACCGTCGCCGAGGGGGACGGCCGCGCGGGTGTACCGGACCTGGTTGCGCACGGCGAAGGCGTTGAACGCGAAGTCGAAGTGGGCGCTCTGCGAGGGGGGCGGCGGAGGCAGCACCACATGTGCGTGCCGCGAGGTCTCGTTGAGGTACGGGTCGACGCCGACCATGAAGTCGAGCCCGCCGAGGGCCCGGTCGAGCCGGTCGCCGTCGGGTGCGGAAAGCACGGGGTTGGCCGCGAGGACGATCAGGGCGCGGATCCGGCCCTCCCCCGGCGTCTCGATCTCCTCGGCGAGCGCGGCGAGGGGCAGTTCGCCCTTGGCCTCGGGGTGTCCGGAGACCCGGCTCGTCCAGCGCCCGAGGGAGAAACCCCGGCCCGGAGCGGCGGGGCGGGGAGCTCGGGCGGTGGCGGAGAGCGGGAAGAGCGCACCGCCGGGGCGGTCGAGGTTGCCGGTGAGGATGTTGAGGACGTCGACCAGCCAGCTGGCGAGGGTGCCGTGTTCGACGGTGCAGCTGCCGATGCGTCCGTAGACGGCCGCGGTGCGGGCCGCGGCCAGTTCGCGGGCGATCGTCCGGATGGTGCCGGCGTCCACGTCGCAGACCCCGGCGACCGCCTCGGGCGTGAACTCCCGCACCGCTTCGGCCACTTCGTCGATCCCGTCGACGTGGTCGGCGAGTGCGCCGGCCGCCGTGAGCTTCTCGTCGAAGAGGACGTGGGCGAGGGCGGCGAGGAGGAGGGCGTCGGTGCCGGGACGGATGGCGACGTGCCGGTCCGCGAGGCGGGCGGTGCGGGTGCGGCGCGGGTCGACGACGGTCAGGGTGCCGCCGCGGCGGCGCAGCGCCTTGAGCCTGCCGGGGAAGTCGGGGGCGGTGCAGAGGCTGCCGTTGGATTCGAGGGGGTTGGCGCCGAGGAGGAGCAGATGGCCGGTGCGGTCGAGGTCGGGCACCGGGATGGCGTTCGGGTCGCCGAAGAGCAGTCCGCTGGAGACGTGCTTGGGCATCTGGTCGAGGGTGCTCGCGGTGAACAGGGAGCGCGTGCGGAGGGCGGAGAGCAGGGCGGGCGGGTAGAGCGCGCCGGCCATGGTGTGCACGTTCGGGTTGCCGAGGACGACACCGACGGACTGCTGCCCGTGCTCTTCGGCCAGCGCGGGCACCGCGCGGGCGATCGCGTCGAACGCCTCGCTCCAACCGGCCTTCTCCAGAACGCCGTTCCTGCGCACGAGCGGAGTGCGCAACCGGTCGGGGTCCGCGTCGAGCCCGCCGATGGACGCGCCCTTGGGGCAGATGAAGCCGCGGCTGAGGACATCGTCCCGGTCGCCCCGGGCGCCGGTGACCCGGGTTCCCTCGATGGTGAGGGTGAGTCCGCAGGTGGCCTCGCAGAGCGGGCAGATGCGCAGGGCGGTACGGGGGCTGCTGGAGTCGTGCGACATGGGCCCTCCCCGGGGCGGCGGCAGCGGTGGCACGCGTACATGGGCAAGCGGAGCCGAGCATACCGACCGGTACGCATGGCGGGGAGGTGTTGCGGTGACGGTATTTCCGGGCCTTGCGACGGGGATGCGGCGGTACGGGGTGCGGCAGTACGCAGTACGGGGCGTGCGGCAGCCGAGAGGGGGCGGGGCGTGCGGCCGTCGGGGGCGCCGGGCGTGGGGCGAGGCCCTCGTGGTCAGTCCAGGACGTGTGCGAGGTAGGCCCGGAGCAGGACGCGGGTCTCGGCGACGATCGCCCGGTCGCCCGACGGGTCGGCGCGGAAGGCGAGTTGGAGCAGCGCGTCGGCGGCCTCGACGCAGACCAGGATCGCCCGGAGCAGCTCCTCGTCGGGGGCGCGGCCGAGGTGCCCGGAGAGCAGTTCGGTGAGCCGGCCCGCGACCCGGTGGTTGGCGTCGTCGGCCGGGTCGTCGCCGGGGGCGGGTGAGCCGAAGTCGACGAGGGCGAAGCCGGCCACGGAGCGCTTCATCGCCAGGTACTCGTCCAGGACGGCATCGATGGCGTTGCGCCAGTCGGCGGCCGCGATGGCGGCGAGGCGGGCGGTGACGCGTTCGGCGTAGCTGTCCAGGTTGCGCCGGGCGAGCGCGTCGGTCAGCGCGCGCTTGTTGGAGAAGAACCGGTAGACGGAGCCGATGGGGACCTCGGCGCGGACGGCGACGGCCCGGGTGGACAGCTGCTCGTAGCCGGTCTCGTCGAGGAGTTCGGCGCAGGCGTCGAGTATCCGGGCGAGGCGTTCGGCGCTGCGCTGCTGCACGGGGGCGCGGCGGAGGTTCGTGTTCGCATGGGGCACGGGCTCCATGATGCCGTGGGTCTCCGTCGCGGTGGCCGGTCGGTGCGTGCGCGGCCGTCACGCGATGAGCAGGGACAGCCCGCCGATGGTGTACGTGATCATCAGGGCCAGCAGCGGGAGGTGTCCGGCGACGGCGCGCCCGGCGGGGAAGAGGCGTACCGACCTGTCGTGCGCCGCGATGACGCCGAGTACATGGCCGAGGACGATCGCGGCGACCTGGAGCGTGGCGACGCCGCCCGGACCGAGGGGCGGCTCGGGCGGGACGGGATTGTCGGTGCCGGATGCCACCATGACGGTGCGTGGTCCTTCGGTGACGAAGAGCGTGAAGTAGTGGGCGACGAGGTAGCCGAGGGCGATCGGGACGAGCGCGTGTGCGAAGGAGGTGAGGGGGGTGCGGATGTGACCGGAGATCAGCCGGGTGGCGCCGGCGCAGAGGGCGTAGAGGGTGGCGACGAGAGCGGCGGCGCCCAGGAGTCCGAGCGTGGCCGTGGTGGTGCGGCCCAGGGGTGAGGTCTGGACGGTGGTGATCCAGGAGGGGGCGTCGGAGAAGCCGTCGTAGGCGGTGGAGCCGAGCATGACGCAGACGGTGGCGGCGAGGCCGGGGGTCTGCGGGGTGGCGTCGAGTCCGTTGAACGGGGAGCGGAGTACGAGCCGGCGGTCGGCGGGGCGGCGGCCGAGAGGGGAGAGCCGGGCGAGCAGCCCCGAGTAGACCTCGAAGGCGTCCGCGTGGTCGAACCATGCGGCGCCGTGGCGGGCGGCGCCTGCGAGGTGGACGGCGGCGTAGAGGGAGAGGAAGAGCAGGAGGGCGGTGGTCGACGCGGGGTCGGGGGCCACGAGTTCGAGCCAGGTGAAGGCGAGGAGCCCGGCCGCGGCGGGCCGCAGGCCGAGACGTGCGGGAAGGGGGCGGCCCGCGGCCGGGTCGCGGCCGAGTGCGCGGCAGCCGAGGAGGTGGACGGTTCGCAGGGGGTTGAGCAGTCGCCAGACGGGGCCGAGAAGCAGTGAGGCGGGGACGAGCCCGACCCAGAGGAGTACGTAGACGGCGCCGGGGGCCGGGTTGCGGCCGGGGTCGTCGGGTCCGAGAAGGAGGTGAACCATGACGAACAGCGCGGCGGCGAGCCCGAGTACGCGCAGGGCGGTACGGGTGGGGCGGGCGTCGGCGAGGCGCTGGACGGCGGCCGGGAGCGGGCGGCCGGCCCGGTCGCCGCGGAACCGGGAGGAGGACCAGAGCAGGCCGAGCGCGAGAAAGGAGACGAAGAGCGCGGCGAAGGCACCGGCGAAGGCGTAGAAGGGGGACAGCGGAAGGTCGTGCTGGGCGCCGATGCCATGGGCGAGGACGCTCACCGTACGACGAGTTGGGTCAGGAGCAGGTCGGACTCATGGGTCTCGACCTCGAAGAGCCCGGTGCGGTCGGCGGTGAACGTGAGGGTGACGGTCTTTCCCGCGGGCAGCCGGGCCTCCTTGTCGTAGCCGTGGACGTGGAGGGTGTCGGCCCGGTCGCTGCGGACCCGGAGTTCGATGATCCGGCCCTTCGCGATCTCGGTGCGGCCGGGGGCGGGGCCGACCCTGCCGTGGGAGACGGTGATTTCCACGGTCGTGTCGGGCCGGGGCGTCTCCGGTCGGTGTGCCGCGGGGGCGGTGGGGCGTGCGGAGGCGGTGGCGAGGGAGGTGGTGGCCTGGATCGGGGCGGCGTCCACGGCCCAGGCGGTGTGGTCGTCCGCATAGAGCCGGGCGGTGAGGCCGGTGCCGCCGCCGGCACCGTGGACGAGGGCGGCGGGGAGGTGGTACCAGGAGCCGTATACCCGGGCGAGGGGGTGGCCGTCGAGGAAGAGGCGGGCGTGGCCGCGCCCGAGGAGAGCCGCGCCGCCCACGCTGTCCGGGGTGAACCTGAAGTTCCGTACGGAGACATGGACGTTCCAGCCGTCCTCGGAGTCCGGCCGTACGGCGATCGTCACCGCGGGGGCGCCCTCGGCGTCGACCTGGCGCAGCCGGTGGCCCGCGCCGTCGTCGGCGGTGAGGAGCCGGCCGACGCCGCCGGTGGCCTGCTCGTGGCTGGTGCCGGGCTTGTGGTGGGTGGTGGCCCGCCCGCCGCAGGCGCTCGCACCGAACACGAGGGCACCCGCGGTGAGCACGGTGACGGCCGCGACACCCGGCCGGGCGAGCCACGCTCGCGTGCGGGAACGCTTCACGATCCGTCTCCTTCCCGGGTGGGGGCCGGAGCAGCGGGGTCCCGGCCGGGCGCCGGGCCGGCGACCGCGCCCACCCCGGTGTCCGGGGCAGCGCCCTCCTGCGACGCTCCCCGGTCGCCCGGCGTTTCCCGTTCGCCGTGCCGGGCGGCGGCCACGACGGCCCAGACCACCCAGATCATCCCGAGCAGTCCCCGCACCCAGGCCGGGCCGAGCGGGATCCACGGGATCATGAAGACGGCCTTGTCGACGGCGTCGAGCAGGGTGAGGGCGCCCAGGACCACCGTGGTCCAGCCCAGCCAGGGCCGTGCGCCCCGCAGCACCAGCCCGGTACCGGTCCACCACACCCCGGTCAGCAGCAGGGCCAGCGCGGGCACATGGGTGGCGTCCAGCCCCATGGTCGATCCGGCCACGTCCAGCCCGAGGCCGACCGCGCCGAGCACCGCGACCGCGGTGGCGAGCCGGCTGTGCCGCAGGCGGCGCCACCACAGCACCCCGCCGACCAGTGCGAGCACCAGGGCGGCGCCCAGCGCGATCTGCACCTCGATGCGCTCGATGCCCCGTGCTCCGTACCAGTCGCAGCCGGCCGGCAGCCGTCGTGCCTGCACGTTGTAGTCGGCGCAGACCAGCAGTTTGGCCAGCTTGACCGGTTCGCCGGCGAGCCGGTCCGGGTGCCCGGAGACGGCGCCGCGCTCGGAGCCGCAGGTGGGCAGGGCACCCGGGGAGGAGGGCCCGGTGTCCGACTGCCAGCAGTTGCCGTCGCCCTGGCCGTCCCACCACACATCGGTGCGGTTGGGCCGGGAGTTGCCCGCCCTGTCCGTGCCGAGGTGATTGCCCGCGTACCGGTTGTGGTGGGAGGTGTCGGTCTGCCTGGACAGCGCGTTCTCGCCGCGGATGAAGGCGGGGACGGCGCTCAGGAAGAAGGCGGCGCGCTGCTGCCCGTAGATCCAGTTGTTCTCGTACAGGTTCCAGTTGCCGCCCGCGGTGATGATGCCGGTGCCCGGCGGCATGGAGATCTGCGGGCAGACGACCCCCTCCTCGTAGCCGCGGTCCACGGGCGGCTTGGCGCAGGTTCCGTCGGCGACGTACGGGTAGTAGTCGGCGTTGTTGTCGTGGATCAGGTTGCGTTCGAAGCGGGCGTGGTTCTGCGGGAGTCCGGGGTGGCCGGGGAAGGCGCTGTCCATCGAGGCGCCGCCCATGTTGTGGTCGAACTCGTTGTCGTGGACGTGGACGGAGTCGCCCGCGGTGCCGGAGTAGCCGACCATGTTGTGGTGGCTGCGGCAGCCGGTGATCTCGATCGAGTAGCGCGGGACCTCGTAGCCGTACCCGTCGTTGATGTCGGACGCGCTGCCGGGGTAGATGCCGGAGTCGCCGTTCCCGTACGACTCGCAGTTCTTGTACAGCCCGTGGTCGCTGGCGAAGGTCAGGAAGCCGTACTCGTCGTTCCACCGGGTGAGGACGTCGTCGATGACGAAGCCGTCCTGGGCCAGGACGTACAGGGAGTTGAAGGTGGTGCGCTGCGCGGTGAAGTTCTTGAAGTAGATGCCGTCGGAACCGTCCGCGCGGATCGCGTTGAGCTTCTGGTACTTGGCGTCGATGACGACATCCGTGCGCTCGGCGCCGGTCCCCTCGATCTGGAGGTCCTTCTTGCCGAGGATCGCCACCAGGTTCTGGTTGTGCGGGCACCGCGCCTGCTGCGCGTAGGACAGGATCTGGTAGCCGAGTCTGGAGTCGGGCGCCTTCAGCCGGGCGCACTCCCCCGCCGGCTCGGGCAGCGAGGGCTCCTCCTCGTACAGGCCGGGCAGGATCGCGATGTTCACGCCGGGCCCGCCGACCGCGTCGACGGCCTGCTGCAGATGGCGGTAGCCGGACTTCTGGCACCGGTCGAACAGCTTCAGGTTCCGGGCCCGCAACCCGTCCGGGAAGCCGGATACGCGGCGCTCGAAGTCCGCCCGGTCGCTCTTGCAGACCAGCAGATCCGGCTCGCCTGTGCGGTACACGGGGACACTGCCGGTTCCGTCGGGCAGGGTGACCGGGCGTTCCTCGTGCGCCTGGACGGCCGGGGCCGCGAGGAGGGTGGCGGCGAGCGCCGCCAGGACCGCCAGAAGTCTTCGTGTCCATGACATGTGCGGGAGAGTAGAGCATTGTTCAACTTATGGAACCCCCCATGCACGACGAATGCCGTTGACGCGCCCCGATCCGATTCCTACGGTTGTCCATAGGATTTCTTCGGCACCGGGAGCGCACATGAGCGGCATCGAGCAGGCGAGGAAGACGGCGGAAGGGCTTGGGTATTCCGCCGGTTTCGGCAATCAACACAGCTCGGAGGCGGTGCCGGGAGCCCTGCCGCACGGCCGCAACTCACCTCAGCGGGCGCCCCTCGGGCTCTACGCGGAGCAGTTGAGCGGCTCGGCCTTCACCGAACCGCGGGTGCACAACCACCGTTCCTGGCTCTACCGGATCCGCCCGTCCGCCGTTCATCCCCCCTTCGTCCGCATCGGCAACGGCGGGATCCGGACAGCCCCGTTCACCGAATCCGTGCCCGACCCCAACCGGCTGCGCTGGGACCCGCTCCCCGAGCCCGCGGCCGGGACGGACTTCCTGGCCGGCCTGTGGACCCTCGGCGGCAACGGCGACGCGACGCAGCGCACCGGCATGGCCGTGCACCTCTACCACGCCGACTCGTCCATGACCGACCGGGTGTTCAGCGACGCGGACGGCGAGCTGCTGATCGTCCCGGAGCGGGGCGGCCTGCTGCTCCGTACCGAACTGGGCCTGCTGCGCGCCGAACCGGGGCACGTCGCGCTGATCCCGCGCGGCGTCCGGTTCCGTGTGGAG
The DNA here is from genome assembly GCF_044742755.1 of Streptomyces sp. NPDC087845. Taxonomy (NCBI): domain Bacteria; kingdom Bacillati; phylum Actinomycetota; class Actinomycetes; order Kitasatosporales; family Streptomycetaceae; genus Streptomyces; species Streptomyces sp. NPDC087845. The sequence goes on from NZ_JBIUVC010000005.1 coordinate 429,113, forward strand.
CTGCTCGACGCCACCGCCCGCGGCTACGTCTGCGAGAACTACGGCCGGCCGTTCACCCTCCCCGACCTCGGCCCGATCGGCGCCAACGGCCTGGCGAACGCCCGGGACTTCCTCGCCCCCGTCGCCGCGTACGAGGACGACGACCGCCCGGTGGAGGTGGTCAACAAGTTCTGCGGGAACCTCTGGTCCGCGACCTATGACCACTCGCCGCTCGATGTGGTCGCCTGGCACGGCAACCACACTCCGTACGTCTACGACCTGCACCGCTTCAATGTCATCGGCTCGATCAGCTACGACCACCCCGACCCGTCGATCTTCACGGTGCTGACCTCGCCGTCCGACACCCCCGGCCTGGCCGGTGTCGATTTCGTCGTCTTCGCGCCGCGCTGGCTGGTCGGCGAGGACACCTTCCGGCCGCCGTACTTCCACCGCAATGTGATGAGCGAGTACATGGGCCTGATCGAGGGCGCGTACGACGCCAAGACGGCCGGCAAGGGCGGCTTCGTCCCGGGTGGCGGTTCGCTCCACAACATGATGTCGGCGCACGGCCCGGACCGGGAGACCTTCGACCGGGCGAGCGAGACGGAGCTGAAGCCGCAGAAGATCGACGACGGGCTGGCCTTCATGTTCGAGACCCGCTGGCCGGTGACGGCGACCGGGCAGGCGGCGACCGCCGGCCATCTGCAGCGTGGCTACGACGACGTGTGGCAGGGTCTGAGCAGCAACTTCAGGCCGTAGGCAACGACGCCGCTTCCCGGCCCCGCGTCGTCGCGTCCGCTGTGTCGCAGTACGGAGAGACCAGGTGACCCAGGTGCCTCAGATGCCCAAGACGCCCCAGAGGCATGCCTTCGCCCCCGATTCGCTGGTCCTGAACCGCAAACTGCCGCTGTGGTACCAGGTCTCGCAGTCGTTGCGCGCCTCGATACTGGGCCGCACCGAGGACGCCTCGGCGCGGCTGCCGACCGAGGAGCAGCTCGCCGCGCATTACGGCGTGAGCGTCCTGACGATGCGTCAGGCCCTCAAGGAGCTGGAGGCGGAGGGGCTGATCAGCAGGCACCGGCGGCGCGGCACCTTCATCGAGCCGCGCGCCCGCCGGGTGTCGCCGGTCCGGCTGCTGGGCTCGATCGACGCGATCGTGGCTCAGCAGTCGGGCGAACGGGCCGTGGTGCTCGGCCATGGCCCGGTCGCCGTGCCGGGCGATCTCGCCGAGTACTACCCCGACTGCGCGGAGGTGGTCAGCTACCGCAGGCTGCGCCGCGACGGGGACAGCGACGAGCCCACCAACTGGGCGGAGAACGCGGTGCATCCCGAGGTGGCGGCCCGGCTCGATGTCGCCGATCTCGAACGCTGGCCGATGACCAAGGTGCTGCGCGACCGGGTCGGTGTCCGGATCGCCCGCATCACCGACACGGTCGAGGCGCGCCTCGCCGACCCGGCCACCGCCGAACTCCTCCAGGTCCCGCTGCTGAGCCCGATCCTTTTCTACACGGGGGTGACGTACGACGAGAGCGGCCGTGTGGTGGACGTGGCACGGATCCGCTACCGGGGCGACCGGTTCTCCTTCTCGGTCACCGTCGAGGCCCGCTGACCCCGCGGAAGCACCCCTGCAGTTCGCGCTGCTGCGACCGGGCACCCGGGGCCCGCGCGCTACCGGCCGAAGGAGTCCAGCACCCGGCGCAGCGCCCGGTCGAAGACGCCGTCCAGATCGATCGGCCCGGGGTCCTCGGCGAATCCCGCCGCCATCCGCGGATACTTCCCGGTCGCGATCTGGCTGACGAGGTAGCCGGTGCGCACGGCGTGCTCCTGCTCCTCGGACCAGGGCAGCGACCGACTGCGCTCGGCCGTGGCGATCTCGTTGGACACATAGGTGGTGACCACACTGGTGAGCATGGCGATGAGTTCCATCTTCTCGCCGAACCGCGCCTCGACCCCGTCCAGGCAGCTGAGCGTGTACTCCAGATACCGCAGGGCGTTCGGGCTGAAGCCGTACACGGGTGACATCAGCCGGGGCACCCAGGTGTGGCGGTGCATCATTTCGCGGGTCTGACGGGCCAGCGCGACGAGATCGGCGCGCCAGTCGCCGGAGGGCTCCGGGAACTCGTAGTCGGCGCTGACCGCGTCGAGCATCAGCTCGTACAGGTCCTCCTTGCGCGGCACGTAGTTGTAGAGCGACATGGTGCCGCAGCCCAGCTCCGCCGCCACCTTCCGCATGGACACCGCGTCGAAGCCCTCCGCATCGGCGATACGGACGGCGGCCGCCGCGATGTCGGCGCGACTGAACGCGGGCCTGGGGCCCCGGCCGGCACGTTCGGGGCGCGCCCAGATCACTTCGGGTACAGCGGGTCGCCCCACCATCGATCACCACCTTTTCCCTCATCGTAGTTACGTACACCGTACGTAGTGCGCTACGGTGGCCGCATGGCAACTACGTACGCTGTACTTAGTAAAGGTCTGGAGAAGCGCTACGGCGACGTCCACGCGCTGCGGGGGCTCGATCTCGCGGTCGCCGAGGGCACCGTCTGCGGAGTGCTCGGGCCGAACGGCGCGGGCAAGACCACCGCCGTCCGGGTCCTCACCACGTTGACGCGCCCGGACGGCGGAAGCGCCCGGGTGGCGGGCCACGACGTGGTGCGCGAGGCGGGCACGGTGCGCGCGGCGATCGGCGTCACCGGGCAGAACACCTCGGTGGACGGCGAGCTGTCCGGCCGGCAGAACCTGCGGCTCTTCGCCAAGCTGCTCCGGTTCCGCGGCGCGGCCGCGCGCAGCCGCGCCGACGAGCTCCTGGAACGCTTCGAGCTGACGGAGGCCGCCGACCGCCCGGCCCGCACCTACTCGGGCGGCATGCGCCGCCGCCTCGACCTCGCGGCCAGCCTGCTGACCCGCCCCCGGGTGCTGTTCCTGGACGAGCCGACCACCGGACTCGACCCGCACAGCCGCAACCAGATCTGGGCGGCCGTACGGGAACTGGCCGACCGGGGCACGACCGTCCTGCTCACCACGCAGTACCTGGAGGAGGCCGATCAGCTGGCCGACGACATCGTGCTGATCGACCGGGGCCGGGCCGCGCACCGCGGCACCCCCGCCGAGCTGAAGGCCCGCATCGGCAGTTACACCGAGGTCGTCGTCTCCCACGAGTCGGCGCTGATCCCGGCGGCAGCCGTCCTCGATCAGCTCACCGGCGCCGCACCGGTGCTCGACCACGAACGCCGCACCGTGGGCGCCGTCGCGACCGACACCACGCTCACCCTCCCCCGCATCGTCCGCGAACTCGACGCGGCGGGCGTACCGCTGATCGACGCGAGCCTGCGCCCGCCGACGCTCGACGAGGTATTCCTCCGCCTGACCGGCCGCAACGACGGCCGCACCTCCCCGCCCCTGAAGGAGACGGCCGCATGAGCAGCATCGCACCGGTCCACGAGCCGACCGCCACGCCCGCCACGAGCACCCCGGTCGCCGACGCCCTGGCCATGCTGGGCCGCCATCTGCAGCGGATCAAGGCCGCACCGGGCGTCATGATCCTCACGCAGACCATGCCGATCACGATGCTGCTGTTCTTCGGCTACGTGTTCGGCAGCGCCCTGGCCATGCCCGGCCAGGAGTACCGCGCGCTCCTCGTGCCGGGCCTGCTGGCGGCGACGGCGGCCAACGGCATCATGGTCGGGATGTTCCAGGCGTCGCAGGACTGCGACCGCGGGGTGATGGACCGGTTCCGTACGCTGCCGATGAGCCGGCCCGCCGTACCGTTCGGCCAGACCGCCGCCGATCTGCTGACCACAGCCATCGGCATGATCCCGCTGATCCTGGTCGGACTCGCGGTCGGCTGGCGGATCGAGGGCGGTCCGCTCGCCGCCCTGGGCGCCTTCGGGCTGCTGCTGCTCCTGCGGTTCGCCACGTCGTGGATGGGCTGCTGGCTGGGCCTGCTGATCCGCAACGAGGAGGCCGCCGGCCAACTGGGCAGCGCCACCTTCATCCTGCCGCTGCTGTCGAATGCCTACATTCCGACCGACAATCTGCCGGGCTGGCTGCGGACGGTCGCGGAGTGGAACCCGATCAGCGCGATGGCGTCGGCCACCCGCGAACTGTTCGGCAACGCGTCCCCGGCCGCCGACGCCGCCTGGCCGGTCGCCCACCCGGTGGCGGGAACGCTCGCCTGGTCGGTGGTGCTCCTCGCGGTGTTCGCGCCGCTGGCCGTACGGAGTTACGCGCGCGGCGGCGAGTGACCGCCGCGCTCACCGGGCAGCGCGGCGGGCCGGTCCAGGGCGCCGAGCAGACCGACGAAGCTCGACTCGAGAAAGGCCGCGAGCTCCGTGAGCGCGTCCGGTTCGCCGAGCGGCCAGCTGGTGACGGCCTCCTCGGCGAACGCCATCCAGGCCCGCGCGGCGACCGGCAGCCGCGGCGAGTCCGGCATCCGCAGGCGCCGTTGGGCCTCCTCCACCCGCCGGGCGAGGGTGTCCCTGGTGCGCTCGACGATGTCCTCCGCCGCGGGCCGACTGCCGGAGGCGCCGCGCACCAGGGCGAGATACACCTTGCGGTGCTCCAGTACGTACGACACGAAACCGCTGATGAACGACCGCAGCCAGGGGACGGGCTCCAACGCGGGGTCCGGTTCCGTGGCTGCGGCGAAGCCGTCGCACTCCTGGCGCACCACGGCGCGGTAGAAGTCGCGCTTGGAGTCGAAGTAGTGGAAGAGCAGCCCCCGCGAGATACCGGCGCGGCGCGCCACCTCGTCCGTGGACAGCTCGTCCAGTGACCGGTCGGCGAGCATGTCCCGGCCGATGGCGACCAGCTGGGCCCTTCGTTCGTCGGGACTCAGGCGCGCGGCTCGCTTTTCGGACATGCGTACAGTCTAGAAGTACTTCGGCGCCGAATTATTTCGGCACACCATCCGGCCCGAGACCGGGGCGCTCCGGCCGCGACCGGGTCGGGAGCGAAGGGGCGAAGGGGCGAAGAGGCGAAGGGACAATAGAGGGACGCACGGAGCCGTTCGTGCGGGCACGCTTCCGCGGGCACGTTCACGCGAGTACGTTTCCGCCGGTCGCCGCGGCCGACGCGCCGCCATGGCGCGCCGGACCCGGCGCCCTCGCTCCGACGCCGGGCGGACACACCAAAGCGCTGCTGCGGGCTCCGGGGATGACGGGAGAGCCGGCAGCAGCGCTGCGCCGGGACAGTGCGATCGCCCGAGCGGTCCCGAGCGGGGGACCTGGACGACAAACCCTGGCCGGGGAGAGCCCGGGCGGTGGACCGTTGCGCGGTCGTGACGGGCCGTCCGATCAGTGGCGGCCACCGAAGAGCGAGCGGCGCAGTCGACGCAGCGGCGCGAAGAGGGAGACCCGCGCACTCTTGCTCCCACGGCGATGGGCGGCGTCGCGCGAGGTGAGCTCACGCATCAGCAGCGTCGCCTCCGCGGACTCCCGCTGCGGCACGGCGGGTCCGCCGAGCACCGCGAGATGGCGGTCGAGGCGCGAACTTGTCGCACTGCTCCCACATGTGATGGCAGGCACACGCGGCCTGCTGCGCATCGTTATCTGTTCCATGTCACTCCCCACCCGTACGAGGGCACCCGGCCCGGGCAGGTTAACCCTATCCCCCCGCGACGACACCCGTGTATCCCGGTCACAGGATTGAGCACACACATACGGAGGTTGACGACCCCACTCCCGATCCGCCCGATTCCAGGGCGAGTTGGACAGATCGGAAGTGGTTCACCACCGCCGATCGACGGAGTGCCGGACGGAGACCCCTGCGGACGGGGGCCTCCTACCCGCCGGACGACCGAACGGGCCCGGCGCACGCACGGCGGGAGAGGTCAGGCGGCCGAGGTGAGGACGGGCAGGTAGCCGCCCGACTGTCCGGCCGCGGTGGGGTGGTACGACTCGCCGATGTCGAGCCAGTTGAGACTGTGCAGCCAGGCGCTTCCGGAGCAGATCTCGTGCCCGGTGAACTTCCCGCTGACGTCGGCGAAGGTGAAGCCGTGGTCGGCGGCGCGCTTGGCGGTCGCCGCGTTGAGGTAGTCGGAGGCCCCGTTGATCGCGGTGCGCACCTTGTCACTCAGACCGACGACGCAGCTGCCGCCGATCTTGTAGAAGCGCGGGTAGCCGAGGACGACGACATGCGCGGACGGCGCCTTGGCGCGGATCGCCGAGTACACCGAGTCGAGGTTGCCGGGCAGCGTGGTGTCGACGAAGCTGCGGGCCGTGGCGATCCGGCTGAGACAGGTGGCCTCCGACTGGAGGACACAGGTGGTCATGACGTCGGCGAAGCCCGCGTCATTGCCGCCGATGGAGATCGAGACGAGGTCGGTCGAGGAGCTGAGCGGGCCGAGCTGACCGGACTTGACATCACCCGTACGGGCGCCCGAGCAAGCGGTGAAGGCGAAGGACGAGGGCGAGTTGGCGGCGGCCCAGAGCGCGGGATAGGCCTTGCTGCTGCGCTTGCAGTCCCCACTGGCGCTGTCGTAGCTGCCGGATCCGACCCCCGAGGAGTACGAGTCGCCGAGGGCTACGTAGTCGACGGCCTGGACAGACTGTGCGGCGTCGGCGGTGGCCGCTCCGGTCAGAGCCAGTACGGCACCGAGCAGGAGCGATGACGAGAACGCCACGAGTCTGGACATTTTCATGGAACCTCCCTTGGACCGACCGGCAGGATCTCCACCGGCCTGCCGTGTCCGTGGTAGCAGTACCCACACCCTCACCGGAAGTGTGCATGCCAAGTTGGTCCAATGAGTTCTTCCACGCGCCCCCTTGAAGCCGCGTCATGTCCGCGAGCGCCCCGTGCGAGCGGGGAAAGAAGGCGGGGAAGAAGGTGGTGAAACCCGGGTGCGCGGGGTGCCTTCGTGCCGGATCATGGGCGCCATGTCTGCCAACCCTGAGTCCGCTCTACCGATCCGGCTCACCGTCGACGACAGCGACTCCCCGTCCGATGTCGTCGACGCGCTGTTCCTCGGCCGCTTCGCGACGGGCGAGCAGCCGTACTCGCACAGCTCCTCCCTCGACCGCGTCAAGACCGGGGCCACTCTGCTGCCCCCGGCGGCCAAGGTGTTGCGCGCCGCCCGCGACGACGACCGCAGCGCCACGCTCGCCGAGGGCGACGGCTGGACCCTGCTCGTCTCGCGGTGGAACCGCGGCGCCGATGTCACGGTCACCGCGACCAGCCCGGAACTGGCGCAGCAGATCCTCGGCCAGGCGACGGACGGCGCCCGGGACGAACCGGAACCGCAGCCCGAGAACGTGACGATGGGCTTCTGGTACGTGTCGCCGCGCCGCGGTCCATACCGCACCACCCGGCAGATCGCCGCCGGCACCTGGGACGAGGTCCGCGACAACTACACGGCACCGGTGGCCGACGCGATGGGCCGGCTGATGAAGGTCACGCCCGACGACATCGCCGGCCGGCTGCTCCTGCTGCACGGCCCGCCCGGTACCGGCAAGACGTCCGCGCTGCGCACGCTCGCCCGCTCGTGGCGGGACTGGTGCCAGGTCGACTGCGTGCTCGATCCGGAGCGGCTGTTCAACGACGTCGGCTATCTGATGGACATCGCGATCGGTGAGGACGAGGGAACGGCCAAGGGCCGTTGGCGGCTGCTGCTCCTGGAGGACTGCGACGAGTTGATCCGCGGCGAGGCCAAGCACACGGCGGGCCAGGCGCTGTCCCGGCTGCTGAACCTCACGGACGGACTGCTGGGCCAGGGCCGCAACGTACTGGTGGGCGTCACCACCAACGAGGATCTGGAGCGGCTCCACCCGGCCGTGGTCAGGCCCGGCCGCTGCCTCGCCAGGATCGAGGTGGGCTCGCTGACCCGCAAGGAGGCGGTGGCCTGGCTGGGTACGGAGGAAGGGCTCGGCCGCGAGGGCGCCACGCTCGCCGAGCTGTACGCGCTGCGGCGGGGCAGCAGTCCCGCGTCGGTGCCGAAACAGGATTCCGGCGCGGACGCGGGTCTGTATCTCTGAGCCGCCCTTCGCCCCCGCCCGATGAGCGGGGAACGCCCTGCGAACCCGCCCGGCCGGCGAGGACGAACGGCCGCCGGACGGCCCCGACCACGACCGCGGCCCGGGCCCACCGCGCCTCGTCCCGCCTCACCGCGCCCCGTCTCACCTCACTGCGTACGCCGCCCGCAACGCGTCCTCGGCCAGGGACAGCGCGTCGGCCCGCGACAGCCCCAGCCGCCGCGCCTGCTGCGCGTACTCCTGTGCGGCGGCCGCCGCACGACGCTCCGCCGCATCACCGGCGGCGGCGACGAACGTGCCGTTGCGGCCACGGGTCTCGATCACCCCGTCGGCCTCCAGCGCCCGGTACGCCTTGGCGACGGTGTTCGCGGCGAGGCCGAGCTCCTCGGCGAAGGCGCGTACGGTCGGAAGCCGGAAACCGACGGGCAGCGCGCCGGAGCGGGCCAGTTCGGAGATCTGCGTCCGCAGTTGCTCGTACGGGGCGGTACCGGCATCCGGATCAAGGGCGATCTTCAGAGTCACGCGCCGATTGTCCCCCACCGCCGGAAAACCAGGGGCGGCCCGTACCGGCCCCCGCGTAACGTCCGGCCCATGACTGTCCTCGTTCGCGACTTCCTGCCCGCCGACGCGGAGGCCTGGGTGCAGGTCCGGCGTGCCGCACTCCCCTACATGGTGACGACTCCCGAGCAGGTCGCCTTCGACCTCGCCTCCGCCCCTCCCGACAAGCGCTACCGGCTGCTGGTCGCCGAAAGGGACGGGGAGCTGATCGGGACCGCGCAGGTCGGCCTCGCGCACGACAGCCCCGAACCCGGCCAGGCGTTCTGCAATCCGTACACGCGCCCGGACCGCACCGGGCGCGGGGCGGGTGGGCTGCTGCTCAGGACGGCCGAGGAGTATCTGGCACGGGAGGGCGCGCTCGCGGTCTACACATGGGTGCTCGACACCCCGTCGAACCGCGCGTTCGCCGAGAAGCGCGGCTACGCGCCGAGCCGCTCGGCGCACTTCCTCCACCTCGATCTGGCGGGCGGTTCGCTGCCGCCCCGCCAGGAACTCCCGGCGGGCGCCGAGTTGCGTACCGCCGCGGACTTCGCCGACGACCCACGCCCGCTCTTCGAGGCGGACGCGGAGACCACGGCCGACGAGCCGAGCGACACCCCGGCCGGACTGTCCGACTACGAGGACTGGCTCCGGCAGACCTGGCGCCGTCCCGGACTCGACCGCGAGCTCACCTCGGTCGTCGTGGTCGACGGGGAGGTGGCGGCGTTCAGCGCGGCGCAGACCGACGGCCTGACCCGCTACATGTCGGGGATGACCGGCACCCGCCGGGCGTACCGCAACCGGGGCCTGGCCAGGCTCGCCAAGAACGACTCGCTGCACCGGGCGCGCGCCGCCGGGTACACGGACGCGTACACCGGCAACGACGCGGAGAACGGCCCGATGCTGGCGGTCAACCGATGGTTCGGCTACGAGATCTGCGCCACGGAGGTGCGGTATGTCCGCAAGCTCGGCTGACGAGACGCTGGTGGTCGCACTGGTGAAGGCCGGGCGGACCAAGATCCGCTACCCGGCGGACGTGGTCCGTGCCGACGGCACCCGCGTGACGGTGCGTGCGCCGTGGGCGGCGCCGGGGGTACGGGACTTCGGCTTCGTGCGGTTCGAGCCCGGCGATGTGTTCACCGAGCACTACTGGCGCGACCGCTGGTTCGCCGTGAAGGAGGTCCGTACCGGCGCGGGCGAACTCAAGGGCTGGTACTGCGACATCACCCGTCCCGCCGTGCTGAGGGACGGTGAGCTGCTGGTCGAGGACCTCGACCTGGATCTGTGGGTGTCGGCGGACGGCACGTCCGTGCTCCGGCTGGACGAGGACGAGTTCGCCGAGAGCGGTCTCGCCGAACGCGATCCGGCGGCGGCCGGGGCGGCCCGCCGGGCGCTGGACGAGCTGGAACACCTGGCCCGCACGGAGGGTTTCGCGGCGCTGCTGGCCTGACCGGCAAAGGGACGCGTCCCGATTCCGGGCGGACCGCCCCACGGTGCGCCCGGAACCCGGTCGCCCACTCCCGCCGGCGGTCGGCGTCAGCGGTCGGCCGTCAGCACGGTGGCTGCGGCGGCGGGGACCGGCGCGGGGTCCTGGGCATGGACCGGCGCGGGCTTCTGCGCGGCGGCCCCGGGCCCTTGGACGAGGGCTGCCTTGGCCCGGAACGAGGCGATCACCGCGGCGTCGGCACCGCAGCCGCGCAGGAATGCCTCGGTGCCGCCGTGGCGAGTGCGGATGCCGTCCACGAAGGTGCGGATCGCCTCGGCGGGAGCCTCCAGCAGCGCGGGCGGGATCGACCGGTCACCGAGGGCCGTCCCGGCGGTGCTCCGGGCCACGCCCCCGCCGTTGGGCGCGCTCCGGTCCGCGGCACCGGCGTTGAGCGCGCCCCGGTCCGCGGCACCGGCGTTGAGCGCGCCCCGGTCCGCGGCACCGGCATTGAGCGCGCCCCGGTCCGCGGCACCGGCGTTGAGCGCGCTCCGGTCCGCGGCACCGGCCAGGGCGGCGAAGATCTGGGGCAGGGCGTCGGCGGTGCGCGCGTAGTCCTCGGCGATCTCGTCCAGCGGGACCCCGGCCAGGTCGAGCAGCAGGGCGACGAGCAGCCCGGTCCGGTCCTTGCCCGCGGCGCAGTGCACCAGGGTCGCGCCGGGGGCCGCCGCTGCCGTGACCGCGTCCGCGATCGCCCGGGGCGTAATCTCGGCCAGGGTGAGATAGAAGCGCCCGAGGTCCTCGGCGGTCCGCAGCGAGCGGGGATCGACCGCCTCCATCTCGGCGGAGGCGTCCAGCGGCGCCCACAGGACCCGGATGCCCGCTTCCGCCGCCGCGGCCCAGTCCGCGTCCGACCGCTCGGAGTCACCGCGCAGGTCCACGATCGTGCGGATGCCCCGTGCGCGCAGTTCCCGGACGGTGTCCTGATCTGCGGCGGGGAACGGCTGGGCGGAGCGGAAGAGGGTCGCGGGACATATCCGGTTGCGGTGGGAATCGGCCGTCAGGGCGGGGTCGCGGAAGTTCAGCAGGGGCACGGGGACCTCACAGGTGGTGCGGGAAGGACGTCGGGATGTCCAGCGACAGGCAAGACATCTAGATGTATAGATGCCATCGGCGCGGTTGCCGGGCCCTACGAGTGACGGGCACGTGAACATCCGCGAAATGACCGTGGTGCGACGGTCGGTGGGACGGGATCCGTGTCCGGGACGCCGCGCGGAGGTTCGTACTATCCAGGGGTGTCGAACCACCGAAGGACCAGTCCGCGCTATCTGCAGTTGGCCCGCCACATCCAGGAACGCATCGATGCCGGAGAGTTCCCGGCGGGCTCCCGGCTGCCGAGCGAGCCCGAGATGTGCGCCGAGTTCGGCGTCAACCGCCTGACCGTCCGCGAGGCCATTGCGGAGCTGGAGCGGGCCGCCGCCATCGAGATCCGGCGCGGCATCGGGACGTTCGTGCGCCCGCCCGTCGCCCGGGTGTCGATCGCGGTCGATCCGCGCAGCCAGCGGTTCGACATGGGCAGCACGCACGCCTCGCTGCCCGAGTCCACCGCCGGACCGGGCATGGACGTCCAGGAGACGGTCACCGCCGCCCTGCCCGCGGGTACCGCCACGGTCGACGAGGAGGCGGCACGCCATCTGGGCCGTCCCGTCGGCGTGCTGTCACGGGTGGAGACCGTGTTCTCCATCGGCTCGGAGACCTGGGGCATCAGCAGCTACTGGATGCCCTCCGCCCTGCTGCCCCGGGAACTCGCGGCGCCGGGACCGGTGGAGAACCTGGTCCGCGCCCTGGCCGACAGCGCCGGCATCACTCTGGAGTACGACTGGCGCGCCTTCAGCGCGGTCGGGGCCGACATCGGCGACGCCGACGTGCTGGGCGTACCGGCCGGGAGCCCCCTGCTCGTCCGCGAAGGCGTCAGTTGCACCCCCGACGGCGAGCCGGTGCTCTACGTCCGTCGCCGCATCCAGGGAGAACGCGCCCGCTTTGTGCTGAATTTCCGTGAGTCCGGCACGGCTCCGCCGTCCGGCCCCGCCGGTTCGGCCAGTTCTGCCGGATCGGCCGGATCGGCCAGCTCTGTCGGGTCGGCCGGATCGAACGGGTCGGCCGGTAAAGAGCGTGAGCCGGGGAAAACACAGCTCCCGTGATCACCAGCTGAATTACAGTGCTCAGGTCAGTTCCCGACCCGGTGACCTGAGAAGGAATCGCTGATTATGCCCACTGAGACGTTCGAGTTTCAGGTGGAAGCGCGCCAGCTTCTGCAGATGATGATCCACTCGATCTACTCGAACAAGGACGTGTTCCTCCGCGAACTCGTCTCCAACGCCTCCGACGCGCTCGACAAGCTGCGACTCGAAGCGCTCCGCGACGACTCGCTCGGCGCGGATGTGTCCGACCTCCACATCGACATCGAGACCGACAAGCAGGCCCGCACGCTGACGGTGCGGGACAACGGCATCGGCATGTCGCACGATGAAGTGGTCCAGCTCATCGGGACCATCGCGAACTCGGGCACGGCGAAGTTCCTGCGCGAACTCAAGGAGGCCGAGGACTCCACCGCGGCCGAAGGGCTGATCGGCCAGTTCGGGGTCGGGTTCTACGCCAGCTTCATGGTCGCCGACGAGGTCACGCTGCTGACCCGGCGCGCGGGCGAGAGCCAGGGCACCCGCTGGACGTCGACCGGCGAGGGCACGTACACGATCGAGACCGTCGACAGCGCTCCCCAGGGCACCTCGGTCACGCTCCGGCTCAAGCCGGAGGACACCGACGACCGGCTCTACGACTACACCGCCCCCTGGAAGATCAGGGAGATCGTCAAGCGGTACTCGGACTTCATCACCTGGCCCGTCAGGATGGCCGCGGAGACCCCGGCCGACGACGCCGAGGACACCGGGGAAGGGTCCGGCGCCGCCCCGCGCGAACCCGAGACCCTCAACTCGATGAAGGCCCTCTGGGCGCGCTCGCGCGACGAGGTCAAGGACGACGAGTACCACGAGCTGTACAAGCACATCAGCCACGACTGGATCGCCCCGCTCGAAACCATCCGGCTGCAGGCGGAAGGCACTTTCGAGTACCAGGCGCTGCTCTTCATCCCGTCGCACGCGCCCCAGGACCTGTTCATGCAGGGGTACAAGCGCGGCATCCAGCTCTATGTGAAGCGCGTCTTCATCATGGACGACTGCGAAGCGCTGATGCCGCCGTACCTGCGCTTCGTCAAGGGTGTCGTCGACGCGCAGGACCTGTCGCTCAACGTGTCGCGCGAGATCCTCCAGCAGGACCGCCAGATCCAGCTGATGCACCGGCGCCTGGCGAAGAAGGTGCTGTCGACGGTCAAGGACATGATGTCCGCCGACCCCGAGCGCTACGCCACGTTCTGGCGGGAGTTCGGCCGCGTCCTCAAGGAAGGGCTGCTGAGCGACTTCGAGAACCGCGACGCCATCCTCGGCGTCGCCTCGTTCGCCACCACCCACGACAAGGACGAGCCGACCACGCTGCGGCAGTACGTGGAGCGGATGAAGGACGGCCAGGAGCACATCTACTACCTCACGGGTGAGTCCCGGCAGGCCATCGAGAACTCCCCGCACATGGAGGCGTTCCGGGCCAAGGGCGTCGAGGTGCTGCTGCTGACCGATCCCGTCGACGAGGTGTGGGTCGAGGCGGAGCCCGAGTTCGACGGCAAGAAGCTGCGGTCCGTCGCCAAGGGCGAGGTCGAGCTCGGTACCGAGGAGGAGAAGAAGGAGGCCGCGACCGAGCGTGAGAACCGGCAGCAGGAGTACGCGGATCTGCTGACCTGGATGACGGACCGGCTGGGCGAGACCGTCAAGGAGGTACGGCTCTCCTCGCGCCTCACCGTCTCGCCCGCCTGCATCGTCTCGGACACCCACGACGTGACGCCGGCCCTGGAGAACATGTACCGCGCCATGGGCCAGCCGGTCCCGCAGGTCAAGCGCATCCTCGAACTCAACCCGGAGCACCCGCTGGTCAGCGGCCTCAACCGGGCGCACACCGAACGCGGTGAGGATGCCGGTACGGGCCTGGAGGAGACGGCCGAGCTCCTCCACGACCTGGCGCTGCTGGCCGAAGGCGGTGAACTGGGCGACCCGTCGCGCTTCGTCAGGCTGATGGCCGACCGCCTGGAGCGCACCCTGTAAGTGAGGGCCGCACCACCCCGGACGGGCCCTCGGGCCCGTCCGGGGCTCCGCCCGCGGGCCCGTCGGCGACCTGCACGAAGGCCGGCCCGGCCGGTCCCGGCCGACCGGGGTCGGACACCTTCTGGTCCGGGCCGACCGGGCCGGTCGCCCTCTGGTGCCGTGACCGGCACTAGTCCCGGCGCCGCGCCCAGACATCGGTGTACGGCGCCGGGTCCTCCGGTACCGGGCGGGCTTGCGGGATTCCGGCGACCAATTCCACCTCGTACCCCGCCGCGTCCTCCAGGTAGGCGGCGGTGTGCCCGCCGCCGCCCGCGTGCGGGTAGCGGTCCGGGAAGAGCTGCCGCCAGCCGTGCTCGGGGGCCCTGGCCACCAGTCCGTCGAGGGTGGCCCGGTCCCGGACGTGGAACGCCAGGTGGTTGAGCCCGGGGCTGCGGCGGTCGTGCGTCACCCCGGTCAGGTCGGGTGACTGCTCCACCACCACATAGCTGTCGCCGCGCCGCCAGCTCCGGCCGTGCTCCCAGCGCTGGTACGGGACATGACCCAGCTCGCCGAGCAGCCAGCCCCAGCCCTGCTCGGCCACCGGCAGATCGGGCACCCACAGCTCGATGTGGTGAACCCCGCCGGTGCCGGCTCCACCGGCGGGCAGCGGAACCGCGCGGCGGATACCGTGCGGCTGGTACGCCACGGTGTCGCCGTCCTCGTGCCAGTGGATCAGGAAGTGCTCCCCCGCGCGATAGCCGTCGAGTCCCGCCCGGCAGTAGGCGACGATGTCGTCCGGGAGGGCGTCCAGCGGGAACCAGGCCAGTTCGGAGCACTTGTCCGGTTCGCGGTTGTACGGCGGCCGGGCCGGGTCGTACTCCGCCTCGAAGAACCAGCCGGTCCGGGGACTGCCGCCGGGGCCGCGGTGCTGCATGACCAGGGCCACCCGCAGTTCGTCCGGGCCGAGTTCGACACCGATCTCCTCGGCGGCCTCACGGATCATCGCCTCGCGGACGTCCTCACCGTCCTCTACGTGCCCGGACGGGCTGTTGAACAGCCCGTCCGCATACCCGGTGTTGGCCCGGCGGGCGAGCAGGACCTCGGGGCCGCGGCGGAGGATCAGATGCACATCGACGACCTCGGTGTGCCGGTGCGGTGGTTCGGCGCGGGCCACCAGGGCGTAGCGCTCGTCGTCGACCTGCTTGCCCCACAGGGTCGGGTCGCCGGAGAGCGGCTCGTGGTGGATGTGCTCGGTGAGCTCCGAGAGCAGCCCGGTCAGCCGCTCCGCGGAGAGGCCGACTCCGCCCCAGACACCCTCGATCAGGATCAGCCGCCCGCCGGGCCGCAGCAGGGTGAACCAGTGACGCAGGACCGCCGCCGGATCGGGCAGCAGGAACACGACGTGTCTCGCCATGATCACATCGAACTGCTGCTTTCCGACCGGCGGTTGGGCCGCGTCCCCGAGATGCACCCCGGTGCCCGTGCCGGCGAGCTTGGCCCGCGCCTGCTCCACCATGCGCGGCGACCGGTCGACGGCGGTGACGCGGTGCCCCTGCCCGGCGACGAGCAGCGCGAGGCTTCCGGTGCCGCACCCCAGGTCGAGGACCTCGGAGCGCTCGCCGGGCAGCCAGCTCTCCAGCCGCCGCGCCCAGGCGTGCCGGACCACCGGATCGAGCAGCCCGTGGTCGGGCTCCTCGTCGAAGGAGTCGGCCGCGGAGTCCCAGTCGATCGTCGTCATGAGTCGATCGTGCCATCCGCCGCCGACAGCAGCGGCCCGCACGGTATGAAACGCCCCGCCTCCGGTGCGCCGTGGGGCATCGGGGGCGGGGCGTCTCCTGGCACAGTCCTGCCGCCGGGCGGGGCAGTGCGCCTATGGCCTCTCGTTTGGATCACGCCGGGCTCGCGGGGACTGGCCCGATCCAAACGAAAGACCCTAACCGACGACCGAGGCGCAGGTGGTGGGGGTGGCGTGTGCCGGGTCCAGGGCATTCGCCACTTCGTGGTACGCGATCCGGTCGACGGTGCCGATCGCCACATGCTCGGAGAGATCGACCGGACAGAGGTCCTGGAGCAGGACGTTGTGCACGTTCGGCCCGCTCAGGAACTGCGTGCGGTACGGGGTCACGACCTCGTCGTACCGGGTCGCGATGACGGTGTAGCGCACCCCCGGCACGGTGTCGCCGCCCGCGTTGAGCTTGGTGAGGAACGGGGATCCCGCCACCTGGTCGGCGAGGCCGGGCGTGTTGGCGTTCAGCAGGTCCTCCACCCCCGGGAAGTACGGCAGCAGCTGCGTCAGGCCGAGGAGGGTGGTGCCGTGGTTGTCGGGTGCCAGCCCGATCATGGCGTTCACCTTGGCGGCCCCGCCGAGGAACTTCAGGTAGTAGTTCGGCATCATGCCGCCCTGGGAGTGGCCGACGACGTCGACCTCGGACGTCCCGGTGGAGGCGAGCACCTCGTCGACGAACGCGGCGAGCTGTCCGGCCGACTTGTCGATCGGACCGAGGCCGTTGAAGAGCGGCACTCCGGGCAGCTGCCCGTAGTCCAGTGAGTAGACGCAGTAGCCCCGGTTGACGAGGTACGGGGCAAGGACCAGCCAGTTGTCGATCGAGTTCCCGAAGGTTCCGTGGACCAGGACGACGGGGCGGGGGTGGGCTGCGGAGGGCTTGCAGGAGTAGTCGTTCCAGCCACGGGAAGTGGCGGTGACGGCAGTGGGGGTGGCTGCAGCGGCAGTGGCCGTGGGGGCGGCGACGGCGGCGACGGCGAGGAGCAGTGCGGCGAGGGTTCTCCGCGTACGTGGGGTACGCGACGCACGGGTCCAGGGCAGCATCGTGTGGTCTCCTTGCGGCTCAAGGGAGTTGCGATGGCTGTGCGCCCTGCGGCCCGGACCACAAGTTCTGACTGCTGACCTTCTGTGTACTCACGCCAAATTACGCACGAGTAGGGTGGCGTGGGAAGTTACGCGTCGGTAAAAACTGACGCCCGTACGCGGCGGCCTCGTCGGCGCGAGGGCCGTACCGGCGGGAGCGGGCACGGAACCCCTGGGCGTCCCCGCTCCGACGCCCAGAAAAAAATCAGTTGCACCGAAGGCTGATTTCGGCCACGTCGGCCTGGAGAGAGCCCCGATATCGGCGCGGACGGCAGAGCCCGGCCGCGGTAACGTCGCGGCGTCGCCCGACCCGCTCCCCGATTCCGGCCACCATGCCGGGCTCGGCATCACTCGCTCGCACGACCTCGCACGCGCCGGACGGCCGGGCCGACCACACAACGGGCGACTCAACACGCCCCCGCGCAAAGCGAACATTTACCGGACGGCTTTCGACCGGCACCAACAAGCCAATTGCATTCGGAGGCTTGACAGCCCATTACGACCCACGCCCGGTCGCGCGCCCTTGACTACCCTCACTCGCACGTGATCAGGTTGCTTCTGCCAAAAATCAACAGATCAGGGAATCCGCGTTCCAGCTGTGATTGCAGCGCCAGCGCCGCAACACACCTGCGAAAGTCAAGTAATGGCAATGCCATTGCAAGGAACGGCTCATCGAGGAAGGAGACGTGCAACTATGCGGCCCGCAAGACGGGTTGAACGGCCGACATGAGCGGCCAGGTCCGTAGCCCGGTCAGGAACCCATGGACTACGGGCGATCGGCATGCCCCATTGCTCATGATGCCGCGGGAGGAGCTATGCGAAGAGCCCTCCGACCTGCTGTTGCACGTCAGCCACCAATAGTCGAATGATTTCGGTTTCGCCACCTTTCCCTCTCGGCAATTTCCCCGTGCACACCTTTCCCCTGTGTCATGCCAAAAATGGAAGCTGTGGTCATCTTCGTAAGCCGCCATAACGGACTATTGCAGAACCGTGCATTTCGGAATCTGTTCATTGCCACAACAGTGAGCGCGGCGAGCGTAAGCGTTGCCCGGATAGCCATCCCGCTGTCAGCGGTACTCGCCCTGAGTGCCAGCGGGTTCGAAGTCGGCCTTGTTTCGGCGTTCCTGACTCTTCCTTTCCTGCTGGTGGGACTGCCGGCCGGCGTCTGGGTCGACCGTGTGCGCCGCCGCAGCGTACTCATCATCTCCCAGCTGGCCCGGGCCCTGGTTCTCTTCTCCATTCCGCTGTCCTGGTGGACCGGAACTCTGACCATCTGGCAGCTCTACGCTGCCGTCATCCTGTTCGGCACGTGCAACGTATTCTACGATGTCGCCTATCACAGCTTCCTGCCGCAGGTCGCCGGGAGAGAGAAGCTCCTCGAAGCGAACTCCAGGATAACGGGCGTCCAGCAGGTCTTCGAGGTCGGCGGACCGTCGTTCGGCGGACAACTCGTGGCCTTGCTCACGGCCCCCATTTCCTTTGTGGTCACCAGTGTTGGATTGGCGATTTCGTCGTGGTGCGTTGTACGCATCGACGTGGTGGAGGAAGCACCCGCCCGCGAAGAAAAGTCAAGAATGATCCCGGAGGTCGCTGCGGGGCTACGCATGGTGCGCAACGATTCTCGACTCCTCGCGATAGCAGGGTCGAGTGCGTGGTTGAATCTGACTGGTTATGCTATTTACACGGCGACCATGCTGTTTCTGGCGAGAACGTTGGAGCTCTCACCCGGATGGATCGGCGCCTTCTTCAGCATCGGCGGCCTCGGGGGGCTGCTGGGCGCGCTCGCTGCCAATCGGCTGTCCCGTGCTCTGGGCCACGGCAGAGTCATGTGGTTGATTCTGCTCGTCGGGTGCCCGTTTTCGCTGCTGCTGCCGATGGTCGGCTCCTCGTGGACGCTCTGGCTCGGCGCGTGCACCAATGGCGTCGTCACGTTGACGAGCGTGGTTTACAACGTTGCCCAGCTCAGCTTCTGCCAGGCCGTCACGCCCGATCATCTGCTCGGGCGGATGAACGCGACCATGCGCTTCCTGACGTGGAGCGTCATGCCGATCGGGTCAATTCTGGGAGGCATGGTGGCGGGATGGCTCGGACCTCGCGAGGGGTTGTTCGCCTGCGCCGCCGCGAGCTGTGTGGCCTTCATTCCTCTTCTGTTCTCACCCCTGCGCGGCATGCGAGACCTTTCCCCTTCCGTGCCGGATGGCGAAGTCCGCGGGGAATCCGACCGGGACTCCGTCCTCGGGAATTAATCACGTGTGGCCCGTGGGCCCCGTGAACAGGGGGCGCCGGCCGGCCGCATAGAGCCCCCTCTCCACTGGTTGCATCATTGCTCTGGCTTGAAGCTGCTCGATCGATCAGGTGAAATTTACCTCCCTTCGGATTCTTCTGCGCGCCCAAAAGTAGGGCGGGCCACGCAAAGAAAGGGCCTCTTGGAAATGATCAATGGACACCTTGAAGACTTCTTCGCGGCCCGGGTGCCGTGCTGCTGCTCGGCGGTGACGCGCTGCGGAGGCCGGGCCGGGAGGCGGCAAGCCGCATAGCGGTGGCGACCGGGGCGCGGATCCTGGCCGAGCCGACACCGGCCCGGCAGGAGCGCGGCGCGGGGATACCGCACCTGGACCGTCTGGCCTACCGGGGAGAGACGGTCCAGACCCAACTGGCCGGTGCGCGGAGTCTCGTCCTCGCCGGGGCGACGCCCCCGGTGGCGTTCTTCGCCTACCCGGGCCGGCCGAGCGACCTGGTGCCCGAGGGGTGCCGGGTGCTTGATCTGGGCGGCCGGGCCTCGGCCGTCCGGGAACTGGCCGACCTCGTGGCCCCGCACGCCCGTCCCGTGCCGGCCCGGCGGACCGTGCCCGGGATGCCCGGCGGCGAGCTCACCGCGGAGAAGGCCGCCGCGGTCATCGGTGCCCTGCTGCCGGAGGGGGCGATCGTCTCGGACGAGGCGATCACCTCCGGCTGGTGGCTTCCGCAGGCGACCGCCGGCGCGCCGCCGCACGACTGGCTCACTCTCACCGGGGGCGCCATCGGCCAGGGGATTCCGCTGGCCACGGGGGCGGCGATCGCCTGTCCCGGCCGTCCGGTGATCAGCCTCCAGGCGGACGGCAGCGCCATGTACACCGTGCAGGCCCTGTGGACCCAGGCACGTGAGGGGCTCGACGTCACCACGGTGATCTTCAGCAATGCCTCGTACGCGATCCTCGGCGTGGAACTCGACCTGCTCCGGGCCGAGGCCGGGGACAACCGGAGCAGGACGCTGCTGGACCTGCCACGGCTCGATTTCGTCGCGCTGGCCAAGGGCATGGACGTACCCGCCACCAGGGCCACTACGGTGGCGGAATTCGCGGACCAGCTCCGCAAGGCCCTCGCGGAGCCCGGACCGTGCCTCATCGAAGCCGCTGTTCCCCCACCCACATCCTTCCCGGTCTGAAAACACCTGCTGCGCCACAGAGATGGGACGAAGAATTGAATTCCCCCTTTCGCGATCTTCACCACATATGCATCGTTGTCCGCGACATGGAAGAGTCCGTCAGGTACTACACGTCGCTGGGGATCGGCCCATGGCGGGATTTCGCGAATCCGACTGCCCTGGCCGAGGTTTCGATGCCCAACCGCGAGGCGTTCTTCGCGTTGACGTACAAATGCGCGGACCTCGGTGGCGTGCAACTCCAGTTGTGTCAGCCACCGCAGCTCGACTGCCCGCAGCGCAGGTTCCTCGACACGCGGGGCGAAGGGGTCTTCCACCTCGGCTTCTCCGTCGAGGACGTCGACCGCGGCGAGGAAGCCGGTCAGGAGCTCGGCCTGGAGGTGCTGATGAGCGGCCGGAGGAGCGACCGCTCGGGTTTCACCTACTTCGACACCCAGGACGACGCCGGGTTTGCGCTGTCGGTGCGCTCGGCGCCCCCGCCGGCTTCGCGCTGATCTCCGGATGCCGGCGCGCGAGGGGCCGCCCGGCGGTCCCCGGGGCCAGAACGGCGGGATACACGGCTTCTGGACCGAAGCGGCGGCGGGCCCGGTCCGTGGCCGCTTCGGCGGCGCGGGTGCGGTCGTCACCGGAGTCCAGGGAGAGTTGGCGGTGGGCGGCACCGGCCGGCGTCAGATCGTCGGCACGGACCACGAACGCACGGACACGTGCCCGTTGCAGCCCGAGGGAGGCCAGCAGTCCCAGGGCAGCCGTGCCAAGGACGGGCGAGTGGTTGGTGGATTCCGGCAGTGGACGCGTCCGCGTGGTGGAACTGCGGTCGGCGTACCGCACCGTGAGGGTGAGGCGGCCGGTGACCTGGCTCTCGCCGCGCAGGCGCTGGCCGATCCGGTCGGCGAGTCCCACGACGGCCCGGTGATGGAGCGCCGGGTCGAGGCAGTCCCGGTCCAGCACCAGGTCGGCGGTCAGGTGCTGCGCCGGTTCCAGCGGTGCGACCGGGCGGGGATCGCGGCCTCGGGAACGCTCGGCCAGCAGCCGGGCGGGGCCGGCGCCGAGAAGACGCTGCAGGGTCGCCGCCGGTACGTCGGCGACCTGGCCGATGGTGTGCAGGCCGTATCGGTTGAGCGTTTCCGCTGTGGCGCGGCCGATCCCCGGCAGCGCGGTGACCGGCCGCGGGTACAGCCAGTCGGCGGCCTGCCCGGCGGGAACCCAGGTGGTGTCCCCCGGCGCGGACGCGTCGGCCGCCATGGCGGCCAGCATGCGGTTGCCCGCGAGCCCGGCGCTGCTGTCGATGCCGTAGAGGGCCTTCAGCCTGAGCTTCGCCAACTGGACGACGTCGTAGGGAGACAGGCCGAAGTATCTGAGCGCCGACGTCAGGTCGAGCTGGACGGCATGGGGCGGGACGGCCTGGACATGAGGCGTGATACCGGACATCAGTTCGATGATGTCGTCGTACTGGTCCTCACTCGGCGCGGCGTGCAGATGGAGGTGGGCGATGTACCGCCGGCGCGTGGTCATCCTGCGCTCCCCGGGCTGGTGTAGCCGAGCTTCTTCAGGTCGGCCGAGCGGCTGCCGGCGGGTTGCAGGTCGGCGTACGGGTGCAGCCGGGCCCCCGCGGTACCGTCGGCCAGGGTCCGCCGCGGCTGCGCGGGGGTCGGGTGCGGGTGATCGGCGCCGAGGAGGGTGAGGGCGGCTTCGGGGCCGTAGTCGCGGCGGGCGGCGGCGATCCGGTCCAGGTCCCAGGCCATGGTGCCGACGACGGTGCGGCGGGTGCCGCGCACCTGGACCGTGCCGCGGACCAGCAGCAGCCCGCTGTGGAAGACGGTGTGCGCGCAGGCCGGGTGGGAGTCTTCGAAGAAGGCCAGGTCGACCAGGCCGGAACCGTCCTCCAGGGTGACGAAGATGATGCGCCTGCCGCTGGCGATCGGCGGGGTCTGGGTCGAGGCCCGCACCCCGGCGACCAGCACCTGCCGACCTGCCCGCGCTGCCGCCAGGTGGGCCGCGTCGGTCGCGCCGATCTCCCGCAGCAGCCGGTGGTGATGCTCCATCAAGTGCTTGGAGACGTCGATGCCGAGCGTGTTCAGCTCCGCGTTCAGGGCCTCGCGCCCGGTCATTTCGGGCAGGCCGCTCGGCTCCGCCCCTCCGGCCGCGTCCGCGTCGATGGGCAACTGGCCCCTGCCCGCGGACCGGTGGCGGGACTGCCGGTGGAGTTCGGTGATCTGCAGGAGCAGATCGCGCCGTGTGAGCCGCCCGTCGTGGAGAGTGCCCAGGGCACCGATCTCCGCGAGGCGTTCGGCGACCGGCCTGCTGGGACGGGCCCGCTGCCAGAAGTCCGACAGCGATCCGTACGGCCGGCCCTCCTCGATCCGGGCACACTCCCCCTCGCTGATGCCGCGCACCGCGGACAGCGCGAGCCGCACGCCCCACTGCTCCCCGTCGGCCCGCTCCACGGTGTGCTCCGCCCCGGAGCGGTTGACGTCGACGGGCAGGACGGGAACGCCGTGCCGGCGGGCATCGGCGACGAGGACGCGCTTGGGCCACATACCGGGGTCGTGTTCGAGCAGCCCGGCCAGCAGGAACGCCGGGTAGTGCGCCTTGAGCCAGGCGCTCTGCAGGGCCGGTACGGCGAAGGCGACCGCGTGCGCCCGGCAGAAGCCGTAGGCGCCGAAGGCCTCGACGGTGCTCCACACCTCGTCCCGGACCTTCGCGCTGTAGCCGCGGGCTCCCGCCTGGCGGTGGAACCAGCCCTTGATCCGGGGCAGCCGGTCCTTGTCACCGAGCGCCCGCCGGGCGACCTCGGCCAGGGCCCGGTCGCAACCGGTCAGCACCGACAGCGTCTCGATGATCTGTTCGTGCCAGATGGTCACGCCGTAGGTGTCGGCGAGCACGGGTTCGAGGTCCGGGTGGGCGTAGGAGGGATTGCCGCCGTGGCGGGCCGCGACGTACCGCTCGGGCATCCCCCCGGCGACCGGCCCGGGGCGGAAGAGGCTGATGTCGGCGATGACGTCCTGCGGGTCGCGGGGCTGCAGCCGGGACAGAAGGTCCTGCTGGCCGGGGGATTCGAGCTGGAACAGGCCCAGGGTCCGGCTCTCCTGGATGATCTTGAATGCGAAGACGTCGTCGAGCGGCACCTGCCGCGGGTCGTCCAGGTCGATGCGGTTGCCGGTCGTCCGTTCGATCTCGGCGACCGCGTGCGCCATCGCGGACTGCATCCGTACACCCAGGACGTCCAGTTTGATGTTGCCCAGCGCCTCGATCTCCTCCTTGGCCGCCATGGCCATCGGGTAGTCGCCCTGGGGGGTGGGCTGCACCGGCAGCCGGTCCAGAAGCGTCGCGTCGCTGATGACCACGCCGCAGGGGTGCATGGCCATGCCATGGATCAGGGAGTCGAGCCCTTCGGCAAGCTCCCACAGCGGCCCGTACCGTCCCGCCTCGGCCGCCAGCTGACGCAGTTCGGGCAGTTCGGCGAGCGCGCCGGTGATGTCCGACGCCCGCAGATGCGGGAAACTCTTGGCGATCCGGTCGACCTCCGCCGGTGCGATCCCCAGAGCCAGGCCGGTGTCCCGCAGGGCTCGACGGGCCCGGTAGGTCTCGGGCATCGCGGTGACCGCCACGCGCTCCTTGCCGAACCGTTCGAAGATCGTGTCGTAGCACTCCAGCCTCCTGGCGGACTCCACGTCGATGTCGATGTCCGGAAGCGACGCCCGCCGCACGCTCAGGAAGCGTTCGAACAGCAGGTGGTGGTCGAGCGGGTTGGCGGTGGCTATGCCCAGGGCGTGGCAGACCATCGACCCGGCGCCCGAGCCGCGGGCCGCGACCCGGATGCCCTTCTCCCGGATGTCGGCCACGACCTGTCCGACGGCGAGGAAGTACGAGTCGAAGTTCAGCCGGGAGATCACGGCGAGCTCTTCGTCCAGCCGATCGAGCGCGGCGCGGTCGTGGTCCAGACCGCGCCGGGCCATACCGGCCTCGCTCCGCCGGCGCAGCAACTGTGCCGCGCCGCCCGCCCCGGGCCCGGCGCCGAGCACTTCCGCCTCCGGGAAGTGCGGCGTACCCAGCCCCAGATCCGCCGCGGGATCGACGGTGCACGCCGCCGCCGTGGCGACGGTGTCCGCCAGCAGACGGTCCGCCCGCCGGGGTCCCGCCCCCGCGCATTCGGCGATCAGCCGCGCGATGCCCGCCATGGCCCTCTCGTCCTTGAGCCAGCGCTGCCCGCTGTCCAGGCGGCGCCGGTCGATGGGCCGCAGCAGCCGCGCGGCGTCCAGGACATCGGCGAGCCGGTGCTGGCCGGGGTCGGCGTAGCGGACGGCGTTGGAGAGCACGGCGGTGGTACGGGTGCGGTCGGCCAGCGCGAGGGTCCGGGCGGCCAGCCGCAGCGATCCCGGCCCGGTGCCGGGCCGATCGTGCAGGACGGTCTCCAGCCGAATCCCGCCGCCGAAGATCTCCCGCCACGGCGCCAGCAGCTTCGCCGCCACGTCCTCCCGGCCCGCCGCCAGCGCGCGTACCGGCTCCGAGAGCGGCCCGAGCAGCACGATCAGGCCGGGGCCGCCGTGTTCGCGCAGCGCCTCCCACGGGACCACCGGCGCCGCACCGCCCGCGGTCCCGGCGTGCGCGGCCGAGGTGATGCGGCACAGCCGCGCCCACCCTGCCCGGTTCCGCGCGAGCAGCACGATCCGCAGCGGCGGTTCGACCACGTGCGCACCACCGCGCGCCGGGGTGCGCCGCCGCCGCACAGGAGGCGGCGGCGCGAGAGCCTCCACCGCCAGGTCGACACCGAAGACCGGCCGGACACCGGCCCCGGCACACGCCTGCGCGAACCGCACCGTCCCCGTGACCGTGTCCCGGTCGGTGAGCGCGAGCGCCGTCATGCCGCGCTCGGCCGCCCGCCGGACAAGGTGCTCGGGGTGGGCGGCGCCGTAGCGAGCGGAGTATCCGGACGCGACGTGCAGATGGGCGTAGCCCGCCATGTCGCACCTCCGTTCTCCACCCCATTTCAGCCATACGCCCGATCCCTCCATCGTACGTCCGTTCGATTACTCTAACCCTCACCAGACCCGGTCAACGACTTAATTCGAACACCTGAACGCATCTGGAGGGCTCGTAACCAGTGGCTGAAACTGTCGCCTCCCCCGCCCGAACCGGCCTCGCCCGATCCCGCGCGCCGCCCCGGGCGCGGCACACTCCCGACCCCGCGCGCCGCCCCGGGCGCGGCACGCTCCCGACCCCGGGCGCGGCACGCCCCCGACCCCGGACCGGCTCTCCGGTCAGCCATTCGGCCCAGTCCCGCCTGCACGAACGGCCGAAGCCCCGGACCGTTGGGGCATGACTTTCGCTGACGAGGTGAAGAACGCCGTCACTCCACGGGCCGCGCTGCTTGTCATCGGCGTGCTCGGACTGCAACTGCTGTTCATCGCGTCCTACGTCGGGGCACTGCACAGGCCGAAGCCGACGGACGTACCCTTCGGGGTCGTCGCGCCCCGGCAGATGTCCGCACAGCTCCTCACCGAGCTGAAGAATCTCCCGGGCGGCCCGCTGGACCCCCGTACGGTCGCCGACGCGGCCACGGCCCGCGAGCAGATCCTGAACCGCGAGATCGACGGCGCCCTGATCGTCAGCCCCACCAGCACCACCGACACCGTCCTCGTCGCCTCCGGCGGGGGAACCTCCATGGCCGACACCCTGACGAAGATCATCACGAAGGCCGATCTGGCCCAGCAGCGCACGGTGCGCTCCGTGGACCTGGCCCCCGCCTCCGGTCAGGACTTCAACGGCATCTCGTCCTTCTACCTGGTCGTGGGCTGGTGCGTCGGCGGCTACCTCTGCGCCTCGATCCTGGCGATCAGCGCCGGCTCCAAGCCCGCCAACCGGCAGCGCGCGCTGATCCGGACCGGCGTCATGGCGCTGTACTCCGTCGTCGGTGGAATCGGCGGCGCGGTCATCATCGGCCCGATCCTCGGCGCCCTGCCCGGAAGCTTCTGGGGCCTGTCGGGGCTGGGAGCGCTGACCGTCTTCGCGGTCGGCATGCTCACCCTCGCCCTCCAGGCCCTCACCGGCATCGTCGGCATCGGCCTGGCCGTCCTGATCGTGGTGATCGCGGGCAACCCGAGCGCCGGCGGCGCCTTTCCGCTGCCGATGCTCCCCGACTTCTGGCGGGCGATCGGCCCCGCGCTGCCGCCCGGGGCGGGCACCTGGGTGGCCCGCTCGATCGCGTACTTCAGGGGCAACGCGGTCACCGGACCACTGCTGGTGCTGTCCGCATGGGCGGTGGCGGGCACGCTTGTCACCCTCCTGGTGTCCCTGCGCAAGCCGGACGACACCACCGGTGCCCGGCCGCCGTTCGGCTCGACGGTCGACTGATTCTCAGGGGGAGTGCCGCACCTCCGCCCAGACCGTTTTGGTGTACGCGTCGCGGACGGTGCAGCCCCAACGATCCGCGTACGCCTCGACGAGCAGCAGGCCGCGGCCCGAGGTCGCATCGGCGGACGCGGGTCCCGCCGCCGGAACAGACGGCAGGCGCTCCGGTCGGGTGTCGGTCACCTCGATACGGATGGCATGGGGCAGAAGGAGCAGCGTCAGCCTGAAGTCACGGCCGGGGAGGCGGCCGTGGGTGATGGCATTGGCGGACAGCTCGGCGGTGACGAGGGCCACGGTTCGAGCGGTCTCGGAGTCGTACGGGCCGCCGCACCACTCGGTGAGCTGCTGGACGGCAAGGGTGCGGGCCAGCCGGGCGCCACGGCGGGTACTGCTGAGGCGAAGGCTGAACTCGGCGGTGGGGGCCGGTGATTCAAGGGGGATGCTCTCCTGGTGCGTCACGACGTCATCGTCGGACTCCGCCGCCACCGCTGACCAGGTGCAACGACCGTACGGAAGAGCGGCGGTACGGGCCGGGCGGAGCAGCACCGCCCTGAGTTGTACGGGTCCTGTACGGGTGCCGTACGGGACCGGGGCCGTGTCCCCGGAAATGGCCTTTCCGTTGAACATTGCCCAGCCGTAGTGGAGTTGAGGAACGCTACAAGTGGCTGGCGGACGGGCGCGAACGGTGGCGGAAAGGGCGTGAGGACCATGCGCGATACACGGAACAGCCGCGCGGCGAAGACGAAGGGGGACAGCGACCTGCCGGGGGTGTGGGTGGCCTACGGCAGGCTCCTCCAGCACCTGCGCAAACGGGCCGAGTTGAACCAGCAGGCGCTCGGGGACGCCATCGGCTACTCCCTGGAACAGGTCGCCTCGGTCGAGCAGGGACGACGGCCCGCGAAGGAGGCGTTCACCGTCGCGGCGGACCGGGTGCTGACAGCGGGCGGGTTGCTGGAAGTACTCCAGGTCGATGTGGACCGGGCGAAGCTCCCGCAGTTCTTCCGCAACTTCGCCCTCATCGAGGCGGAGGTGCTGAGCCGCTTCTCGTACGACCCGCTGCTGGTGCCGGGCCTGTTGCAGACGGAGGCGTACGCACGGGCCGTGTTCGGCGGCCACTGCCCGCCGCTCAGCAAGGAGATCATCGACCAGCACACGGAAGCGCGGCTGAGCAGGCAGAAGCTGCTGACCCGGGACCCGGTGGCAGAGCTTTCGTTCATCATCGGGGAGGAGGCGTTGCGCAACCCGGTGGGCGGCGCCGAGGTGATGCGCGGACAGTGGCAGCGCCTCTTGGAAGTAGGCACGTCGCGCACGGTGGAGGTTCAGGTCATGCCTGCCGGGCTCGGATTCCATTCGGGTCTCGACGGACCGTTCGTCCTGGTGGAGACGAAGGAACTCCGCCGCCTCGGGTACATCGAGTCTCAGGAGGTCGGGTGTGTCATCAGTGATCCGGCAGAGGTCAGCGCCTTCGGGTTGCGATATGGCAAGCTGCGATCGCAGGCCCTGAACGTCGAGGCGTCTGCGCGGCTCATCGAACGGCTGGTGGGAGAGACATGAGCGTGGAGCAGGTAACCGAGAGCGTTGACGAGCTGCGCTGGTCCAAGAGCAGCTACAGCGGATCGGGCGGTGGCGACTGCGTGGAGGTGGCCGCCGACGCCGGTGCGATGTACGTACGGGACTCGAAGGTCGCGGCCGGCGGGCCGGTACTGCGGGTCGGACGTGACACATGGGCCGCATTTGTAACGTTCGCGCGCGGGTAGTACCGACAGGCTTCTGTCGTGGCTGGTCAAGGTGAACTGACGGATGCGGTGTCCAGGTCCGTGACGACACGGTGGGCAAGGTGGAGTGGAAGGTTTCCGTGGACTCCACGATCAATCATGCCCGCCAACACGCGGCCGGGCTCGTAAAAGAGGGGAACCCCGCGAGGACAAACCGGAAGATCCGCAACGAGCGGAGGCGAGGCAGACCCTCCGCCGGTCTCGGGGTGGGCTGACCACCAAAGTCCATCTCGCAGTCGATGGGCGAGGGCTGCACCCCTGCATCCTCGGCCGACTCCGTTCCGACCGAGTGATGCGTCGGACGGCACCGCCGCGGGTCTACGACCTCAAAGGCGGCCAACCACCCAAGCAGGGCGGCAGGTTCGTTCATGGACGAACGAAACCCCTGGCAAAGCCGGGCGACCGCCAACGTCCCAGTCACCTCGCCAGCGGGGCGGCCGGTGTTGCAGAGCGAGCCGTTTTCCCGTCGCGTCAACTTGCCGGGGCGATCGTCCGGTCACCCGTTGCACAAGTGGTGCGCGGTGCTGGGGGAGCCCGCCTGATGCCAACTGGTGACCGAGTGCCAGGAACGGGCCCGTCAATCGAACGAGGCTCCGGGGCGGTTGGAATTGACCGGACCGCGAGAGTGCACTGTGGAAGCCGATGCCGAACGCGTTCAGAGCGGTCTTCCGGCGCATGCCCCAGCGGGCTCGGCCCTTGCGGGCGGGGCCAGGGAAATAAAGGCAATGGACGCGCTTGAGAGCTGCGGTCTCGCTCGGGAAGTCCACGGGCCCTTCCTGTCGAAATTTCAATTGTTGATTTGAGAATCGCAGCTCCCACGGGTGCATTCTCGACTCGTACCGGTGGATGTTTCCGGTGAGGGTGGCGGCGGGGCAGCGCAGCGCGATAGAAGTGTTCAGCGTTCAGCAGGGTGAGTTCCGAGAACTTCTTCGTGCCGAACCCCGGTTCCCGCATGCCATCTTGCATCGCAGGACAGTTCCGCGCGGTCCAGCGTTTGAAATCTTTACGTCATTCCTGTCCGCGCTTGATTCGTTCACCTAAAAACGAAAGAGACGGTACCCATGACCACGCAAGCCGCCGCCCCCCAGCTGACCCAGGAAGAGTTCGACACACTCCTCGACCAGATCAACGCCCACCACAAGGCGACCCTCGCCGCGATCACCGCCGGCCGCCCGAAGCCTGCCCCCTTCCAGCTGCCCGAGGGGATCACGGAGAACGACGACTACCGTGACCTGCCCCAGAGTGCAATCGATGCTTTCGGGGTGTCCCGGGACAACAACTCGAACCAGGCGACGAACAACCAGAGCCATGTCTCCGACATTGCGGACAAGCGCAACTCGGGCAGCATCAGCGAGGACGATTTCGACAGTCAGCTGGACCAGCAGAAGGAAGACAACAAAGACAAGTTCGGAAAGGATCAGGACGACCTGACCAACGAGCTCAAGAAGGCGGGGCACGCACACCCGGAAAAGCAGAACGAGATCCTTGCCGCTTTCAAGAGCGCCGGTGATTGGATCATCGACAACGTCTGGAACAAGGTCAAGGAATTCTTCCAGCAGCTCGTCGACAAGCTCAAGGAGCTGTGGAACAAGGTCGTCGACTGGTTCGAGGACAAGGTGCAGGGCCTCGTCAACTGGTGGCACGGCATCTTCGGCTGAGCCGGCCGTCACAGCGATCCGGTGAACCGCCCGGACGCCACGGCACGGCAGCAGGGACCGGACGGGCGGGGCAGCCGCACGACTGCCCCGCCCCTCCCGCCCAAGACCCACGCCACCCCCGCACCCACGGACAAGAAACAGCCCAGGAGACACGATGACAGCGCTCAGCGCCGACCAGCAGATGACCGACGACGAGTTCTACTCCCTCCTCAGCGAGCTGAACACCCATCACAAGCAGTCCCTCGCGGCGATCACGTCCGGTGAAACACGCCCCGGGCGTCCCGAGAGCGCGTCCGGACTCACCGACGACGACTACAGCAAGCTCCCCGTCGACGCCAAGAAGGCCTTCGCGGACACCCTGCAAGGAGAGCTCGGCCTGCTCGCCGACAGCAAGAAGGACATCTCCTCGCTACTGCGCCAGGCCCACGAGGGAAAGATCACCGCGGACGACCTGGCCTCCGGAGTCGAAGACAGGGAGACAAAGAACAAGGAAGGCCTCTCCGCCCTGAACGACGCTCTGACAGCAAGCCTCAAGGAATCCGGGAAAGCCCACCCGGAATCCCGGAACCTGATCCTCAGCGCCTTCAAGGCCGCGAGTGACACCTCCACAGACGTCTGGGACAGGGCCAAAACCCTCGACGACACGTCCGTGAGCGACGTTGAACACTTCTGGGACAAGGCCGGTCCCTCCTACGACGCACTGGCCGAGGACCTCAGCAACCGCTGGAAGATCTTCGCCTGACCACACGCTGCCCAGCGATGCCCCGGGGAGACTCCGCCCGCCGACACCGGCAATCCCCCGGGCCCCACTCGGCCAGAACGGCGGTCTTCACAAGTCGGTCGAACTCGCCGTCGGCCGCGGCGGCGAGGGCGGAGACGGCAGGAACAGCGGGGCGGGCGGTTCAGGGGCCATAGCTGTACGAGAACAGGGCCCTGCAGGATCTCCCTCGGCGCCCTCACCGAAGCCGAGCCGCCCCACGCCCCCGGCCAAAAGCGCCACCGCGCCCTCCAAGACCTCCACCTTTACCCAACACGCCGTCCCTGTACGTGCTCTGATGGTCCATCATCGAATTGGGCGGGGAAAAGCCGGGCACGCGGTGCCCGCACCATACGGAGGAGGCACGGAGTGCGTAGTCGGGTGCGCGCAACGGACGGGCGGCATCTGGTGGTGGAGCGTCTGGGAGATCCCCGCGGCAGACCGGTCTTTCTGCTGCACGGAATGCCCGGCAGCAGGCTCGGTCCGGCTCCGCGCGGCATGGTGCTGTACCAGCGCAAGACCCAGCTGATCACCTACGACCGGCCGGGATACGGCGAATCCGACCGGCTGCCGGGCCGCTGTGTCGCCGATGCCGTCCAGGACGTACGGGCCATCGCGGACCACCTCGGGCTGGAGCGGTTCGCCGTGGTGGGCCGCTCCGGTGGTGCCCCGCATGCCCTGGCCTGTGCCGCGCTGATGCCCGAGCGGGTCACCCGTACCGCCGCACTGGTCGGGCTGGCCCCCTGGGGTGCCGACGGCCTCGACTGGTTCGACGGGATGGCCGCCTCCAATGTGCTGGCGTACTCCACCGCGGCGGCCGATCCGGACGGGCTCGCGGAGTCGTTCATCTCACGGTCCGCGGTGATCAGGAAGAACCCGGTCCGGCTCATCGACGATCTGCGCCGGGAGCTGACGGACTCCGACCGGATGGTGGTCAACGATGCCGGGGTCCGCACCATGCTGCTGCGCAACTACCGTGAGGGGTTGCGCACTTCGGCATGGGGGTGGATCGACGACGCGATCGCGTTCAGCTCTCCATGGGGGTTCGACCCCGCGGACATCACCGGTGCGGTGATGCTGTGGCACGGCGAGAAGGATGTGTTCTCTCCGGTGGGCCACTCCCGCTGGCTGGCCGAGCGCATCCCGAACTCCACCGTCGTGGTGGAACCGGCGGCCGCGCACTTCGACGCGCTGCACGCGCTGCCCAGGATCCTCAACTGGCTGCTGGAACCGGCCGCCTGCTGAGGAACGGGCCCGGGAGAAGGGGAGCGTCCGGTCGCGGCCGGACGCTCCCCGCTGCTCATACCTGCATCGGTTCCAGTTCACGTTCGAACCGGCGCTCGTCCCGGGCGATCCGGGTCATCGGATGGTCGTCGCCGAGCTGCCGGGACAGCTCGTCGACCGTCTCCGCCCTCAGCCGCATCGCCTCGCCCTTGCGCCCCATCGCATCGAGCGTGACCGCCATGTTCGACATCATGGCCAGGGTCTCCGGGTGGTGCGCCCCGATGACGTGCCTGAGCTGTCCCGCCACCTTCCGTTCGGTCTCCAGCACGATGTCGAGATCGCCGCGTTCGGCCGTGGCGTTGGCCAGGTTCATGACGCAGAACAGGGTGTTGGGGTGCTCCGGCCCGTACACCTCCCGCATCGACGCGACCACCCGGGTCAGCACCTGCTCCGACTCCTCCACCGCACCGGCCCCCAGCTGGTAGACGCCGAGGTTGTTCAGGGCGGCCAGGGTGTACGGGTGCTTCTCCCCCGGCACCTTCATGTACTGATCGACGACCTCCTGCGCGGTGTCCCTGGCCTCGGCCGCCTCACCCGCCGCGTACAGGTCGGCCGCCAGATTGAGGTCACAGGCCAGCGACTCCGGGTTGGCGGCGGTGTACTTGGCCCGGTATCTGGCACGGGTGGCCACCGTGAGCCTGCGCGCGTCCTCCAGTCTGCCCGCCCGGCGCAGCGACACCGCCAGGCTCTTCGCCGCGCTCAGCGTGCCGGGGAAGGCCCGGCCGAGCGTGGCCTTGTAACTGTCGTACGTGCGGCTGAGGATGCCGACCGCGTCCTCGTACCGTCCGACGTCGCGCAGGTCGCGGGCCAGGTTCATGGCCGAGGAGAGGCTGTACGGGTGCTCCGCGCCGAGCACCTCGACGCGCCGGTCGAAGACGTCCTGGTCGATCTCCCTGGCCCTGGCGTACTGCCCGATGGACCGCAGGGTGAACGCCAGGTTGTTGGCCGCCGCCAGGGTCCGCGGGTGCGAATCGTGGAAGATCTGGTTGAACCCGTCGGTGGCCTCGGTCGCCAGCTCGATCGCCCTGGTGTACTCGCCGAGCGTGCCGAGGTCGGTCGCCAGGCTGCTGGTGCTCATGTACGTGTGCGGGTGCTCCGGGCCCAGGACCTCCTGCTGCATCGCCAGGGTGATCTCGTCCAGCTCCCGCGCCTCCACGTAACGGCCGCGCGAGCGGTAGATGTTGGCGAGATGGAAGCAGAGGTAGAGGTACTGGATGTCCCGCTCCCCCAGTGTCTCCTTCCAGATGGCGCGCAGCTCCTCGCAGAGCGTGGCGGCGGTCCTGAAGTCACCTCGCTTCCAGAGGTAGCGGACACGGTCGATCAGCAGCCTGCGGGCCTCCGGCTCCCTGCAATTGCGGGCGTCGGACGGGCCGAGGTGCGGCCAGATGGTGGCGAACTGCGGCCAGGTGGAGGGGTTGTCGATCGGCTCGTCGTCATCCGGCCGGGCGCCCGCCAGGATGCGGTGGACGGCGTGCCGGGCATCCCGCTGCTCCTCCTCGCTGAGCTGCGCCCGGATGACGGCCTGGACGAGCCGGTGCACCTGGATGGAGTTGGAGACCTGGTCGACCTTGGCGAGGGCGAACCGGCCGATCTCCCGGATGACCCGGCCCAGCACCAGCTTCTCCTGGAGCGAGGCGTCGTACGGCTTCAGTGCCTCGATCATCTCCTTGCTGTAGAGGAGGTTCCCCGAGATCGGCTCGGGGGCGAAGAAGGCGCAGAGCTGGAGCAGCCGCACCGCGGCGGGCGAGCGCTCCTTCAGGCGCTCGATGGAGATGTTCCAGGTGGCGGCGACCGGCTCCGGGTATCCGGCCGGCTGGTTGAGCGCCAGGACCTCCGGGGCCTGCTGCGCCAGCTGCTCCAGATAGGTGTCGATCGGGGTGGCGGTCTCCGCGATCCAGGCCGCCGCCTGTTCGACGGCGAGCGGCAGGTCGCCGACCGCGGTGGCCACCTGCGCGGCGTCCTCCTCGCTCAGCCCCGGAGCCCGGCGCTGGAGGTGCTCGATGGACTCCTCGCGCAGGAAGACGTCGACGGGCAGTGCGTCGCCGTGCTGGGACCATGCCTGGTTCCGGGAGGTGACCAGGATGTGCCCGGAGCCGCCCTGCGGGAAGTAGCGCCTGAGCCGCTCGGGGTCGTCGGCGTTGTCGAAGACCAGCAGCCAGCGGTCCGAGGGCACACCGCGCCGCAGCAGGTCCACGGCCTCCTGGGAGGCGGCCGCCATGTCGTCGCCGCCCTGGGCGCCGAGCCGGACGGCGAGCTCGGCGAGCGAGGCCACCACGTCGTCGGTCTGCTCGGACGATATCCACCAGACCAGGTCGTAGTCGGCCATGAAGCGGTGCACGTACTCCAGGGCGACCTGGGTCTTGCCGACGCCGCCGAGTCCGTACAGGGTCTGCGGCTGCGGCAGCACGACGGCCATGCCGCCGCCGAGCTGGTCGCGCATCCGCTCCAGGACCAGGGAGCGGCCGGTGAAGCCGGGGTTGCGCGGCGGCGCGTTCCAGATCCTGGGGACGGTGCCGGGGAAGCGCGGTCCGGGCGACACACCGTCGGTGAGCTGTACGGGCCGGTCCAGGGCGCGCAGCAGGGCGGCGGTGGCATGCACCTCGTCGAGCCGGAAGAGGTCGACGGGGTTGCGGTCGATGTAGGGCGCGGACAGCCGGACGTCACCGACCCTGAGCGGCAGGAGATGGCGCCGGCCGCCGCCGGGGTCCTCCGCCACGGCGCGGTCCCAGAGGTTCACCGCACGCTGCGACTTGAGGTAGGCGCTGGACAGCAGCACCACGGTACGGGCCGCGTTCTCGGTGGCGGTCGCCGGTTGCGGTGTCTCGTGCTCGGCGGACACATCGCGCGGCACGACACGGAACCCGGCCCGGGTGAGCACGGATTCGATCCAGTCGGCCCACATCCGGTTCTCCGCCACATAGCTGAGGAAGAGATCGGCCGGCAGCGCGGGCCTGCGCCGGGTGAACGCGTCACGGATGCGCAGCCGTACCTCTTCGCCGACCGGCGGCATCGAGGTGATCTGCTGGTCGGTGATGACGGAGGTCAGGCGTTCGAAGGCGGAGAGCAGCGAGTTGGTGAGGCCGGCCTCGTCGCCGAAGGTGGCGAGGGTCTCCTCGTACGCGTAGTAGGGGCGGTACGGAATCTCCACCGCGCCCCAGTAGGCGGTGAGTTCGTCACCGGACAGATCGCGCGGCAGCCGGTCGAACTTCAGCCGGGCCAGTGCCCGTCCGGCATCGGCTTTCTCCTTCTCGCCCTCGTCGATGCGCATCGGGACGGGGAAGATGGAGATGGGGCGGCCGGTGTAGCGCTCGGAGATCTGCCGGGCGACGGAGGCGGCGCCGTCGATGGACTGGTCGCTGAGGGTGAAGCAGTCGACCAGGATGTCGGGCAGGTGGACGGTGCAGATGTCGGCGATGTCGCTGAGGCCGGTCCGGCTGTCGATCAGGACGTAGTCGTAATTGGCCTTCATGTCGTCGCGCAGGGCGTCGAAGAAATGGCCGCCGCCGAGCCGGTCGTAGAAGTTGTCCCAGTCGAAGGTGGAGACGGTCGCGGAGTATTCGCGGTTCTGCCGTCCGGCGGAGACGAAGTCGAGGGTCCCGCCGTGCGGGAACTCCCAGCCGAGCGCCTCGGGCGTGAGGGACACGGCGTGCGGCTGGATGCGGGCGTAGTCGCGGTGCCAGTCGTCGGCGCGCTGGACGGGGCTGGTCGCGGCCCACGCGTACTCGGTGATCAGATCGATGACACCGGTGGTGGCACCGAGGGTCGACGGGTCGAGGAACGGGTGGAAGAACCGGTGGAGCCCCGGTGCCTCCAGGTCCCAGTCGACGGCCAGTACCCGCTTTCCGTTGGCGGCGAGTATCCAGGCGGTGTTGGCCAGGGCCATGGTGCGCCCGGTGCCGCCCTTGTACGAGTAGAAGGTGACGATGCGCCCGTCACGACTGGCCGTCATCCGTGTCCTCCGCATCCGTCGCAGGGTCGTGTGTCTCGGGGATGTAGTTCGTCTGCGCCATCGGCCCCATCAACCGTGTCCGTTCGGTGTGCCCGCCGCCGGTGGCGGGCGGGTAGACCGCCGCGTGTCTCAGATACTGCTGGGCCGCCACCTCGACCACCTGCGGCAGGATCTGCCCGAAGGCATCCATGCTGGGTACGCCCTTGGCTGCGACCCGGCAGTAGGCCCGTCCCTGACGCATCTTGGTCGGCATGGTCTGTTCGAGCTTCTCGGTCAACTCGGCCTCGGCGGCGCGGCTTTCGGGGTCCTCGCGGTTCCACGGCACGACCATCGTCACCCAGGGGCGGTTCTCGGCGTCGAAGGCGGCGAGCCGTCGGCACCGGTCCTCGTCCTGCAGGGCCCAGCGGTCGACGAGCAGGATCTCCGGCCTGCTGGGCGGCTGTTTGCCCTCCGGGTGCCCGGACTCCTCGTCGAAGGAGGAGACGGTGGCCTGGTAGTTGAGGGAGCGCACCAGGTCCTCGGCGACATAGGCCAGAGGACGGGCGGCGGCCGGGTGGTAGGGGTTCCAGTCCTGCGGATTGTCGCCGTAGTACTCGACGTTGCGCCCTTCGGGCAGGTCGTGCCGGGTGGGGGCGGCGATGGTCACCTGCATGGGGCGGGGGCCGCCGACTCCGCTGTTCGGCGGACCGAAGGCGCTGGGGGCCAGCCGGTAGTCGACGGGGCGCCCGGTGCCGAGCCTGATGGTGTCGGCGACGTTGACGATGCGCTTGGCGAGTTCGTACACCGCGCGCTCGTACTCCTCGGCGAAGAGCCTGAGCTTGATCAGTCCGTAGAGTCCGTCACTGACGTAACGGTCCCCGAAATCGCGGTGGTTGAACTGTAATCGCTCGGCCGGTCCCGGAAGCTGGCTCGGCGGTACGGGCACCCAGAGCGCCGGAACGATCGCCTCGGCGCGCTGGTTGGAGCGGGCCCGGTGATGGATGGCGCGCTGAGCGAAGGCGTACCACTCCTTGCCGCACATCTCACTGGCGAAATAGCGCGGCGAGAACAGCGGAACGAACACCCGGCAGGTGGCGAGCACCTCACCGAGCCGTTCCGACCAGCCCTCGCCGGAGCGTATCTCGCGGTCTATGAAGCCCGCGGGCGCGCCCGCGGGCAGATCGGTCATGGCCATCACATGGCCGCAGAGATCCTGGAAGAGCCGCTCGACCCACATGTCGGGGTCCGTTCCACCGCCGTACCCCGGTGTATGTGCGTAACTCAAGAAGAAGTACGGCCGATGGTCCGCCGCTCGCTGCTGCGTTGTTGCGTGCACACGACCCCCGTCCTGTGTGAGCACCCGCACCCGAGGAGTGAAGTGAATGCGAGCGAATTCATCATTCCGGAGCGGACGTTGCTCCACCCCCATGGCGTTCGGTCATTCAACGCCGGTTTTCAGTCATACGTTCCCAGACGCCGTCGATCATTCCTTGATCGAATTCGGTCTGCTCCCGTTCCTCCCAGTTGTCCTGTGCGTACGGACGGCCCCGGCTAAACCGGAATGCGAGGCTCAGATTTCTTTTCGCATCTGATCCAGCAGTCGTTTTCCGCTGGTGGTCAGCTCGGCGGCACCTTCCAGGGTGTCGAGCGCCTGCGGTACACCCTCCAGGAAGTGCGGGTCGAAATCCCCCAACGCCATCCGCTCATAGGTTTCGGCCAGCAGCCGGGAAAACGGAACCGGTTCTTCCCGCCAGGGCATCCGATGTTCCCAGGAGCCGTCCGCCGCGTAAAGATCCGCGACATCCCGAAGCGCCCGCAATTCGGCCCGCCGGAAACCCCGCAGCAGCGCGAAAGCCAACTCCTCGGCACTGCCGTCCGGGGAGATCCCCAGCGCGCCGAATCCGTGCTGTCCGACGGCGGGCTCCGCCGGGGCCAGGCCGGTCAGCGGCGTGAGGGTGGTGAGGCGGCCGGCCATCTCCCGGGTGCGTCCGGGCGCCTTCGTCCCGATCAGCGTCCACGC
This sequence comes from Streptomyces sp. NPDC087845, assembly GCF_044742755.1. Taxonomy (NCBI): domain Bacteria; kingdom Bacillati; phylum Actinomycetota; class Actinomycetes; order Kitasatosporales; family Streptomycetaceae; genus Streptomyces; species Streptomyces sp. NPDC087845. The sequence goes on from NZ_JBIUVC010000005.1 coordinate 467,257, forward strand.
CTCGCCGATCCTGGCCTCCAGGCCGGCTGCGGCCCGGTCGCCGAGGGCGTCCGTGGCGCGCACGGCGAAGCACTTGCGGTACGGGTCGAGGTCGTCGAGCACGAAGCCGGGCGTCGGACCGGGCGTCGCGAGGCGGCGCAACGGCCGCCAGCCGGGTCCGGCCTCCTGCGGCCGCACGATCCGCCGCTCGGCCCCGCCGTCCCCTTCCCGCCGGACGAGGAAGCCGTCCCCGGTGGCCCGCACCAGCGCCGTGCCGCGCTCCCCCGCACCGGCGATCCGCAGTTCGCCGAGGCCGGGCAGGAAGATCCTGCCGCCGGAGAAGGTCACGCGTACGGGCAGATCGAGGCCGGCCCGCACGACGGCGGACGCGAGGTACGCCGGCATCCGGCGCGCCACCTGCACGGCCCCGGGCCGGTCCTCGACCAGCTCCATCGCGTCGAGCAGCCAGGTGCGGGTGTACGGGTGCGCCAGCACCTCGTCCAGGCCGCGGGCCCCTTCCTCGGACGCCTCGATGGTGGTGGCCAGCTCCCAGGCGGCGGCCCACCGCTCGCCGCCGTACCGGCCGATGTCGGCGTTCAGCCGGGCGAGCAGGGTGCGGGTGAGGTCCTGCTGGGCGGCGAGCAGTTCGTCGGGCTCCGCCACGGCGGGTGCGACGAGGGCCGCCGCCGTGCGCGCCTCGATGCCGCGCACCAGGGCGGCCAGATCGGCGCAGTACACGGACGGGTTGTCGAATGCGCCGGACGGCCCCGTGGAGCGGTACCGGTGGGTGTACAGGCCACCTCCGCACGAGCGCACGACCGGGCATCGGCGGCAGGTCTCGCTGACGCCGGCCAGCCCCAGCTGGCGGGCCCGCACCCCGGGGTGGGCGGCGACCTCGTCGAAGGCGTGGGTGAAGACATCGAATCCGGTGGCCGCCGCGCCTTCGTAGGCGCTCTTGAGCGAGTCGACCTGCTCCAGCTGACCGTCGGTCTCCACGACGACGAGGTCGGTGGGGGCGAGTCCCAGGGATTCGGTGAGGCTGGGGCCGCCGCTCAGCGTGGACAGCACCGAGGAGAAGAGCCGTACCGGCACCGGGCGCCCCCGCTCCTGCCAGTGGTCGAAGACCGCGAGCAGCCAGTCGGCGTAGGCGGTGGGTGATCCGTCCGGGCGGGGCGGCGGATCGTCCCAGGTGGCGTGCGGGAGCAGGAAGTCGACGAGCGGGGGGTCGAGCTCGGCGAGCGCGTCGAGGACCGCGCGCGGGTCGTTCTGGATGTCGACGGTGCACAGGAGCCCGAGGTACAGATGGCGGTAGCGCTCCTGCCGGAGCAGCTCGACGGCCTTGAGGACCAGGGGGTGGCTGCTGCGCCCGTCGGCGTAGCGGCGGTGCCGGTCGTTGGCGGCCCGGTCTCCGTCGAGGGAGATGCCGACCCTGACGCCGAATTCGTCGAAGAGGTCGAGGTAGCGCGGGCTGAGCTGGGTCCCGTTGGTGTGGATGCGGAGGTCGAGCTCCGCGATGCCTTCGAAGGCGGAGGTGAGCTCTTCGCAGACGCGCCGCAGTCGGGCGGGGCCTGCCAGCAGAGGCTCCCCTCCGTGCAGGATCACTGACACGGAGGGCAACGCATGCGTTCTGGCATGCTCGGCCAGGCGCTGAGCTGTCCGGAAGATGACGTCGTCAGAGATTGCTTTGGGGCGGGTACGCCAACTCTGATCGGCATGTTCGTAGACGTAGCAATGATCGCAGGCAAGATCGCACCTGCTGTGCACTTTGAGCACAATTTCGCGGAATGGGACCAGGGGTCCTGTCATTCCCTCAGTCTAGCCAGCATGGAACGCGATTCAGAGCGCAGAACTGAAGGTCGACGCCTGGGTGTGGCGGTCGGTCGAGGCCGAAAACACCCGGCCAAGCTTCCTGGTGGCTTCTGCGGTGCGGGTGTCGATCTTGGAGAGCGGCACAGGGTCCTTCTTCGCAACAGCGAAGGCGCGAGGGGAATCAGAGATCTTCACGGCCGTCCTTGAGGGGAGTTTTCCGGATCATGAGAAATGCAGCCAGTTTCTGTACGACCACAGCGCCCGGCGGCACGACTTTACTCCCCTGAACGGGCTTGGCAACTGCGGAGATCCACTCGTCACACGAGTGGCACACAGGGCCGTGCCTTCCGTTCGAACGGAAGGCACGTCGCGCCGCACAGGCGAGGGAAAACCCAGGTGGGGCAGGCGATTGAGGACGAGGCCGGTCCGGTCCGTGCCGCCCCGCCCCGGTGCCCGCGGCCCACGGCGCAAAGGGTGTCATTCGGCCGGGGCTGCCCGGTCGGTCCACACACCCTTCATGCAGTCCAGGGTCCGCTCGTGGGTGTCACCGACGACATCCGTGACCCTGACCCGCACATAGAGCGACTGGACCCGTTGGGCGAAGAGCTCGGAGAACGCACCCATCAACACCGTCTCGTGCCCGCCCACAGCTCCCACCAGGGGGAATCCCGCGCCGAACTCGATCAGCCGGAAGTCCTCCCCGACGGTGAATCCGGCCTCGGTCAGTTCGGCCACAGTGCCGGAGACGCTGTTCCACTGCGCGTCGGCGGAGTCGTCCGCCCCCTGCATGACCACCCGGGTGTCCCAGGACTCGATCACGGCCATGTGCTGGCCGCCGTTGAGTATCCCGACGCGCCACGCAGGCGCCTCCGCCGCCAGCAGCCCCGTCGTCCAGGCGGCCCGCCAGCCCAGGTACGGCCTGACCGTGCGGGCATACTGCGCCCGGGCCAGTACGGCCCCGAGCGAGACCGCCAGCAGACTGCCCAGCACCTGCGCGTCGATCAGCTGCAGACGCCACGGCCACTCGGTCCGCGCCTCGGCCGTCGTGTTCACCCGGATCGCTTCCCAGACGAGCAGCGCGGTCAGCAGACCGAGGAGCACGAGCGGCGTGGTGAACAGCAAAGGGCTGCGGCGGACCCGCCGTTGAGCGTCGGACAGGGGATCCATGTTCTCACCGTATGCCTCACTCATCCCCGTTCCCCCCGTCGGTCGGTCGCGAGGAAGGCGCCGGACATCAACCAGCCTCACCACGCGGTCAGTTGGAACACATTGCCACAGTGTCCCCGATCGCACGAGGGGGCCTTCCCAGGGACCGAAAAACGCCGTTGGCACCCCGCGTCCATTGCCGTGCCAACGGCACACCTCTACGCTCATGCCCCCCTTTCGACTCACCGGACGAGCACGCCCCTGACCGCAGACGGAGAGTGAACATGACGGCGATTCCCGGACCGCTCCAGAGCATGGTGTTCAGGAACGCCGATCTGCCGGAGCTCTTCCACCACACCGACGCGATCGCCGTCGCACGCCAGCGGGAGGCCGTGAACACCACCCGCGTCCAGCTGATCCTGCTGGTCGTGGGCACGGTTCCGGCCTCGGTGCCGTGGCATGTGGAGGTGGCCGAAGCGTTTCAACTGGCGGATGTGATCGCCGTGTTGGCCTATGCGGGCGTCCTGATCACGACGTATCTCACCGCCCGGCGCAAAGCAAAGTCGCAATGGCAACTCAACCGGTCCGCGGCGGAGTTCATCAAGTCGACGTGCTGGCGCTACTCGGTGCACGGCTCCCCCTTCGACACCAGCACCCAGCACCCCGAGGCCATGTTCGCGAACCGCCTCGAAGAGGGCCTTCAGGAGCTCCGGAAGGTGGGGTGGGCCGACCCCCGCGATCTGACGGCGGATTCGGGCGGACTGATCACGGACTCCATGCGCGAGTTGCGGAACAAGGCGTTCACCGTGCGCAAGGAGACGTATGTACGGGACCGGCTGATCGAGCAGCGCAGTTGGTACCGCAGGCGCCAGGAGGTGTCCCGGCGGGCCACCCTGGTCTGGTCGACCACCATTGCCGCACTCACGGCGCTGGCCCTGGTGTTCGCGCTGCTGAGGACGTTCTCCGTCACCCAGTCCTTCGCCCTGACGGGGGTGCTGTCGGCCGCCGCCGCGGCCTGTCTGGCATGGAGCGAGATGCGCCGCCACCACCCGCTGATCTCGGCCCACTCGCTGGTGGAACAGGACCTGGAGTCGATGCAGGTGGCGATGGAGACCACCCTGACGGAGCGTCAGTGGCCCCGGGCCGTCTTCGAGACCGAGCGCATCGTCTCCCCGCAGCACACCGACTGGCTTGCCAGACACCAGATGTGACACTACGTCACTGCTTGCGCGCGCGGCCGTGTGCGAGGACGGCCGCGCGCACCGGTCAGCGTTCCACGCCCTCGCGCCAGATCACGGTGACCGGGCGGCCCAGGCTGCGGGCGTACGTCACGATGTCGCCCGTGCCGCCGAGGCCGCGGGCCGGCCGGCCGTCCCACACCGCGAGCAGCCGGTCGCAGTGGTCCGCGATGTACGCGCCCGCCGCGTAGTACGCCTCGTCGGTGGAGTGCGGGTAGCCCAGCCGGACCTCCCGGACCGCCCGGTCCTTGAGGGCCCGGTAGCGGGCGAGTTCGGCCGCGTCCGCGAAACAGGATTCGTAGTCGCCGCTCGGGATGACCACGGTCAGGTCCGCGCCGCGGGCCAGGGCCAGGTCGGCGAAGAGCTGGTCCGCTCCCACCGCCAGGCTGGAGAGTGCTTCCAGGGAGCCTTCGAGGTCGCAGAGCGCGGCCTGCAACCCGGCCAGCACATGGGCTCGGGCCTCCTGCGGAATGCTGCGATGGCCGGTCACTCCGATGCGTTTCACGGACCTGGAACCCCCTGAGGTGTCTGCCGGGGGGCCCCGGAGGGCATCCTCCGGGAGGCACAGCATCCGCCCCCGTTTGCTCCTGCATGACCGACCTGCCCCACATTCTCTCAAAAACCGTGGGGTGAACGGGAGCCCCCGCCCAGGATTCGGGCGAGGGATCCGTCTTGATCGACTGCACGTTCGAAGGTCGGACTGGGGTACCGGACGTCAGTTGAGGGTGACCCCGTACGCGCTGAGTGCCTCGGTGACCGGCTGGAAGAACGTCGTACCGCCGGAGGAGCAGTTGCCGCTGCCGCCCGAGGTGAGACCGATCGCCTTCGAGCCGGAGTAGAGCGGCCCGCCGGAGTCGCCGGGCTCCGCACACACGTTGGTCTGGATCATGCCGTAGACGATGTCGCCGTTGCCGTAGTTGACCGTGGCGTTGAGGCCCGTGACGCTGCCGCTGTGGACGCCGGTGGTGGAGCCGCGGCGGCTGACGGACATGCCGACCGTGGCGTTGGCCGCGCCGGTGATGGTGACGCTGCCGACGGTGCCCGGATGGGCGAGCGAGGCATTGTCGTAGCGCACCAGGCCGTAGTCATTGGTCGGGAAGCTGGATCCGACCGTCGGGCCTATGCTCGTCGAGTTGGAGGAGTTGGTGTACCAGGGGGGATTGCCGTCGGTGCAGTGACCGGCGGTCAGGAAGTAGTAGGTGCTGCCACTGTGGACGTTGAAGCCGAGGGAGCAGCGCCAGCCGGGGGCGTAGATCGCGTCGCCGCCGGAGAGCAGTTTGCTGAGCTTTCCGGAGGTGCGCTCGATCCGCAGGGCGCCGGCGTTGGCCCCGACGGACTGCTTGATCTGCTTGATCTCGGCCTGCGAGACCGTGCTGTCCGCGGTGACCACGAGAGTGTCGGTCGCCGGGTCGATGCTCCAGGCGGTCCCCGCCACATCGGCGCCGAGGACGGCGTCGCTCGCGGCGGAGAGCTGCTTGGCGCTGAAGGTGGTGGCGCTGTTGGCCTGGGCGCTGGGGACGGCGAGCGCGGCGACGGCGACGAGGCCCGCTGCGACGGCGACGGCCCTGCGGCGTCTCGCGGTACCGCTGAGGGGGGTGGTGCGCTTGATCCTCACTTTTCATTCCTCCCGAGGGGAAGTCGGGGGTCCGCCTGTGGGGTGGCCGGACCCGTGAGGCGCAGTCGTTCGCACGGCGGCTTCCGCGGTTGCGGAATGCCGTGCTCCTGACAAGCGCTGCTCGGGAGTATTCAAGGCGTCAACTTCCGGCGCAAGAGGGCCTGCTGACCCGAAAGCGCCACCCCGCACGCGGCGGCCCCGGCAGCACGCGGGCTGCCGGGGCCGTTGTCCCGAGGAGGAGATGGCGGCGCGTCAGCCGTCGACGCGGCTCCGCTCCCCCGCCTCGACGGCGAGGGGAAGGGTGTTGCCGGGCGGCGGGAAGGGGCAGATGAAGTGGTCCGCGAAGGCGCAGGGCGGCAGGAGCGCACGGTTGAGGTCGACCGTCACGCTGCCGTCCTCGGCCGGGGCCGCGGGCCGCAGGAACCGGAAGCGGTAGCTGCTGTTCCCACTGGTGGCATCTGCGAAGACCGCCCAGAGCGAACCGTCGGGCTCGACCGCGACCTGCAGGGTGTGCTCCGCACCGCCGGCCTCGAACACGATCTCACCGCCGAGTCCGAGCCCCCGCTCGACGCCGTCGGCGTTCTCGACCCGGACCGTACGGGCGGTGTCGTACGGGCGGAAGGTGCCCGGCAACGCCCAGCGGGCGTCGTACGGGGTGGCCTCGATGGCCCGGAAGGCGCGCCGCGCGGCGGAGTGCGGGTCGAAGTCCCGTACCGCCCAGAGCCCTTCGCGACGGAGCACGACCAGCCGCCGCTCGCCGTGCGCGACCCGGGACCCATGGATCGGGCCGCGGTCGGCGGTGAGGCGGACCCGGCCGGTGAAGGGCTTGCCGTCGACTGTCAGGCCGTCGGCGGCGTCGGCGCCGAGCACCAGTTCCCCGCCGTCCTCCTGCCACTCCCCGGGCACCCCGGGGATGTGACCGTCCGGGTGGTCGGAAAGCCAGTGGGTGCCGGTGAGGGAGAGCGGTCCGTACGGTGCGGCGACCGTGGTGGTGCGCTCCTCGTGCCAGTGCTTCCAGTCCTGCGCCGCCTGCTCTGAACCGTGCGGCTGCTGTGCGTCCGTGCTCATGTGTTCAACCTTTCCACACCGGTTCGGCGAGCCCGAGATGCGACCGCAGCGTGAGACCGGTGTACGCGGAGCGGAACGCACCGCGTTCCTGGAGGAGCGGGACGACCCGGTCGACGAAGTCGTCCAGGCCGCCGGGGGTGAGATGCGGTACGAGAATGAAGCCGTCGGCGGCATCGGCGGCGACGAACTCCGTCAGCTGCGCCGCGACCGTCCGGGGGCTGCCGATGAAGGACTGCCGTCCGGTCGCCTCGATGACGGTCTGCCGGATGGACAGCCCCTTCTCCTTCGACAGCGCACGCCAGCGGGCCGCGACCGCGAGCGGGTCTCCGTGCCTGACCCGGCCCTGGACCAGCGAGGACTCGGGGTCCGGGTCGGTCTCGGGAAGCGGTCCGTCGGGGTCGTAGGAGGAGAGGTCACGGCCCCAGACCTGTTCCAGGACCAGCAGCGCGTTCTGCGGGGAGACCTGCTGGAGGCGGATCTCGGCCGCCCTCTCCTGGGCCTCGGCGTCGGTGTCGCCGAGTACGAAGGTGACCCCGGGCATGATCTTCAGCTCGTCGGGCTCCCGGCCGTACTTCGCCAGCCGCGCCTTGACGTCGGCGTAGAAGGTACGGCCGGCCTCCAGGGTGCCGTGCCGGGTGAAGATGACATCGGCGGCGGACGCGGCGAACTCGCGGCCCTCCGGGGAGTCCCCGGCCTGGATGACGACCGGATGGCCCTGCGGGGAGCGCGGGACGGTGAACTCGCCCTCGATGCCGAAGTGCTGCCCCTGATGCGTGAAGGGGCGCGAGGTGCCGTCGGGGGTCCAGGTGTCCCACAGTTCGCGGGCGGTGGCGACGAACTCGGCGGCCCTCGTATAGGGGGTCCCCCCTGTTCGAGCGGTGCCGAGAACTTGGGGGAGGTCGGCCCGGTCGAGATAGCCGCCGCGCCGGAAGTTCTCCCCCGTGAAGGCGTCCGGGGAGGTGACGGCGTTCCAGGCGGCCCGGCCGCCGCTGAGGTGGTCCAGGGTGGCGAGGCGGCGCGCCAGTTCGTACGGCTCGTTGAAGGTGGTGTTGACGGTGGCGGCGAGGCCCAGCCGGTCGGTGACGGCCGCCAGCGCGGCCAGCACCGTGAGGGATTCGGGGCGGCCCACCACGTCCAGGTCGTGGATCCGGCCGTTGTGCTCGCGCAGCCGCAGCCCCTCGGCGAGGAAGAAGAAGTCGAACCTGCCGCGTTCCGCGGTGCGGGCGAGGTGTTCGAAGGAGGAGAAGTCGATCTGGCTCCTGGAACGGGGGTCCGCCCAGACGGTCGTGTTGTTCACACCCGGGAAGTGGGCGGCGAGATGCATCTGCCTCGGTGCGGTGCTCATGCGCGTCCCCCTTCGAGGGCGTACCGGTTGGCGGGGCGGGCCAGCCCCAGGTGCTCGCGCAGGGTGCCGCCGGGGTAGAAGGTGCGGAACAGGCTGCGGTGCTGGAGCAGGGCGACGGTGCCGTTGACGATCCGTTCGAGGTCGCGCCCGGGGGTGATGGGCGTCAGGTGGAAGCCGTCCACCGCTCCGCCGCGGTGCCACCGGGCGATCAGTTCGGCGAGGTCGACCGGGCCGCCGCGGTAGTAGGAGCCGCCGGCGGCGAGCGGCGGTCCGCTCTCCAGTCCGGGTTCCGGGGCGGTCTCGGCGTCGCCGAGGTCGACGGTGAGCGCGACCAGGACCCGGAGCGTGCCGGGGTCCCGTCCGTACGCCGCGGCGCGCCGGCGCAGATCGGTGCGGATCGCGGCGGCCCGCTCGGGGGCGGTGGCCCGGACGAGGACGACATCGGCGTGGCGGGCCGCGGTCTCCCTCGCCGGGCCGCCGGTTCCGTCGACGACGGTGACCGGGTGCCCCTGCGGAGGGCGGGGCACGATCGCCGGGCCCCGTACCGAGAAGGAGGCCCCCTCGAAATTCACAGGGTGCAGCTTGTCGCGGTCGATGAAGCGCCCGGTGGCGACGGACCGGATCTCGGCGTCGTCCTCCCAGCTGTCCCAGAGCCGTGCGCTCACGTCGGCGACCTCACCGGCCTCGCCCCACAGCTCGTCGGCGGGCGCCGCCGGGCGCCGGCCGAAGAGCCGGGCCTCGGCCTCGGTCGTGGACACATCGGCGTTCCAGCCCGCCCGGCCGCGGCTCACCCAGTCCAGGGTGGCGACGGCGGACGACACGTGGAACGGCTCGGTGTGGGTGGTGGTGACGGTCGGCACCAGACCGATCCGGTCGGTGGCGGGCGCGACCCGGGCGAGCACGGCGAGCGCGTCCGGCCCCGGCCTGGCGAAGGAGTCGCCGAGGGTGACGAAGTCGAGGGCGCCGCGCTCGGCGAGCCGGGCGAGAGCGATGTAGTGGCCGGGGTCGTAGCGGGGCGGGCCGCCGATCTCGGCGGCCAGGTGGAGGGGTGCGGTTGTGGGCATGGGGGTACCTCTCGGGGCTCTCGTGGGGCTCAGTGTTCTCGGGCTTGGGCAGGCCGGACGGGTTGATCCCGGATCTCTCGACGGTCTCGTCGGCCCCCAGCGCTTCAGCACCTCGGCGTACGAACCGTCCCGCGGCGGCGAGGGCGGCGAGCGCCGCGGCGAGGGTGCGGGGGACGGACACGTGCGTACCCCTCGAAGAGAACACGGGCATGGGCATGGGCGGGGTCACAGGACCTTGGAGAGGAAGGCGCGGGTGCGCTCGTGGACCGGGTTGTCGAGTACGTCGCCGGGGGCGCCCTGTTCGACGATCCGGCCCTCGTCCATGAAGACGACGGTGTCGGCGACCTCGCGGGCGAACCCGATCTCGTGCGTGACGACGATCATCGTGGTGCCCTGGAGCGCCAGGTCCTTGATGACGTCGAGGACCTCACCGACCAGTTCGGGGTCGAGCGCCGAGGTCGGCTCGTCGAAGAGCAGCAGCTTGGGTTCCAGGGCCAGGGCGCGGGCGATGGCGACCCGCTGCTGCTGCCCGCCGGAGAGCTGCTTGGGGTACGCCCCCGCCTTGTCGGCGAGCCCGACCCTGGCGAGGAGCTTCTCCGCGGCGGCGACGGCCTCCTTCCTCGGGCGGCCGAGGGCGGCCACCGGGGCCTCGATGAGGTTCTCCCGCACGGTCAGGTGCGGGAAGAGATTGAAGTTCTGGAAGACGAAGCCGATCCGGGTGCGCTGTCGCAGGACCTCGCGCTCACGGAGCTCGTACAGCTTGTCGCCGTCCCTGCGGTAGCCGACCAGGGTGCCGTCGACGCTGATCCAGCCGTTGTCGACCTTCTCCAGGTGGTTGATGGTGCGCAGGAGCGTGGACTTGCCGGAACCGGAGGGGCCGAGGACGACGGTCACCTCGCCGGTGCGCACGGACAGGTCGATGCCGCGCAGCACTTCGAGGCTGCCGAAGCGCTTGTGGACGGAGCGGATCTCGACCATGGCGTCCGTGGATCCGGTGGTGCGGTCGGTGGTGCGGCTCATCGCGCGGCCCCCTTGGCGTAATGACGTTCGACGTGGTGCTGGAGGACGGAGAGCACGGTGGTCAGGAGGATGTACCGGACCGTCGCGACCCTCAGCAGGGGGACGACGGTGGGTGTGCCGTGGTCGACGGCGGTGGGCGTGGCGACATGTGGTCCTGTCGATGTGCCGATCGGTGGATCGCAGGTGAGGGACATGAGGGGTCCTTGAGCTGCTCGGGCCGCGGGGTGGGAGGAGGCGGACGGGGCCGACCGGGGGTCGCCGGGTCAGGCGCCGAGGGGGCCGTCGCTACAGGAGAGGTCCCGGAGGAAGGCGAGGGCCGCGCGGGCGGTGGCGTCGTTCTGCCGGAAGGCCGGGCCGCCGGTGCGCGGCCGCGTGAAGGCTCCGCCGGCGCGCGCGGTGGTGAACGGGCCGAGCGCGAAGCGGCGCGGGTGCGGGCGGCCGTCGCGCCCCAGGATCCGGCCGTCCTCGGGGCCGACCGAGAGCAGCCCGGTGCCCGTGGCGGCGGCCCCGTCCTCGTACAGCTCCCGCAGCAGCGGGCTGCGGGTGCGCTCCAGCGAGGGGTCCGGCAGCCGGGCCTCGACCAGGGCGCGGGCCTCGATCCGCTCCCCGGGCACGGTGGCGCTGCCGGCCAGGAAGACACCGCGGTGCTCATCGGTCCCGACGGTCATCCCGGCGCCGAGGAAGCGGACGACACCGGCCCGGGAGAGCGCGAGGAGCTGGTGCAGCCGGGGTCCCGGCGGACCGGAGGCGAGGTAGCTGAAGAAGCCGTGCCACCAGCCGCCGATGTCGCCGAGCCGGATCAGTTGCCCGTAGGCGGACAGCAGCCCGAGGAAGACGGCGAGGTCCGGGCTGTGGTCCGGGTCGTGGCGGCGTTCCAGGTCGGCGGTGATGTAGTCGCGCAGCCCCTCCTGGAGTGCGTCGTACGAGGGGTGGCGCACCCCGTCCAGGGGGTGGTCGAGCGCTTCGAGGTCGAGCCGGTCGGCGGGGTCGGGGACGGCGGCCGCCACCAGGGCGCGCAGTTCGGGTCCTGCCGGGTCCGCGGCGGCGTACCTCGCCTCGAAGTCGGACCAGTCGCCTTTCGTGCGTCCGGGGTGGGCGGTGAAGAGCCGGTGGTAGTGGGCGTGGCCGAGCTCCTTGTCGACATGTGGCCATACATCGCGCCGGAAGTCGACCGGCTCACCGGTCTTCAGCAGCGCCTCGGTCCGCTCCGGGCCCAGGAAGCGCGGCAGGGGCGGCCGTTCGCCCTGCCAGGCATAGCCGATCTTGGAGTGGTACGGAACGCCCCGGCGCGAACCGACGTGGAGCACCGGCTCCCTGCCGGACGGCACGTACGCGCCGTTCTCGTACCGTCCCCCGCGCCCCTCGGTGAGCAGCACCATCAGGTCGACGAAGGCGAGTCCGAAGCCCCGGACGATGACCGGTTCGCCCGCGGGCAGGTCGGTCAGATCGGTGTCGGCGGTGAAGTCGGGCGGCAGGTGGACGAGCCCGTGCCGGGCCGCGAAGCGCGCCAACTCGACCTGTTCGGGCTCCGGTTCGGCGTCGAGGTGGCCGATGGTGAGGGCGACGAGATCAGCGAGGAGCGGCCTTTCGCGCCCCTCCAGCCAGACGCGCTGGCGCCCTTCGCGCGGCCCGGTGACGCGCAGGGCCCTGCTGCGGTGCCAGTGGACGGTGGTGCCCTCCGGGAGTTCCGCCACCGCCTGCTCGTACACCCAGCGCAGGTAGACGCTCTGCAGTCGCCTGCTCGGGAAGTCGCTTCCCGTCAACGCCTTTATCTCTGCCAGGAGTTCGGGTTCTGTGCCCGCCCCGTCCGGAAGCGTCAGACGTCCGTCCCGAAGGTCCGCCGCCCAGGTGTGGAGCGCGGGCCCGGGGCGTATCGGCCCTTCCTGCCGGACCGTGTCGTCGGTGAACATCGTGACGTCCTCGGCCATGGAGTTCATCCAGAGCAGGGGCGACTGGTCGTGCCGCCAGATCCGTCCGCCGCCCGGCGGGTACGGGTCGACGAGATGGATGTCCAGCGGCCGGCCCCCGTACAGGCCGGGGGCGTTGGCGGCGATGCGCTCGATCAGGCCGGTGCCGCGCGGTCCGGCGCCGATGACGACGAGCGCCGGCGTCGTCCCGCTCACCGGGCGCCGGCCGTGCCGCGCGCGTAGTGGCGCTCGATGTAGTGCTGGCCGATGCTCAGCAGCGAGGTGACCAGGGCGTACCAGAGGGTGGCGACCAGCAGCAGCGGGATGACCTGGTAGGTGCGGTGGTACACGAGCTGCACCGAGTACAGCAGGTCCTGTACCGCGATGATGCTGACGATCGAGGTGCCCTTGAGGGTGCCGATCAGCATGTTCCCGGCGGGCGGGACGATGGAGCGCATCGCCTGCGGCAGCACGATCCGGCGGAGCCGGCGCCAGGGTCCGAGGCCGAGCGACTGCGCGGCCTCGATCTGTCCGCGTTCGACGGAGAGAATGCCGCCGCGGACGACTTCGGCGGCGTAGGCGGCCTCGTGCAGGGTGAGTCCGACGACGGCGACGGTGACGGGACCGAGGAGGTTCACCGTACGGACGCCGAGGATCTCCGGGTAGAGCGCGCCGATGTTGAACCAGAACAGCAGCTGGACCAGGATCGGGGTCGACCTGAAGAGCCAGACGTACCCCCAACCGACCGCTTGCAGAACGCGGTTGCCGGAGAGTCTGAGGACGGCGAGCAGCGTGCCGAGGGCGAAGCCGAGCACCATGACCAGCGCCGTCAGCCACAGGGTGAGGCCGAGGCCGCGCAGGACGGCGGTGGTGGTGAAGTAGTCGGCGACGACATCCCATTGGAAGGCGTCGTTGCGGACGACGGAGTGGAGCACCAGGGCGAGGAGCGCCAGTACGGCAACGGCCGCCGCCCACTGACCTGTTCGGCGCACCGGGACGATCCGGAGCCGGTCGGCCCCGTCACTCTTGACGAGCGGGGTGGTGGAGGGGGAGGAAGGGAGGGTATCTGTCTGCGCGGGCATGCGAAGGCTCCGTGGATGCAGAGATCGAACACGGGGCGTGCCTTCAGCGGAAACACAACGCGGACCGGGCCCCTCAGCACCGGTCCGCTTTCGAGATAAGCGCTGTTCGCCGCGTGTTGTCAAGCTTGTCCACACTGTGAGTCGTACGTCTCAGCTCAGTTGACGGACCACCGAATGCCTGTTCCACTTGGGCCATGCATTCGCAGCAGTGGCTGGTCAAGCGCTCCCACATCGACTTCGGTCGCGTGTGGTCCTCCTCCTGTTGAGCCGACCCCCTGTCCTTCTTTTCCGTGTGTCTCTGCCTCGCGCCGTGCGCGGCGCCTGAGCACTGTTTCCTGCGTGTCCTCACGTAACACGACGTCGCTTCGCGCTCCCTCCCCTCGCTCTGCGGAATTCGGCTGTGCGGCTTCCCCGCTCGGCCGCTCCGCCGTTTCCCGTTCCACCGCTTTCCTCGCCCCGGCCGTGGGGGCACCGCGTGCTGCCCTGCTCATGGGAGCGCCGCCGCGCCCGCGCACGGCCGACGACCCAGGAGAACCACGCCTCATGCCCCGAACCCGGCACACCGCTGCCTTCGCGCTGATCACCGCCGCCGCTCTCGCCCTCACCGCGTGCGGGTCCGGCGATCCGGCGGCCGCACCGGCCGGCGCCGCCGGGACCGCGGCCACCAAGGGAAAGGTCCCGACGACCGATGTCGTGTCGGCGGTGCGCGAGGACGAGGCCGCGGCGAAGCTGCTGCCCGCCGGCGTCCGCTCCTCCGGCACCCTGGCCATCGCCTCCAGCATCGGCAGTCCGCCCGGTGCCACCTATCTCCCGGACGGGAAGACGGTGGCCGGTACGGACATCGACTTCGCGGACGCGGTGGCCAGGAAGCTCGGGCTGAGGCTGAAGCGCGAGGTGGCCTCCTTCGAGGCGATCCTGCCGGCCCTGGACAGTGGGAAGTACGACGTGGGCACCGGGAACTTCGGGGTGACCGAGGAGCGCCGCAGGACGATCGACTTCGTCACGTACATCAATGACGGCCAGGGCTTCGCCGTCCGCGACGACAGCGGGCTGAAGGACGTCACCGACCTCACGCAGCTCTGCGGACTGACCGTGGGCACCGGCGCGGGCACCACCTTCGAGGTGACGCTGGAGGAGAACAGGCACCGGTGCTCCGACGCGGGCAAGAAGCCGTACGAAGTGAAGACCTACAGCGACCAGGGAGCGATCTGGGGCTCGCTCCAGCAGGGCCGCAGCGATGTGGTGATGTCGACCATCAACGGGCTGCGGTACGCGGTGGAACAGCAGGAGGGCGTGCGGTTCCTCAATGAGTTCAAGCGCCTCGACGTCGGCTTCGCCTTCAAGAAGGGCACCCCGCTGGCGCCCGCCTTCCAGGCCGCGGTCAACAGTCTCAAGGCGGACGGCACCTACGACCGGATCCTGAAGAAGTGGGGCATCGGCGCGTCGGCGATCAAGACCTCGCAGATCTCGCCGCCCGAGATCGAGTGACCCGGTCCGGGCCCGGTCCGCGAAGTCCCGCCCGGTCCGGACCCGGTCCGCGAAGTCCTGCCCGGCCCGCGCCGCCGCGGACCCGGCTCAGCAGTCGCACCCGCAGTCGCAGCAGTCACACGAACCGCAGCAGTCCCCGCAGTTGCTGCAACAGTCACAGGCGTCGCAGCAGTCCCCGCAGTCGCACTGCTGGCACAGTCCTTCGCGGCGCTGGTGGCTCCACGGGTCGTTGAAGGTGCCGCAGCACATCTGGCAGGTGCAGGCCAGCCCCGCCCACACCAGGCAGCCCGCGATCAGCCCGCGCCGGTCGCGCGGCGGCTCGGGCGGGGGCTGCGGCGGGCCGACCGGGCCGCCGGGGGTCGGGGCGTACGGGTTGCCGGGCGGCGGCCCGAAGGACCCGGTCTGCCGCGCGCCCGACGGCGGAACGGTTCCGTCCAGGACCGGGCCGCCCGCCGGGTGCGAGCACGCCGTGGTGCCGAACGCCCGGTCCACCGACTGCCGCAGTTCGTGCGCCAGCAGCACATGGGCCAGCTTGCCGTCGGTGAATTCCGCGTCGCGCAGCGCCAGCCGTACGCCGCGCAGCGCGTCGTCGCACAGCCGCCGGGCCTCGGCCCGCGAGGTGCCGGTCGCGGTGAGCGGGTTCCAGGCACCCGACGCGGCGTCGGCTTCCTGGTCCTCCACGGCGTCCAGCAGATGTGCCAGACGCCCGAAGAGCCGGCCCGCCTCGGCCAGCGGAGCCGCGTTCTGCGGCTTGCCCGCGAGGATCGCGGTGTGGGCGAAGGCGGCCGCGGTGGCGGTCTCGGTGGGCTCGGTGACCGTGAGCAGCGGGGTGCCGGGCCCGGCGAGCAGCTCGATGCCGGTCTGCCGGTCGACGGCGTCGACGAGCAGCGCCGTGTCGAAGCCGAGCTGTGCGCCGGTGCGCGCGCCCGCCCGGTCCCACCCCGCGGCGACCCGGCGCGCGGCGGCGGCGACCGGGCGGCGCTTCAACAGGCCGTCCCCGTCGGCGACGTGGTCCCGCACCTTCGCCGATGCCAGGACCAGGGAGACGGCGGCGGCCAGCCTGGCGCCCTCGCCGCGGGCGACCGGCGCGGTCCGCATGGCGCGCAGCGGGCAGGGCCCCGCGGTGCGTCGCCGGCCGGTGGTGCGCTCGGACTGAGCCTCCGTCAGGACCGAGACGATCAGGCCGTCATAGTTCGTGACGATCCGGGCGAACTGCCCGTGATCCGAGCGAAGTGCGAGGCAGAGCCCGCAGAGATGGGCCATCCATTCGGTTCTGAGTCCCTCGGACAACCGGTGCGTACAGGGCCTCACGATTCCGAACACGACGATCCCCCGAGAGTCGTTCACCTGTGCGCCGAGCTCGTGCGCGCGCACGACGTGCATCGTATCGAGCGCCCCGTTCACCCGTACGTCCCCCATGTCACCCGTACGGACCGGTGCAACATATTTTATTTCTTTCAGCCCGCTGATGTGGGACGAACCTTGACGAACCGCCACATCTTCTGCACCAGTACCGTCACGAATCCCCTGCGCGCCGACTATCCACTTGGCGCACGATCCGCATCATGGACGACCATAGGGACACGAAAGAGATGCGGAACGCCACGGAACCGCGGTGAGAGGAGGCGTCCATGGGATCGGTGCGCAAGGCGAGTGCCTGGCTGGGCCTCGTAGAGGACAACGACGAGCGGTACTACGACGACGACGAGTACGCCGAGGGCGCGCAGACCGGGACCGGTCAGGGCTGGGTGACGGACCCCCGGGTGCAGGTGGCCTCCGAGACGGCCGAGGAGACGGGCCGCCGGATCGCCACCGTCACCCCGGACAGCTTCCGGGACGCGCGGGCCATCGGGGAGCTCTTCCGGGACGGCGTCCCGGTGATCGTCAACCTCACGACCATGGACCCCACCGACGCCAAGCGCGTCGTGGACTTCGCCGCCGGACTGACCTTCGGCCTGCGCGGCTCGATCGAACGCGTGGCCACCCGGGTCTTCCTGCTGACCCCGGCCCACACCCAGGTCGTCAACGGCGAAGCCGTCGGCCGGCCGGCCGACGGCTTCTTCAACCAGAGCTGAGCAGGGCGCTCGCCGGACCGGTCTACCGGAACGCGTCGAGACCGGTGAGCGCCTTGCCCAGCACCAGCTGGTGCATCTCCACGGTCCCCTCGTAGGTGAGCACCGACTCCAGATTCGTCGCGTGGCGCATCACCGGGTACTCCAGGGAGATCCCGTTGGCGCCGAGGATCGTGCGCGAGGTACGGCAGATGTCGATCGCCTCCCGCACATTGTTGAGCTTTCCGAAACTGACCTGCTCCGGACGGAGCCTGCCCGCGTCCATCCGCCGGCCCAGATGGTGGGCCAGCAGGATGCCCTTGTGCAGTTCCACGGCCATGTCCGCGAGCTTGGCCTGGGTGAGCTGGAAGCCACCGATCGGCCTGCCGAACTGCTCCCGGGTCCTCGCGTAGTCGAGGGCCGCCTCGAAGCTGGCGCGCGCCGCGCCCATCGCTCCCCAGACGATGCCGTAGCGGGCGTGGCCGAGACAGCTGAGCGGGCCGCGCAGCCCGGTGACCCCGGGGAGCACGGCGTCGGCCGGCAGCCGTACCTCGTCGAGGACCAGCTCACTGGTGACCGAGGCGCGCAGCGACCACTTGTGCTTGATCTCGGGTGCCGAGAAGCCCGGGGAGTCGGCCGGCACGACGAAGCCGCGGATTCCGCCGCCCGCGCCGCCGCCCTCGTCGGTCTGCGCCCAGACGACGGCGACCCCGGCGACCGAGCCGTTGGTGATCCACATCTTGCGGCCGGTGAGCACCCAGTCGTCGCCGTCGCGCTTGGCGTACGTCCGCATCCCGGCCGGGTCGGAGCCGTGGTCCGGCTCGGTGAGGCCGAAGCAGCCGATGATCTCGCCGGCCGCCATGCCCGGCAGCCACCGCTGTCGCTGCTCCTCGGAGCCGAAGCGATGGATGGCGTACATGGCGAGCGATCCCTGTACGGAGACCAGGGAGCGGATCCCCGAGTCCGCCGCTTCGAGTTCCAGGCAGGCCAGCCCGTACTGAACGGCGGTGGCGCCCGCGCAGCCGTATCCCTGGAGGGACATGCCGAGGGCGCCGAGCGAACCGAGCTCGCGGGCCAGCTCGCGGATGCCGGGCAGCTCACCGTTCTCGTACCACTCGGCGATGTCCGGCAGGACCCGGTCGGCGGCCCAGTCGCGGACGGTGCCGCGGATGGCGAGGTCCTCGGCGCTGAGCAGGTCGTCGATGCCGATCGGGTCGGCGGGGTCGAAGGGCGGGAGCTTCGAGGGCTCGGTGGTGGACAAGAGGGTGCCTCCGGCGGCTCGCACGATGCTAAAACTAGCAGTGTTAGTCATGGCGTCGTTCCGACGTTACGGCTCAGTGTCCCGCCCGTCCAGAGCCGGTCGCCTCGGCGGGCCGCCGACGCCGGGCGGGTATCGCGAGCGGCCGCTGCGTACGGCCCTCGACGGGCGCCCCGGACGGACCCTGGAGTTCCGGCACCCCGTCCGCCCCGTCCTCGCGCGATTCACGGAGAGCCGGCGACGGGCACTCCATCACCCGCGGCAGCCGCAGCGCGGCGAGCGCCCCGAGCAGCAGCAGGGCCGCGCTGACCAGCAGCGTGACATGCAGCCCGGTGATGAAGGAATGGCGGGCGGTGGAACGCAGCGCCTCGCCCAGCGGGCCGCCCAGCCGGTCCGCCACCTGGTAGGCCTCCCCCAGCGAGTGGGCGGCGGCCGCGCCGTCCGCGGCGGGGACGCCCTCTTCGGGAAGTTTCGCGAGTCCGGGGGTGTAGGCGGCGTTCATGACACTGCCGAGCAGCGCGATCCCCATGCCCGCGCCCAGCTGGTACGAGGTCTCGCCTATCGCCGCCGCACCGCCCGCCCGGTCGGCGGGGGCGTCGCTGAGCATGGATTCGTAGGCCCCGAAGAGCGTGGACTGGAGTCCGAGGCCGAGTGCGACGAAGGCCGCCGTCAGCAGACCGGGCCGGTCGTGCTGCCCCATCGCGGTCAGGATCAGCACCGAGGCGGCCGTGAGCACGAAGCCCCAGCCGACCATCCGGCGCGGCCCGAGGCGGCGCAGTGTGTACGAGCCGGTGGCGCCCGCAGCCATGGCCGCGAAGGTGAGCGGCAGCAGCCGCAGCCCGGTCTCCAGCGGGCTCAGGCCGAGGACGAGCTGGAGGTACTGCACGGCTATCAGTTCCAGCCCGACCAGGGCCAGCATCGCGAGGATGATGCAGCCCACCGCGGTGGAGAAGGCGGGCCTGGCGAACATCCCGATGTCGATCAGCGGATGCGTACGGCGCTTCTGGCGGCGCACGAAGGCGATGAGCAGTACGGCGCCGATCAGCAGTGGGCCCAGCGTGGCCGGACTCAGCAGCCCCTCACCGGTGCCCGCCCGCTTCACCCCGAGGACGACACCGAGCACTCCGGCCGCGGCCATCAGCGCACCGAGCACGTCCCACGGGCCGTCGCCACCGCCGCGCGACTCGGGCAGCAGCAGACGGCCGACCGGCAGGACCAGGGCCATCAGCGGGACATTGATCAGAAAGACCGAGCCCCACCAGAAGTGCTCGACGAGAAAGCCGCCTATGACGGGTCCGGTGGCGGCGCCCACGGCGGCGACCGCGGTCCAGACGCCGATCGCCACGGCCCGTTCGCGCCGGTCGGGGAAGACCTGGCGGAGGATCGACAGCGTCGCGGGCATGATCATCGCGCCGCCGACGCCGAGCAGGGCACGCGCCGCTATCAGTACGCCGGGACTGCCGGCCAGCGCGGCAACCGCGGAGGCGACACCGAAGAGGGCATAGCCGAGCAGCAGGATGCGGCGCCGGCCGACCCGGTCACCCAGCGTGCCGAAGAGGATCAGCAGCGAGGCGCAGACCAGCGGATAGGCGTCCACGATCCAGAGCAGGCCGACGGCGCTGGGCCGCAGGTCCTCGGTGACGGCGGGGACGGCGACATGGAGCACGGTCGCATCGAGCGCGACGAGCAGCAGACTGAGGCAGAGGACGACGAGGACGACCCATCGATTGGCACCGTCGGCGGCTGAGCGCAGCCGGAATCGGGCTGTGGTCGTCCCGGACATGCATGTACCTCCCAAAAGGTCCCTCGCGCTCGGCAGGCCAGCCGGGAACACAGCGGTCCGCTGTCCCTCGGGGCCCGGCATCGACGGGCGAGTGATCCGTCAGCGTACGCGAGTTCGGAACACTCACACGTGGTCCACCTCATACCTCGACGACCCGTGGAGTGTGGCGTACGCCACGCCGAGCCGCCGCTCCGGGCCCCTCGGACCTGCGCGGACGACCCCCGCACCCGGCACAGAAGGTACTCGGCGCCACTCCGCGCGCAGGCGCCGGGCCCGCACGGAAAGCGTTCGGTGACCGGACGGATACCGTCCGTTTCCCCCGCCCGAGGGCCGCACAAAATTCATACCGGCACCTTCTGCGCTTTTCTGCCCGCACCCAAACACCCTTCCGAAATGAGTGCGAAATAAAAAGCACGGAGACTCACCGGCGCACTTCTTCGGATCGGAATTCATGGGCCGGCTGAGACGTACTCCACATCACATCGTCATCACAAAGAGACCGGATCGACCTGCTCGTGCACTCACTCGCTGTAACGTCGATTGGGTGCGTACCGACATCTTTGCCCGCCTGGACCGGGAGCCGGAGCCGCCGAAGATAGAGCCGCCGCGGATGAGCCGTCACCGCATCGCTCTCTTCTGCGGGACGTTGGCGTTCTATCTCGCCATCGTCGTTGCCGTGCTGGTCTCTTCCTGGCTGGTGACCCTGGACTGGAAGGTCATGCTCTTCCGGCCGTATCAGCAATGGCCGGAATTCCATGCCTTCCTCGACTACTACATCGTGCTCGGTCAGCGTGGCCCCACGGCCACCCTGGTCGCCTGCTGGCTCGGCTGGCGCTCCTGGCGGCAGCACACGCTGCGGCCGCTGCTGACGCTCGGCGCCTCGCTGCTGCTGCTCAACGCGACGGTCGGCGCGGTCAAGATCGGCCTCGGGCGGCTCGGCCCGCACTACGCGACCCAGATCGGCTCGGCGGAGCTCTTCGCCGGCGGCGATATATTTCCCTCGGGTCACACCGCCAACGCGGTGGTGACCTGGGGAATCCTCGCCTATTTGGCCACCACCCCGAGGGCCAGGCGCTACTTGTCGGCCGCCTCGGCGATCGTCTCGCTCGGCGTCGGGCTCACCACCGTCTACCTCGGCACCCACTGGCTCAGCGATGTCCTGCTCGGCTGGGCGGCGGGACTGCTGATCCTGCTGGGTCTGCCCTGGGTCGAGCCGCTGATCACCCGGGCCGAAGCCTGGATCTTCGCCCAGCGCGAGGCCCTGCGCGGGCGCGGCCGTCCCGTTCCCTCCGTGCCCGTCGCGGCCGGAGGCCCCCGGCCCGTGGTGCTCCCGCAGCCGGCCGGCGGCAACGCGGTGGAGAGCCCGGCGCTGGAGCCGGTGGCCGCCGGAGGACACACGGCGGCCACCGCAAGCACGGTCACCGGCGCCCGCCCGCGGGCGCACCCGCCCGCCCCGACGCATCTGGTGCGTTCGGAGCGGACCCCCGTCACGCCGACCGGCAGCCGCCGCCCGCCGCACGCGGACCGCACGCCGCGTGGTGGCACGGCCCCGGCCCGCCCGATGTCCGGCGGCTGAACGCCCCGGAAGCCACGGGACCGGTACGCACAACCGCTGCCCCGGACATGAGTGAAGGCCCCGACTCCGGTCGGGGCCTTCACTCATGTCCGGGGCCGGGCCGCAGGAATCCTCAGCCCACCCAGCAGCGGATGACGACGGCCTCGTCGACCTCGAAGTTGATCCGCCCGGCCCGGAACTCCATGGTGATGATCGCGCCCGGCGGCAGGGATCTGACGGTCGTCCAGCCCTGCCTGCGGGCCCGCTGCTCGGCTGCGTCGGCGGCGAGGCCGACGTACGCACCGGGTGTGTCGTCGGGCTGGGCGGGAGGGCTCGGTAGAGGTGCCATGCCTCCCACCGTAGGCGGCCGCGGACCGCGGCGGAAGCCGGGGCGCCGACCGCCGCACGGCATCCCGGCGTCCCCTGCCGGTCACACTTGTGTCACAGGATCACGACACTCGTTCCGCTCGAATCACGCCTCCTGGAGAGGGGGTCCCGGACCCGACACACAGTAATCACACAGTCCCTGAAACGATCATGTGGAAGGCCTGAAAACAAAACAGAATACCCATTGCCGGGCCACTGGGATTTCCGCACCGAATAACCCGCGTAAATGAGCATGCCGCCGAGAATTCACGCTTCCTTATGGCAGCCTTATCTTCTGGTCACAAAATCCGCATCACGGACCGGGGAGACCCCCCGCTCCCCCGCACCGCCGCCCGTATAACGGACAACCCGAACCGTCCGTGACGCGTCCGCGAACCGCCCCACCGGCCCGCCGTATCGGAACGGCGGCGGTGGCAGTGCTCAGCCCAGGGCCCGGGACAGCCGGTTCCTGGCCGCCCTGATCGCGTCCTTGAGCTCCGGCGGTTCGACGACCTCGAAGTCGATCCCCAGCATCACGACGTGGATGACCAGCACGTCGAGGCTCGGGGCCCCGGTGCGCAGCAGGCAGCTGTCGGCGCCCTCCGCCTCCAGCACCCCGGAGGACGGCGAGATCCGTTCGGCCGCGCGCTCGATCCCGGTCTTCAGCCGGATCACCGCACGGCTCGCGTACACGGTGGTGGAGATCCCCTTCGAGACATAGGCGGCCAGATCCTCGGCCGGTGCGTCGCGGGGGACGAATCGGGGGCCGTGCGGTGGCGTGGGGGTGATCCGGTCCGCGCGGAAGGTACGCCAGTCCGCCCGGTCCAGGTCCCAGGCGACGAGGTACCAGCGGCGCTCGGTGCACACCAGCCGGTGCGGCTCGACGGTCCGGCGCGACACGGAGCCGGAGTGGTCCCGGTACGCGAAGCGCAGCCGTTCGCTGTCCCGGCAGGCACCGGCCAGTGCGGTGAGCACACCCGGATCGGCGGTGGACGCGACGGGTCCGCGGAGCAGCGGGACGGTGAAGGCGTTCAGCGCGCTCACCCGGCGCCGGAGCCGGTCCGGCAGCACCTGTTCGAGCTTGGCCAGGGCGCGTACGGAGGCCTCGCCGATGCCCTCGACGCCGTTGCCCGCCGCGGTGCGCAGCCCCACGGCGACGGCGACGGCCTCCTCGTCGTCGAGGAGCAGCGGCGGCAGCCGGGCCCCGGCGCCGAGCTGGTATCCGCCGCCGGTGCCGGGGCTGGCGTTGACCGGGTAGCCCAGTTCGCGCAGCTTGTCGACGTCACGCCGGACGGTCCGCGGGGTGACTCCGAGCCGGTCGGCGAGATCGGCGCCCGACCAGTCCCGGTGCGCCTGGAGCAGTGAGAGCAGACGGAGCAGCCGTGCCGAGGTCTCCAACATGGGGCGAGTCTGCCAGGAGTTGCGGACAGCATCTGTCCGCGATCGGCCGCCGCCGGGCTACCGTGCCCGGGCCGGTTCGATCCGTACGCAGAGGTCGTTGTCGCCCGAGTAGCAGGGGGTGGCCCGAGCCCCCTCTCCGGCACCGCGGCCCGGGTAGACGAAGCTGTTCCTGCGGTCCCAGACATCGTCCAGGATGCGGGAGATCCGTACGCCGTCCGCGGACTTCCCGCCCGTCCCCTTCCCGCCCGCCGTCCCGGGCACCAGCCAGAGCGTCCACAGCTGCTTGCCCGTGACCGGCCCGGTGGCCAGCCGGTCCAGGGGCAGCGTGAAGGAGAACGCGCCCTCCGTCCCGGTGGCCGGCACGGAGCACGTCCGGTCGGGGGCGCCGGCCAGTCGCGCCTCGACGCGGGCGCCGTCGCCGAGGGCGGTCCCGTACAGCGCGCCCTCCACGGTCATTCCGTCCCGGTCGAAGGTGACCGGCCCGGCCTCGGCGTGCGGCGCGCGGATCCAGCAGCGCACGGCGAGCCGGCCGTCCGCGGTCGGGTACGGAATGCGCACCGCGATCCGTCCGGTGTCCGGCGTGCGGTCCATGAGCAGCCGCACGTCCCTGATCCCGGCCTCGACGGCCACCGCTCCGTCGTCGGCCGCGTCCGGCTCACGCACCTGGACGTCCCAGCGCCCCTCGGCGGGCTCCACGGTGCTCGGCAGCACCGCGCGCAGCCGTCCGCCGCGCAGGCTCGTGGGCAGCCGTACGGTCGTGCCGTCGCCGTCGCCGTCGCCGCCGCGCAGCCGGAGCAGCAGTTCGGGCGCCTCCCCGTCGCGGTACCGATCGAGGCCGGGGCCGAGATCGAGGTCGAAGACGATCCCGCCGTCGGCACCCACCGTGCAGTCGGCTCGCGGTGTCGGTCGCTCTGTGGAGACGGTCATGCGGGCTTCCCCTTGCGGATGGCATCGGCGGCCTTGTAGCGCAGGGCGTACGCCCCGTCCAGCACCCTGCCGCGGGTGCGGTGCAGCGTGGTGCGCAGAGCGCCGTGCGCGCGGTCGCGCGGTGCCCGGGTGGCGAGTTCGGTGAAGAGCCGCTCGTGGCGTTCGGCGATCCGCGACGGGTCGAACCGCTGCGCCGCGGCCAGTGCGGCGCGTCCCGCGCGGTGCCGTGCCTCGTCGTCGTCGATCAGGCCGAGCAGGGCGCCCGTCACCGCCGCCGCGTCGCCCACCGGCACCAGGCGTCCGTCGGCGCCGTCCTCGATGATCTCGCGGGGCCCGTGCGGGCAGTCGGTGGCGACGACGGGCAGTCCGCAGCGCATCGCCTCGACGATGGTCATGCCGAAGGACTCGCGGTCCGAGGTGACCGCGGCGATCGCCCCCTTGGGCCACTCGGCTTCCAGCGGGTTGACCGACCCCATCAGGAACACATGGTTGTGCAGGCCGAGTTCACCGATGAGCGCGAGCAGCGCCTGGCGCTCGTTCCCGGTCGCGTCGCCGCCGCCGTAGATGCGCAGCCGCCAGTCCGGACGGACGGCGACGACGTCGGCGAACGCCCGGACGAGGAGGTCGTACCGCTTGACCCTGTGCAGCCGGCCCGCGGCGATCACCCACTTGCTGGTGCCGTCGGCGGGCGCGATGCCCGGCGCGGGCACGCTGTTGGGAATGGACTCGATCCGCACGCCGGGCAGCTTGAACCCCTTCCGGTAGGCACGTGCGTCGGCCTCGGTGACGGTGGTGATCGCGTCGAGCAGGGCGTAGCGGTGCCCGATCTCGCGGCGCAACCGGTAGCTGTGGCTGTCGAGGGTGAGGTGCTCCTGCCCGACCAGGACCGGACCGCGCCGGGTCTGCCTGCTGATCTGCACATTGAGTCCGGGCCGGGTTCCGACCACCACATCCGCGTCGAGGGAGCGCAGATGATCCGCCACCCGTGCGTCGGTCAGCCTGCTGTACTGCCGGTGCCTGCTGTCGCCGCGCGGGAACACGGTTGCGGGGAGGGTGTGTTCGGCGGCGTCGCCGTCGTACGTCGGACTCTTCTTCCGCAGGTCGACGAGGTGTTTCAGGCGCACGCCCGCGGGGGCGCCGAGCGCGGGGACGTCCCGGTGCCGGAAGACCGACACGATCTCGATGTCGTGGTGCTCGGCCAGCGCTCCGGCGAGATTGAACGTGGTACGGATCGTGCCCCCGACTCCGTAGGCGTTGTGGAGCAGGAACGAAATGTGCATGAAACGCCATATCTCCCGGGTTGACTGATCAGCGACATACGCCGCTTGCCAAGACGGCAAAGGCTGACTCGCGGTTCACTCCGGATACGAGCCGGTTTCAGCCACTCTCATGGTCACCCGATCTCCCGATTTATCAATGTATCGGTGAACCCATCCATGGTCGAGTCGACCACACCACCGCGTGATCAATCGGGATGAATAGGTGGCAAACGACCTCTCGGGTCCCGAGATTCACCCTCTGCGTCGGATGGTTCGATTACGTTCCCTTTCTCGCGTGACCCCGGCCACGGATCGCCCGTTGTCTTCTTCATGAGCCGGGAACCGCCCGGCGCACGCACCGAGTTCGAGGAGCCAACCGTGCCGCGCATGCTCGACGTCAGCGAGGACGTACGCGCCGAGATCGGCGATGCCGAAGCCGACCGGCTGCTCGTCGGCGACAACACCCCAGGCAGCTACGACTGCACCTCCTGCCGCACCCCCGGCGACTCCGAACAGGAGCGCACCAGCACGGTGCTCTTCGTCGGTGACGAGACCGCCGTCCTCGCCTTCGCGCACGCGACCTGCATCCCCTCGCAGGTCGTCCGGGTCGCCGAGGAGCAGTTGCAGGGCGCGGTACGCAGCATCACCGGCGGCGACGCGGAGGGCCTCAGCACCGAGCAGGCCGTCCTCGGGGTCACCAGCGGCCTCGTCCTGATCGACGACGAGCTCCACCCGGCCCTCGTCGTCGAGCCGACCGGCGCGATCGCCCGACCGGGCACGGACGGCAGCCGGGGCGATGAATTCCTCCAGCTGCTGCTGGAGCAGGGCTTCCAGCCGGTCCACCGGATGGAAGCGATGCCCGCGGTGCTGCACGGCTGGTCGATCCTGCTCGCGATGGGCCAGCTGCATGCCGTGCTCCAGCCGGGCACCCACGGCAGCGCCCCGGTCGCCTGGTGGCAGGCGCATGCCCCGCTCCAGGTCACCGAGGGCTGGCGGTCCGCCGCCAACAAGTCGCAGACGGTGCTCGTCTTCGCCACCCCGGCGGGGGTGATCGGGCAGCAGCCCCGCGAGGACCTGCTGCGCGACGCTCTGGACAAGGCCGCCGCCGGCGGCCTCCTGGTCGCCGCCGCGATGCCGCTGGCCGGGACCTGATCGTGGCCGTACGTTCTTCGCACCTGCGGCGAACAGCTATTTCTCCGCCGGGCCCGCATCCGACGGCCGGTGGGGTCGTTGGCACATACGTGCACTCATACGACTCCTCCCACCAGCGCCAGAGCCCGATCCCTGCCATGCGCCCCGCGCAGGACCCCTCGGGCGGTCAGTCCCACACCCCGATCTACGACGCGCTGTACTCCGAGTACCGCCGGTCGTTCCGGGCGCTTCCGGGTGATCGTAGCGGCGAGGAGAATCTCGGCTTCGTGGCCTTCGGCAGTGGGTTCTTCGGCAGCCGCGTTCCGCTGAGCGGCCACTCCGGTCACTCCGCCGCCCTCTCGGTCGGTCTCTCCGTACACGGCGGGGCCTCGGGGCACGGCAGCGGCCCGAGCGCGCACACCAGCGCTCTCGGTTCCTGGCAGCGGGTGGGGCGGCACTCCGGGCGGCCCCAGCCCGCGGCTCTGCCCCCGGGATCGGGATCGCGCGGGGCCTGACCCATGACGGAGCCCCGGACCGTTTCGGCTACGAAACGGTCCGGGGCTCCGTCATGAGGTCTGCGTGCTACTTGTTGCGACCGCGCTTCTCGCGGACCCGCACCGAGATGTGGATCGGGGTGCCGTCGAAGCCGAACTCCTCGCGCAGCCGGCGTTCGACGAAGCGCCGGTAGCCGTGCTCCAGGAAGCCCGAGGAGAACAGCACGAAGCGCGGCGGCTTGGTGCCCGCCTGGGTGCCGAAGAGGATCCGGGGCTGCTTTCCGCCGCGGACGGGGTGCGGGTGGGAGGCGACGATCTCGCCGAGGAAGGCGTTCAGCCGGCCGGTGGGGACGCGGGTCTCCCAGCCGGCGAGGGCGGTCTCGATCGCCGGGACCAGCTTCTCCATGTGCCGGCCGGTGGCGGCGGAGACGTTGACCCGCGGGGCCCACGCGACCTGCGCGAGCTCCGTCTCGATCTCGCGCTCCAGGTAGTAGCGGCGCTCCTCGTCGAGGGTGTCCCACTTGTTGTACGCGATGACCAGTGCGCGACCGGCCTCGACGGCCATGGTGATGATGCGCTGGTCCTGGACGCTGATGGACTCGCCGGCGTCGATCAGGACGACGGCGACCTCGGCCTTCTCCACGGCGGCGGCGGTACGCAGCGAGGCGTAGTAGTCCGCACCCTCCTGGAGGTGGACGCGGCGGCGGATGCCGGCCGTGTCGATGAACTTCCAGGTGATGCCGCCGAGCTCGATCAGCTCGTCGACCGGGTCACGGGTGGTGCCCGCGAGCTCGTTGACGACGACGCGGTCCTCGTTCGCCACCTTGTTCAGCAGCGAGGACTTGCCGACGTTCGGACGGCCGATGAGCGCGATCCGGCGCGGTCCGCCGATCGCCGTGCCGAAGCGCTGCGCCGGGGCCTCGGGAAGGGCTTCGAGCACCGCGTCGAGCAGGTCACCGGTGCCGCGGCCGTGCAGCGAGGAGACCGGGTACGGCTCGCCGAGGCCGAGCGACCAGAGCGCGGTGGCGTCCGCCTCGCCGCTCTGCCCGTCGACCTTGTTGGCGCACAGCACGACGGGCTTGCCCGCCCGGCGCAGCAGCTTGACGACGGCCTCGTCGGTGTCGGTCGCGCCGACCGTCGAGTCGACCACGAAGACGACCGCGTCGGCTGCCTCGATCGCGTACTCGGCCTGGGCGGCGACGGAGGCGTCGATGCCGAGCACGTCCTGCTCCCAGCCGCCGGTGTCGACGACCTTGAAGCGGCGGCCCGCCCACTCGGCCTCGTAGGTGACGCGGTCGCGGGTGACGCCGGGCTTGTCCTCGACGACCGCCTCACGGCGGCCGATGATCCGGTTCACCAGTGTCGACTTGCCGACGTTGGGACGGCCGACGACGGCGAGCACGGGAAGCGGTCCGTGACCGGCCTCACCGATCGCACCCTCGACCTCTTCGGCGTCGAAGCCCTCCTCCGCGGCGAGCTCCATGAACTCCGCGTACTCGGCGTCGCCAAGCGCTCCGTGCTCGTGGTCCGAGCCGCCGGAGTGAATCTGGTCGTTCATGAAGTCCGTTCCTCTTTGCATCATCATCGATGGGCCACGACCACGCGGCCCACTACTCAAGTCTTACCCGGCGCCCGGTGAAACGCCTGGCCTCGTCCAGGTGGGCGGTCAGCCGCCCCTGGATCCGTACCGTCGCCTCGTCCAGCGCCTTCCGGGTCCGCCGACCGCTTCCGTCCCCCGCGTCGAAGGCATCGCCGAACACGACATCGACCCGGCTGCGCAGCGGCGGCAGTGCCGATATCAACCGTCCGCGGCGCTCGGTGCTTCCCAGTACCGCCACGGGCACGATCGGTGCCCCGCTGCGTACCGCGAAGTATGCGAGCCCGGCACGCAGAGCGGCGAAGTCGCCCTCGCCCCTGGTGCCCTCGGGGAAGATCCCGAGCACCCCGCCGTTCTCCAGTACGCCGAGGGCGTGGGTGATGGCGGTGCGGTCGGCGGTCGTACGGTCCACCTTCAGCTGCCCGATTCCGCGCAGGAACGGGTCGAGCGGGCCGACGAACGCTTCTTTCTTGATCAGGAAGTGGACGGGCCGGGGCGCGGTGCCCATCAGCATCGGACCGTCGATGTTGTGTGAGTGGTTCACCGCGAGTATGACGGGTCCGGAGGCGGGAACCCGCCACGCACCGAGGACGCGGGGCTTCCACAGCCCGTACATCAGCCCGATGCCGATCCCGCGCCCGACCGCCGCACCGCGCGGCGCGGGCGTGCCCGTGGTTCGGGTCACTTCGCGGCCCGCTTCTCCTCGACGAGGGTGACGATGCACTCGATGACCTGCTGAAGGGTCAGCTCGGTGGTGTCCACCTCGACGGCGTCGTCCGCCTTGGCCAGCGGGGAGGTCTTGCGGCCGGAGTCGGCCGCGTCCCGCTTGATCAGCGCCTCCTTCGTGGCGGAGAGATCGGAGCCCTTGATCTCCCCGCTGCGGCGGGCGGCACGCGCCTCCGGCGACGCGGTGAGGAAGATCTTCAGGTCGGCGTCGGGCAGCACCGTGGTACCGATGTCACGGCCCTCGACCACTATGCCCCGGTCGGCCGCGGCGGCGATGGTGCGCTGCAGCTCGGTGATCCGGGTGCGCACCTCGGGGACCGCGCTGACGGCGCTGACGCTGGAGGTGACCTCCTGGGTGCGGATCGGGCCCGAGGCGTCCTCGCCGTCGACGGTGATCGTCGGGGCGGCCGGGTCCGTGCCGGAGACGATGACCGGCTTGGTGGCGGCGGTCGCCACCTCCATCGCGTCCCGCACGTCGATGCCGTTGTTCAGCATCCACCAGGTGATCGCCCGGTACTGGGCGCCGGTGTCCAGGTAGCTCAGGCCGAGCTGCGCGGCGACGGCCTTGGACGTGCTCGACTTGCCGGTGCCGGAGGGTCCGTCGATGGCGACGATCACTGCGGCCGGGGCCGTCCGGGCGGCGGCGCTTGCGGTTTCCACGGTGGTGGACACCTTCCTGGTTTCACGGGGCGGGCGGGACGGGGGCGCGCGAACCCGCCCCGCACAAGGTTACCGAGTGTCGGAGCGGTCCTCTGCACCCCTGTGGACAACCGCCTCCCGGGGGGCCGCCCCGGGCCTACTGGCGCAGCGACCAGCCACGCTCGCGCAGCGCCGCGCTCAGTTCGGCGGCCGCGCTCGGTTCGACCATCAGCTGGACCAGGCCCGCCTGCTGCCCGGTGGCGTGCTCGATACGGACGTCCTCGACGTTGACCCCGGCCCGGCCGGCGTCGGCGAAGATCCCGGCCAGTTCGCCCGGCCGGTCGCTGATGAGCACGGAGACGATCTCGTACGAGGCGGGAGCCGTCCCGTGCTTGCCGGGCACCCGGACGCGGCCCGCGTTGCCGCGGCGCAGTACGTCCTCGATGCCCTCGGTGCCCTCGCGGCGCTTGTCGTCGTCACCGGACTGCAGACCGCGCAGCGCCCGTACCGTCTCGTCCAGATCGGCGGCGACCCCGGCCAGCACGTCGGCGACCGGCCCGGGGTTGGCGGAGAGGATCTCCACCCACATCCGGGGGTCGGAGGCGGCGATCCGGGTGACGTCCCTGATGCCCTGACCGCAGAGGCGTACGGCGGTCTCGTCGGCCTCCTCCAGCCGGGCGGCGACCATCGACGAGATCAGCTGCGGGGTGTGAGAGACCAGGGCGACGGCCCGGTCGTGGGCGTCGGCGTCCATGACGACCGGGACGGCGCGGCAGAGCGCGACCAGTTCCAGGGCGAGGTTGAGGACCTCGGTGTCGGTGTCGCGGGTCGGGGTGAGGACCCAGGGGCGGCCCTCGAAGAGGTCCGCGGTGGCGGCGAGGGGGCCGGATCGCTCCTTGCCGGCCATCGGGTGCGTACCGATGTACGGGGCGAGATCGACGCCGCGGGCCTCCAGCTCGCGGCGCGGGCCGCCCTTGACGCTGGCGACGTCGAGGTAGCCGCGGGCGATGCCGTCCCGCATGGCGGTCGCCAGCACCGTGGCGACATGGGCGGGCGGCACGGCGATGATCGCCAGGTCGACGCGGCCCACCGGCTCCTCGTCCGTGCCGGCGCCGAGCGCGGCGGCGGTGCGGGCCGATTCGGGATCGTGGTCGACGAGGTGGACATGGATGCCGCGCCCGGCCAGGGCGAGGGCTGCGGACGTGCCGACGAGGCCCGTTCCGATGACGAGGGCGGTTCTCACTGGGCGATGTCCTTGCGGAGGGCGGCGGTGGCGCCGAGGTACACGTGCGCGATCTCGGACTTGGGAAGGTACGTCTCGACGTGCGCGAGAATCCGCACCACCCGGGGCATGGCGCCCACGATGTCCAGTTCCTGGGCGCAGATCAGCGGTACGTCGACGATACCGATCCCGCGCGCCGCGGCGGCCGGGAAGTCGCTGTGCAGATCGGGGGTGGCCGTGAACCAGATGCTGATCAGGTCGTCAGCGACGAGGCTGTTGCGCTCCAGGACCGCGGTGAGCAGGGCGCTGACCTGTTCGCCCATGTGTCCGGCCTCGTCCTGTTCCAGTTGGACGGCTCCACGGACCGCTCGTACCGCCACGTCGTGCTCCTCGCTTTTTCGTACGTGTCGCGCCTGCTGTCCGCCTGCGTGATCTCGCTGCGTGATCAGCCTAAAGGCTGTCCGTAATCCCTGGTGGATCGGTGTGGGGAGTCGGATGCGGTGCATCGCAAGGCGGAGGGACGCCCGAATACCGGATGTATTCGGGCGTTCCGACAACGCGGCGAGGTGCCGTAGCTGTCGTCGCACGCCCGCCGGGGACTACGGGACAGCCCTTGGAGGGGCGGCGCGGTCGGCGGTCCGGGGCGCTCTGTCCGTGCGACGGGGCGGGCACGCGGGCACGGCCCGGGACCTGCCGCCCCGGCCGCCCGGGGCGATCCGGCCGGGAGGCCGATGCGAAGCCCGCGCGGGCCGTTCCGCACGGCCGCTCGGGCCGCCGCCGTCAGAGCTGCTGCTCCCGGACCAGGTCCTCGATCGAGCGGCCCTCCGGCACCTCTCCCGACGGAGTCAGTCTGTCGACCGCTGTCGGCAGCGACCGGGCGATCTCGTCGGCCGCCTGCTCCGTGCTGACCCCCGCTTCCCGGGCGACCTTCCGCAGGGTCTCGTCCGGCAGCGCCCCGGCGATCTGGGCGCCGCTGACCGCCTGGTTCTCACCGGTGCCGACCCAGGACTGCGCCTGGTCGACGAGGCCGGACTTGGTGAGCATCCCGATCAGCCCTTCGAGCGCGTTGCCACCGCCGCCCGTACCGCCCTGGCCGCCGAGCGCGCCCAGCAGCGCGCCGAGGATGTTCCCCGCACCGCCCGAGGCGCCACCCGAAGCGCCGCTCCCGCCGCCGCCCAGCAAGCTGCCGAGATCGTTTCCCGCCATGGTTCTGCCTTTCCAGAGGGGATGATTTATCGACAATGTCGATCAGAACCCGGGCTTCTGCCACCTGAGCGGGGCACCCTGGGCACTGTCCCGGCCGCGGCACGCGAATCCCCCGGTGCAACCCGATTCCGCTCACGTACTCTCGCCGGCATGATCACCCCGGATCCCGAGGCTCTCGTACGCGACCACACGGTCTACTCCTGTGTGATGGGTTCACGCGCCTTCGGGCTCGCCACGGAGGGGAGCGACACCGACCGGCGCGGCGTGTTCCTCGCGCCGACCCCGCTGTTCTGGCGGTTCGAGAAACCGCCGACCCATGTCGAGGGCCCGGCGCGTGAGCAGTTCTCCTGGGAGCTGGAACGCTTCTGCGAGCTGGCGCTGCGCGCCAACCCCAATGTGCTGGAGTGCCTGCACTCACCGCTGGCGGACCACGTCGACGCCGTAGGGCGTGAACTGCTCTCCCTGCGCGGCGCGTTCCTCTCCCGGCTGGCCCATCAGACCTTCGTCCGCTATGCGTTGGGCCAGCGCAAGAAGCTGGAGGCGGACGTGCGGCAGCACGGGGCACCGCGCTGGAAGCACGCCATGCATCTGCTGCGGCTGCTGGCCTCCGGCCGGGACCTGCTGCGCACGGGCGAGCTCACGATCGAGGTGGGCGCGGCCCGGGAGGAGCTGCTGGCGGTGAAGCGGGGCGAGGTGCCGTGGGCGGAGGTCGAACGCCGCATGAACCGCCTCGCCGCGGAGAACGACGAGGCCGTGAAGGACTCCCCGCTCCCCGCGGAGCCGGACCGGTCCCGGGTGGAGGACTTCCTGATCCGCACCCGCCGGGCATCCGTGTCCTGGCCCTAGGACGCCCGCCCCGTCAACCGCGCCCGCACCACGAGGTCGTGCAGCCCCTCGAACCCCCCCGGCCGCCTCGGGCAGCCCCGATTCCGCCTGGGCCCGGTCCAGCACCCCGTGCAGCGCCTCGACGTCCCGGGCCGCCGCCGCACCGGCCGCGTCCCCCGCTCCCCCGTGCTCGGCCCCGGCCTTCGCGTCGATCAGCTCGGGCAGATACGCGGGCGCAGCCACCTCCCCGAGGAGGGTCGGCAGATGCGCCCGCACCTCGCCGCTGCGCATCAGGTGGATCCCGGTGAGCAGCGCCCGGAACGTGTACAGCAGCGGCTTCAGCTCACCGGTCTTCTCGAAGAGCCGCCACTGGGTGCGGGCGAATCCCCGGTAGTGGTGGGCGTGGTTGCGGGTGATCACACCCGGCGCCAGGTCCACCAGTTCCGCGTGCGTCTCGCCGGTGTGCACGACCAGCGGCGAGAGCAGCTGCTCCAGCACATAGCCGTTCGGCTTCAGCATCAGCCGGACGAACTTCCGCAGGTCGTGCGTGACGAGATCCATCTCGACCCCGTCCCGGTCCCACATCCGCGAGCGCGTCTCCTCGGCCTCGCGCAGCCCCACGAGGTCCTCCGCGGGCAGGAGATGGACCCCCCGAAGGTCCACATCCGAGTCCTTGGAGGGGAACCCGTACAGATGCGCCCCGGAGACCGTGGCGAACAGCAGCGGGTGGCGCTCTTCGGCGAGGACCGGGCCGAGGTCCATGGCCGGCAGCCCGGCGTCCTTGAGGTGCTCGGTGTCCGTACGCATGGGTCAGGAATCCCAGAGCGCCCCCAATGCCAGCAGGTCGCTCCGGTACTCGATCCGCTCCGACCACTCCTTGGGCCAGGCCCCCGCCCCCAGGTGCGCCCCGGCGAGCGCGCCGGTCAGGCAGCCGAGGGAGTCCGAGTCGCCCCGGGTGCAGGCGGCCCGGCGCAGCGCGGTGACGGGTTCCTCGGGGAAGAGCAGGAAGCAGTGGAGGGCCGTGGCCAGGGACTCCTCGGCGATCCAGCCGTCACCGGTCGCCTCGCAGGGGTCGGTCTCCGGGGAGGGGTCGCGCAGGGCGTCCTGGACGCGGGCCAGGGCCGTGAGGCATTCGTCCCAGCCGCGCTGGATGTACTGCTCGGGCGAGGAGTCGCCCGCGTACCGCCAGAGGTCGCCGAGCCAGCGCGTGAGGTAGCGTCCGCTGTTCTCGTAGGCGTAGCTGCGCAGTTGCCCGATCAGGCCCATCGGCTCCGCGCCCTGCGCCAGCAGGTACACCGCGCGGGCCATCAGGTCGGACGCGGCGAGCGCGGTCGGGTGCCCGTGGGTGAGGGCGGCCTGCAACTGGGCGGCACCGGAGCGCTGTTCCTCGCTCAGCCCCGGAACGAGCCCGACCGGGGCGACTCGCATGGTGGCGCCGCAGCCCTTGGAGCCGGTCTGGCCGGCCTCCTGCCAGAGCCGGTCGCTGTCGAGCAGGCGGCAGGCGGTCATGCAGGTGCGGCCGGGGGCGCGGTTGTTGTCGGGCGAGTGGTACCAGTCGACGAACTCCTCGCGCACCGGGCGGACCAGCCGCAGCGGGGTGAGCAGCCCGCGGTCCATGGCGGTGCGGATGCCCCGCCCCAGGGCCAGCGTCATCTGGGTGTCGTCGCTGACGATCGCGGGCTTCGGCAGCCGCATCTGGCGCCACGGCCCGCACTTGGCGAGGATCGACGGAACGTTGTTGAACTCGGTCGGGAAGCCCAGTGCGTCGCCGAGCGCGAGCCCGGTCAGTGCGCCGGTGGCGGCCTGCTTGGTGATGGTCCTGGTCACGATCACGTGGTTCTTCCTTCCGGTCTCAGGAGTGGAGGGTGCAGGGCGGTAGCGGCACCCGCCCGGTAGAGAGCGGCCGGCTTTCCCCGTCCGCCGGTGCGGCGCGGTGATCCCTCCACGGCCTGGACGAAGCCGGGCGTGGTGAGGACCTTGCGCCGGAAGTTGGGCCGGTCCAGCTCGACGCCCCAGACCGTCTCGTACACCTGCTGAAGTTCCCCCAGGGTGAATTCGGGCGGGCAGAAGGCGGTGGCCAGGCAGCTGTATTCGAGTTTGGCGCCGACGCGGTCGTGGGCGTCGGCGAGGATGCGGTCGTGGTCGAAGGCGAGCGGGCCGAGGGCTCCGGCGTCCCACCACCGGGCGTTGGCGGCGTCGCCGCCGCCGCGGGGTTCGGGAAGGTCGGGGACGAGCGCGGCGTAGGCGACGGAGACGACCCGCATCCTCGGGTCGCGGTCCGGTTCGCTGTAGGTGCGCAGCTGTTCCAGGTGGAAGGCGGAGACGGTGCCCTCGGTCAGGCCGGTCTCCTCGGCGAGCTCCCGGCGGGCGGCGTTCTCCGCGGACTCGCGGGGCCGGACGAAGCCGCCGGGCAGGGCCCAGTGGCCCTTGTAGGGGTCCTCGCCCCGTTCGACGAGCAGGACGTTCAGCCGGGTGTCGCGGACCGTGAAGACGGCGAGGTCGACGGTGACCGCGAAGGGTTCGAAGGCGTACGGGTCGTAGCCCGCGGGGGCACCGGTGCTCATCGGCGCTCCGGGAGAGGTGCGGCGAAGTTCCAGCCGGCGGCGAGCAGGGTGTCGACGGCGGAGACCGCGGTGTCCAGGCGTTCCCGGTGGGTTCCGGTGAGTTCGATGAACCTCCTTCCGGTACGGGTGAGTTCGGCCCGGAACCGGTCGGTCATCCAGGGCCGCAGCTCCTCGCCGTCGCGCAGTCCGTCGTCCTCGAAGGCGACGCCCTCGTGGTCGGTGAGCAGCCACAGGTGGTGAGCCACGCGGTCGGCGGCCTCCTCGACGAGCGGGTTGCGGCCGCCGATGTACCGCTCGTGCCAGACGGTGGTGGCGAAGGAGTCGGTGTCGCAGAAGAGCACCGGCGACCCGGTGCGCGCGGCCGCCTCCTCCTCGGCGTTCTGCGCCTCGGCGATCAACGGGAAGTCCTCGGTGGCGAAGGCGACGTCCTCCCACTGGGCCCCGGGCCACCGGGCGCGCAGCGCGGCCAGCTTCCGGGCGCTGAACTCCCGTCCGTACTCGGCGACGCAACGGGTCTGCGCCCAGGCCCCGCCGCGCCGGCGGTAGTGGTCGGTGAGGGCACGGGCCATGGTCGTGGTACCGGTGGATTCCGCGCCGAGGACGACGATCCGGCGGGTGAGCGCGGCCCGTACCGGCGGTTCGAGGTAGTCCCAGCAGCCGACCGGGTCCTTGCGGACCGCGGTACCGGACACCGGGAAGACCGTGCGTTCGGGGTCGACGCAGACGGACTCGGCACCGAACCTGCGGGCCAGTTCGTCCCCGTACGACTCCGATGTGAAGACGGCGTCCACCGGATCGGGCACGGCCCCGGTGAAGACGGCCATGTGCGCGTCCCAGATCACCGGGTCGTGGAGATCCATGCGGATGTCGTCGACCGCGCCCACGACCCGTACGTCCGGGTGCACCTCCCGCATCCAGGCCACCCGGTCGGCGAGCGATATGGACTCGACGGAGGCGGCGCACACCAGGACGGTCAGCCGCTCGCAGCGGTCCTGCGCGGTGCGGACGAGGTGGTGGTGGCCGGCGTGCGGCGGGTAGAACTTCCCGAGGACGAGCCCGTGCCCGAAGCGCTTCATGCCGCCACCTCCACGGGCCGGTGCTGCTGTATGGCGGCATCGCGGCGCCAGTTGCGCAGGCCGATCAGACACAGCGTGAGGAAGCCGGCGTACAGCAGGGAGGTCAGATAGAGCTCCTTGTACGCGTACAGCGGGATGTACACCACGTCGGCCGCGATCCAGAGCCACCACGACTCGACGAGCTTCCTGCACTGCCCGTACGTGGCCGCCAGGGACAACGCGGTCGTCAGGGCGTCCCAGAAGGGCACGGTCGAGTCGGTGGCGCGGCCCAGCAGGACGGTGAGGGCGGCGGTCCCCACCGCCCCTGCCGCGAGCAGCCAGACCCATTCGGTGCGTGTGGTGCGCCGCACCGGCAGGTCCCGTGCACCTGGTCCACCCCCG
This sequence comes from Streptomyces sp. NPDC087845, assembly GCF_044742755.1. NCBI lineage: Bacteria > Bacillati > Actinomycetota > Actinomycetes > Kitasatosporales > Streptomycetaceae > Streptomyces > Streptomyces sp. NPDC087845. The sequence continues at coordinate 504,479 of NZ_JBIUVC010000005.1, forward strand.
TGGGTCCAGGTCCACCAGCCGTACGCGGCAAGGGCGATGAAGACGATCTGGAGGCCGGCGTCGGCGTACAGACCGGACTGGGTGAACAGCGCGATGAAGAAGAGGTTGTTGGCGATGCCGATCGGCCAGTTGGCGAGGTGTTGGCGGGCCACGAGCCAGACACACAGCGCCCCACTGCCGAATCCGAGCACCTCGGTCCAGCCGACCGGGGTGCCCAGGACCGTCACCAGGGGTTGCTGCAAGGGATCGAGGACATCCGCGAGACTCACTCCCGCCTCCTTAATAGTCACTCTGACTATAAAGGCGGAACGGTGGCAGCAAAAGACCCGCGGCCGATTCCTGTTCGAAAATCGAAAACAGGAACCGGCCGCGGGCCGTGGAACGGACGGAGCCGGACGCTCCTACAGGCCGACCTCGCGCATCAGCATGCCGACCTCGGTGTTGGTGAGGCGGCGCAGCCAGCCGGACTTCTGGTCGCCCAGCGGGATCGGCCCGAAGGACGTCCGTACGAGCCGCTCGACCGGGAAGCCCGCCTCGGCCAGCATCCGGCGGACGATGTGCTTGCGGCCCTCGTGGAGGGTCACCTCGACCAGGTAGTTCTTGCCGGTGTTCTCGACGACCCGGAAGTGGTCGGCGCGGGCGTAACCGTCCTCCAGCTGGATGCCGTCCTTGAGCCGCTTGCCGAGGTCGCGCGGGAGCGGTCCCTGGATGGCTGCCAGGTAGGTCTTCTTCACCCCGTACTTGGGGTGGGTCAGACGGTGGGCCAGCTCACCGTGGTTGGTGAGCATGATGATGCCCTCGGTCTCGGTGTCCAGCCGGCCGACGTGGAAAAGCCGCGTCTCACGGTTGTTGACGTAGTCGCCGAGGCACTGGCGGCCGTCCGGGTCCTCCATGGAGGAGACGACACCGGCCGGCTTGTTCAGCGCGAAGAAGAGGTACGACTGGGCGGCCACGGTCAGACCGTCGACCTTGATCTCGTCCTTGTGCACGTCGACGCGCATGCCCTGCTCGACGACGATCTCGCCGTTGACCTCGACGCGGGCCTGCTCGATCAGCTCCTCGCACGCGCGGCGCGAGCCCATGCCGGCCCGGGCGAGGACCTTCTGCAGCCGCTCACCCTCCTGCTCGGCGCCCGGGAAGGTCTTGGGCGTCCTGATGTCGGGCTTGCCCGCGTACCTGTCCCGGTTGCGCTGCTCGATCTTGGCGTCGAGCTCGCGCGGACGGGACAGGGCGCCCTGGCGCCGCGGGCCGCCGCTCCGGCCGCCGGACTGCGCGGGCTTCGGGCCGCCCTTGGCGCCGCCGCGGGCCGCCGCGCCGCGGCCCTTGCGGGGGCCTTCGCCGCTCTTCTCGCCGGTGGAGCCCACGTCGTAGCGGCGCTCCTCGGGCCGGGGCCGACGGGGCCGCTGCTCCTGCTTGCCGTCGCGCCCGGCGCCGGCACCCCGGGGATTCCGGTTGCCGCCGCTCCTGTCGCTGCCGCTTCCGCTGTTCCTGCCACTGCTTCGCATCAAAATTCCGTCTTGTCGTCTGCGTGAGTATCCGGGGTGTCCGGTGCGTCCGGATCGAACGACGGCACACCCTCTGGCGTCTCAGCCTCGATCGCGTCCGCCTCGGGGAGGAAGGGCGCGAGTTCCGGGAGCTCATCCAGGCCACGCAGGCCCATCCGCTCCAGAAAGTAATTCGTCGTCCTGTACAGGATCGCACCTGTTTCGGGTTCCGCGCCCGCTTCCTCGACGAGGCCCCGCTGGAGCAGGGTCCGCATGACCCCGTCGCAGTTCACTCCGCGGACCGCGGAGACCCTGGACCGGCTGACCGGCTGGCGGTACGCGACCACGGCGAGGGTCTCCAGGGCCGCCTGCGTCAGACGGGCCTGCTGGCCGTCCAGTACGAAGCCCTCGACGGCCGCCGCGTACTCGGGCCGGGTGTAGAAGCGCCAGCCGCCCGCGACCAGCCGCAGATCGAAGCCGCGGCGCTGCACGGTGTACTCGTCGGCGAGCTCGCGCAGCGCGTCGGCGACGGCTCTGCGGGGCCGCTCCAGCACCTTGGCGAGGTGCTCCTCGGTGGCCGGCTCGTCGACGACCATGAGGACGGCCTCCAGCGCGGGCTTGAGATCAAGGTCCGCGACCGTGGAGCCGGTGGTGTCCTGCTGACTCATGCCTTCACATCCTCCTGGTCGTCCCGCACCTCGGTCACCTCGGCGTCGAACTCGTCCGTCACGACGGGCTCGGCCCCCGCTCCCCCGGCCCAGCGCACCAGGAGCTCCCCGAGGGCCTCGTCCTGGTCGAGGGCGACGGCCTTCTCCCGGTACAGCTCCAGCAGCGCGAGGAACCTGGCGACGACGGTGAGGGTGTCCCGGGCGTCCTCGGTGAGCACCCGGAAATTCATCTCCCCCGCCTCCCGCAGCCGCGCCACCACGATCTCGGCCTGTTCCCGCACACTGACCAGCGGGGCGTGGATGTGGTCGACGTACACCTGCGGCTCGGGCTTCGGCTGCATCGCCTTCACGGCCAGCTCGGCGAAGCGTGCGGCCCCGATGCGGATGACGACCTCGGGCAGCAGTTCGGCGTGGTGCGGCTCCAGCCCCACGGTCCGCGGGAAGCGCCGCCCCTCCGACTCCAGCCGGTCGCTGAAGATCTCGGCGACGCGCTTGTACGCGCGGTACTGGAGCAGCCGGGCGAAGAGCAGGTCCCGGGCTTCGAGCAGCGCCAGGTCCGCCTCGTCCTCCACCTCGGCGGCGGGCAGCAGCCGGGCGGCCTTCAGATCGAGCAGGGTCGCGGCGACGACGAGGAACTCGGTGGTCTGGTCCAGGTCCCAGTCCGGCCCCATGGCGCGGATGTGCGCCATGAACTCGTCGGTGACCTTGGACAGTGCGACTTCGGTCACATCCAGCTTGTGCCGGGAGATGAGCTGCAGGAGCAGATCGAAGGGCCCCTCGAAGTTCGCCAGCCGTACGGTGAACCGCCCGTCGTCGGCGGGCTCGGGTGACGGACCGGGTGATGCCGGTACGCCGGGCTCGGCGGGCTCGGCGGGCTCCGCGGGCGCTTCGGGTGGTGCCGCGGCCGGCTCAGGGGCCGGGCCGGGAAATGCCGGTACGGCGGGCTCGGAGGGCGCTGCGGATGGCACCGGTGGGGCGGAGGCGTCGGCGGCCGCATCGGCCACCGACGGGGCCGGGGACGCCTCCCCGGCCCCGGGGAGCTGCGGGGCAGCGGCTCCACCGCCCCCGCCGCCCGTCGGCGCGGCCCGGCCGCCCGGACCGCGGCCCAAGGGGCGGCGAGGGGTGCGGGCGGGCTCGTCGGTCGTCGGCATGAGGGTCCAGGGGCAGCGGGATACGGGCGGCGGTCTGCGGCCCGTACGGGAAGGGCCGGACCGCTGGGCCGGCGGCGGCGCTCCGGGCAGGCTAGGGCCTGTCCGGTCAGCGACCGCGCAACCGCCGCACGAGGATGCTCGCGTCGCCCCTCGACTCCAGGTCCGCGAGAACCACCGCGACCGCCTCGCGGACGATCCGCCCGCGGTCGACCGCGAGCCCGTGCTCCCCGCGGAGCACCAGGCGGGCGTGTTCGAGGTCCATCAGTTCCTCGGCCGAGACATAGACGGTGATCTTCTCGTCGTGCCGCTCCCGGCCGCTGGGCCGCCGGTTCGCCCCGCGCCCGCCTCCGCGGCTGCGCTGCTGCTGGACACCGGGGGCGGGAGCCGCCTCCTGAGCGGGCGGCTGCGTGGACGGCTGTGCGGACGGCGCGGACTGCTGGGGCCTGCGCCCCGGCTGCCCCGCCACCGCGCCCCGGCCGCCGTCACCGCCGCGGCTGCGCGACTCCCCCGCGTCGGCGTCCGCCGCGGAGTGCTCCTCCCGCGCGGCGGCCTCCGCCGCGCCCGCCGCGGCCCCGTCGGCCCCGGCATCGCTCTCGCCGGCCGGGCCGGGTACCCGGGCCTCGCCGTTCGCCTTGCGCCGCCGGTCACCGGGGGACGACGCCTGCAGCCCCATCCCCCCGGTGGTACGGAACAGTTCGTCGGCCCCGGGCAGACTCACTCGGCGTGACACCGGGCGAGCACCTCCCTGGCGAGCTGGCGATAGGCGGCGGCACCGACCGAGTTGGAGGCGTACGTGGTGATGGGTTCACCGGCGACCGTGGTCTCCGGGAAACGCACGGTGCGCCCGATGACCGTGTGGTAGACGTGATCGTCGAATGCCTCGACGACGCGCGCGAGGACCTCGCGGCTGTGCACCGTACGGGAGTCGTACATGGTGGCGAGGATGCCGTCGAGCTCCAGATCCGGATTGAGCCGCTCCTGGACCTTCTCGATGGTCTCGGTGAGCAGCGCCACACCTCGCAGCGCGAAGAACTCGCACTCGAGCGGCACTATGACCTTGTGGGCCGCCGTCAGGGCGTTCACGGTGAGCAGGCCCAGCGAGGGCTGGCAGTCGATCACGATGTAGTCGTAGTCGGCCAGCAGCGGCTTCAGGGCGCGCTGCAGCGTGGACTCCCGGGCCACCTCGCTCACCAGCTGCACCTCGGCGGCCGACAGGTCGATGTTGCTGGGCAGCAGGTCCATGTTCGGGACCGCGGTCTTCAGCAGCACCTCGTCGGCCGACATGCCCCGCTCCATGAGCAGGTTGTAGACCGTGAGGTCGAGCTCCATCGGGTTGACGCCGAGTCCGACCGACAGGGCTCCCTGCGGGTCGAAGTCGACGAGCAGGACGCGGCGCCCGTACTCCGCGAGCGCGGCACCCAGGTTGATGGTCGACGTGGTCTTGCCCACGCCGCCCTTCTGGTTGCACATCGCGATGATCTTCGCGGGACCGTGATCGGTCAGCGGGCCCGGGATCGGGAAGTAGGGCAGGGGCCGGCCGGTCGGGCCGATCCGCTCGCGGCGCTGGCGGGCAGCGTCGGGCGCGAGGGTGGCCGCGTACTCCGGATCGGGCTCGTACTCGGCGTCGGGGTCGTAGAAGTGCCCCTGGGGCACCTCGTCGAAGTCGGCGAAGTGGGCGGAATCTCGGCCACTCTCGTTGCCGGCCATGGCGTTCACGTGTAGGCCGTCCATCATCTGGGGGGCTGTCGTCATGTGCTGATTGGTGGCGAAGGTGCGGACAGCGACGGAGCCGACAGCCTCCAGCCCGTTCGGGCTCTGGCCCCGTGCAGGCATCCCTGGTTGAACACCCCCGGGAGTAATTGTCGACTCATTCACAAGTCGTCTTACCTCCTTGGACGTGACCAGGAAACTTTATCGATAGGTCAGCGTGGCACCATGCCGACGATTGGCGACTCTATGGCGTGTCACCGGTCCGCAGCAACACAATCCGCCGGACCCGGCCCGATGTGTCGGCAATCGAACACCTCCCTGTCAAGGGCACGCAGCCACCGGGGCACACTTTTAACAGGTGCACGAATCGGTTAAAGGGCTACGTTCGAGACGAGTTGGACGGCGACCCCGCAGGGACCCGACACGAGTCCGGCCGGACCTTGCTCGGCAAGGTCCGGCCGGACTCGTCAGGTTGACGGGAAGTGTTGACCCGTCAGCCGAGAAGCGAGCTGAGCTCGACGTGCTCCAGGCCGTGCGCCTCGGCCACCTCGCGGTAAACGACCTGCCCGTCATGGGTGTTGAGACCCTTGGCGAGCGCGGCGTCGCGGCGCAGCGCCTCGGCCCAGCCGCGGTTGGCGAGCTCCACGATGTACGGCAGCGTGGCGTTGGTGAGGGCGTACGTGGAGGTGTTCGGCACCGCGCCCGGCATGTTCGCGACGCAGTAGAAGACCGAGTTGTGGACCATGAAGGTCGGCTCGGCGTGCGTCGTCGGGTGGGAGTCCTCGAAGCAGCCGCCCTGGTCGATCGCAATGTCGACAAGTACACTTCCAGGCTTCATCTTGGCGACGAGCTCGTTGGTGACCAGCTTCGGAGCCTTGGCGCCCGGGATGAGCACGGCACCGACGACGAGGTCGGCCTCGATGACGGCCTTCTCCAGCTCGAAGGCGTTGGAGACGACCGTCTGCACCTTGGTGCCGAAGATCTTGTCGGCCTCGCGCAGCTTGTTGATGTCCTTGTCGAGCAGCGTGACGTGGAAGCCGAGGCCGACGGCGATCTGCGTGGCGTTCCAGCCGGAGACACCGCCGCCGATGACGACGGCCTTGCCGGCCGCCGTGCCCGGGACGCCGCCCGGCAGCACGCCGCGGCCACCGGCCGAGCGCATCAGGTGGTAGGCGCCGACCTGCGGGGCCAGCCGGCCCGCGACCTCGGACATCGGGGCGAGCAGCGGCAGCGCCCGGTTCGCGGTCTCGACCGTCTCGTACGCGATGGCCGTGGTGCCCGACTCCAGCAGCGCGTCCGTGCACTCACGGGAGGCGGCGAGGTGCAGGTAGGTGAAGAGCGTCTGGTCCTTGCGCAGGCGGTGGTACTCCTCGGCGACCGGCTCCTTGACCTTGAGCAGCAGGTCGGCGGTGGCCCAGACCTCGTCGGCGGTGGGAAGGATCTGCGCCCCGGCGGCGACGTACTCCTCGTCCGTGATGGAGGAGCCGGCCCCGGCGTTCTCCTCGACGACGACCTGGTGGCCGTGACGGACGAGCTCGTTCACACCGGCGGGCGTGATCGCCACGCGGAACTCGTTGTTCTTGACTTCGCGGGGGATGCCGACCTTCACGTCGATCACGGTCCTTGGCTCTGAGGGTTATCCGGACATAGCTACAGATACCCGGATAGACACTGCGTAAATGGAGACACCGCGAACGTACGCGGTAGAGCCAGTCTAATGAAGGGCTTCGCGCTGTCTAGCCTTACAAAGCATTAATTTTCAGTCACCACGCTACGGATTTCGCAGGCTGAGCCCTCTTCGCCCAGCAATCTGTCGGCCAGACCCCGGTGCAGCCGGGCCGCAGCCGGGTCGCCGAGCCGGTCGAGCGTGTCGGCCAGCCGCAGCTCCAGCGCCGCCTGCAGCCGCACGTCCCCGGCCCTCCTGGCCCACGTAACGGCCTCCTGGCAGGTGTGCAACGACTCGCGCGGCCGTCCCGCGTACTCCTGCACCCGCGCCGCCTCGCTCAGCGCCCGCGCCTGTGCCGGCACGTCGCCGAGCCTGCGGTACCCGGCCGCGGCGGCCCGCCAGTTCCGCAGCGCCTCGCCGTACCGCCCGGCGTAGGTGTGGACGGCGCCGAGCCGCCCGTACAGCCTCGCCTCGTCGGCCCGCTCGCCCTGGGTGAGCCGCTGCGCCAGCGCCCGGCCGTACCAGTCGGAGGCCCGCTGGAAGTCCCCCAGCTCGGCGTATGCGCCGCCTACGGATTCCATCGCGCGGCCGATGGCGTACGGGTCCTTCGCCGCCCGCCCGGCGTCCAGCGCGGACCGGTAGCGGGTCAGCGCCTCCCGCGTACGGCCGGTCCTCGCGTCGAGGTCGGCGAGGTTGAGCAGCGCGGCGGCCCGCTCGCGCGGCAGGTCGCGCCGCTCGGCGACGGCCAGCACCAGACCGTGCAGTCCGTACAGCTCGGGCGCGGCGGCCTCGGTGCCCTGGTGCACGGCCAGCGCCCGCACCAGCGAGGCGACCAACCGCCTTGCCAGCGTGTCCAGTTCACCGTCCTCGACGGCGATCCCGGCCGAAGCCAGCAGGGCGGGCCGACGGGTCCGCAGCCACTCGGCGGCCGCGTCGGGGCCGGGGAAGCGCAGCGAGCGCGGCAGCCCGGCGAGCTTGCGGCGGGCCGCGGAGCCCTCGGGGTCGGTGACCGCCCGGCAGGACTGCAGCAGGCGTACGGTCCGCTCCAGCATCCGGGCCCTGGCGAGCTGGATCTCGGCCGGCCGGTCCTTGGCCTCCAGCAGCGCCCGCAGCAGCGGGGCGAGGCAGCCGGGCACCTCGTACTGCGGTTGCTCCGCCCCATCGCTCCGCAGCAGCCCCAGGGCCACGAAGTCGTCGAGGGTCGTCTGGGCGGCGGAGACGGAGCAGCCGGCCAGCGCGGAGGCCGTGTGGGCGTCGGCCAGCCCGGCGGGGGCGAGGGCGAGCAGGCGCAGTATCCGTGCGGCGGTCGACGGCAGGGAGTCATGGACCAGCCGGAAGGCGCGGGCCAGCGGGCGGGCGCCGGTGGACTGCTCCGTGTCGTCCGGCAGCTCGCGCAGCTGTTTGGCGGCATCGGCGACGGACGCCATGGGATGGGCGGCGAGCCAGCCGCCGACCATCACCAGGGCGGCCGGCAGCCCACCGCACTCCTCGGTGAGGGCCTCCGCGGTCCGCGGGTCGACGGTGATCCTGACCTGGCCGATGAGGCGGGCGAGCAGCCGGACGGCGGAGGCCGGGTCCAGGCCGCCGATGGTGCAGGGGCGCACGCCGGGGATCCCGGTCAGAGGGCCCTCGGAGGTGGCGACGACCAGGCAGTCGGGGTTGTCCGGCAGCAGCGGGTCGACCTGTTCCGCGTCCACGGCGTCGTCGAGGAGGAGCAGGGCGCCGCGCCCGGCGAGCGCCTCGCGGACCATCTCGGAGAGTTCGTCCCCGTCGGCGCCGGGCGGCCCCGTCACGCCCAGCTGGTCGAGCAGCTCCCGGGCGGTGCGTTCGGTGGGGACCGGTGCGCCGCCGGGGTCGGTGAGCCTGGCCCGGAGCAGACCGTCCGGGTGGTCACCGGTGGAGAGCAGCCGGCGGGCGAGCTCACCGGAGAGTGCGGTGCGTCCGGAGCCGGGGCGTCCGGCGATCAGCAGGACCCGGGCGCGGGCGGCCTTGCGACCGGCCAGGGTGTCCAGTCCGGCCCGCTCGATGTCGGCCCGCAGCGCTTTCAACTCACGTTCGCGGCCGAAGAATTGGGGTGGTGCGGCGCCGGAGGGCTCCTCGGTTCCCGCCGCCTTGGCCGGGCCGCTGGTGTCCACCGCCTGATCCGTCACGGGCCACGCTCCACTTCGCTGCACGCGTTGCCCGCCGGGACTCCGGTCAGGGCATTCCGAGCGTAGTTCAGGCGTGTGGACGAATTCCGTGGAGCGGGGCGCAGAGGTCCCCCGATCGGATCAGCATCTTTTCCGATCGGAGGGCCTCGGTGACCCGTTCAGCGGCCTCCGGGGGCCGCCGAACGGCGAACGGTCCTCACGGACCGCCGGGCCGTGACAGGAAGCGTCAGACCTCGAACGGGCGGGCCGGCCACGGCGCCTCGGCCGGCCGCAGCGAATCGATCCCGTCGCCGGCGAGCACCGTCGCGAGCGAAAGGACGCCCACCACAAGGCAGTTGTTGTGCAGATCCCCGGCCAGCACCCCCCGCACCAGCTCCTGGAGCGGCACCCGGGCCAGCTCCATGTCGGCCTCCTCCTCGGAGACCGCGAAGCGCTCCCCGTCGGCCTCGGAGAGATGCCTGGCCAGGAAGATCCGTACGGCCTCGTCGCAGCCGCCCGGCGTGGTGTAGACGTCGGTCAGCACCCGCCAGTCCTCGGCCTTGGCGTGCGCCTCCTCGTAGAGCTCGCGCTGGGCCGCGTGCAGCGGGTTCTCACCGGGGACGTCGAGCAGTCCGGCAGGGATCTCCCAGAGCTTGTGGCGCACCGGGTGGCGGTACTGCCGCAGCACGAGGACCCGGTTCTCCTCGTCGAGCGCGAGCACGGCGACCGAGCCCGGGTGGACCTGGTAGTCGCGGCGTACGACCGTGCCGTCGGGCATCACCACTTCATCGGTGCGGACGCTGGTCTTGTTGCCGGTGAAGGGCGTCTCGGTCGCGGTGACCTGCCACTCCTCGGGCGTGTCCTGGAAACCCATCTACGTCCTCCCACACGAAACAGAAACCGGGGCACGCATCCTCAGTGGATCCGTACCCCGGTCAACGTTAATGCCTGTGTACCGCCGGACTACTTGCCCGACTCGGTGCCCTGCCCGGCACCGGCCCCGGCACCCGTCTTGCGCGCGACGGCCGCCTTCACGAGGCCCGCGAAGAGCGGGTGCGGGCGGGTCGGGCGGGAGCGGAGCTCCGGGTGCGCCTGGGTGGCGACCAGGTAGGGGTGGATCTCGCGCGGGTACTCGACGTACTCGACGAGCTTGTTGTCCGGGGAGGTGCCGGAGAAGACCAGACCGGCCTTCTTCTCCAGCTCGGCGCGGTAGGTGTTGTTGACCTCGTAGCGGTGGCGGTGGCGCTCCTCCACGTACGGCTGGCCGTCGTACGCCTCACGGACCAGCGAGCCCTCGGCGAGCTTCGCCGGGTACAGGCCGAGCCGCATCGTGCCGCCCAGGTCGCCCGCGCCCTCGACGTACGCGAGCTGCTCCTCCATCGTCGAGATGACGGGGTGCGCGGTGGCGGCGTCGAACTCGGTGGAGTTGGCGTCGGGGATCTCGGCCAGGTTGCGCGCGGCCTCGATCACGATGCACTGGAGGCCGAGGCAGAGGCCGAGCAGCGGCACCTTGTTCTCGCGGGCGTACTGGATGGCGCCGATCTTGCCGTTGACACCGCGGTCGCCGAAGCCGCCGGGGACGCAGATCGCGTCGACGTCGGAGAGCTGCTTGGCGGCGCCGGCCGAGGTCTTGCAGTCGTCGGACGCGACCCACTTGACCTTGACCCTGGCCTTGTTGGCGAAGCCGCCGGCCCGGATGGCCTCGGTGACCGAGAGGTAGGCGTCGGGCAGGTCGATGTACTTGCCGACGAGCGCGACGACGACCTCGTGGTCGGGGTTGTGGACGCGGTCCAGCAGGTCGTCCCACGTGGTCCAGTCGACGTCGCGGAACGGCAGGTCGAGCTTGCGCACGACGTAGGCGTCCAGGCCCTCGGTGTGCAGCACCTTGGGGATGTCGTAGATCGACTTGGCGTCCACGCAGGCCACCACGGCGGCCTCGTCGACGTCGCACATCAGCGAGATCTTGCGCTTGATGGCGGTCGGCACGTCGCGGTCGGCGCGCAGCACGATGGCGTCGGGCTGGATGCCGATGTTGCGCAGCGCGGCGACGGAGTGCTGGGTCGGCTTGGTCTTGAGCTCGCCGGACGGGCCGATGTACGGCAGCAGCGAGATGTGCACGACGAACACGTTGTCCCGGCCCACCTCGTGGCGGACCTGGCGGACGGTCTCCAGGAACGGCAGCGACTCGATGTCACCGACCGTGCCGCCGACCTCGGTGATGACGACATCGACGTCGTCGGTGGCCATGCGGCGGATGCGGTGCTTGATCTCGTTGGTGATGTGCGGGATGACCTGCACGGTGTCACCGAGGTACTCGCCGCGCCGCTCCTTGGCGATCACCTGCGAGTAGACCTGGCCGGTGGTGACGTTGGCGGATCCGTCGAGGTCGACGTCGAGGAAGCGCTCGTAGTGGCCGATGTCCAGGTCGGTCTCGGCGCCGTCGTTGGTGACGAACACCTCACCGTGCTGGAAGGGGTTCATCGTGCCCGGGTCGACGTTCAGGTACGGGTCGAGCTTCTGCATGGTGACCCGGAGGCCGCGCGCCTTGAGCAGGGCACCGAGGCTGGAGGCAGTCAGACCCTTGCCGAGGGATGAGGCGACACCCCCGGTGACGAAGATGTGCTTGGTCGTCGTGGATGTGGGCTGCATAGCCAAAGGGGGCTCCCGTGGTCGCGATCGTGAGGTGCGTACCGGCGTTGCCGTCCGGAGACTCCGGAGGTGCCGTCGCTGCGGTTCGGGGGCCTCGTCTGCTGTTGCGAACGACCACCGGTCCACGGGCTACCAGGGTATCAGCGACAAAGAGGGCCTGCTTCCGGCCACACGCCGCACGGACTTTTGGCCACACGCTGCACAGTCGCGACACATGATCGCCGCAGGTCCCTCACACCGCACCCGTTCGGCTCAGGCGCATCGACGAGCGTTGATGAGACCGTCGCGCAGATCATTCCGGTGCGTCGTATCCTGCACGGACACTCGCTCCGGGCGAGGTACCGAGTTCGCGGGCTCACCCACAACAACGCCTTGCGACAACCTCTTGACCCGCAGTAATGCCCTACGGGGCGACATGGCCGTTCGACTGGAGATGCACGTGGCCGGGCGCATCGAGGATTACGCACTCATCGGAGACATGCAGACCGCCGCCCTGGTCTGCCGGGACGGCACAGTGGACTGGCTGTGCCTTCCCCGCTTCGATTCGCATGCCGTTTTCGCGGGACTTCTGGGTACCGAGGAGCACGGCTTCTGGCGCCTGGGACCGGCGCGGGAGGACGGGGAGGAACCGCAGTCCGCGGACCGCCGCCGCTACCGCGGGGACTCCCTCGTCCTGGAATCGGAATGGGATACACCACGCGGAACGGTCAGAGTGACCGATTTCATGCCACCGCGTGACGGTGCCCCGCAGGTGATCCGGATCGTGGAGGGGATCAGCGGCCGGGTGCCGATGCGCTCCGAGCTGCGGATGCGGTTCAGCTACGGGCGGGTGACGCCGTGGGTGCACAAGGTCGACGGCCGTACGGTCGCGGTCGCGGGCCCGGACTCCGTCTGGTTGGACACCCCCGCCGACACCTATGGCGAGAACCTGACGACGTACTCCGACTTCACGGTCGCGCCGGGTGACCGGATCGCGTTCACGATCAGCTGGCAGCCCTCGCACCACGAGCCGCCGGCCCTGCCGGACCCGGAGGGTTCGCTGGACGCCACCGCGGACTTCTGGCGTGAATGGGTCGAGCAGTGCACGTACCACGGGCCCTACCGCGAGGCCGTGGTCCGCTCCCTGATCACCCTCAAGGCCCTGACGTACGCGCCGACCGGCGGGATCGTCGCCGCGCCCACCACCTCCCTGCCCGAGGACATCGGCGGCTCCCGGAACTGGGACTACCGCTACACCTGGCTGCGCGACGCCGCGATCACCCTCTCCTCCCTGCTGCGCACCGGCTACCGCGAGGAGGCCCGCGCCTGGCGCGAGTGGCTGCTGCGGGCGGTCGCCGGCGACCCGGAGAACCTGCAGATCATGTACGGCATCGCGGGCGAGCGCGAGCTCGGCGAGGCGGAGCTGGACTGGCTGCCCGGATACGAGAACTCCGGCCCGGTCCGGGTCGGCAACGGCGCCGCGGGCCAGCTCCAGCTGGACGTGTACGGCGAGGTCATCGAGGCACTGCACCTCGCCCACATGACGGGCCTGACCCGCAACGACTACGCGACGGGCCTCCAGCTCAAGCTGATCGAGTACCTGGAGAAGCACTGGGACGAGCCGGACGAGGGCATCTGGGAGGTGCGCGGCCCGCGCCGCCACTTCGTCCACTCGAAGGTGATGGCCTGGGTCGCCGTGGACCGCACCATCAAGCTGATCGAGTCCGGTGACGCGGAAGGGCCGCTGGAGCGCCTTCACGAGCTGCGCGACGACATCCACCGCGACGTCTGCGACCGGGGCTACGACAAGGAACGCAACACCTTCACCCAGTCCTACGGATCGACGGAGCTGGACGCCTCCCTCCTCCTGATCCCCCAGATGGGATTCCTGCCGCCCGACGACAAGCGCGTGATCGGCACGATCGAGGCGATCCAGCGCGAACTGTCCACGGAGGACGGCTTCATACTGCGCTACCCCACCAAGGGCGAGGACGCGGGCGTCGACGGACTGGAGGGCGACGAGGGCGCGTTCCTGGCCTGCTCCTTCTGGCTGGCCGACGACCTGGCGATGATCGGCCGGGTCGACGAGGCACGCCAGCTCTTCGAGCGGCTGCTGTCCCTGCGCAACGATCTGGGCCTGCTCGCGGAGGAGTGGGATCCCCGGCTGCAGCGCCAGGTGGGGAACTTCCCCCAGGCGTTCAGCCATGTGCCGCTGATCGACACGGCACTGCGCCTGACGGCGAGCGGGGCATACGTCGGCTGACCCCGGCGACCGGGGGAGGGGCGGGGACCGCGTGTACGGCGGCCCCCGCCCCTCCCCGTTTCCCTGTCCGGACAGGTGGCCCGCCTTCTCCGTTCTCCGTCCGTCCGGGACAGCCGGGCGCCGGCACTGGCGGGGCGGCGGGCAGCCCCGGGACGGCGGGCAGCCACGGGGTGGTCGCGCACCGGAGGCGGTCGCGCACCGGAGGCGGTCGCGCACGGACCGCGGCGTCAGCGCCGCGGTCCGCCGCTCTCCGCTCCGGTCACGACGGGCAGCTCCGAGGGCAGCCCCCATTCGCTCCAGGAACCGTCGTACACGGCCAGTTCGCGGTATCCCGCGAGCGCGGCCCCCAGCGTCAGGACGCAGGCGGTGACGCCCGATCCGCAGCTGAAGAACAGCCGCTCCCGCTCCCCCGCGAGGGCGGCGAACGCGGCGCGCAGCTCGTGCGCCGGGCGCATCCGGCCGTCGCGCTGGAGCTCGCCGAAGGGCAGATTGAGCGCCCCCGGCATATGGCCGGCGCGCAGCCCCGGTCGCGGCTCGGCGACCGCGCCGGAGAACCTCTCCCTCGACCGGGCGTCGAGAACGGCCGCGCGGGGATCGGCCAGGGCCGCGACCACCTCACCGCTGCCGACGATCAGCCCCGCACGCGGCCGGGCGGTGAAGTCGCCATGTGCCGCGTCGGGCGCGGGACGGCCGCTCTCCAGCGGCAGCCCGGCGTCGGCCCAGGCGGGCAGGCCGCCGTCGAGCACCGCGGCCCGGTCGAAGCCCATCGCGCGCAGCATCCACCAGGCACGCGCGCTGGAGTAGATGCCCACGCGGTCGTAGACGACGACGGTGTCGGCGTCGTGGAGCCCGAGGGCGCGCAGCTCGCCGGTGAACCGGTCGGCGTCGGGCATCGTGTGGGGCAGCGGCCCCGAGTGGTCGGACAGCGCCCCGTCGATGTCGAAGGGTCGCGCTCCGGGAATCCGCTGATCCGAGCCCCGGTGCGCGCCCACGGAGGCGTCGAGGACCACCAGGCCGGGCGAACCGAGCCGCGCCGCGAGCCAGTCGGTCCCGACCAGAGGGCCGGGAAGCGGGCCTGGAAGGTCCTCCCGGTCCGCGCTCGCCGCTACGTCGTCGCCCACGTCTGCTCCAGGTCGGTGTCCGGGCCCGGTCGGGGTCCGGGGAGGAGTGCCGCTCCGCCCTCGTGCCCGGACCGTGCGGCGGTCACAAGATCGCAGCGGCCCTCGACCCGTGTCAACAGCGGTCCGATGCCCCCGGCAGGTCGACAGCGGCTGTTCGCCGCCGCGGCCCCGGCCGCGGACTCCTCCGACGGCTCCCCGACGACGCCTCCCGCGCCCCGGGCCGGTACCTTCCTGAATCAGGGCTTAATCAGGGCGGCTGCCCGCCCGACCCAAGTGGAAACGCGAGGCCAGAGCCAGTGGAGACCCAAGGCGGAATCACCGTGCAGCGGGCCCTTGAGCTGCCCGGGCTGCGCAGCGGGCTCCCGGAGGTGGTGACCGGCGCGGACCGGCTGAACCGTACGGTGCGCTGGGTGCACGCCGGCGAGGTCCCGAACATCGCCTCGCTGCTCAAAGGCGGCGAGCTGCTGCTCACCACCGGTCTGGGGCTCGGTACCCGCCCCGCCGAGCAGCGTGCCTTCGTCCGCAGGCTCGCCGACCGCCAGATCGCCGCCCTGGTGGTGGAGCTCGGACCGCGCTTCAGCAGGCTGCCCGCATCGATCGTGGACGCCGCCCGCGCGGCCGGTCTGCCGCTGGTGCAGTTGCACCGCGAGGTGCCGTTCGTGACGGTGACCGAGGAGATCCACACCGAGATCGTCAACGGTCACTACGCGCTGCTGCGGCAGGCCGAGGACGTCCACCGGCGGTGCACGGAGGCGCTGCTCGGCGGTGGTGGGGTTCCCCAGGTGCTGGGCATCCTCGCGGATTTCGCGGCCAATCCGGTCTTCCTGGAGACGGCGGACGGCCAGCTGCTGTATGCCGCGGGGCCCGCCTCCGGCCCGGTCTCCGCCGACCCGCTCCAGGTGTGGGAGGGGATGCGTGGCGACCGGGCGGCCCGCGAGTCGCCGCCCGCCGGTTCGGTGCTGGTGGATGTGCCGGGCGGCGGCCCGGGGACCGGTTCGGTGCGGGCCAGGCTGGTGCTGCTGGCCGTGTCCGGGCCGCTGGTGACCGTGCACCGGATGGCGGCGGAGCGCGCGGCCGGGATTCTCGCCGTCGTACTGATGCAGGCCCGCCAGGAGGAGGAGCTCGCGGCGCGCGGCCGGGGCGACTTCCTGACCGATCTCGCGGAGGGCCGGATCACGCCGGAGGACGCGCCCGCGCAAGCCCGCGTACTGGGCTTCAAGCCGGGTGGGATGCCGCTGCTGCCGGTCGTGATGCGGCTGGCCCCCGAGTTGTCCGTGTCGGGGAACTGGGCGCTGCTGGCGCGCGCGGTGCTGGAGGAGCTCTCCTCGGTGGGTGTGCCGGTGCTGCTCGGTGTGCGGCCCGTGGAGGGCCGGGTTCCGGTGCTGCTGGGGCTGCGGTCCGAGACGGAGCGCACGGCGGTCGCGGACCGGGTCGCGGCGGCGCTGCGCGCCGGTGTGGAGCGGGCCGGTCTGGAGCGTGCCGGATCGCACCCGCCGGTCGTGGTGGTGGGCGTGGCGGGCAGCTGGGCGGCGGCCGGGGCGGGGCTGCGGCACGCCGCGGAGACGGCGACGGCCGCGCACGGCCTCGACGACCGGCCCTGGTACGACGCCCGGCGCCTGGACATCGATCTGCTGCTGTGGCGGCTGCGGGACCATCCGGACCTGGCGGCGTTCGTGGACCGGGCGATCGGTCCGCTGCGCGATCACGACCGCACCTCGCGCCCTCCGCTGCTGCCGACGCTGGAGACGTATCTCGCCCACGCGGGCCGCAAGGCGGAGACGGCGCGCGAACTGCATCTGAACCGCCAGACGTTGTACAACCGGCTGGCTCGCATCGGCGAGCTGCTCGGCACCGACCTGGACGACCCCCAGGCCGTCCTGGCCCTGAGCCTGGCCCTGCGGGCCCGACGTCACACGTCGTAGCTCCGGACCCGCCCGACCGACAGCCCGTTCACCGCGTCCGGGATGCCGCCAACGGCTGTGTCAACTCGTCGTAGACGCTGAGCACTTGGGCGATCGTGTCGTCCTCCGTCGGCCAGCTCGCGGCCTGTGCGCGCCCCGCGGCCACCAGCTCCGCACGCCGCTCCGGATCGCCGAGCAGTCTGACCACCGCCCGCGCGAGCGCCTCCGCGTTCCCGTACGGTACGAGTTCCGCCGCGTCCCCCACGAGGTCGGGCACTCCTCCGACCGCGGTGGCGACCAGCGGAACGCCGAGCCGCAGCGCCTCCTGGGCCAGCACCGAGCGCGCCTCCCACCGGCTGGACAGCACGGCCAGGTCGGCGACGGCGAGGAGTTCCGCGATGTCGTCGCGGCCGCCGGCGATCCGCACGGGCAGCTCCTCGTCCCTGATCCGGCGCTGCAGAGCTGCCCGCTCCCGTCCCTCCCCCGCGATGATCAGCAGCGGTGCCGGGTCGAGTCCGCGCCATACCCGTGCGGCGTCGAGCAGCATGCCGTATCCGTGATGCGGCACGAGACTCCCGTACGACACGATCAACGACCGCCCCACCGCACCGAGTTCGGCACGCGCCTTGTCCTGGTGGACCGGGGCGGGCGGGTGCGCCACCGGCGCGGAGACCGGCGAGAGCCGGGCATCGCGCGCGCCTCGGTGCCGCGCCCGGTCGACCAGCTCCGAGGTCGTACCGAGCACAACCGCCGCTGCCCGGGCGGCCCTTCGCTCCATCAGGTGGACCAGCCGGCCGCGGGCGCCTTCGGCATGGGCGCGGGCGTGCCAGGTGACGACCAGCGGAACCCGCCTGCCGCCGAGCGCGAGAGCGGCGCGCACGGCGGCGTGCAGACCGTGCGCGTGAACCACGTCCGCCGTCAGGCAGGCGGTGCGCAGCGCGGCGACGGCCGCGGGATCGCTGCGCCGCGGTACGGGGGTGAACCGGGCGCCCGTACCGGAGAAGTCGTAGGCGTGGTCCAGTTCGGCCGGGGCACAGACGGTGACATGCACGCCTCTCGCCACCAGCCCCGCGGCCAGCGAGCCGACGTGGGCGCTGCTGCCCGCGCTGCCGCCGCCCAGGACTTGGACCGTACGCAGCTGTGACACGTTGAATGGCTCCCGGGGGTCCCGAGTCGGGGTGATGGCACCGCCAAGGATGCCAGTCCGTACGCACGTTCCGGCACAGTCCGGCCACTGCTCCGGCGCGGACCGCAGCAACCGGCCATCGCACACCACTCGCACGGGTGATGAGACGGCGCGATGTTGCCGCGTACGTGCGCCCCGCTTCCCGTCAGCGTTCCGACAGCCGCCGGGCGAAATGGCTGATCCGGTCCCCGTACACCGTCGCCGCGACGAGCCCCGCCGCGTGGGCGGCGAGCCCGGTCCGGCCGCGGCCCGCGACGACGGCGACACCGACCGCGGCGCCCAGGGCGTGGGCCCCGGTGTCCCCGATCATGGTGCGCTGCCCCAGGTCGTCGGCGACGAGGGCTGCCACGGCCCCCATCGGTGCGGCGGCGAGCGCGCCGGCCGGCAGGCCCGCGGCCCCGAGGGCGAACACGGTGGCGGCGGCCGCGGCGGGCCGTACATCCGTCAGATTGACGAGGTGCGCGGCCCCCGCGATCACCACCCCGGCGAGGATCCGGTCGACGGGCCGCTCCTTGAGCAGCGCACCGGCCACGAGCCCGGCGGCCCCGATCCCGAACAGCTTCACCGCGCCGCTGGTCACCTCACCGCCCCGCAGCGCCCCCAGATGGGCACGGAACCCGCGGCGCGGGCCGTCCGCTCCGACGAGGTCGTCGTAGGCGCCGCAGCCGCCCGCCGCGAGAACGGCCAGGGCGGCGGCGTACCTGGTGCGGGCCGGCAGGGGGAGGACGGCCGCGCCGGCCGCCGCGCCGAGGGCGACGGCCGGTCCCGCGTACAGATCGACGGTGCGACCCGCGTAGTTGGTGCGCTGCCAGCGCCCGCGCGGCCGGGTCCGCAGTGCCCGGTACACACCCCCCGCGACGGCGGCGGCGACGGCACCGGACACGGCGGCCCTGCTGAATGCTGCTCCCATGCGGGCCAGGCTACGCACCGGTCCGCCCGGCCCGTCCGGCGGCCGTTCCGCCCGCAGACCACCGGGCGGGCCCGAACAGCCGGACCCACCCACCGGTCGAGCACACCCACCGGCCGGGCCCACCCGCGATCGAGCATGCGCCCGGGGCGGCCGCTCGGCGCCCGCTACCCGTCCGCCCGCGCCGCGGCCAGCAGCTCCTCCGCATGGGCCCGTGCCGTCTGCGAGTCCTCCTGGCCCGCGAGCATCCGGGACAGCTCCCGTACCCGGTCCTCGCCCTCCAGGACCGTGACCCCGCTGCTGGTCACCGCCCCGTCGACCGTCTTCTCGACCAGCAGCTGCCGGTCGGCGAAGGCCGCCACCTGGGGCAGGTGCGTCACGACGACGACCTGTGCGGACCTGGCCAGCTTCGCGAGCCGCCGGCCGACCTCGACGGCGGCCTTGCCGCCGACCCCCGCGTCGACCTCGTCGAAGAGGTACGTGGGTACGGGATCGGAGCCGGCGAAGACCACCTCGACGGCGAGCATCACCCGGGACAGCTCGCCGCCCGACGCTCCCTTGGCGATCGGCCGCGGCTGCGCGCCGGGGTGCGGGGCGAGCAGCAGCTCGACCTCGTCGGCGCCGGACGGCCCGTAGACCACGCTCCGCCCGCCGATCTCGATGCCGGACTCCTCGTCGGCCGCCTCGGTCTGCCGGATGTCGAACGAGACCCGGGCATGCGGCATGGCCAGGGAGGCCAGCTCCGCGGTCACCGCCCCGGCGAAGCGCTCCGCCGCCCCCGTACGCGCGTCGGTCAGCGCCTGCCCGAGACCGGAGAGCTCGGCGCGCAGCGCGTCGCGCTCCGCCGTCAGCTCGCCGATGCGGTCGTCGTCGCCCTCCAGCTCGGTGAGCCGGGCGGCCCCTTCCTCGGCCCAGGCGAGCACGGCGGTGATGTCCTCGCCGTACTTGCGGGTGAGTCCGGTGAGGGCGGCGCGCCGCTCCTCCACCGCGGCGAGCCGCAGGGGATCGGCGTCCAGCTGGTCGGCGTACCCGGCCAGTTCGCCCGCCACGTCGGCGAGCAGGATCGAGATCTCGCCGATCCGGTCGGCGAGCGCGGCCAGCGCCGGATCGTGGGCGCGTACGGCGTCCAGGGACCGCCCGGCGGCCGCGACCACGGTCGTCGCGTCGACGCCCTCCG
Source organism: Streptomyces sp. NPDC087845 (assembly GCF_044742755.1). NCBI lineage: Bacteria > Bacillati > Actinomycetota > Actinomycetes > Kitasatosporales > Streptomycetaceae > Streptomyces > Streptomyces sp. NPDC087845. Next base: position 524,470 of record NZ_JBIUVC010000005.1, read on the forward strand.
GGTCCTCCGGGTTGCCCGCGAGCGCGGTGTGCGCGAGGGCCGCCGCGGAGGCGAGCGCTTCGGCATGGCCGAGCCGCTCGGCCTCGGCGGCCAGGTCGGCGTCCTCGCCCGCCAGTGGTTCGACCGCGGCGATCTCGCCCAGCCCGAAGCGCAGCAGGTCCGCTTCCTGGGCGCGTTCACGGGCGCGTGTCGTCAGCTCGTCGAGCTCCGTGACGACGGCCCGCAGCCGCCGGTAGGCCACCGCGTACTTCGTGTGCGGCACGGCGACACCGTCGCCCGCGTACCGGTCGAGTGCCTGCCGCTGCCGCGCGGGCTTGAGCAACCCCTGCTGGTCGGTCTGGCCGTGCACGGCGACGAGTTCGTCGGCGAGCTCGGCGAGCACCCCCACCGGCACGGATCTGCCGCCGAGGTGCGCCCGGGAGCGCCCCTCCGCGGAGACGGTCCGGCTGATCAGCAGCGCGCCGTCGTCGAATTCGGCCCCGGCCTCCTCGGCCCGCAGGGCCACGGCGTCGCCCTCCGCCACCGTGATCCGGCCCTCGACGACCGCGGCCTTGGCCCCGATCCGTACCAGGGCGGGATCGGCACGCCCGCCGAGCAGCAGCCCCAGGCTGGTGACGACCATGGTCTTGCCCGCGCCGGTCTCGCCCGTCACCGCGGTGAAACCGGGCGACAGCTCGACCACCGCGTCGTCGATGACCCCGAGCGACCGTATCCGCATCTCCTCCAACACGGACATGACCTTACGAGGTCCGGGCCCCGATGTGCGACGGACCCCGCCCCCCGGGGTTCACTCTCCCGTGTGCTCCTGAAGCACGCGCACCGCGTCCGGGACCATGTCCGCCGGTCAGTGCGGCGCGCCCCGCCACCCCGAGACGGGCAGTGCGAACTTCGCCACCAGCCGGTCCGTGAACGAGGCGTGGTGCAGCCGCGCGAGGCGTACGGGCACCGCACCGCGCCGCACCTCGACCCGCGCGCCCGCGGGCAGCTCCACGGTCCTGCGCCCGTCGCACCACAGCACTCCGTGCGGGGTGTGCTGCTGGACCTCGACGGCGAGCACCGAGGTGGGCGAGGTCACCAGCGGCTTGGCGAACAGCGCGTGGGCGCTGATCGGCACCATCAGCAGCGCCTCGACCTCGGGCCAGACGACGGGGCCGCCCGCCGAGAAGGCGTAGGCGGTCGATCCGGTCGGGGTCGCGCAGACGATCCCGTCGCAGCCGAACCCGGTCACCGGCCGGCCGTCGATCTCCAGGACGACCTCCAGCATCCGCTCGGGCGACACCTTCTGCACGGCCGCTTCGTTGAGCGCCCAGTCGGTGTGGACGACGCCGCCGTTGCTGCGCACGACGACATCCAGGGTCATGCGCTCCTCGACCTGGTACGCCCGGGTGACGACCCGGTCGACGACCTTGTCCAGGTCGTCGCGCTCGGCCTCGGCGAGGAAGCCGACCCGGCCGAGGTTGACGCCGAGCATCGGCACCCCGGAGGCCCGGGAGAGCTCGGCGCCGCGCAGCAGCGTCCCGTCCCCGCCGAGCACGACCAGCAGCTCACAGCCGTCCACGGCCGCCGACGAGGTGTCCGTGACCGTCTCGACGGACGGCGGCAGCGGCAGATCGGCCGCCTCGGTGGCCAGTACGCGTACCCCGAGGCCACTGCGCAGCAGTCCCTGGACGACCAGCTCGGCACTGCGGATGGCGGCCGGACGGCCGGTGTGCGCCAAAAGAAAGACAGTTCGTGCCGCATTCGTCGTCAACGAGGCCCCTCCGCCACTGCACGGTCGACATCCGCGGGATCCAGCTCAGGTGCTCCGGCCCGCAGCCAGAGAAAGTACTCGACATTTCCCGAGGGCCCCGGCAGCGGGCTCGCCGTCACCCCCCGCACTCCGAGGCCCAGCGCCCAGGCCCGGCGCGCCACCTCCCGTACCGCTTCGGCCCGCAGTTCGGGGCTGCGCACCACACCGCCGCTGCCGAGCCGTTCCTTGCCCACCTCGAACTGCGGCTTGACCATGAGGACCAGGTCCGCGTCCGGGGCCGCGCAGCGCGCCAGGGCGGGCAGGACGAGACCCAGCGGGATGAACGACAGATCGCCGACCACCAGGTCGACCGGCTCGCCGTCGATGGCCTCCAGAGTCAACTCCCTTACGTTGGTACGGTCCTTGACGGTGACGCGCTCATCGGACTGGAGGGACCAGGCGAGCTGCCCGTAGCCGACGTCGACGGCGACGACATGGCCGGCTCCGGCCCGCAGCAGTACGTCGGTGAAGCCGCCGGTCGAGGCCCCGGCGTCCAGTGCCCGCCGCCCCTCGACCGTCAGTCCGAGGGGTACGAAGGCAGCGAGGGCGCCCGCGAGTTTGTGCCCGCCGCGCGAGACGTACTCGGGGTCGCTGTCGTCCTTGATCACGACGACCGCGGCGCTGGTCTCGACCTGGGTGGCGGGTTTGGTCGCGGTGTTGCCGCCGACGGTCACCCGCCCTGCGGCGATCAACTGGCTCGCGTGCTCTCGCGAGCGGGCGAGCTTACGGCGTACCAGCTCGGCGTCGAGGCGGCGTCGTGCCACTCCTGCCACGTTCGGTTCAGCTCCTGTTGTCGTACGAGGGCATCGGTGCGGGTACCGGTGCGGGGGCGGGGGCGGGCCTGGCATCCAGCGCGGTCAGCGCGTCGCGCAGCCCGCCGTGTACATCCTCGTACACCTCGATGTGCCCGTCCGCCGGGAGGTGGTCCGCATCGGCGAGACGCTCCAGCCGCGCGTCGACCTCGGCGTTGCCGGTGGGGGTGCGTCCGATGCCGAGGGGCGCGGGTGCGGGTGGGGGCGCGGCGGCCAGGGCCGCACCCTCGCCGGACGGGTCTTCCGCGGACGGGGTCTGCGCCCTCGCCGCGGGCGCCGCTCCGGGCACTGTTCCGGCCGCCGTCCCGGGCCCCGGCATCGAGTCGCTCATGCGGGAAACGCTACCGCGAAGGGCTGCGGTACCGTCGATCACGATGGCGACCATGGCGGAGTGCCGCAGCGCACTCGACGAACTTTCCGGCAACCTCGCGGGGGCCGACGGCGACGTGCGCAGCGCCGCCGCACTCGACCGCTCCCTCAGCTGCCACATCAGGGATCTCGACATCACCTTCACCGGCCGGCTGGCCAATGGCCGGATCCGGGTCCTGGACACGGTCGAGGGCCCGCCCCGGGAGAAGGCCGAGATCCGGCTCGCGATGACCGGAGACGACCTGGTGGCGATGGTGAACGGCGAGCTGAACTTCGCCAAGGCGTGGGGTTCCGGCCGGGTCCGGCTGGAGGCCGGCTTCCGCGATCTGCTGAGACTCCGGACGCTGCTGTAGCCGCGGGACGGGCCTCCTCCCGGCTGTCCTGAACCGAGCCGGCACCCAGCTGAACCGCCCCGGCCCGCCTCGCCCGTCCGTCCGGTGACCGGGGGCAGCCCGGAGGCGGGGCGGCGCGATCAGCCCCTGGCGGAGGCCCCGGCGGACGCCTTGCCCTGCACATCCACTCCGCCGCTCCGCGGCCGGCGCGCGGCCGGCACCACCAGCGGCGTCCCGGTCTCCGGATCGTCGACGACCTGGCAGCGCAGCCCGAAGACCCGCTCCACCAGCTCCGCGGTGACGACCTCGCCCGGCGCCCCCTCGGCGATCACCTCGCCCTCCCGCACCGCGACGAGGTGCGTGGCATACCGCGCGGCGTGGTTCAGATCGTGCAGAACGGCCACCAGCGTGCGCCCCTGCGTCTCGTGCAGCTCGGCACAGAGGTCGAGGACATCGATCTGGTGCTGGATGTCGAGGTACGTCGTGGGCTCGTCGAGCAGCAGCAGCGGCGTCTGCTGGGCGAGCGCCATGGCGATCCAGACCCGCTGCCGCTGCCCGCCGGACAATTCATCGACATAACGACTGGCGAGCGCACCGACTCCGGTGGCCGCCATCGATTCCTCGACAATGCGCTCGTCGTCCGGCGGCCACTGACGCAGCAGCCCCTGGTGCGGGTACCGGCCGCGCCCGACGAGGTCGGCGACCGTGATGCCGTCCGGTGCGATGGAGGACTGCGGCAGCAGCCCCAGCGTCCTGGCGACCTTCTTCGCAGGCATCCCGTGGATCGTCCGGCCGTCCAGGAGCACCCGCCCGCTGTTCGGCTCAGCATCCGTGCGAGCGCGCGCAAGAGGGTCGACTTGCCGCAGGCGTTGGGGCCGACGATCACCGTGAACGAGTTGTCGGGAATCTCGACCGAGAGATTCTCCGCGATGACCCGCTGGTCGTAGCCGAGGGTCACCGAGTCCGCGGTGAGGCGCTGCATGCTCGTACTCCCGGAGTCGGAGGTGATCGGGTGCGAGGGCCGTCCTTCACCACGATCGGCGGGCGGAGCCGGTCCCGGTCACCCGCGACCGGGCCATCCGGACGGCGGCACCCCGCACAGAACAAAATTAGGTAAGCCTACCCTCTCTTGAATTCTTCTTTACGGGCCGGGCTCACCGGGAGCCGCCCACCCCGCAGCCAAGTCCGGCGACCGCCCTACAGCCCCAGCCTGGCGACCGCCTTCCCGCTGTCCAGCCCGCACGAGCCGTCTCCGGCGTACGACCACGCCGCCCCGCAGAGCGCTCGCAGCCCGTCGAGCGCGTCCCCGTCCCCTTCCAGCACCAGGCCGTCACCGCGCGCCGACGCCGTCCAGCCGCCACAGCCGAATGCGTCGCCCGTCCGCGTCACCTCGGGCTGCCCGGTCAGCAGTCCCCGCAGATCGGCGTCCACATACGTCGGCCGGTGCTTCGGCTCGGCGGCCACCAACTGCGCCGCGTCCGTCACCCCGGTGAGCACCAGCAGGGAGTCCACACCGCCGTTGAACGCCCCCTCGATGTCCGTGTCCAGGCGGTCCCCCACCACGAGTGGGCGTACGGCCCCGGTCCGCAGCACCGTCTCCCGGTGCATCGGCGGCAACGGCTTCCCGGCGACCTGCGGCTCGGCCCCGGTCGCGATCCGCACGACCTCCACCGCCGCACCGTTTCCCGGCGCGATCCCCCGGGCGCTGGGAATCGTCAGATCCGTGTTCGACGCGAACCACGGCACCCCCCGAGCGATCGCGTACGCCGCCTCGGCGAACCGCCCCCACGCCATATCGGGCCCGCCGTACCCCTGCGCCACCGCGACCGGCTCGTCGTCCGCCGATTCCACCGGCACCAGGCCGCGCTCGCGCAGCGCGACGCGCAGTCCCTCGCCGCCCACCACCAGCACCCGCGCCCCGACGGGCAGCTGATCAGCCATCAGCCGGGCCACCGCCTGCGCCGAGGTGATCACGTCGGCGGCCTCGGCCGGGACACCTAGTTCGGTCAGATGCTCGGCCACCGCGGCCGGGGTCCGCAGGGCGTTGTTGGTCACGTACGCCAGGTGCATTCCGCCGTCCCGAGCCGCCCCCAACGAGTCGACGGCGTGGACGATCGCGTGGCCGCCCGCGTACACCACCCCGTCGAGATCGAGCAGCGCCGTGTCGTACGCCTTGTTCAAAGCGGTGCTGCTGCCGCCCGGCCTGGTCCTGCTCGCCTGACTCATTCTTTGCGCTCCTCATCCCATGCTTCTGTCCCGATCATCGCGCATCGCGCCCGCGCACATACGATGCAGAAATGAACACATCAGGTCCGGCCGGTCGGGGACTGCGTCTGATCCCGTTCCGTGGGCTGCGGTACGTCCCCGAGCGGGTCGGCAGTCTCGCCGCGGTGACCTCACCGCCGTACGACGTCGTGGTGCGCCCCGACGGGCTGCACCACCTGGAATCAGCGGATCCGCACAACATCGTCCGGCTGATCCTGCCGCAGGCCGACACCGCCGCGGCCCGCCACGCGCAGGCCGCGGAGACCTTGAACCGCTGGCTGGCCGAGGGTGTCCTCGCCCCCGATTCGGAGCCCGCGCTTTACGTCTACGAGCAGCGCGACGCCGAGATCCTGCAACGCGGCATCGTCGGCGCGCTGGCACTCTCCGCCCCCGCCGACGGCATAGTCCTCCCGCACGAGGACGTGATGGCCCATGTCGTCGAGGACCGGGCCGACCTGATGCGCACCACGGCCGCCCACCTCGAACCGCTGCTGCTCACCTACCGAAGCGACGGCGACGCCACGGGCGCGACCGCCGTCATCGAGCGGACCGTCGATCGCCCGCCGCTGCTCGCCACCACCACCGAGGACGGCTACAGCCACCGCCTCTGGGCGGTCACCGACGCCGCCGAGCGGGCCGAGATCGAGACCGATCTCGCCCACCACCAGGCCCTGATCGCCGACGGCCACCACCGCTGGGCCACCTACCTCCGCCTCCAGCAGGAGCACACCGCGCCCGGCCCCTGGGACTTCGGCCTGGTCCTCCTCGTCGACACGCGCCGCTACCCGCTCCGGGTCCGCGCCATCCACCGGCTGCTGCACCGCCTCCCCGTCGACGACGCTCTCGCCACACTGAACGGCCTCTTCCGCATCCGCGACATCAAGAGCCCGCTCCCCGAAGCCATGGCGTCACTCGCCGAGGCGGCCGCCGAAGGCAACGCGTTCCTGCTCGCGGGCGACGGCGACTTCCACCTCATCGACCGTCCCGACGCCGGACTTCTGCACCGTACGATTCCGGCCGACCGTCCGACCGCCTGGCAGACCCTCGACGCGACGGTCCTGCACGCTGCTCTGCTCGACCACGTCTGGCAGATCCCCGACGCCCCGGATCACATCGCGTACATCCACGACGCCGCGGCCGCCGTCGAACAGGCCGAACGCCACAACGCCACGGCGGTCCTGATGCATCCGGTACGCGAGGAAGTCGTCCGGGACCTCGCCCGGCAGGGCGTCACCATGCCCCGCAAGTCGACCTCCTTCGGCCCCAAGCCGGCCACCGGCCTGGTCCTGCGGAGCCTCACCCTCGACTGACGCGCCCGACAACGAGAAAGAGGGCGGCGCCCCGGAAGGGGTGCCGCCCTCTTTCTCATGCCTCACGCCTCGGACGGACCGTCCTCGCCCGTGCGCTCGTCGCCATCCGCGACGTCGTCCCTGCTCTCGTCCTCGTCCTCGTTCTCGTCCTCACCGAGGGCGTCGACGAACTCGACACCGTCCAGCTCGGCGAGACGGTCCGAGGAATCGGTGGCGCCGTCCTTGTCGGCCTCCAGCGCCTTCCCGAACCACTCACGCGCCTCGTCTTCACGCCCCGCCGCCAGCAGCGCGTCCGCGTAGGCGTAACGCAGCCGCGCAGTCCACGGGTGCACGGCGTTGGAGGCGAGCTCGGAGCTCTGCAGCGTGACGATGGCGGCGTCGATCTGCCCCATGTCCCTGCGGGCTCCCGCAGCCACCAGACGCATCTCGACCTGGCCGGCCTTGTCCAGCTTCTGCACCTCGGGCTCGCCGGCCATCGCCATCGCCCGCTCGGGCCGCCCGAGTCCACGCTCGCAGTCCGCCATGACGGGCCACAGCTCCACCGACCCGGTCATCCGCTTCGCCGCCCGGAACTCCGCCAGCGCCTCCGAGTACTTCTGCGTCGCATACGCGGCGAACCCGGCTGCCTCACGCACGGCAGCGACCCGCGAGGCCAGCCGCAGGGCGATCCGCGAGTACGCGTACGCCTGCTCGGGGTCCTCGTCGATCAGCCGCGCCACCATGACGAGGTTCCTGGCGACGTCCTCGGCCAGGGTCTTCGGCAGGCTCATCAGCTCCTGCCGCACATCCTTGTCGATCTCGTCACCGGTGACGTCGTCAGGAATCGGAAGGCGCTTGATGGGCTCACGGTCCCGGTCGTCGCGCCGCTCGTACCCACCACGTTCGTCACGCCCTCGGTAACCGCCCCGGCCACCACGGTCGTCACGCTGCCCGCGGAAACCCCCGCCGCGGCTGTCGTCGCGGCGGAATCCGCCGCTTCGGTTGTCGTCGTCGCGGCGCGGTCCACGCGGCCGGTCGTCCCGACGCTCGAACCCGCCACCGGGACGCCCGCCCCGGTCGTCATCACGACGCGGCCCCCGGTACCCACCACGCTCATCATCCCGACGCGGCCCACGGTCACGATCCCGGTCATCCCGACGGAACCCACCACCAGAACCACCACCGCGGCTGTCATCACGACGGAACCCACCACCGGAGCCACCGCCACGATTGTCATCGCGACGATCGTCCCGACGGAACCCACCACCAGAACCACCACCGCGACTGTCATCACGACGGAACCCACCACCGGAGCCACCGCCACGATTGTCGTCGCGGCGGAATCCGCCGCTTCGGTTGTCGTCGTCGCGGCGCGGTCC